>JBBRAH010000021.1:0-55768 GCA_038206985.1 Solirubrobacterales bacterium
CGTCGTCCCAGGTCGAGAGCAGGGCGTCCTCGACCGCCATATCGAGGTCCGGGCGCAGGGTGGCAAGCTTTGCCGCCCACTCGCCTGCGCCGCGCTCGACTCCCAACTTCCGCAGGGAACCCTCCGAGCCGGCGAACGCGCTAATAACAGGCTGCGAGTCTGCGCCGCCCCCGGTCGCGGTCCAGGCCCAGTAGCGATCGGGGACCGAGAGCGTCGCGCTGGACATCGCCGGGGAAGCGAGCGGGACGAAGAGCTTGGCCGCGTGGCCATAGGAGATCGATTCGAGCGCCTCGATTACGGCCGACGAAAGAGGGGGGTCGAACTCGATGGCCCCGATCACCGATGCCGGCACCGCGACGATGCAACGGTCCGCCGTCGTCTCGCCGTCATCGGTCCGGACGAGGACGCAGTCCTCGCGTTCGGCGACGGCGCGCGCCGGGTCGGCGAGGTGGATCGAGTCGCGGCCGACGGCGTCCGCGAACGCCTCCGCAAGCCGCTGGTTTCCCCCGGCTATGCCGGGTGCAGGGAGATCGCTGACCCGGGCCAGCAGCGCCAGCTCCGCGGCCGGGACGAGATCCGCGGGGGCCGCCGCCGACACCTCGGTCCGGGCGAGGATCGCCTCGCGGGCGCCCGGGTCGAGATCGAGCCGGCGAAGCAACTCGCCAACGTGCCTCCCCTCCCCCTCCCCCGCCCCGAGGGCACGATCGATGGCCGCGACGGCCTCCTCCATCGCCCCGGGCCGGACCTCGACACCGCGTGGATCACGCTTTCCGTAGCGCATGCCCTTGTCCCAGAGGCCGAGCCCGAACCGGTCGGCCGACTCGAGCACCGCCGTACAGCCCGGCAGGATGAACTCCGCCCCCATCTCGACCACCGCCCCGTTGTCGAGCTCGCGCGAGTGCGTTCGGCCGCCGACCCGGTCGCGGGCTTCGAGGACCACCGGCTCGTGACCGGCCATGGCCAGAGCGTCGGCCGCGGCGAGACCGGCGAGCCCGGCTCCGACGATTGCAACCCGCACGTCTCTACCGGAGCACGAGACAGTTTTCGGGGTGCCAGCCGAGCCGGACGGACATGCCCGGCTCCCAGCGGTCGTCGGCGCTCGCGCGGTAGGTCGCCTGTTCGAGCGCCACCAGTCGTCCCCCGCCCCCGAGGGCGACCGTGATCTGCGTGCTGACACCAAGGTAGACGCGGCTCTCGACGGTCCCCTCCAGGCTGACCATGTCCGCCTCGATGTCGTCGTCGACGGCGATCTTCTCAGGGCGCACCGAGAGCTGCACGGTCGCGCCGCGGCCGCAATCTTCCGGCAGCGGCGCCCGCAGCACTGCTCCCGAGGCGATCCGGACCTGGCCGCCGTCCTCGACCGTCCCCTCGATCAGGTTCGAGATGCCGATGAAGCCGGCGACGAACTCTCCGCCGGGGTGCTCGTAAACGTCCTCCGGCTCACCGCACTGCCTGACCTCGCCGGAGTCCATGACCGCGATCCGATCCGACATCGAGAGGGCCTCCTCCTGGTCGTGGGTCACGTAGACGAAGGTGATCCCGACCTCCCGCTGGATCTGCTTGAGCTCGACCTGCATCTGGCGGCGCAGCTTTAGATCCAGGGCGCCGAGCGGCTCGTCGAGCAACAGGACCGAAGGCCGGTTGACGAGCGCCCGGGCGAGCGCCACGCGCTGCTTCTGCCCGCCGGAGAGCTCGCGCGGCTTGGCGTCGGAGCGGCCGTGCAGCTGGACCAGCTCCAGAGCCTCGGAGACCCGACGCTGCAGCTCGTCCTTGGGCACCTTGCGGCGCTTGAGGCCGAAAGCGACGTTTTCCTGGACGTCGAGGTGCTCGAACAGCGCATAGCTCTGAAAGACGGTGTTGACGTTGCGCTCGTACGGCGGCACGGATTCGACCGGCTCACCGTCGAGGAAGATCCGCCCCTCGCTGGGTTGCTCGAAGCCGGCCACCATGCGCAGCGTTGTCGTCTTGCCGCAGCCCGAGGGTCCGAGCAGCGAGAAGAACTCGCCTGGACTGATCGACAGATTCAGGTCCTTGACGGCGTCGGTGTCCCCGAAGCGCTTGCAGACGCCCTCAAAACGGACCGCCTCCTCACCGTCCACAGGGGGCACAGCCCCGCTCGTCTCGGTCGCGCTCTCGTTCATAGGGCGTCCTTTCCGATCAGCACTTCCTGCCCGCGCCGGCCGAGCAGTCGCGGCAGCCAGAGGGCCAGCGCGATGGTCGAGACCGAGACGAGCAGCATCAGGGTGCCGATCGCGTTGATCGTCGGAGTGACCCCGAAGCGGATCGAGGAATAGATCCGCACGGGAAGTGGCTGGGGCGAGGTGCCCGTAGTGAAGAAGCTGAGCACGAAGTCGTCGAAGCTGAGCGCGAAGACGAGCAGACCGGCGGCGAGGATCGCCGGCCAGAGCTCGGGCAGGACCACGAGGCGCAGCGTCTGCAGTCGCGTTGCGCCGAGGTCGAGCGCCGCCTCCTCGACCTCGCGGTTCAGCGCGGCGAGCCGGCCGCGGATGATCACCGTCACATAAGAGATCGAGAAGGTGATGTGGGCGAGCACGATCGTCGTCAGCGAGAGCTGCATGCCGATCTGCGTGAACAGCAGCAGCGCCGTGACTCCGGCGACGATCTCGGGCACGACCAGCGGCACGAGCATCACCACGTTGGTGATCGGGCTCATCCGGTTGCGGGCCCGGATCAGCCCGAAGGCCAGGAGCGTGCCGAGCGTGGTCGCGACGATCATCGTCACCAGGGCGATCTCGAGGCTCGCCCGCAGCGACTCGATCAGCTGCTCGTCGCCGAAGAAGTCCGAGTACCACTGGGTCGAGAAGCCGTCGAAGTTCTGTAGCGAGACGCTCGAGTTGAACGAGAAGAGCACGACGATCGCGATCGGCGCAAAGCTCCAGAGCAGGAAGGCGTAGAACAGCGCCTTGAGGAAGCGGGGCCGGTCGAAGCTCGCACGCTTGGTCGCGCGGCGCCGAGACCATCGTCCCCGCAGGCCACCGATGCCCAGCGGTGCGGGAGGCGCGCTCATGCCCGGGCCTCCGCGGCTGCCTTGTTGGCGGAGCGCAGGTAGAAGACCATGAAGATCAACAGGAAGCCCATCATTACCGTGGTCAACGCGGCGCCGAAGGGGAAGTTGTTGGCGTCGAAGAACTGCTGCTGGATCAGGTTGCCGACCATGTAGGTGTCGGGACCGCCGAGCAGCTGGGCGCTGACGAAGTCACCGACCGCGGGCAGGAAGACCAGCACCGAGCCGGCCAGTACCCCCTGGAAGGTCGCGGGCCAGGTGACATGGCGGAAGGTCTGGCGGCCATCGGCATAGAGGTCCTTGCCGGCCTCGATCAGCGAGGGGTCCATCCGGTCCAGCGCCGCGTAGATCGGCAGGATCATGAAGGCGAGGTAGCCGTAGACGAGCCCGCCGATCACGGCGAACGGAGTGTTGAGAAAGCGCACCCCGTCGCTGGTCAGATTGATGTCCTTGAGGATGCCGTTGAGCAACCCGTCATCGGAGAGGATCGCCGTCCACGCGTAGACCCGGATCAGGTAGTTGACGAGGAACGGCAGCACGACCAGCGCGACGAGCGCGTACTTGTAGCGCCCCCCGAAGCGGGCGATGTAGTAGGCGATCGGGTAGCCGAGCAGCAGACAGAGCGTGACCGTCGCCGCCGCGTAGCCGACCGAGCGCAGCAGCACCGGGGCGAACAGTGGGTCGAAGACCCGGTCGTAGTTGCCCAGGTTCCACGAGTAGATCGCGTTGCCGAGTTCGTCGGTGGTCCCGAAGGAGATCGCGAGCGTGATCCCGAGCGGGACCAGGAACAGGAGCGTCAGCCAGAGCGCCCCGGGGAGCAGCGTGAGGCTCGCAAAGCGTCGCTCGCTCAAATCACCGCCCCTCCCTCATCGCCCTATCTCTCCCCTCAGGAGGCCTTGACCTCGGTCCAGGTCCGATCCCAGTTCTCGCGTGCCTGCCCCTCGAGGTTGGCGAACTCCTGACCCCCCTCGAGGTCGTCGACCGTGATCTGCAGCTCCGGCTCGTCCTTGACGAGGGCGGCGTAGGGCTTCTCCGAGCTCTTGGTGGGCATCGGGTAGCCGGTCCAGGTGGCGTTCTCGGCCGAGTGCTCGAGCACCCAGTCGATGAACAGCAGAGCCGTGCCGGGGTGCTCGGCGTTGACCGGAATCGCGAACACGTCGCTACCGACCGGCACACCCTCGGAGTTCTGCTGGAACTTCAGCGTGGAGGGATCGTCGACGCGGTAACGGGCGTTGATGATGTCGCCGTTCCACAGATGCTGGATCCAGGCGTTGCCTGACGCCATGTTGGTGATCGTGTCGCTGCTGAAGCCGCGCAGCTCCGGCTTGATGCCGACCAGGTAGTCGCGGGCCTCCTGGAGCTGGGCCTCCTCCGCGGCGTTCAGCTCGTAGCCGTTGACCAGGTTGGCCATCCCGATGCCCTCCTGGAAGTCGTCGAGGATGAACGAGCGACCATCCGCCTGGGGGTTGGTCAGGTCGGTCCAGGAGCCGGTCATCGTCTCGATCTTGTCGGCGCGGTAGCCGAGCCCGGTCAGATACAGGGAGTAGGGCACGGTGTGGGCGGATCCCGCGTCGTACCAGGGGTTGTCGAAGAACGAATAGACGTCGGGCAGCGCCGTGAGCTCGTTGCGCGGAATCTCGAGCAGCTGGTTCGCCTTGATCAGCTTGGCGGCGAACTCGGCGCTGGGGAAGATCACGTCGTAGCTGTTGCCGGAGCGCAGCTTGGCCATCATCCCCGCCATCGAGTCGAAGTTCGACTGCTTGACCTTGACTCCGTACTCCTTCTCGAAGCCCTTGATCGTCTTCGGGTTGAGGTACTGGGCCCAGTTGAAGTAGACGAGATCGCCGTCGATCTTCGGCTCGATCGCCTTGACGGTGTCCTGGACACTGTTGCTGTCGCCGCCACCGACCCCGCAGGCGGCAAGGGACGCGCTCAGCGCCAGCCCTCCACCGACCTTCATTACGTCACGCCGCGACATGCGGTCTGCGATCAAGCGGTCAACCAGGGGGTCGGTCATTTTGCTCTCCTTCTGCGAGCGCAAGTGGCCCGCTCTCTTCGTTCGACGTTTCAAGGTCTTTGCTGGACGGCTCCGGGAGCTCAGGCAGGGGCGCGCCGAGGAGCTGCTCGGTGATCCCGATCGCCAGTTCCCGCATCCGCCCGGGAGGAAACTCGGGGTCGCGGAGCGTCGCCTGTACGGCCAGCCCGTCGATCAGACAGGCGATGATCGCGGCGACGCGCTCAGGCGCGTCCTCAGTCGGGAATTCACCGGCTTGCTGACCGGCTCGTACCTCGCGCTCGATCTCCTGGCGCCAGCGCCGGTCCAGCTTCAGCCGCGCCGCCGCCGCCCCCTCGTCGCGGAGCGAGCGGGTCCAGAGCTCCATCCACAGTGTCCAGTCGTAGTCGTCCACCGAGCTCTCGATCAGCAGGCGCATGCGCTCTCCGGGCCGCTCGAGTTGCTCGAGCCGCCGGGTGGTTGCCTCGTAGAAGGACTCTTCCCCGTAGCTGAGGGCCTCGGCGAGGATCGCGTCCTTGGAGTCGAACCAGTACAGAAGGGCGGGGCCACTGGTGCCGGCGCGCTCCGCGATGTCGGCGATCCGGGTCGCGGCGATTCCGCGCTCGACGATCACCTCACTCGCAGCGCCGAGTATCTGTGGCCTGCGGATGTGGTCGATCTGGGGTCGTGGGCTCATCTGGCGCCCAACCTCCTCGCCGTCCTCTCCCCGGTTCACCGCGGCCTGCTGCCGCGAAAGCTGAACCGCCGTTCAAACTACCATACGCACAGGCTGCGCGCCGGAAGCCGCGGGGAGGCCCCTATTCGCCCCTCGCGAGCAGGTCGGCGGGGGCCAGGCCCAGCGGCGGCGCGAGCAGTTCGGCGATCAGGCTGGGAGCGCTTTCGAGCGGCATCGCCGGATCCTCGATCAGGGCCCGCAGCCCGAGCCCGTCGAAGAGCGCCATCGCGTGGTCGGCCAGCCCGTCGGCATCGACCGGCTCGAACTCGCCGCTCTCGATTCCCGCACGGATCGCATCGGCGATCCAATCCCGGTAACGCTCGTAGAGCTGGGCGGCGACCGGGCGCAGCGAGGGATCCCGCACGGCCCGCAGCCAGAGCTCGACCCAGAGGATCCACTCCCGCTCCTGCGAGCCGGGCCGCGGCATGCACTCGTCGATCAGCAGGGCCAGGCGCCGGGTCGCGGACGGCCCCGCCCCGGGCCCCGTGGCGCCGGCGTCGCCGCTTTCCCCGAAGCGCTCGTCGCCCGCGAGCTCGAAGGAGTGCAGGAGGGCCTCCGTCAGTAGCTCCTCCCGGGTCGAAAAGTAGTGGTGGACCAGCGCGGTCGAGGCCCCGGCCTTCATTGCGACGCGGGCGATGCGCACCTCGTCGATGCCCTCGTCGGCAATCTGATCGCAGGCCGCGTCGAGGATGCGGTCCCGCGTCGAGCGCTCGTCCGGCTCAGCCACGCCGCCCCCGTCCCGCTGCTCGACCACCGGTGAGTCGCTCAAGCGTCCTGCTCCCCAAGACTCGCCCGGACTCGATCGGCGAACCAGCCGACCGCGGCCTCGCGCGCCGACAGCGGGCCGCAGTTGTAGCCGTGGCTGTGGATACCCGTCTGCACGCGCCGCACCAGATCGACGTCCTCGCGCAGGACATCGGCGTTGAGCCGGTGGTTGAGCCGTTGCACGAACCGGGTGAGCGGCCCGGACCCGGGCGGCCGGAAGCTCGCCCACAGATCCGCCGTCCGCTCGACGCCGTCGGGCATGATCTTCCAGACGTTGACCTGGTCGGGATAGAGGTCGATCGTCGTGTTCGGATAGATGAACAAATAGCGCCAGGTCCGGCGGTCTTCTTCTGCGAGGCCGTGCATCGGCCGCACGAGCCGCTGGTAGAGTCGCTCCGAGCGGTTCTCCGAGGGCGCGTCGCGCATGGGCGCATCGAACTGGACCCAGCCCGGGTGGAGCTCGACCTCGTAGCGCTGGTAGTCGAGCAACCGCATCAATCCGGGGTGGGCGATCGGCACGTGGTAGCCCTCCAGGTAGTTGTCGACGATCACCTTCCAGTTGGCCGGCTGGGTGCCGCTGTCGCCTGCGGAGAAGACCTCGAGGTCGGCGACGCCGTAGCGCTCGAGGAGCGGCTCGATGCCCGCCGTGTGCTCGGCAAGGGAGGGGGCGAGTGGGTCGAGATTGACGAACACGAAGCCGGCCAGCACCTCGACCCTGGCTGGGAAGAGCCCGAGGGTGGCCTTGTCGAGCTCCGCATAGCTGCGGTGCTCGGGGACGCCGAGCAGGCGACCGTCATCGGCGTCGTAGGTCCAGCCGTGGTAACGGCACCGGATCGCCTTCTTGCAGGTGCCGCTGCCGCTGAGCAGCTCCGAGCCCCGATGGCGGCAGACATTGCGGAAGGCCCGCAGCTCGCCGTCGTGGGTGCGGAGGACGAGCACCGGCTGGTCGCCGGCGGTGGTCGTCATGTAGCTGCCCGGGTCGCTGAGCTGCGATACGTGGGCCGCGTACTGCCAGCTGCGGGCGAAGATCTCGCGACGCTCGCGCGCGAGCGCATCCGGGTCGAGGTAGAGCCGCGGGTCGAGAGCCCGGTGCGGGTAATCGGCTGCGGCGGCAGGCGGCCGAACCTCCGTTGAGGTTGTGCTTTGGCCGTTGGTCATCGGCGCTCCTCGGTGCGGCTTTCGGCTCCGGAAGATGCATTTCAGCGGGTTCGGAGCCAGGGCTGACTTTGTAGTCAATGTTATGTTATCGTCCCCACCGTGCTCACCGCCGCGCGCCGCGATTGGCTGTCGATCACGCCCGAACCGGAGCGCGAGTTGCCACGCGCGATAGCCACTTTGAAGAGCGGGGGTCCACCCAGTGCCGAAGCCGTTGAGCGCGAGAGGCAGCGGGCCGAGCGGCTCGTACTGCGCGGCCGCAGACGCCGCTGGCTCGCCTGGTTGCGGGAGACGGAGCAGCTCGCTCGCAGCGGCGGCGCGCAGCGCTCGCAGGCCGGGCTCGAACTTGAAACAAGTGACGAAGAGTCGCTCGCTGCCGCACGGGAGATCGTGTTGGCCGTGATCGGAAACCACGATGCGCTGATGCGCGGATTGCCGGGCAAGAGCCCCGTCGGGCCGCGGGCGCAGAAACAGGACGGACGCCCATGAACCCGACCGCAACGCCGGCCGCCCCCGCAAACGCCAACGGCCACAAAGACACCGGTGTCCCCGGTGAGCTCAGCCCCGAGCTCCTCGAACTTCAGGCCCGGGCCCGCAAGTTCGTCGAGGAGATTCTGATCCCGCTCGAGGAGGAGGCCGAGGCGGCCGGAGGCAAGTTGCCGCAGGAGACGGTCGACATGATCAAGCGCGAGGGCATCGCCGCGCGGCTCAATGGTGGCCTGCATCCCACCGAGCACGGCGGCCAGGGCTGGTCGCGTCTCGGCTGGGCCCTCGTCGAGGAGCAGTTCGGCCGCTCGACCAACGGTGTCTACTGGCACATCCCCAACGCCTACAACGTCTGGGAGTACGGCTCACCCGAGCAGATCGAGAAGTACCTCAAGCCGGCGATCCGCGGCGAGATGAAGGATGCCTACGCGGTCACCGAGCGCGAGGCCGGCTCCGACCCCTCGCGGATCGAGGCCACCGCGGTTGCCACCGACGCCGGCTACCGGCTCAACGGGGAGAAGTGGTTCGTGACCACGGGCGACGTGGCGGCCGTCTACATCGTGGTGGTCAACGTGATCGACGGCGGCGAGAAGCTGCCCACCCTGTTTGCGGTCGACCGGGGCACGCCGGGAGTCGAGTTCATCGATGAGCCTCAGTTCACCCACACCTATCCGGAGGGCCACCCGACGATTCTGTTCACCGACGTCGAGGTCCCCGAGAGCGCCGTCATCGGCGGCATCGGCAAGGGCGATGAGGTGCAGCGCGCCTGGTTCACCGAGGAGCGCATCGCGATCGCCGCCCGTGGCGTCGGCGCGATGTGGAGGTTGCTGGACGAGACCGTTGAGTGGTCCACCGAGAGGGTCCAGGGCGGCAATCGGATCTTCGACTACCAGGGTGTCTCCTTCCCGCTCGCCGACTCAGCGGCCGACGCGACCGTCGGCCGGCTGCTCGCGATGCAGGTCGCGGCCATGGTCGATGCGGGCTCTGAGCTGAAGTTGGTCCACGCCAAGGCCTCGATGGCCAAGCTGTTCGTCTCCGAGCGCGCCTGGCGCTGCGCCGACCGCTGCGTGCAGGCCTTCGGCGGCCGCGGCTACATGCGCAACAACGTTGCCGAGCGCTACCTGCGCGAGCTGAGAGTGGATCGGATCTGGGAGGGAACCAGCGAGATCCAGCGGCTGATCGTGGCCCGCGGTCTCGAACGCCGTGGCGTCGAGGCGCTGCTGCACTAGTGCTCCAACCACGCTGAGCAACCAGACCGGATGACTGAGATGGCGACCGTCGAGCAACAGCAGCAGACAGGTATCGATCCGCGGCCCCTCCTGGAGCCCCGCTCGATTGCGGTCGTCGGCGCCAGCGATCGGCCGAGCAGCTACGGCGACCTGATCTGCGGCAACCTGGAGCGCGCGGGCTTCCCGGGCCCGGTGTGGGGTGTCAACCCGAGCCGCGCCGGAACCGAAGTGCATGGCTTCGAGTGTCTGCCGACCCTCGAGGATCTGCCCGAGCCGGTGGACGCCGTGGTGATCGCGGTGCCGGCGGCGGGCGTGCCCGAGACGATCGAGCGAGCAGGCGCGCTCGGCTGCCGCGGTGCGATCGTGATCTCGGCAGGCTTCGGCGAGGTCGCCTCCGGGCGCGCTCTGGAGGCCGAGCTCAAGGATGTGGCCCTCCGTTACCGGATGCCCGTCTGCGGCCCGAACGGCAACGGTGTTGCGGCGATCCGGGCCCATGCTCCGATGTGGGGGGACGCGGTCGGCAGGGTGCTGCCTGGCCGCGTGGCGATGATCAGCCAGAGCGGCAACGTCGGCGTCAACGCCCTCGGCTCCGGCCGCGGGATCGACTTCCACACGGTGATCTCGACCGGCAACCAGGCCGTGATCGACGCCAGCGACTGGCTCGCGGCCCTCGCTCGCAGCCGCGGCGTGGGTTCGGTTGCGCTGTTTCTGGAGGCGGCCGGGGACGGTGAGAAGCTCGCCGGCGCGCTCGCCGATTGCGTCGAGCGCGAGATCGGAGTCGTCATACAGAAGGTCGGCTCCTCGGAGGCGGGCACCCGTGCCGCCGCCGCCCACACCGGCTCGCTGGCCGGAGATCACCGGGCCTTCCGGGCCCTGGTCGAGGAGGCGGGCGCCGGCTGGGCGGAGGAGCCGCATGAGCTGCTCGAGCTGGCCCGGGCGATGGCCGCCCCGAAGGCCCGACCCGCGCCCGGCGATCCTCCCGGGCTGGCCGTGCTCACCTGCTCGGGAGGCGATTCCGGCTGCGCGGCGGATCTGGCGGAGAAGCTCGGTGTCCCGATCCCGATGCTCAGCGAGCGTAGCCGCGGGTTGCTGGCCGAGTTCGTCCCCTCGGCGGTGACGATCGACAACCCGCTCGACTACACCTCGATGCTCTGGGGCGACCGCGAGGCGTTGCGCAAGATGATCACGATCCTCTCCGAGGACGAGTCGATCGGCCAGGTCCTCGTGCTCTTCGACTATCCCAACCGCCAGCTCGACACCAGTTGGGGCGATGTGCTCGACGGCGTGATCGCCGGAGCCGCCGACGCGGCCTCGGCCGTGATGGTGGCCGCCACGCTGCCGGACCTGATCGACGAAAACGCGATCCGCCGCCTCGAGCGCCACGGCGTGCCGATGATCGCGGGACTGGGGGAGGGCATCCGCGCCGCCAAGGCACTCGGTCGCGAGTCGGTCTCGCCACCACGGCTGCGCGAGATCGCCGCAGCGGCGGCCACGGCCCGCGACGCGGTCCCCCGTGGCGGGGGCGAAATCTGGTTGGACGAGGCCGAGGCAAAGCGCCTGCTTGCAGAGGCCGGGGTGCCCGTCCCGCCGGGAGGGGTGGTCGCTGACGCCGACGCCGCCGTCGAGCGGGCCGCCGCCCTCGGTGGTCCGGTGGCTCTGAAGCTCGTCGCCCCGGGCCTCCTGCACAAGAGCGAGCTGGGAGCCCTGCGCCTGGGGCTGGAGTCGGAGGAGGAGCTGCGCGAGGCGGCGCGCGAGTTGCTCGCCCTGCCGGAGGCGGCCGCCGGCCGGCTGCTGGTCGAGGGGATGGCCGAGCCACCTGGAGCCGAGCTGATGATCGCCGCTCGGGCCGACAGCATCGTGCCGACCGTGATGGTCGGACTCGGCGGCATCTGGGCGGAGGCCCTCGACGACGTCGCCCTGGTTCCCCTGCCTGCCGGCGGCGACGCGATCGAGGCCGCCATCCGCTCACTGCGTGGCGCCGGCATGCTCACCGGCGCCCGGGGCCGGGCCCCACTCGACATTGCTGCAGTCGCCGGCCTGGCGAGCAGGGTCGGTGGCCTGCTGCTCGCGGAGGGCCTGCAGCTGATCGAGCTCAACCCGGTCTTCGTCTACGAGCGCGGCGCCCTCGCGGTCGATGCTGTGATCGGCCGCTGAGCCGCCGCCTCCTCAACGTTCGTTGGAGGCGCCACCTCGGCGCCCAGGTACCCTCGTTTAGATGAGGCACGGGGCCAGGAGGACGCTGAGCGTGGGAGTGGCATTGATCGCCGCGGCTCTGCTCGTGCCTGCGTCCGCCAGCAGCGGTGCGCCGACCGCGGTGCCCGCCGGAGTGGCTGTGCAGCCGCCGCCCATCAACGCCCAGTTCGACTACCAGATCGGCGGCGACTATTCGCTCCCCGACGGCGTCGGCATCGTCTCCCGCGACTGGTTCATCGGCAGCGCCGCCGCTGATCCGGTCTACTCGATCTGTTACGTCAACGGCTTTCAGACGCAGCCCAACGAGAGCGGCACCGACCGGCCCGACGAGAAGTCGAACTGGCCGCGCAAGCTGGTGTTGAGCAAGCTCGGCGACGATCCCAACTGGGGCGGGGAGTACCTGGTCGATATTCGCAACGCCAACAAGCGCGAGCGGGCAGCACGCTGGTTGCAGCCGATGATCGAGATCTGCGCGGAGAAGGGCTTCGCCGCCGTCGAGTTCGACAACCTCGATTCCTGGACCCGCTTCAACGGCACGCCGCTGGCCCGCAAGGTCCCGTTCGGCAAGCACGACGCGGTCAAGTTCGCGCGCGAGCTGACGCGCCGCTCCCACCGACTCGGACTCGCCGTGGCGCAGAAGAACACCACCCAGATCAAGAAGATGCAGGCCGGCAGGATCGGCTTCGACTTCGCCCTGGTCGAGGACTGCGCCCGCTACAACGAGTGCAACGTCTATCGCAAGACCTACGGCAACCGGATGATCTCGATCGAGTACCGCCGGCCGCTGTTCGAGAGGGCCTGCGAGCAGATCGGCGACGAGGTCTCAGTGGTGCTGCGCGACCGTGGGGTCCGGCGACCCACCAGCAAGCGCTACCTCTACGACGCCTGCTGAGGGCTGAGCACAGCTAGGCGACCAGCTCGGCCGGCCGCTCGTCGACCCGCTCCGCCGCGTGCTCGAGGCCGTCGCGGAGGATCTCGGTGATCTCGTCGAACATCGCCGGGCCGCCGATCAGCGGCGGGGCGATCTGCACGATCGGGTCAGCGCGGTCGTCGAGCCGGCAGATCAGGCCGCGCTCATACAGGCGTTTGGTCAGCACGTCCTTGAGCAGCCATTCCGCGGTCGGCCCCTCGAGCGTCTTCTTGCTCCCCTGGTCGTGGACCAGCTCCAGGGCGAAGAAGTGGCCGCAGCCGCGCACGTCGCCGACGATCGGGATGTCCTTCAGACCCTCCAGACAGGCGCGGGCGTGGTCCTCGTTGGCGCGCACCTTCTGCGGAATCTCCTCCCGCTCGAGGATGTCGATCGCGCCCTTGGCGACGGCCGCCCCGACGGGGTGGCCGCCGAACGTGTACCCGTGCATGTAGCTCTCGGCGCCGCTCATGAAGGGTTCAGCGACCTTGTCGGAGATCAGCATTCCGCCGAAGGCGAAGTGACCGCCGGTGGCGCCCTTGGCGAAGGTGAGCAGGTCGGGCTCGTAGCCGAAGCGCTGGGCGCCGAACCAGCTGCCGATCCGGCCCCAGGCGCAGATCACCTCGTCGGAGACCAACAGGATCCCGTGCCGGTCGCAGATCTCGCGCAGCCCCTGCCAGTAGCCCTCGGGCGGCACGAAACAGCCGCCGGCGTTCTGTACCGGCTCGGCGATGATCATCGCGATCGTCTCAGCGACCTCGAAGGAGATCGTCTCCTCGATCTCGGCCAGCAACGCCGCGCAAAGACCCGCCTCATCGCCTCCGGCCGGGTGCCGGTAGGCGTTGGTATTGGCGACGTGAGTGGTCGGGATCGGCAGCGGCTCGAACGGCGTGCGGCAGACCGGCATCCCGGTGAAGCTCAAGGCGCCCATGGTCACCCCGTGGTAGGCGTCGCGACGGGCGATCACCTTGCGGCGCTGCGGTTGCCCGTTGGCGGCGTGCCACTGCACGGCCATCTTCCAGGCCGACTCGACGGCCTCGGACCCACCCGAGGTGAAGAACACGCGATTGAGGTTGTCGGGCGCCAGGCGCGCGATCCGCTCGGCCGCCTCGATCGAGCTCGGGTGGGCGACGGTCCAGTTGGAGACGAACGGCAGCTTCTTCATCTGCTCGTGGGCGATGCGCCCCAGCTCGTCTCCGTGGGAGTGGCCGAGGTTGGCGCAGTACAGGCCGGAGAGCCCGTCGATGTAGCGGTTCCCCTCGCTGTCGAAGACGTAGTAGCCCTCCCCGTGGTCGATGACCGTGATCTCACCGGGATCGACCGACATGTCGGAGAAATGCAGCATCAGATGCTTGTGGGCTGTCTCTTGCAGGGCGTCTGGCATCGGGATCCGTTCTTTCGCGTTGCGGTTCACCGGACTCTGCCCGCGGGAGCGGACGGAGGGGTTCAACAGGCCATGGTATCGGGCCTGCTGATCTTGTGGTCAATCGCACGAAGTGTCTGATAGGCTCACGCGCATCGAGGCCCGCACAGACACATCAACTGCCCAGGACGCAACCGAGACCGCCCATGCGAGTCGCAACGGATCGGGTCCGGGGCGTTCGGGGGTGCCGTCTCCCGGAGGCCGCTCCTTCGACGCGATCGTCGTCGGCGGAGGCCACAACGGGCTCACAACGGCGGCATACCTGGCCCACTCAGGCCTGCGCGTCTGCGTGCTCGAGCGGCGCCACATCCTCGGCGGGGCCTGCGTGACCGAGGAGGTCTGGCCGGGCGCCCGCGTCTCGCGCGCCTCCTACGTCGTCTCGATGCTGCAGCCCAAGGTCGTCAAGGATCTGCGCCTCGCCGAGTTCGGTTACCGCGCGATCCCGCTCGATCCGGCCTACGCCGCACTCACGGAGTCCGGGCCGATCTTCTTCTTCAACGAGACGGAACGCACGCAGGAATCGATCGCGCGCTTCTCCAGGGCCGACGCGGAGGCCTACGCCCCGTTCGAGGACCGGCTGATCGCCGCCGCGGACTTCCTCGCCCCGATGCTGATGCGCGAGGCACCGTCGCCGGGCTCGAAGAAGCCGGGCGATCTGATCAGCCTGCTCCGCGAGGGCGGCCGCGCGGCCGGCCTGTCACGCCGCGACGTCTACGAGCTGGTCCGCGTCTTCACGATGTCGGTCGGTGACATGCTCGACGACAGCTTCGAGCTGGACGGCCTCAAGGGCTCGCTCGCCTCCACCGGCGTGGTCGGCGTCTGGGCCGGCCCGCGAACCCCGGGCACCGCCTACAACCTGCTCCACCACGCGCTCGGCGAGCTCAACGGCATCCGTGGTTCCTGGGGCCAGGTGATCGGCGGCATGGGAGCGATCAGCCAGGCCCTCGCGCGCTCGGCCGAGTCGGCCGGCGCCGTGATCCGCACCGATGCCGAGGTCGCCTCGATCAACATCCGGGCCGGGGAGGTCACGGGTGTCACCCTGGCGGACGGCGAGGAGCTGACGGCGCCGATCGTCGCCTCCGGCGCGCATCCCAAGACGACCATCCTCGACCTTGCGGGCGGTGAGCACTTCCCCGAGGAGGTGACGGCCGACATGCGCCGTTACCGGAGCCGGGGCGGCTCGGTGAAGATCAACATGGTCCTCAGCGAGGCCCCGCGCTACAACGGTGTCAGCGAAGAGGAGCAGGACCTGCTGATGCACACCGGCGTCAACCTCTGTCCCTCGATCGACTACCTCGAGGAGGCCTGGCAGGACGCGGCCCACGGCCGGCCCGCCGCCAACCCCTACGTCGAGGCGGAGCTGCCCAGCGCGATCGATACCTCGCTGACCGACGACGACCGGCTCGTGATGACGATGTTCACCCAGTACGGGCCGCATGCCGCGGAGGACTGGCCGGAGGGCGCGCGCGAGGACTACGCGGCCTCCTGCGTCAACCACCTCGCCCGCTACGCCCCCAACGTGCCGGACGCGATCGAGGAGCTCGAGGTGCTGGCCCCGCCCGACCTCGAGGAGATATTCGGCCTCCAGGACGGCTCGATCTTCCAGGGCGAGCAGGGTCTCGACCAGATGGCCTTCATGCGGCCCTCGCCCGAGATCGCTCACTACGGCACCCCGGTCGGCGGGCTGTACCTGTGCGGCGCCGGGACGCATCCCGGCGGCGGCGTGATGGCGGCCTCCGGCCACAACGCGGCCAAGCGGATCCTCAAGGACCGCCGCTTCAAACGCTTCCGCCGCCGCAAGTCTGCGGCTTAAGGAGCCCGGCGACGGCCGGGGGGGCAGCCCGACGGGTGACGGCCGGCTCCCCGTCGATCCGGTGAGAAGGGCGGGGGGAAATCAACAGCCGAGAATCGTTTGGCTGTTGGCTGAACGGGAATAGGAACTAGAGACCTTCCCTTCGACTCAAGAGGTGACAACAGATGCCACGCAATCCCTTCCGCAAGCAGACCCCATACGAGCGCGCGCTCCGCGAGGTGAAGAAGTCCACCGCTGAGGCCCGTTCAAAGGCGAAGAAGTCGGCGGCCGCCGCAGAGCTCGCAACCGGGCGGGCGCCCGAGCCGGCTCGTAAGCCACTTCTCGCTGCCTCGGCGGTAGGCGTCGCCGGTGTCGTCGTTGCGACGATCCTCGGTCTGCGCAAGGTGTTCAGCGGCACGCCCACGGGCGCCGACGCACCTGGCGTCCCCAGCCCCGACGTCAGCCCGACCGCGCCCTCAGGACCCACCGACGACCGGCTGAACGACCCCGCCCTGAAGGCCAAGGTCGAGTCCGAGCTGTTCGCCGACAAGGACGTGCCCAAGGAGCGGATCAGCATCGGCGCCGCCGACGGCGTGGTCACCCTGCGGGGGACGCTCGATTCCGTTGATCAGACAACCCGCGTGACGGCACAGGCAGAGCAGATCGACGGGGTCCGCAGGGTCGAGAACCTGCTGACCTTTCCGCGCTCCTGAGTCTCTGAGCGCGCGGCGGCAGCGGCCGGCGAGATAACGTCCGGCCGATGCTCGCCGCCTACGCTGCCCGGATCGACGCCGAGGACCCGCTCGCGGGCCTTGAGATCGGCGAGCGTCCGGAGCCTGAGGTACCGGACCCCGGCTGGACGACGGTCGAGGTCCGCGCCGCCTCCCTCAACCACCACGACCTGTGGTCGCTGCGCGGGGTCGGGCTGCCCGAGGAGCGTCTGCCGATGATCCTCGGCTGCGATGCCGCGGGTCTCGATCCCGACGGCAACGAGGTGATCGTGCACTCGGTGATCGGCACCGACGACTGGCACGGCGATGAAACTCTCGATCCCAAGCGGAGCCTGCTCTCCGAGCGTCACCAGGGCTCGCTTGCCGAGCGCGTCACGGTTCCCCGCCGGAACCTCGTCCCCAAGCCCGCGGAGCTCAGCTTCGCGCAGGCGGCCTGCCTGCCGACGGCGTGGCTCACCGCCTACCGGATGCTTTTCACGAGGGCCGTACTGCAGCCGGGTCAGACCGTCCTCGTCCAGGGTGCCTCGGGCGGAGTCTCGACCGCCTCGATTCTGCTCGCCAGCCGCGCCGGCGCCCGCGTCTGGGTCACCAGCCGCGACGAGGGCAAACGGGCTCAGGCGGTCGAGCTGGGAGCCGATGCGGCGTTCGAATCGGGCGAGCGGCTGCCCGAGCGGGTCGATGCCGTGATCGAGACGGTCGGCGACGCCACCTGGGCGCACTCGCTTCGGGCACTGAAGCCCGGCGGCAAGCTGGTCGTCTCCGGCGCCACCAGCGGCCCCAACCCGCCCGCCGACCTCAACCGCGTCTTCTTCCTGCAGCTGCAGATCCTCGGCTCGACGATGGGCAGCCGCGACGAGCTCGAGCGGCTCGCGCGCTTCTGCGTCGAGCGCGAGATCGAACCGCCGATCGAGGCCGTGATGCCGCTGGCCGACGCCCGCGAGGGCTTCGCAGCGATGCTCGCCGGCGAGATGTTCGGCAAGTTCGTCTTCTCGGTCGGCTGAGGGCCTACCGAGCGACGGTCGCCGCCTACTCGCCGGCGTTGCGGAGCGGGACCTTGTTGATCGGCTCCGCGAGCAACATTTCCTTGGTGAAGATCAGGTCGCCGCGGTTGTAGTCGGCCATCTCGTACTCGTGGCCCATCGTGATCGCGTCGAAGGGGCAGGCCACCTCGCAGTAGCCGCAGAAGATGCAGCGGCTCAGGTTGATCTCGTAGACGGCTGCATAGCGCTCACCGGCGGAGACCCGGTTGTCGGGGTCGTTCTCGGCGGCGACCACGCGGATGCAGTCGGCGGGGCAGGCGGCGGCGCAGAGCGAGCAGCCGACGCACTTCTCGATCCCGGTGTCCTCGAAGCGGTGCAGCTTGTGGCGGCCGCGGAAGCGTGGGTAGACCGGCGTCTTCTCCTCCGGGTACTGGATCGTGACCGGTCCCTCGACCAGGCGGGCGAACGTGGTCCGCAGCCCGCGCAGCGTCTCGCCGAACGCGCGGTAGGCGCCGCCTGCGCCGCCTGCGTCGGGCCCGCGCTGCACGGCGACGACGGACTGGTCCTTGAGGTAGGGAAACTCGGTGGTGGCCATCTGCCCGATCCTACGTGATCGGGCGCGGCCTCAGGGCTCGCGCGTGGTGTCGGGCTCGGCCGACGCTGCGCCTTCCGCTCCGGCCGCGTCCTCGATCGGTGGGCTGGAGGAGCCCGACTCGGGGAACATCCGGTAGCCGCGATTGCGGATCGATTCCATCGCAACCGGATCGATCGCGTCGATCGCGCCGACCAGATGGCCGTAGGGAGTACCGATCCGGCGCGGACGGTGGATGATCGCCTTGGCGACCCTCTCAGCCGCTTCCTCCGGGCTCAGCGAGGGAAAGTTGGAGTACATCTCGGTGGGCTCGATCATCGGCGTGCGGACGAGCGGCATCGAGATCGTCGTGAAACGAATCCCATTGTGGGAGAGCTCGGCCGCGGCGCATTCGCTGAACGCGTCGAGCGCGGCCTTGGAGGCCGTATAGGCGGCGAAGCGCGGCGTGCGGATCTGGACGGCCGCGGAGGAGACGTTGACGATGTGGCCGAAGCCGCGCTCGCGCATCTCGGGCAGGAAGGCCAGCACCAGCCGCACCGGGCCCAGGTAGTTGAGCTGCATCGTGCGCTCGAAATCGTGCTGGCGGTCGTAGGAGAACTTGACCGAGCGCCGGATCGAGCGGCCGGCGTTGTTGACGAGGATGTCCACCCCGCCGTGCGCGTCCAGCACCTCGCCCGTGAGGCGCGCGATGTCGTCGGCGCTGGAGAGATCGGCAGGGTGCACGTGGGCTTCGCCGCCGTGCTCGGCGATCCGCGCGCCGATATCGGCGAGCTTCTCCTCACCGCGCGCGACCAGCAGGACCTTCCCTCCGGCCTCGCCGATCATCAGCGCGCTGGCCTCGCCGATTCCGGAGGAGGCGCCGGTGACCAGCACGGTCTTGCCCGCGAGGGCGCCCGCCAGCGTCCGGCCCCGAGCCCTGGCGATCGCTCCGGCAAGCGGCAGAGGCAGGTGCTGCTCGGCGATCCCGGTGGAGGCATTCATCCAGCGGGCCGCGAGACGGCGGGGATCGAGCGATGCCATGGGCGGATCGTAGCCACCCTGACATCAAACGGTGGCACGGTGACGAGGTAGGAGCGGCCGGTCGTCTGCGGGGTTCCGGGTACCGGGGGCAACGAACGGGCAAATCAGGAGGTTGTCCGCACTTAAGCAGCTGGTGCATGCACAAGTGCGGACAACCGGTGGCGACAGACCGCGATGCCGGCCGGAGGCAGCGGCGATCCGGGGGTGAACAAGCTAAGCGCTCAGGTAACGGTGACGAGGATTGCCGTGACCAGCACGTTCAGCGTGGCCAGCGGCAGCAGGATCTTCCAGCCGAGCGTCATCAGCTGGTCATAGCGGAGCCGGGGCAGGGTCGCGCGGACCCAGATGAAGAAGATGATCAGGACGAAGATCTTGGCCAGCACGACGAAGGGATCGACCCAGCCCGGGGGATCGATGCCGAAGGGCAGGAACCAGCCGCCCAGGAACATGGTGGTCGCGATCCCGGAGACGACGATCATCTCCATGTACTCGGCCAGAAAGAAGGAGCCGAAGCGCATGCCGCCGTACTCGGTGTTGTAGCCGGCGACCAGCTCGGCGTCGGCCTCGGGCAGGTCGAAGGGGGCGCGGTTGGTCTCGGCGAAGCCGGCGATCATGAAGATCAGGAAGCCGACGAACTGGGGGATGATGTACCAGACCGTTTCCTGCTGGGCCTGGGCGATATCGACGAGGCTGAGCGAGCCGGCCATCATCACCACGCCGAGTAGCGAGAGGCCCATCGAGATCTCGTAGGAGATCAGCTGGGAGGCGGAGCGCATCGCGCCCATAAAGCTGAACTTGGAGCCCGAGGCCCAGCCGCCGAGCAGCAGCCCATAGAACGAGATCGAGCCGAAGGCGAAGGCGTAGAGGATGCCGATCGAGACGTCGATCCCGTAGAGGCCGAAGCTGCCGTTGGCGACGTCGCCGAAGGGGATGATCGCCAGGGTTGCGGTGGCGCTGATGATCACCAGCGCGGGGGCGATCGCCCAGAGTCCCGGCACGGCGTTATCCGGCTTGTAGGACTCCTTGGTGAGCAGCTTGAGCACGTCGGCGAGCGGCTGCATCGCGCCGTAGGGGCCGACGCGGTTGGGGCCGTAGCGGGCCTGGAAGCGACCGAGCAGCTTGCGCTCGACCAGCAGGATGATCGGCACGATCGAGAGGATGACCACGAAGATCACGATCGACTTGACGATCAGGATCCACGTCGCCTCGGCAAAGTTGGTGTCGGCGAGCAGGCTCACCACTTGACGGCCTCGCGCTCGGCGACCCCGGGCGCCGGTCCCTCCTCAGAGGCCTCGGGAGCGATCTCGACGGTGACCGTGCTTGCGCCGCTCAGGAGGTTGGCGCTCTGCTCACGTGTGCCTTCGATCAAGAACACGGTCTCGTCGGGCATCCGCTCCCGAATCGCCACATGACCCTTGAGCGACTTTCCGTTGTCCCCGGTAACGACAACTTCGGTCCCGTTTCCGACCTTCAATGACTTCGCCGTGGCGACGCTCATATCCACGGTCTGGCTGGGACTCAAGAACTGCAGGCTCTCGTTCCGCTCACTCACATAGTCGGCCCAAAGGTCGTGGTACGTGCCGAGCCGCAGGGGACCCGTGGGTGCTTCTGAGGAGGAGGTCGGGGAAGGTCCAGCAGACACGTCGCGTGGCGCCGGGCCCGGGGACCCGGCCTGGTCTCCAGCAAGTTCCTGCCAGCGTTGGCCCGTGCCGCCGATCGTGTCGTAGGTGATGCCCGTGTAGAGGGGGGAGTCGTTCTCGAGCAGACGGAAGATCTCCTCCGCTGTGCCGGCGCCCGTCTCGTCTCCGAGTTTCGCACTGAGTTCGGTCAGCGCCTGCCACAACGGGCGGGTGTTGCCGGGATTGGGGACGCTTGGGCGGACTCTCTGCAGGCGACCGTCCGGGTGGGTGACGGTGCCTTCCTTCTCCGCGTGGGTCTCGGCCGGGAGGTGGACGTCCGCGTTCTGGGCGCTCGCGCTGCCGAACATCGAGACGCTCATTGTGAAGTTGGCGGCGCCTATGGCCCGGGACCAGGCGTCGGGGTCGTCGAAGTCGCGGACCGGGTCCACGTCCCAGAGGATCACTGCCTCCAGTTCTCCGGATTCGAGCGCGTCGCGGATCTCCGCCGGGCTACGGCCTGCGGCTGCGTCGCTCAGGCCGGGGCCGCCGCCCTGGGCCGCTCCCGACTCTCGGATGCCGCGGCCGTTGGCGGCCTTCGGGATTTCGTAGAGGCCGCCGGCGTCGGGGGCCGAGAGCCCGAGTGCAGCGGCGAGGTCGAGGAGCGCTGCGGCGGTGCGCTCGCCCTGCGCTCCCGTCACCAGGCCCTCGCCCCAGACGACCGCGACGTCGCCGGCACCCTTCAGTGCTGCGGCAAAGCCGTTCTCGCCGTCTCCGCCGCCTCGCAGGTCGGCGACCAGGCCCTCGATGAAGGTGGCCCCCTCTCCGGGGGCATAGCGGGCGGCCTCCAGGCAACCGCCGCTGCCGATCGCCGCCCCACCGTCGAGCGCGGTCGGGCGCTCGGTCGCGACGAGCAGATCCGTGCCGTTGCGGCGCACCGCCTTGCGGATGCGCAGCTCGATGATCGGCATGTCGTGCATCGGGTCGGTACCCAGCACGAGGATCGCGTCGGCGTGGTCGAGCTCGGCCGTGCCGATCGCCAGGGCGGGGTCGCTGAGCGCGCGGCGGGTCGCGGTCGAGAGCGCGGCGTGCGCGCTGCCGGCGACATCGGTCGAGCCGAGCGCCCCGCGCACCATGCGCTGAACGAGGTAGGCCTCCTCGTTGGAGGCGGCGCCGCCGACGATCGCGGCGACTTTGCCGTGGGCCTCCGTCAGGCCGCGAGCGGCCCGGTCCAGGGCTTCCTCCCAGTTCGCGGCGCGCAGGGCGCCACCCTCGCGGACCTGGGGTTCAGTGGGTCGATCCGGGCTGGCGAACATCTGGTAGCCGAAGCGGCCCTTGTCGCAGAGCCAGCCGTCGTCGACATCCTCGTTGTCGCGGCCGAGGACGCGCACGACCCGCTCGTCGCGAACAGTGAACTTGACGTTGCACTGGCTCGGGCAGAGGGTGCAGACCGAGCCCGCGTCCTCGATGTCCCAGGGCCGGGCCCGGAAGCGGTAGCTCTGCGAGGTGAGCGCGCCGACGGGGCAGAGCTCGATGATGTTGCCGTGGAAGGGGGCGATGTAGGGGCGGTCGTTGAAGGTGCCGACGAACGTCTTCGCGCCGCGCTCGAGCAGCTGCAACTGCTCGTCCTCGGCGACCTCCTGGCTGAAGCGCACGCAGCGGTAACAGAGGATGCAGCGCTCGCGGTCGATCTTGATCAGCGGGGAGAGCGGTATCGGCTTCTGGAAGTGGCGCTTGGGATCAGTGACCCGGCTGTGGCCCTCGCCCCAGCCCATCGCGATGTCCTGGAGTGGACACTCGCCCCCCTTGTCGCAGACCGGGCAGTCGAGCGGGTGGTTGACGAGCAGGAACTCGACGATGGCGTTCTGCGCCTCCTTGACCCGGTCGGTGGTCGTGTAGACCACCATTCCGTCGCGGATCGGGGTCGAACAGGAGGTCTGCAGCTTTGGGATGCCCTCGATCTCCACCAGGCACATCCGGCAGGCGCCCACGGGATCGCCGAGCTTGGGCTCGTAACAGAACACGGGGATCTCGACGTCGCCATGTCTGGCGGCGTCGACGAGCATCGTGCCCTCGGTGGCCTCGATCTCGACCCCATCGATGGTGATCGTGATCTGCGGCTTGGCTGTACGACTCACGCGCTGAATCTATCCGAATCAGCCTGTGGGCTCCGCGGCGGCCGCTTGGCATTAAGGTGTGATCGTTCATCGGGCACCCGGATCAAGTGTTGTTCCGGTCTATCGCCAGACAGGGGACCAGCAGGTGCCGAATCACCGCGCTCAGCGGACCACTAGCCGCCGGAACGGCCGGCCGGCCTTGGCGATGGCGCTCTTCGGCGCACTTGTGCTTCTCGGCCACGCCTCCGCCGCGCCGGGGTCTCAGGCCCAGGCGGCGGCCCGCAACGGGCCGTTGGCGCTGCTCGCCACGAAGGTCTCCCAGCACAAGAAGGACGTCACGCTGCGCTTCGAGGTGGAGCGGGCGCTGCCCCCGATGCGCGACCTGCGCCGTTATCCCACTGCCATTCACTCCGACCAGCGGCACCTCTGTCTGCTGGCCAAGGGCACCGCGATCCGTGACTCGCTGCTCTGCGTGGGCGGCCCGGCGGACGGGGGTCGGGTCCGGGTCGGGGTCTCGCGGATCGGCAAGGGCGGCTCGCTCCGCAAGGACCACGGCTTCCTCGCGCGGCTCAAGCGCCCCCGACCGAACGTGCTGCAGCTCGGCTTCAAGCTGAAGCAGGCCAAGCTCAAGCCCGGGCACCTGCGCTACGCGGCGATCAGCACCTGGCAGGGACCGGAGTGCGGACAGCTGCAGCCGGAGCCGGAACCGGGTAAACGGTCGCAGAGGGGCGCGCCCGGTTCAGAGCCGCCGGGGGCCGAGGTCTGCCGCTCCCGTGCTCCGCGCAAGGGCACGAAGTCGGCTCGCATCTACCGCCTCGTTCCTGTCGGCTGCAGCACCGGCAACAAGGGCTCCTACGTGCAGGGTCCGACCAGGCGCAAGCGGATCGCGCTCACCTTCGACGACGGACCCAGCTCCTACACGGCGGAGATCGTGCGAATCCTCGCCCACCATGGAGCGCACGGCACCTTCTTCCAGGTCGGCAATCTGGTCGGCGGCAATGACGCGCTGCTCAACTCGATCCTCGCCCGCGGCAACGAGCTCGCCAACCACTCCTGGGCGCACGAGCAGCTCCCCAGTTCCTCGAGCATGGCCAAGACCAACAGCGCGATCAAGCGCGCCACTGGCTTTCAGCCCTGCACCTTCCGCCCACCCTACGGATACTTCAACAGCGGCACGGTCGCGGCGGCGCGTTCCAACGGTCTTTCGACGGCGCTCTGGGACATCGATACCGAGGACTACAAGCTGCCGGGTTCAGGCGCGATCTACTCGCGGGCGGTCCGGGCCGGCCGCGGGGGAATCGTGCTGATGCACGACGGCGGCGGCAACCGTAGCCAGACGGTCGCCGCCCTCCCGGACATCATCCGCACGCTGCACTCGCGGGGCTACAAGCTGGTTACGGTCACCGAGTTGCTCGGCGGCCACTTCAAGCTCGCCGAGAAGCACTGAGGCAGCTCCAGGTCCTGCGGTGGATTGGGGAGGCATGGTTTGGGGTAAGTCTCCAGGCACTGTCCCCAACCCCGGCCGAGAGGTCTAAGGAGTACACACATGGCAGATAAAGAGAAGGGCGCAGAGGAAGGCGCCAAGAGCCTCCTCGACAAGAGCAAGGGCAAGGTCAAGCAAGCCGCCGGCAACCTGACCGGAGACGACGGCCTCAAGGAGCAGGGCGAGCGCGAGCAAAAGCGCGGCGAGCTCCGTGAGGACGCTGCAGAGGAGCGGGGCGGAGCGGAGAAGAAGGAGGCGGAGGCCGACGCCAAGGAGGCGAAGGCCGACGCCAAGCGCCAGGAGGCCGAGGGCCTGGAGGGTTGAGTAGGCGGTCGGTTGGGCCGGCGGGCGAGACGCCCGTCGGCCACCCGGCCGGCCAGGCGCTCAGGCGCCGACGCCGACGGGCGTCGCGATCGCCGGCTCGACGTCGAGCGGCGCGGGGCCGCTCTCGCGGGCCGCGGCGATCGCTTGCTCGAACTCACCGCGCCAGCGGCGCACCATCGAGCCGACCGGCATCGCCATCGCGTCGCCGAGGACGCAGAGGCAGTTGCCGATGATGTTCTCCTGCACGGAGGCGATGATGTCGAGGTCCATCGGCGTGGCCTCACCGCGCGTGACCCGCTCGAGCATCTTCACCGTCCAGTTGGTGCCCTCGCGGCAGGGGGTGCACTTGCCGCACGACTCGTGGTGGTAAAAGCGCGCGGTGCGCAGCGCCATGTGCGGGATCGAGACGGTCTCGTCGGCGACGATGATCGCGCCCGAGCCGAGCATCGACTTGGCGTCGGCGAGCGCCTCGAAGGAGTAGGGCAGGTCGAGCTCCTCGGGACCGAGGACCGGGGCGGAGGAGCCGCCCGGATACCAGGCCTTGACCCCGCCGCTGAGGGGTCCGCCGGCGAGGTCGTAGATGATCTCGCGGCTCGAGATGCCGAGCTCGACCTCGTAGTTACCGGGGCGCTTGACGCAGCCCGAGACGGAGACGACCTTGGTCCCCGTCGACTGCTCGGTGCCGAAGCTCTTGAACCAGTCGGCACCGTTGTTGACGACCAGCGGCACGTTCATCAGGGTCTCGACGTTGTTGATCAGGGTCGGCCCGCCGTAGAGGCCCTGAATCGCGGGGAAGGGGGGCTTGAGCCGCGGGTTGCCGCGCTTGCCTTCGAGCGCGTCGAGCAGCGCCGTCTCCTCCCCGCAGATATAGGCGCCGGCGCCGCGATGGATGACCAGATCGACGGTCACCCCGGTGCCGAGGATGTTCTCGCCCAGGTAGCCGGCCTCGTAGGCCTCCCGCACGGCGACGTCGAGCACGTCGGCGACCTCGGCGTACTCGCCGCGGATGAAGATGAAGGTCTTGGAGGCGTCGGCGGCCATCCCCGCGATCGCGATGCCCTCGAGCAGCCTGTGCGGGTTCTTGAACATCAGCTCGCGGTCCTTGAACGTCCCGGGCTCGGATTCGTCGGCGTTGCAGCAGAGGTACTTCTGCATGTCGCCGCGCGGGAGAAAGCCCGCCTTTTTGCCCATCGAGAAGCCGGCGCCACCGCGCCCGCGCAGCCCGCAATCCTCGAGGTCGCCGAGCAGATTCTCGGGCTCGATGTCCTTGAAGGCCTTCTGCAGAGCGGTGTAGCCACCGGTGCGCTTGTAGCCCTCGATCGTCCGCAGGTCGGGATCGTCGATGTGGCGGAAGAGGATCCGTGTCTCGGGCACGCGGGGGAAATTACCGGACCGGCCCGCTCGTCGAGGCGGGGCCGCTACAGGGCGGCGGCCGAACGCACGGCCGTGTAGACCGCGGCGACGACGATCATCGCGGCGAACACCCGGTGCAGGGTCTCGCCCTCGACCCGGTTGGCGAGGCGCTGCCCGGCGAGCGCGCCTCCCAGCGCGGCAATCGAGAACGGCACCGCGATCGCCCAGTCCACGTCTCCGGAGCTGATCCGCTCGGCCAGCGCGAACTGGGAGCCGATCAGGATCACGAGCAGGCTCGTGCCGACCGCGGCCCGAGTGTCCATGTGCAGCACCAGCACCAGTGCCGGCACGATCACAAAGCCACCGCCCACGCCGAAGAGCCCGATCAGCCAGCCGACCGCGAGGCCGAGCACCAGGACCTTGGCAACCTCGCGCCCCTCGAGGCCGAAGCGCCAGGGCATGAACGTGGCGGGCTCGCGGGCCCTGTCGGAGACCATCGCGGCCGCGCCCGCGAGCATCACCGGGGTGAAGATCAAGAGCAGCAGATCGGCGTCGAGCCGGGCGCTGAGCCGCGAGCCGAAGTAGGCGCTCACCCCGGCCGCGAGCCCGAAGGCCGCGCCTGCCCGCCAGCGCACCTCATCGTCGCGCAGGTAGGCAACGAGTGCCGCCAGCGCGGCGAGGCTGACGACCAGCAGCGCCGTGGCCTGCGCCTCGCGCGTGCCCTGGCCGGCCAGATAGACGAGCACCGGCACGGCGATCAGTGAGCCACCCCCACCGAGGGCTCCCATCGCGAGCCCGATCAGCAGGCCGATCGGGCTGAGCAGGATGCCCTTCACGCCGGCGGCGCGGGAACGGGAGTCTCAGTCATCGGGGGTTTCGTAGTCCCAGCCGGCCTCCTGCCAGGCGCTCGTCCCGCCGTGTGAGACGTGCAGCACCCCTTCGGCGCCGTAGCGCTGCAGGAGGCTCGCCGCGACTCCCGCCCGCTTGCCCGAGGCACAGACCGTCGCCACCGGTCGCTCGGGATCGATCCCGTCGGGGATTCCCTCGATGTCGTGCCAGGGAACCGAGACCGAGCCCGGGATGTGGCCTTCCTCGTACTCGCTGCGCTCGCGGACGTCGAGGATCTGCAACGGCTCCGATCTTTCCCAGCCCTCCTTGAGCTGCTCGGGCGTGATCCGCTCGGTGCGCTCGGCCGGCCGGCCCTCCTCGCGCCAGGAGGTCATACCGCCATCGAGGAACCCGGCCAGCTTGCGCATCCCGACCGCCTGCGCGAGCCGCACCGCCTCGATGCCGTCGGCATCGTCGCGGCCGACGAAAACGATCTCGCCCTCGGGGTCGGCGAGCCAGGCGAGCTTCGAGGCGAACCCGGCCTCGAGGATCGTGATGTGGGTTGCTCCCGGGATGTGCGCGTCGTCGAACTGCAGCGAGGTGCGGATATCGACCAGGAAGGCGCCGTCGGCGACCTTGCGCTCGAGCTGGCGCGGGGTCATCGGGTGGGCATCGACGCTGTCGGTGAGCAGCGGCCCGCGGTTGATCTCGACGATGTTCTGGAAGTTCGGTGGCTGGGCGCCGATCCGCTCCAGCGAGGCATCGATGAACTCCTGCTCGTCGCTGATCGAAAGCAGCTGGTTGGCCTCCAGCTCGTAGCCGAGGGTCGAGGCGATCTTCGGGCTCATCGCGCTGCTGCCGCACATCGAGCCGCCCAGATGCCCCGGCCAGATCTCCGTGCCGGGGTCGAGTCCGAGCAACTTCTCCTGCAGGGAATGGAAGATGTCGCGGGCGCCATCGGTCTTGTCGATCGCGAGGTCCGGGCGCGCCACGTCGCCGACGAACAGGGTGTCGCCGGTGAGCAGGGCCCAGGGGCGCTGCGAGCGCGAGGTGTCGGTCAGCGCGAAGGCGGTGTGCTCGGGCCGGTGCCCCGGGGTGTGGATCGCGCGGATCACCAGCGCGCCGAGCCGCAGCTCCCAGCCGTCGTCGAAGGGCTCGTGCTCGTAGTCGGGCTCCGCGAGGCGGTGCATGTGGATCGTGGCGCCGGTCGCCGCCGCCAGCCGGCCGTGTCCGGAGACGTGGTCGGCGTGGTTGTGGGTCTCGAGCACATGCTCGATCTTGATCCCGAGGTAGCGGGCGGTGTGCAGGTACTCAGCGATCTCAAACTTCGGATCGATGATCGCCGCGATCCCGCCGTCGCCGACCATGTAGGAGGCGCAGGAGAGATCTTCCTGAATGAACTGCTTGAAGATCATGTGGCGGCCTCCAGAATCTGAGTCAGCTGGTCATTGCGGCGGCGCAGTCCGTCGCAGACGACCTCGCAGATCGCGAGCACCGACGGGTCGGCGATCGAGTACATCGTCCGGTTTCCGTCCCGCCGCCGGGTGAGGATTCCGTCGCTCTGCAGCGCATTCAGGTGCTTGGAGACGTTCTGCTGGCTCGTCTCGAGGGCCTCCGCGATGTTGCCTACTGAGTCCTCGCCGGCCTCACGGAGATGGTCGAGAGCCGCGATCCGCATCGGCTCACCGAGCATCCGGAACCGCGTCGCGATCAGCTCGATCAGCTCACGGGGGAGGGGGGAGGGAAGCGCCATGCTCAAACTATACAACTGTGGAGTTGTCTATGCCTTTCCACGTTGCCAATAGCTTCACGCCGCCGATAGAATCCGTTCCGGTTATCGGGATCATCTGATTGGGCCCTCGGTCGTCTGGCCGAGCGGGAGGGAAAGGGAGCAAATGATTGGTCGGGGTGGCTTCGGGTGCCTGTGCGCGGTTGCCCTTGCGATGCTGGCGCCGACCGCTGCGAGCGCGGCACCCGCCGATCTCGACACCGCCTTCAGCGGCGACGGCAAGCTCGTCACTGACCTTGGCGACCGCTTTCTGGACAGCGGCTGGAACGCCGTCAAGGTCGACAGCGGGGGGCGCGTCGTCGCCGCAGGCGCGGTCAATCTCGGCAGCGGCGACTCGGACCTGATCGTCGCCCGCTACCTGGCCGGCGGCGGGCTCGACACCACCTTCGGCGGCGGGGACGGCTTCGTCACCGCGGACGCCGGGCGCTTCGAGAGCGCCGCCTCGATGAGTTTCGACTCCAGCAACCGGATCGTCGTCGCCGGCACGACCGACGTCAACGGAGCCTCCTTCGGTGCCTCCCCCAAGGATTTCCTGGTGGCTCGCTTCACCAGCGGCGGCCAGCTCGACACGACCTTCGCCAACCAGGGCCTGGCAATCACGGATCTGGCAGGCGATGGCGACGTTGCCGCTGCCGTGGCCGTCGATAGCGTGGGTCGGATTGCCGTGACCGGTTCGAGCTTGGAGCCGGAAACAGGTCACTCGTTCAGCGTCGTTCGCTACACGTCGGGTGGAGCCCTGGACACGACCTTCAGCGGCAACGGCAAGAAGCGCTTTCACATCACGCCCGGCAGCACTGACGACATCTCTTCCGGGCTCGCGATCGGGCCCTCCGATTCGATCGTGGTTACCGGTAGCTCTCAGAACTACGCCACCGGTCAGAGCAGCTCGATCCTGGCCCGACTGACCTCGACGGGCGTGCTCGACACCGGCTTCAGCGGCGACGGGATCGAACCGTTCACCGGCCTGTATCCGACCGGCGTCGGGATTGCCGCGAGCAACTCGATCTACGTGGTCGGGAGCGCCCCCGGCAAGAACTACGGCGCAGTCCGCTTTGGCTCCACCGGGGCCCGCGACCTGACCTACGGTGATTCGGGCGTCGCGGGCGTCAGCGTCTCCGGATTCATGCAGGGCTTCACCCTCCAGCCGGACGGCACGCTGACGATCACCGGACAGACGTCTTCGATCAGCCCGGACGGGGTGGCGACGGTGCGGCTGCTTCCAAGCGGGCAGCCCGACAGCAGCTATAGCGGCGACGGACTGGCCGAGACCTCGGTGCCCGGCTCTACCAATGCCTATGGGCTCGCGGTTGCCGTCGATGGCGCCGGCCGAACGATCGTCGCCGGCAGCCAGACCTACGCGGGACCGGCCTCGGAATCGTTCAACAACGGCGGTGTTCTACTTCGATACTCGACCACGGGGGCGATCGACTCCAGCTTCGGGAGCAGCGGCTTCGCCGGCTTCCAATACCCCATCGACAGCATCGACGAGGGTGTTGCGGTTGCGATCGACTCCAGCCAGAGGGTGCTGGTCGCGGGGACGACCGATCGCGATCCCGAGAGCTTTAACACAGACCTGTTCCTCGCCCGCTACACCGCGGCCGGCGTACTCGATACGACCTTTGGTGGCGGCGACGGCGTCGCGATCGTCGGCTCCACCGGCGGCTTCGGCTTCGACGAGGCCAGGGACGTGGCGTTCGACAGCCTCGGGCGGATCGTGGTCGCCGGCGCCGACATCGACTACCCGGGCTCTCCGTTCGAGTCGGTCGTGCTGGCACGGTTCAGCTCCTCAGGTGCACTCGACGCCACCTTCGGCAGCGACGGGGTCTCGGAATCCTCGGGGGTTCCGGGTTCGCCCAACTCACTTGCGATCGATGCCTCCGATCGCCCGGTGATTGCCGGCCGCAGCAATGTCTCGGGTGGCTACCGGAGCATGATTGTCGCTCGCTTCGACACGGCGGGCGCGCTTGATACGACGTTCGCCGACAGCAACGGCTACGCCAAGGCCGACTTTGGCGCCACCTCCCGGGCCAAGGGCGTTGCGCTGGACTCGACCGGCAAGATCGTCGCCGGCGGGCAGGCCGACACGAGCTTCGCCGCTGCCCGCTTCACGACCACCGGCGCCCTCGACCCGACGTTCAGCAGTGACGGCATGGTCACGGCTCAACTGGGCGGCGCCGGCTTCGATGGCGCCGATGCGCTCGCGATCGACGGCAGCAACAAGGTCCTGCTCGCAGGCGACGTCGACGACGACTTCACGGTGGCGCGCTTCACCGCGGCCGGCGCCCTCGACCCGAGCTTCAGCGGCGATGGCAAGGCGACCGCTGACCTCGGTGGAACGCAGACCGTCGGATCCGTGGGGCTGGATTCGAGCGGCCGGATTCTCGTCGCCGGAACGGCCGCCGACAACTTCGGCCTGGTGCGCTTCACGACCGCGGGTGCGCTCGACCTGAGCTTCGACGGGGCTGACGGAGCGACGACGACCGGCTTCGGTGCGGCGGCCACCGCCGAAGCGAACGACCTCGCGATCGGCTCCAACGGCAGCATCGTTCTCGCCGGTAGCTACAGCAAGGAGAGTGCCGGACAGGACGACCTGGCGATCGCCCGCTACCTGGGCGGTAACGGTCCGGCGCCGACGCCCCGCTCGCTCAGCGTGACGCTCGGCGGCAGCGGCTCGGGGTCGGTCAGCGGCTCCGGCATCGACTGCCCCGGCGACTGTGCGGAGACCTACGCCAACGGCACCCAGCTGACCCTGACGGCGACCCCGGATCCCGAATCGACCTTCACCGGCTGGAGCGGCGCCTGCTCGGGCACGGGCGAGTGCAACCTGACGATGGGCGCGAACAAGACGGTCACGGCGACCTTCAGCCAGCCGGCGGCGCAACGCACGCTGACCGTCTCGTCCAGTGGCCCGGGCAAGATCACCGGCCCGGGAATCAACTGCCCCAGTGACTGCACCCAGAGCTATCCGCAGGGCACCACGGTCAACCTCACGGCGACACCCCAGACCGATGCCTCCTTCCTCGGCTGGGACGACTCCTGCGTGGGCAGCGGCGCCTGTTCGGTGACGATGAACTTCGACAGCTCGGTTACGGGCTACTTCGACTTCGACGACCTCTCGCCCGATCCGCCCGAGACGAGAATCCAGAAGACGAAGGTCATCAAAAAGGGCAAGAAGCGCACGCTGAAGGCGACCTTCTCCGGCGCCGGTGGTCAGGGCCCCCTGCGTTACGACTGCAAGCTGGACAAGAGCCGCTGGGGCCAGTGCACGTCACCGGTGAAGTACAAGCTGAAGAAGGGCAAGCACGTCTTCCGCGTGCGGGCGATCGACTCCACGGGCGAGGCCGACCGCACCCCGGCCAAGAAGAAATTCAAGGCCTGAGACCGCCGAACTACTCGACTTCGGCGACGCGCGGGTCGGGCTCGGGCTCGGGCCCGCCGGCCGCCGGCCGCCTGGCCAGCGCCTTCTCCGGGATCACCTCGCTGCCGGAGCGCAGCTGCTCGATGACGCTCGCGGCCTCGGAGCCCTCCAGCGGCCCGAAGTAGCGCTCATCGACCGAGGCCATCGGCGCGATGTCGCAGGCGCCGAGGCATTCGAAGCCGCTGACGAAGATGTCCCCGGCCTCGTTGAGGATGCCGCCGTGACCGGCCGCCTCGCGGTCGGCTCCGGCTGCCTCGCAGAAGGAGTCGAGCAGTTCGTCGGCCCCCCGCATCCAGCAGGAGATGTTGGTGCAGACCAGGACCCGGTGCTGCCCGCGCGGCTCGAGGTGGAAGAGGTCGTAGAAGCTGGCCACCGACTCGAGGTATGCCGGATCGACGCCCATCACCGTGGCGACCTGCTCGATGCCCTCGGGCGTGCACCAGCCGTCGCGGCGCTGGATCTCGTGCAGAGCGGGAATCGAGGCGGAACGCTTCTGGGGGTACAGCGCCATCAGGCGCTCGACCTCGGCCCGCAGATCGTCGGGAACCGGGACGCCCATGTCGAGCTCCGGCTGTCCGGCGCCGTCATCTCCGGTGGAGCCTGAGCCGCCCGCGACCTCCTCGCCGGCCTGCTCGTGCTCGGCCGCCGTGCCCTGCTCCGGAACGGGAGCCTCGCCGCTCTCGTCCGCGGTCTGCTCCTGCTCGTCCGTCTCCTCGTCCGCGCCGTCGTTCCGACTCACCGGTCAATGCCTCCGAGGATCGGGTCGAGGAAGGCGAGGTTGGCGATCATGTCGGCGACGTACTCGTCCAGGCACATGTCGCGTAGCGACTGCAGGTTGACGAAGCTGGGCTCGCGCATGTGGACACGGGCGGGCTTGGCGGAGCCGTCGGCGACCACGAAGCAGCCGAGCTCGCCGCGCGGGCTCTCGACCGGGTGGTAGACCTCGCCGGGCGGCACGCGGAAGCCCTCGGTGACGAGCTTGAAGTGGTGGATCAGGGCCTCCATCGAGGTGGAGAGCTCGTGCCGGGGTGGCAGGACGATCTTGCGGTCGTCGGCGATCCAGGGACCCTCGGGCAGACCCTCGATGCACTGCTTGACGATCTTCGTGGACTCGCGCATCTCCTGGGTGCGGACCATGAAGCGATCCCAGTTGTCGCCGACGGTGCCGACCGGGATGTCGAAATCCACCTCGTCGTAGGCGAGGCTCGGTTCGACCTTGCGCAGATCCCAGGGCTCGCCGGCGGCGCGCAGTAGCGGCCCGGTCACCCCGAGCTCGAGCAGGCGCTCGCGGGAGACGATGCCGACGTTCTTGGTGCGCTGCAGGAAGATCTCGTTGTTCATCAGCAACGCCGCGTACTCCTCGATGCGGTTCGGCATGTCCTCGCAGAACTCGAGCACCTTCTCCTCGAAGCCGATCGGGATGTCCTCGATCACGCCGCCGACCTGGAAGTAGCGCGTGTGCATGCGCTGCCCGGACGACATCTCGAACAGGTCGAGGATCTTGTCGCGCTCGCGGAAGCAGTACCAGAACATCGAGATCGCGCCCAGATCCAGGGCCGTGGTTCCCAGCCCGACCAGGTGCGAGGAGATCCGGTTGAGCTCCATGTGCAGAGTGCGCAGGTACTTGGCGCGGCGCGGGATCTCCAGCTCGAGCAGCTTCTCGACAGCGCCGCAGAAGGCCTCGGCGTTGAAGTAGTAGGAGAGGTAATCCATCCGCTCCACGAACGGGATCACCTTCCAGTAGCTCTTCTGCTCGCAGGACTTCTCGATGCCGGTGTGGACGTAACCCATCACCGGGCGCAGGTCGCGGACCACCTCGCCCTCCAATGAGACGAGCAGCCGCAGCACACCGTGCGTGGCGGGGTGGTGGGGCCCCACGTTGATCGTGAACAGCTCCTCCTCGCGCTCGATCGCGATGTGCTCGATCGGGGAGGTGCCGATCACCTGCGCCTCGGTGCGGCCGACCGCGTCGCGGCCGAGCTGCTCCATCGTCCGGTTGGTGTCGGCGTAGCGGTTGTCGGTTGGCGTTGCCATCGGTTCCGGTGCCTATCGGGTCCAGCCCGGCACTTCGTCCTCGGTGTTGGTGAAGATCACCGGATCGCCGCCGACCGGGAAGTCGCGGCGCTGCGGGAAGCCCACATAGTCCTCGGGCATCAAGATCCGGCGCAGGTCGGGGTGGCCGCGGAAGACGATCCCGAAGAAGTCGTAGACCTCCCGCTCCTGGAACTCCGCGGTCGGGAAGATCTCGGTGACCGAGTCGATCTCCGGCAGCAGACCCTCACCGGGATCGGCGAGCACGGCCTTGACCCGCAGGCGCTCGACCCGGGCCATGTTGAGCAGCTCGTAGTGGACCGCGAAGCGCGGCTCCTTCGGCAGGTAGTCCGCGGCGTGGACGGAGGCGAGAAAGCTGTACTCCTGGCCCGGTGCCTCCTTCAGGTAGCCCAGCACCTGGGCGGCCGAGTCGGGATCGATGATCAGGGCGGCCTGACCGCGGTCGAAGCTCGTGCCGAGCACGGCGCCGTCGTGGCGGGTGTTGACCTCCTGGGCGATCAGCTCCAGACCGGGTGCGTCAGGCATCGTCGGAGCCCTTCTGCCCCCAGGCGCCCCGCCCGCCGCGGCGCTCCGCCCGGCTCGGTGGCTCCTCGGGCTGATCGTCACCGTGGTGCGTTCCCTGAGCCCCGATCACCTCGTCGGCGTCGGAGATCGGCCGCTGGGCGTCCGCGGCGGCAGCGGCCGCCTCGGCTGCGGCAGATGTGGAGGCCTCGACCGCCGCCATCTCGCCGGCCAGCTCGGCCGCTTCGACAGTCGGGTGGTTGCCGCCTCCGTTGTCGGCGAGCAGGCGCCCGTCGGAGGGAGCCGTGCCGGCGCGGGTGACTGGAATCGCTCCCGCCTTCCAGGGCCGCTCGTCCTCCTCGGTGCCGTGCGCGGCGTACTGGTCGCGCCAGCCGAGGTCGGGATCGTTGAGGATCATGTTTCGCAGCTTCAGGATCCCGTACATCAGCGCCTCGGGCCGCGGCGGGCAGCCGGGGATGTGGATGTCGACCGGGAGGAACTTGTCGGCGCCCTGGACGACCGCGTAGTTGGCGAACATCCCGCCCGAGGAGGAGCAGGCGCCCATCGAGATCGCCCACTTCGGCTCCAGCATCTGGTCGTAGATGCGGCGGATCACAGGCACCATCTTGATCGAGACCCGGCCGGAGAGGATCAGCATGTCGGCCTGGCGCGGGGAGGCGCGGAAGACTTCGGCGCCGTAGCGGGCGGAGTCGTAGCGCGCCGAGACCATCGACATCATCTCGATCGCGCAGCAGGCGAGGCCGAAGGTGGCGGGCCACATCGCGTTGCCGCGCGCCCAGGCGACGGCCTTGTCGAGGGTGGTGGTGATCACCCGCGACTTCACGTACTCCTCGAGGTCCTCGCCCTGCAGGTCGCCGCGCTGCATGTCGCGCGCCTTCATCTGCCTGATGCGCAGCTCCTCGGGGCTCTGCGGCTGATCCAGGGGGGAGAGGCCGCGCAGTTTGTGGCGGTCTACTTCCAGTTCAACGCACCCCTTCGCCAGACATAGGCGAGGGCGACGAACAGCAGGGCGACGAAGACCAGGACCTCGGCGAGTACGAAGACGCTGTTGGCGTCGTTGAGGATCACGCCCACCGGATAGAGGAAGACGACCTCGATGTCGAACAGGATGAACAGCATCGCGACCATGTAAAAGCTGATTCCGAAGCGGAAGGTGCGCTGGATGTCGGAGGGCAGGCCGCACTCATAGGGCTCGCTCTTGACCCGGTTCGGAATCTTCGGGCCCAGGACCCGGTTGAGCATCGTGAAAGTGCCGCCCACGGCAATGCCGAGGCCGACGAAGACGAGGACTGGCAGATAGCTCTGAAGCATGGTTCCTTCTGCTCGACGCGTGGCTGACGATCAGTGGTTCTCACTCTATCCAATGCTCCTCGCACCGCCCCAGCGGGCCGTTCGAAGCCCGCCGCACGGGGATCCGGCCCAGGCCGCCGTCTAGAGTTCCCGCCCGCGCCATGGTCGTCCTCCATCTGATCCTCGGAATCACCGTGCTCGCCGCGAATCTCGCGGCGGGGGCCTGGGGTGCCACCGCCTGGTACCTGCGTAAGCCCTCGGTCGGCTTCTGGTACACGCTGCGCTTTGCCCAGGTCGCGGTCATTCTGCAAGTCGCGCTCGGCGGCCTGCTGCTCCTGCTCGGCAAGGAGGCGGTCGACCTGCACTACGTCTACGGTGTGCTGCCCCTGCTCGTCACGCTCCTGGCCGAGGGCGCCCGCTCGGCCGCCAACGAACACGAACTCGAAGGCCTCGACTTCGACTCCCTGCCGCGGCAGCGTCAGCAGGCGGTCGCCGCGGCGATCGTACGACGCGAGACCGGGATCATGGCCGTCTCCGCGCTGGTCATCTTCGGGCTTGCCCTGCGCGCGGCCCTGCTGCAGATCTGATCCGGCACCAATCGTTTCGCCGGCCTCTGTACCCTCGGGTTGAGGGAAGGAGAACGCGATCGACGACGCGCGCACAGAGGGCGCCCGTGATCCGGGTACGCCAACCGAGCAATCCGCACTGATCCGAGCCGAGGCGGCGGCACAGCCGTTCGTCCTCTACCGCAACCGCAACGGCCACCAGCGCATCTTCGAGCTGCCTGAGTCCACCCACCAGCCCGTCACCATCGGGCGCGGTTCCTGGATGGACATCTCGCTGAGCTGGGACGACGGAGCCTCGCGCCTGCATGCACGCCTGGAGCCGCTCGGCGACGACTGGACCGTGATCGACGACGGCACCTCCGCCAACGGCACCTTCCTCAACGGCGATCGGGTCAGCGGCCGCCGCCGGCTCGACGACGGCGACGAGCTGCTCGTCGGCACCACCCACCTGCGGATCTGCATGCCGGGACGCGTCGACGAGGGTGCGACCAGGGTCTTCGAGGAGCAGGACCTGCCTCCCCGGGACTGACCGGCCCGGTTCCCGGGCATTGCCCTCGCTCCCTCAGCCCAGCGACGAGTAGGCGCCTTCGGCGAACAGCAGCGCCGGCCCCTCGCGCTCCTCGATCGCCTCGACCTCGCCGGTGAGAATCACGTGGTCGCCGCCCGAGAGCACGTCGCGCATCGTGCAGGCGATGAAGACTATGGCCAGCTCGAGCCGCGGCAGGCCCCGCTCTTCGCTCCAGCCCACGTCCTGCCACTTGTCGGCCATCGGGACCCTGGCGCCGAAGGAGCGGGCCAGGGTTTCGCTCCCGGCGCCGAGCACGTTGACGCCGAAACGGGCGGCGCCCTCCACGGCGCGCAGCGTGCGCGACCCGCGATCGAGGCAGACGAGCATCAGTGGGGGATCGAGGGAGAGCGAGGCCACAGCGTTGGCGGCGAGCCCCGCCGGCCCCTCGGCGGTGGGGGCCGTGACCACGGTTACGCCGGTCGGGAACCGGCCCATCGCGGTTCGCAGACGGCCGGGCTCGACGCTCGGCGCGGCGGGATCCCCTGGTTCGCTCGAAGCCATTGGGAGACTCTGGCACAACACTGCGGGTGAGCGGAAAGTATGATGCCGCCGCGTGCGACCACTGATCGTCTTCACAGCCCTTGCGCTTGCGGCGCTGAGCTTTGCCGCTTGCGGCAGCGAGGAATTCTCTGTGGCCCAGAGCGACCCCACCTACGAGGGGGCCGTTCTGTTTGCCGAGCGCTGCTCCGGCTGTCACACGCTGGACGCCGCCGACGCGCAAGGCTCGGGTAACCGCTCGTTCCGCGCCCAGGGCCCGAACTTCAACCAGCGGTCCGAGACCGTCGAGGACGTCCTCTACGCAATTCGCAACGGCGGCTTCTCCGGCGCGATCATGCCGCAGAACATCGTCGTCGGCGAGGAGGCCGACGCTGTGGCGGCGTTCCTCGCCGAGTACGCGGGCTCCGAGGTCAGCGATTCGCTGCGTCCCGAGCCCGATCCCGCCGCAGTCGCGGGCAGCACCACGGACGAGGCAACCACTTCAGAGACTCCCTGAGCGGGGCCGGGCCCTGCTCGACCTGAAGCGCATTCGGGAGGACCCGGGACCGGCGCGCGCCGCGCTGGCCCGGATCGGCGCCGACTCCGACCTCGACCAGTTGCTCGAGCTCGACGCCCGCCGCCGGCAGCTGCTGCCGGAGGTGGAGGGTCTGAGGGCGGAGCGCAACGAGGCCTCCGACGCGATCGGGGCCGCCAAGCGCGAGGGTCGCGACGCCGACGCCGAGATCGCCCGCATGCGCGATGTCTCGGCCCGGATCAAGGAGCTCGAAGGGGAGCTCACGACGGTCGAGTCCGAGCGCGAGCGGCTCGCCGCGACGCTGCCCAACCCGCCACACCCTGATGCGCCCGACGGCGACACCGACACCGACGCGGTCGTGCTGCGCGAGGTTGGTGTGCGTCCGGACTTCGGCTTCGAGGTCCGCGACCACCTCGACCTCGGCCGCGAGCTCGGCCTGATCGAGACCGAGAAGGCGGCCGCGGTCTCGGGCTCGCGCTTCGCCTACCTGATCGGCGATCTGGTGCTCGTCGAGCTCGCCTTGATCCGCTACGCCGTCGAGATCCTCGGCGCCGAGGGCTTCACCCCGGTCGTGCCCCCGGTGCTGGTGCGTGAGCAGGCACTGCACGCGACGGGCTTCTTCCCCGGCGAGCGTGAGATGATCTACGAGATCCCGAAGGACGAGCTCTTCCTCGTGGGCACCTCGGAGGTCTCCCTTGCGGCCCTGCACGCGGGCGAGATCGTCGAGGCGGACACCCTGCCGCTGCGCTACGCGGGCATCTCCACCTGCTTCCGGCGCGAGGCCGGCGCTGCCGGCAAGGACACCCGGGGGATCTTCCGGGTCCACCAGTTCGACAAGGTCGAGATGTTCAGCTTCGTGCTGCCGGAGGACGCCGACGCCGAGCACCAGCGCCTGCTGTCGATCGAGGAGTCGATCCTCTCCGGCCTCGAGATCCCCTATCGCGTGGTTGACATCCCGGTCGGGGATCTGGGCGCCCCCGCAGCGCGCAAGTTCGACTGCGAGGCCTGGATCCCCTCACAGGAGCGCTATCGCGAGCTGACCTCGACCTCGAACACGACCGACTACCAGGCGCGGCGCATGAACTGCCGCTACCGGGGTTCGGAGGGGGGCTCACCCGAACCGCTGCATACGCTGAACGGAACGGCGGTCGCCGTCGGCCGGACTCTGATCGCGATCATCGAGAACCATCAGCGCGAAGACGGCACGATCGCGATTCCCCCGAGCCTGGTCGAGCGCGGCGCGCCATCCGTCCTGGCGCCGCCGGCCGCCGCCGGGCGGGACACCTAGGCGCGATGCTCGCCGCTCGGTCCGTCACTCTGACCCGATTTGGTGCTCTATACGGTCACCACATCGGGACAGAACGCCCGAAAGGCGGGCCGGCGCCGGGCGCTTAGCTGCCCGACTCGCCGCGGCCCGGGTTGTTCAGCGCCTTGCCGGCGGCGCCGCCGAGCTTGCCGAGGGCCTCGGTGATCTCCTGCGGGATGAGGAACATCTTGTTGGCCTCGCCGGCCGCGAGTTGCGGCAGCATCTCCAGGTACAGGTAGGAGAGCACGCCCTCGTCGATGTCTCCCTTGTGCAGGGAGCCGAAGACGGTGTCGATCGCCTTGGCCTCGCCTTCGGCGCGCAGGGCCTGGGCCTCGCGCTCGCCCTCGGCGTCGAGGATCGCGGCCTCCTTGGCACCCTGGGCGCGCAGCACCGCGGACTGCTTATCGCCGTCGGCGACGAGGATCGTCGATTCCTTGGCGCCCTGGGCGTTGAGGATCGCGGCGCGCTTGTCGCGCTCCGCGCGCATCTGCTTTTCCATCGCCTCCTGGATCGTGGGCGGCGGATCGATCGCCTTCAGCTCGATCCGGTTGACCCGGATCCCCCACTTGCCGGTGGCCTCGTCGAGCACGGTGCGCAGCTGCGCGTTGATCGAATCCCGGCTGGTCAGCGCCTGCTCGAGATCGAGGCTGCCGATCACGTTGCGCAGCGTGGTGATCGTCAGCTGCTCGATCGCGCGGATCGGCTGGGCGACCTCGTAAGTGACCGCCTTGGGGTCGATGATCGTGTAGTAGACGACGGTATCGATGCCGACGTTCACGTTGTCCTCGGTGATCACTGCCTGGGGCGGGAAGGTGACGACCTGCTCGCGCAGATCGATCTTCGGCAGCAGCCGATCCACGAAGGGGATGATCAGGGTCAGGCCGGGCTGCAGCGTGCGGTTGTAGCGGCCCACCCGCTCGACCACGCCGGCTCGCGCCTGGGGCATGATCTTCACCGCGGCGGCGAGCGTGATCAGCACGAAGATCGCGATCGCACCGAGCGCGACGGCGCCCGCGTTCACGGCCATCAAGAGTTCGGGTCCTTGCATCAGTTCTCGGTCTCCTTTTCGGGCGCGGCGTTGGCCGGCTCCGGTTCGCTTGGCTTCAAGTATGCGAATACGCCTTTGACGGCTACGACCTCGGCGCGCTCGCCCGCCTCGATGACGATCTGCTCCGACTCCGTCCGGGCTGACCATACGTCGTCACCGATCTTCGCCGTGCCGGCGTCGATATCCACGCGTTCGAGCGGTACCGCCCGGTGGCCGATCATCACGTGCACGTTGGAGCGCTTGTCCGGCTCAGGTGGCTGCAGGTGTTTGCGGACGATCGGTCGCAGGATCGCGAGTGAGAGCAGCGAGCCGAGGATGAAGGCGATCAGCTGCGGCTCGATGGCGTCACCCGCCGCGGCGACGATGGCCGCGGCGAAAGCGCCGAGCGCGATCGGGGCCGCGTAGAAGGTGAAGGCGATCGTCACCTCCACGATCAGCAGGCCCATGCCGAGCAGGAACCAGCTGAGCCAGTCGTCGAGTCCAAGGATTTCCATACGAGCAATCTAGCCGCTGGTGCGTGCGGGCCGGGTCAGCTCCCGGGGCGGGCCGCTTTCGGGCAGGGCCGAACGACGGTGTGCCGTTCCCACACCGCGCGTTCGGGACCCTCTCCTGGTCTAGGAGCTTGGGGCGCTCTCGTCGTCGGCTGAATCGTCGGCTCGATCCAGCTTGAGAGCGGCAGAGTTGATGCAATATCGCTGACCGGTCGGCGCCGGGCCGTCGTCGAAGACGTGGCCCAGATGGGCCTCGCATCGGCTGCAGACTACTTCGGTGCGTCGCATCAGAAATCCGTTGTCAGCTTTGGTCTCGACGGCGCCATCTCCTGTCGGCGAGTGAAAGCTGGGCCAGCCGGTGCCCGAGTCGAACTTGGTGTCCGAATCGAACAGTTCGTGGCCACAGCACACGCAAACATAGGTGCCGTCGTCCTTGGCGTCCCAGTAGCGGCCGGTGAAGGCCCGCTCGGTGCCGGCCTTGCGCGTCACCTCAAACTCTTCGGGCTCGAGCTGTTCGCGCCACTCCTGATCTGTTTTTTGAACCTTTTCCATGGTTCCTCCTGTGGGATTGGTCAATCCCGAGGGTAGGCCGGTCTGCTTACCGACGAGTGAACGAAGCGACCGCCCAGACGCGGCTTGGACATGGTGGGAGAACTCATCCGGTTCCGTCCGAGAATGGCTCCCTTGTGGTTCCAGCATACTGCCCAGCCACGCGCTCTTCAACGCGGCTTAGGAACCACATCTACGGCATGCAGAACGCTGAACACGCATTCTACGAAGAGGACGGCACGCGGTTCGTCTCGAGCGAGCTCACGCGAGGGCCCTGGGACGCCGGTAGCCAACACGCAGGACCGCCGGCGGCGCTGCTCGCGAGGGCTCTGGAGCGGTGCGGTGCCGAGCGCGACGATCTCGCCGGCCGGCTCCTCGGCAGGATCACGCTGGAAATCCTCCGCCCCGTTCCGATCGCCCCGCTCCGACTCGAGGCCGCGGTTACCCGGCCCGGGCGACGGGTGGAGATGGTCGAGGCAACGCTGCTCGACGTCGGAGGTGGGCCACTCGTCAAGGCCCGCGGCTGGCGGCTGCGGCGGGCCACCGTGGATCTGCCGGCGGAGCTGAGCAGCGCGACGCCCGGCTCGGCGCCGCAGCGCGCGGGCCGGCCCTCGGGGCGACCCGGGTTGCCCGCGCCCCCGGAGAGCCTGGAACCGTCCTCGGTCTTCTTCCCCACCGCTCACGACATCGGGTACCACACCGCCATGGAGTACCGGTTCGAGGTCGGTGGCTTCGATGAGCCCGGGCCCGCGGTCGCCTGGATGCGGATGCGCCAGCCCCTCGTCGCCGGAGAGGAGCCGACGCCGCTGCAGCGCGTGCTGGTGGCGGCCGACTCAGGCAACGGGATCAGCTCGACGCTCGACTTCACCCGTTTCCTCTTCATCAATGTTGACCTGAGCGTGCATCTTCAGCGGATGCCGGTGGGCGAGTGGGTCGGCCTCGACTCGCTGACCGTCCCGGAGCCCACCGGGCTGGGGATCTCGGACACGATGCTCTTCGACGAACAGGGCCCGCTCGGTCGCGCCAATCAGACGCTGCTGATCGCGCCCCGCTGAGGGACGGCCGTTCACCGGCGCCGCACCGGGGGCGCTGAGGCGAGTAGCTGTTTGGCGAGAAGCTCGGCGCTCGCCGGGGCGATGTCCATGTACAGCGCCGGCTCGATCAGCTCGAGCTCGATCAGGGCCAGCTCGCCGCTCAGATCGCGGACGAGGTCCACCCGGGCGTAGAGAGGCTCCGCTCCGGATGCCCGGGTGGCGATCTCCAGCGCGGCGCGACCGATGCGGAGTGCTTCGGCGGGCATGGGGACGGCCCGGTGGCGGCCACCGTACTGCGGCTGCACCCGGAAGTCCCCCTGTGCGGGGACCTTGCGCAGGCTGTGCGCCGGCTCGCCCCCGATGAAGACGATGCTCAGCTCGCCCTCGCTCTGCAGCGACGGCAGGAAGGGCTGCGCCATGCCGGGCTCGCCGAGACTGAGCAGGATGCGCTCGAGCATCTCCGGCTCCACGCGGGCGAGCTTGCTCGCGCCGAGGTCGACGACGGGCTTGACGATCACGTCGGCCCAGCCCCGCTCGGCAACGGCTGACAGAGCCGCGGCCTCGTGGCCGGCCTCGGTCCACACCGTGGGGATCGTGGGGACTCCGCCGTCCTGCAGCTCGCGCAGGTAGCGCTTGTCGAGGTTCCAGTTCACCAGCTTCGGCGCGTTGCGCAGCGGTGCGCGCTTGTTGGTCGCCCGCAGCCAGGCGCGGAACTCGTCCAGCTTGGTGTGGTAATCCCAGGTCGAGTTGATCAGGACCAGGTCGAAGTTCTGCCACTCGATCCGCTCGTCGTCCCAGATCGCCGCCTCGACCTCCGCTCCGCGCCTGCGCAGCGCCGGGGCAAGGAAGTCGAAGTCGTGATCGTGCTCGCCCGGGTGGCGGCAGGTTGCGAGGGCGATCCGCATCCCGCTGAATCTAGCCCCCGGCGGGATCCGGAGACGCCTGCCTCCCGACGGCCCCGACCCCGCCCCCGGGCACCCGCAGCTCCGCGTAGACGAGTCGATGATCGGAGCCCGGCAGGTCACTGACCTCGAAGTCGAGCGCCGCGATCCTCCCGGCATCGATCACGACGTGGTCGATTGCCACCGGTGGTGGGATCCTGCCGCTCGGCCAGGTCGCGGTCAGGCCGCTGCCCAGCGTGGCGGCGACGTCGCGATAGCCGCGGTCGAGGAGCCCCCGGAAGCGCTTGTTGTCGAGGGTCGAGTTGAAGTCACCGACGAGCACCCGTGGGGCGCTTGCCGGATCGGCGGCCGGCAGCGCCTCCAGGTAGCGGCCCAGAGCCGCCGCGGAGGCGGGACTGGTGGGCGGCGAGGGGTGGATCGCGACCAGCTCCAGCGGCGCCGCACCGGGCACCTCGACCGCCGCGCCCAGCGGCGGATGCGGTGCGCCCGGCACGGGCTCCCGTGAGGCGGGGCGCAGTGGGTAGCGGGAGTACAGGCCGATGCCGGCGCTGCCGTCGAGGCTCTCGGTCACCGAGTGCGGGAGCAGCTCAGCGATCCCGCTCGCGGCGATCGCCGACGCCGCTCCCGGGGTCAGCTCCTGCACGGAGAGCACCTCGACGTCGTCGGCCCGTAACGCCCGCTCGAGATCTCCGAGCCGCACGGAGCCCTGCAGGAGGTTGGCCGACATCACCCGCAGCTCCGGACCACGGACCGGCGGCTGCTCCTGGGAGAAGGTGCGCGGCAGCACCGCCGCCAGTAGGCCGGCGGCGGCAAGGGCCGTGACCGCGGCGGCTCGCCAGCGGCCCGCCAACAGGATTCCCGCGAGCAGGGGCAGCGACAGCGCCGCCACATACGGCGTCAGCGAGAGCAGGGGGACCAACGGCCAGCCCGGCTCCAGGCCGAGCAGGCGGGCCAGGGCCCACGCCGCGACGAAGGCGGCCGCGAGCAGGCAGATCACGCCGACCGGCTTGGAGTGGCGCATCTCGTAGCGCAGTTCCCAGAGGAGGTCGCCCAGGCGGGAGATCATCGCCTCAGCATGGCAGTGGCCGGGCGGCTTCAGGCCGGGGAAGCGTCGCGGGCGCCACGGCGGGCGTTCTCCACGATCAGCTCGATGATCCGGTCCCAGGTCTGCATCGGGAGATCGTGGCCCATGCCCTCGATCTCCTCGTAGCGCGCGCCCGCGATCGCCGCTGCGGTAGTCCGCCCGGCCGCCGCGGGCACGAGCTTGTCGGCGCCGCCGTGGATCACCTGCGTGGGAGCGCGAATCTTGCGCAAGTCGTCGGTGCGGTTGCCGGAGGCCATGATTGCCATCAACTGACGGGCGGTACCCGCGGGATAGTAGGAGCGGTCGTAGGAGATCCCCGCTTGCTCGCGGAAGCGCTCGGTGTCCGGGGGGTAGGCCGGCGAGCCGATCTTGGTGAACATGCGCTCGATGCCGTCGATGTACTCCGCGCGAGTCTTCGCGGGCGGGCGGAGCAGCATTCGCAGGATATCGGGCCGCGGCAGCGTCTTGAGAGACCGCCTGCCGGTGCCGGACATGATCGAGCAGAGGGAGAGGACGCGGTCCGGATAGTGGGCGGCAACGGTCTGGGAAATCATCCCGCCCATCGACGCACCGACCAGATGCGAGCGCTCGATGCCGAGGTGGTCGAGCAGGCCGACCGCATCGGCGGCCATCTCGGCAAGCGTGTACGCGGCGGAGGCGGTCATGCCGATCATCCCCGCCTGCAGGTTGACCCGTTGGGAGCCGAACCTGGTCGAGAGCCCGACATCGCGATTGTCGAAGCGCACGACGTGGTAGCCGCGCTCGGCGAGTTGCCGGCAGAAGCGCTCGTCCCAACCCAGCAACTGCATGCCGAGGCCCATCACGAGAAGAATCGTCTCCTCGCCGGGGGCGCCGAACTCCTCGTAGACGAGTTCGATCTCGCCGACCTGCGCGCGCAGGGGCTGCTCGGACTCTTCGCCGTTCGTACTGCCCACGGGCGCAACTCTACGGGGGTGGCCTCCACGCCGGATCGCCTCCCCGCCTGCCAACGCGTAATCTGCCGCTGAGCATGGACGCAGAAGATCCGAACTCAGCCGCGCCGGGATCGAGGGCCAAGCGGATTCTCGTCGCAGAGGACGGGCAGCCGTTCCGTGATGCGCTGATCCGCATCCTGGGGTCCGCGGGTTACGAGGTGGAGGCCGTCCCAGACGGCGCCTCGGCGCTCGAGCGCCTCGCCGAGGGGAGCCGGGGTCGCTTCGACCTGCTGCTCGCCGACGTGCTGATGCCGCAGCTCTCGGGTGTCGATCTCGTTGACAGGGTCCGGTCGGAGTTCCACGATCCGCCCAAGGTGATCTTCATGTCCGGCGAGATCCAGCCCGCGCTCAACGATGCGCCCGGGACGATCGGCGGCGATACGATCCTCGCCAAGCCCTTCGACGCCGACCAGTTGCTCGCGGCGGTCCGCGCGATCCTCGCCTGAGTTCAGACCGCGGTAAGGCGCGGGGCGGCGCAGCCACTGCTCTACCCTCCCGGATCCGGCCGGAAGCCGATCCCCTCGCCGCCCGCGACCCGACGCCAATGCTCAGCCGGATCCGAAACTTCTCCCTCACCCCGCACCAGTACTCCATCGTCGCTGCCGTGGCGCTCGCGTCGCTCGTGCTGATCGTGTTCACCGGCGCCGCCGTGCGACTCACGGGCTCGGGCCTCGGCTGCCCGGACTGGCCGCGTTGCTACGGCCGGGTCGTGGCCCCACTCGAGTTCCATGCGCTGATCGAGTACGGCAACCGGTTGCTGACCGGCTTCGTCGGGATCGCGGTGATTGCGGCAAGCGTGCTCGCCTTCCGTCGCCGGCCCTTCCGCCGGCACCTCGCGATGCTCGGCGCTCTGCTGCCGTTCGGAGTGATCTGCCAGGCGACGCTCGGCGCCCTCGTCGTGGCCAGCGAGCTGCGGCCCGAGCTCGTGATGCTGCACTTCCTCCTCTCGATGCTGCTTCTCGATGCGGCCTTCGCCTTGATGTGGCTGGCGCGCTACGCACCGGGCGAGCGACGCCGCTCCGGTGACCGCCGCGGGGTGTGGGCGGTGCGTGGGCTGATCCCGCTCGGCCAGCTGACGATCATCGCCGGAACCATGAGCACCGCATCGGGACCGCATGCGGGCGCCAACGACGGCCAGTTGGTGCAGCGCTTCGACTTCCAGGGTGGGGAGACGTTGCGCTGGATGGTCGAGCGCCACTCCGCGATGGCGCTGATCTTCGGTCTCGCGGCGATCGGGGTGCTGCTCTTCATCCGCCGGCAGGGTGGCGACGCCCGGGCCCAGCAACCCCTGATGGTCGTGATCGGGCTGCTCGCTCTCCAGGGCGCCGTCGGCGGCCTGCAGTGGGCGCTGGAGTTGCCGGCCGGGATCGTCTGGGTGCATGTCGCGCTCGCCACGCTCACCTGGGTCGCGATGCTCTGGACTGTGGCGAGCGCCGGGCTGCTCGAGCCGCGTCGCTCCGAGTCCGGGGTGCGAGGCACCGCGCAGGCCCCCGGGGGCCGGCCGCAGCAGCCAACACCCGCCTAGCCAACACCCGCCTGGTCGGTGGCTAGGAGCTGCCGCCTTCCCCGAAGTGGTCCTGGAGGCGCTGCAGGGATTTGCGCGCCTCGCGCGCCCCGGTGGCCGAGGAGAAGGCGCGCTTGGCCGCGCGTCCCATCACACCGCCCGGCAGCTCGTAGTCGTTGCAGTAATCGAAGCGCGTGCCGGCTCCGCCCTCGAGCTCGCTCAGCGTGTAGACCACCTCGGCCCGTGAGCCGCCGGGTCCGGTCCCGACCCAGCGCGTGAACTCGGGCTTATTCAGCTGCACGACCTCCCACTTGACCTTGAAGCTGATCGGCCCGAAGCCGAGCTTCTGGCGGAAGCGGTCGCCCTCACCCAGGGGCAGGTCCGGCACGTCCTTGATCGAGCGGTGCGGACCGACCCACTCACCGAGCCTGTTCGGGTCCATCAGCAGGTCCCAGAGCTGCTCGCGTGTCGTGCCGAGATCAATCGACTGCTCGATCCCCTCGCTCATCTGGCTCGCTCCTCATTGCGCTCGATCTCCTCCAGGCAGCGCTGGAACACCACCCCGATCGGTTCGGGATTGACTGCGAACAGCTCGGCTCCGGAGGGATCGGTGACCACGGTGTCCTCCTGCAGCCCGAGGGCCAACTCGGCCGCGACGGCCGGGTCGCCGCGAGTGAGCGTTGCGGCGCCGGCCGCCATCGTCCCGGGACTCGCGATCCGATCGGCGATCCCGACCCAGCGTGGTCCTGATCTGCCCATCTGCGCCGCGAGCTCGTCGATGACGCCGCTGTAGGAGAGCACGTCGGGGCCGCCGATCTGGGCCTCGCGCCCCGCGGCCCCGACTGTGGTCGGTGCCTGTGCCAGATAGGCGATGGCGTCGCGGATGCCGATCGGCTGCGTCTTGTTGGCGAACCAGCTTGGCACGGGGGCGATCCGCAGTTGCGTGATGATCGAATGCAGCAACTCGAAGGACTCGCTGCCCGGGCCGACGATCATTCCGGCGCGGAAGTAGGTGAGCGGCGGGCCGTGCTCGGCGAGTGCCTCGGCGGTGTGTTGCCGGGAGCGCAGATGGGGCGAGTGACCGCCCAGCCCGCCCAGGTAGGACATGCCCGCGACGCCTGCAGCGCTTGCGGCGCGACCGAACTGCTCGCCGCTGCGCCTCTCCCGCTCGGCGTAGCCGTTGCTCTTGCCGCCCATCAGGTGAACCAGGAAGTAGGCGTGCGAGCAGCCCTCCAGGGCGCCGGTCAGCGCGCTCGCATCCGTCTCGACGTCCACCCCGACCAGCTTGACATCGCGGCCGAGCACCTCGCGGCCCCGCTCGGCGTCCCGGACGAGGCAGCGTACATCTGCGCCCTCGCGATCGAGCAGGCGACGGACGAGGCGCCGGCCGACGAAACCCGTCGCGCCGGCGATGGCGTAGCTCGGGCGGCTCATCCGCGCGACTGGGCGGGGTCGGGCGTGTGGTCGTCGGAGTCGATTGCCGTGCGCGGCTCCGGGAACTCGAGTCGCGAGAGCGAGCGGAGGAAGCCGTTGCAGGCGATCACGTGCATCGCCAGCTGGGTGCGGGCATAGATCCAGGAGCCGAGCCGCGCGAATCGGCCCCGGCCCCTCAGCCAGGGGTAGAAGTTGCGGACCGCGACGCGCACGCGGACCTTCTCGCAGTCCGGATCGGGATCGCCGAGCTGGCTGACCCGGATCCGCAATGAGCCCTGGCCGCTGCCCTCCTTGGCGACCAGCAGACCGCGATCGATCGGCCAGGTGACGCAGCCGCCACCGCCATCCTCGGTGATCTCGTACTCGGGGGCGCCGAAACGCAGCAGGGGCAGCCGCCGGCTGAGCAGCACGACGGTGGTCGAATCGGGCTCGTAGACGACCCGCACGAGGTTCAGGAACAACTTCGTCACGTAGGCCCAGTAGGCACGCGCGAGACGCTCGAGGGTCTCGGCCTTCCACAGCGTCTCCAGGTTGGTGGTCGACATCCTCACCTCGGCCTCCTGGACCGATTGCACGGCGCCGCTGCTGGGCACGGTGTCCTCGTCCTCGGGAGCGAGCACGTGGACGGTGGCGGGATTGGTGGAGACGCGCTCGTCGCGCGCGCGGAAGAGGATGAGCATCGCGATAACGCTACCCGCCGTGGCCGCCCCGCATGCACTCAGCCGGTGGAGTTCCGTCACACATGGGGAGTTACTGGGTTTGGCGGGCCCCGTCTGCGGTAACAAGCAATCTCATGCCACGAACCCGAAGAGTGGACTGCAACGGACCCGGCATGCACCGCGTGCGCCGCGGGCGCGGCTTCAGCTACCACGAGGAGGACGGTGAGCGGATCACCGATGCCGAGACGCTCGAGCGTCTCCGGGCTCTCGCGATCCCACCCGCCTGGACCGACGTCTGGATCTGCTCGCATCCACGCGGTCACGTGCAGGCGACCGGCTTCGATGCCGCCGGCCGCAAGCAGTACCGCTACCACGACGACTGGCGCGCCCATCGCGACCGGGAGAAGTTCGACGAGATGCTGGACTTCGCTCGCGCTCTGCCCGCGCTGCGCGAGCGGATCGAGGCGGCTGTGGCCGAGCGCGGGCTCGTCTTCGAGCGGGTCTGCGGTTGCGCGGTGGCGCTGCTCGACCTGGGTCTGTTTCGGGTCGGAAGCGAGCGCTACGAGAATGAGAATGCGAGCTACGGCTTGACGACCCTGAAGGTTCGGCACCTGAGCTTCGAGAACGGCAGCGCCCGCTTCGAGTATCCCTCCAAGTCGGGCCAGGTCAGCCGGCACCAGATCTCGGATCCCACGGTGATGCCGATCCTGAAGGCGCTGCGGCGCAAGCGGAAACCCGGGGATGAGCTACTGCGCTTCCGCGACGGGCGCGAGTGGCGCGACCTGAACGCCGAGCACGTCAACGCATGGATCAAGGACACGGTCGGTGACGGCTTCAGCGCCAAGGACTTCCGCACCTGGAATGCGACCGTGCTCTGTGCGACCGTGCTCGCCGGTCACGGGCCGCCGCCCGAGAGCGAGTCGGGCAGGAACAGGATCGCCAACCTGGCCGTACGCCAGGTGGCCGAATACCTCAACAACACCCCCGCGGTCTGTCGCTCGAGCTATATCGACCCGCGCGTCTTCGACCGCTTCAACTCAGGGCAGACCGTGCGCCGTGCGCTGCAGACGATCGAGAGCCGCGCCGAACCGGGCGAGTTTCCCGATCGCGAAGCGATCGAGCGGGCCGTGGTCAGGTTGCTGAGCGACTAGGAGCGGTCCGCGGTCGCGGGCGCTAGTAGCCGCGCGGGTGGCGGGCCTTGTAGTTCTCGGAGACGGAGCGCAGGCTCTTGCTCCAACTGGGCCCGTCGCCGCTAGTCATCGCGGTGTCGAAGCGCAGCCCGGCGACCACCATGTAGGCGTGGCTGGAGGCGCCGTAGACCGTGATCCACTTGCCCTTGCGCTTGGCGCCGTATCGCGCCAGACCACTGGAGTCGAGCGGCGAGCTGAGCAGCTTGGCGCCGTGCAGTGCGTAGCTGACGGCGCCCGAGCAGTCGTAGCCGGAGTCGCGGAAGCTGCCGTGGCCACCGCCGTAGCGGTAGGGCTTGTTGCGGATCTTGTTGGCCGCGGCGATCACCTTTTTGACCGCCTCGGGCGCGTTGGCAGGCGCGATCGCCTTGCCCTTGACGAGCTTGGCCTTGCTGCCGGGAACGGTCGAGCCGGCGTCGTCGGCACCACTGCCCAGGCCGCCGCCGCCCGCCGAAGCGGATGGGGCGAGGACGGCGAAAGTCGCGATTAGGGCGAACAACAGCGAGAGCGAGGCACGGAGGTAGGCGCCGCGGCGAGTTGCCGGGCGGCTGGGGCGAGGGGGGCTGGGCACGGTTGAGGTCTCCTTTGTTGGCCTACGGGGTTAGCTGACGGGCTGGCGAAGAGGAGTTCGCCTCCACCGTTGGACGGTGGATAAGCCCCAGTACTCGTGGTTCCCCCGATCCCTGTCTATTGAGACGGGATTCGGCATTACCTGTGACGCGCGCAAATATACCGGAAGGAGATCGCTAACGCGAAGCTCACATAAGGCTTCTCCCGCAAATTGGGCTGAAACGCGTCAGTCGCCGTTCATGGTCCAGAAGCCGTCGGCGCCGACATGCCGCTGGTTGGCGTGTCGGCCGAGGCGCTCCCGCGCGTCGTTGAAGTCAATATCCATCAACACCGCGACCTCCTGTGTGGAGACCGGCACCGCCGACCACTCGAGCACCTCGGTGACCGAATCGGGCGGCTCGCGCCGGGCGAGACCGGGGACCAGGTTGGCGAGGATCGTGTCGTAGACAGCGAACGGCTGGAACCCGGGGACCGCGATCCGCACGCCGTCGGCAACCCTGGTGATCTCGTAGCTCGGGCACGTGTAGCGGCGCCCGCCGGACCAGTTGGCGAGCTTCGCGTCGAGGACCCGCGCCGCCGGGCTCGGCTCGCGCGCTGCCGCCATGTCCTCGCCGAGCGCAAGCTCGACGGCGTCGTCGTCCTGCCAACGCTCGAGATCGGCAGCCGTGATGCCGGCCGTCGATGCGGCCCCGGCGATCACCTCGGATTGGTCGATCTGCTCACCGGAGAAGTTGGCGACCCGCAGGGCCCGCAGCAGCGATCGCGACTGGTGCGACTCGCCGTGTAGACGGGCGGCGACCACCGCCCGGCAGGCCGCGCCGCTGCCCGGCACGTACTCACGCACCCGGGTGTCGATCGGCATCCCGTGCTCGCGCGCGATCTCCTTGGCCGACTTGGCAAGCTTTTGGGGGGTGAAGCCCTTCTCGGCCTGCGCGGCGGAGTCCTCGGCGAGCACCACCATGCGAGGCGTCCACTCGATCGAGCCCTCATACAGCCAGCGCAGCCGCCTGCGGAAGGGCTCGGCGCTGTAGGCCCAGGGGCAGAGCGGGTCGGTGAACTCATCGATCCGTACACAGAGTTCGTCGCCCTCCGGCTTCATCCCTAGAGGTTACCCTTGTGACGCTTCTTGTAGTTCTCGGAGACGGAGCGCAGGCTCTTGCTCCAACTGGGCCCGTCGCCGCTAGTCATCGCGGTGTCGAACCGCAGCCCGGCGACCACCATGTAGGCGTGGCTGGAGGCGCCGTAGACGGTGATCCACTTGCCCTTGCCGCGCTTGCCCCAGCCGGCGAGGCCGTTGGAGTCCAGCGGCGAGCGCAGCAGCTTGCCCCCGCGCAGGGCGTAGCTGACCGCACCCGAGCAGTCGTAGCCCGAGTCGCGGAAGCTGGCGTGACCGCCGCCGTAGCGGTAGGGCTTGTTACGGATCTTGTTCGCGGCGCGAATCACCTTGCGTACGCGGGGCGGCGCTGCCTCCGGCGGGATCGCCCGGCCGTTCTTGAGCTTCGCCTTGCTGCCGGGAACGGTGGCGTTCCGCTTGCTGGACTCGGCCTTGGTCCCAAGCCCGCCGGAGTCGCCGCCGCGGGCCGGGCCGGCGGTGAGCGCAGCACACAGGGCGATCGCCGCAAACACGGCGATGAGGGCGGTCAGACGGCCGGGACGTACGGCCGCAAAGGTAGTCATGTCGTTCATCTCGTAGGTCTCCTTCGTTGGGCCTACGGGGTTAGCTGACGGGCTGGCGGCTAGGAGTCCGCCTCCACGGCCCTCGCGGGTTGACGTGGATAAGCCCCGATTCGTGGTTCCCCCGCTCCCTCCCGGACTGATCGGGAGAGACTCGGCATTACCTGGTGAGCTATTCGGTTGGCGCGGAAGGGTAGCGCACTTACACAACGCTCACAATCCGGCGGGCGTCAGCCGTGGCGGAGCAGCCGCTTGACGGCGCCCATCAGCTCCGTGGTGCGCTCGTCGGTCTCGCTTGAGTCGCCGCCGACCACGCAGTGCTTGGCATGGTCGGTGAGCAGGCCGAGCGCCACCTTGTCGAGCGCCGCCTGGATCGCGGTGATCTGCGTGACGACATCGATGCAGTAGCGATCGTCGGAGATCATGCCCTCCACGCCGCGCACCTGACCCTCGATCCGGCGCAGTCGCTTTGCCAGGGCTTCCTTGTCGGCCGTGTAGCCACGGGTGGGCGGTGTCTCGCTGGTTGCCATACACCCAGGATACCCGTCCCGGGTACCGGGGACGGGTATGGGGAAGCATGCTCCCGGGTCGGATCGGGGCGAGGCGTAGACTCGATCCTGCGCAACCCACAACAGGAGGTCTGTCTGAGATGAGCGGGGATGAGGACATCCAGGAGCGGATCGAGGCACTCGTCGCCGAGGAGCACGAGCTGCTCAAGGCCGGTGAAGCGCAGGCGGGGCTCAGTGCCGAAAAGCACAAGCGCCTGGGCAAGGTCAAGGTCGAGCTCGACCGCTATTGGGATCTGTTGCGCCAGCGTCGGGCTCACGAGGAGTTCGGCCTCGATCCGGACAATACGAGCGTTCGCGACGCGGACACCGTCGAGGGCTACGAGGGCTGAAGCCGGCCCGGGCGGTCAGGCCGGGACTTGCTCGGGCACGGCCCTCTCGCCTGCCCGGGCGAACTCGATGCCCTCGTCCTCGAGGCTGCCGTGACGCAGCAGCACGATGTCGCGGGCGTAGTTCTGGTGCAGCCTCCAGGGTGAGCGCAGCCCCTGGCGCGGCAGCTGATCGATTGAGCGCAGCACGTAGCCGGCCTTCAGGTCGATGAAGGGTTCGGTCGGCTCCGACGGCGCCGGCGCGACGGGTGTGCAGATCGCGTAGCCGCGCTCGTCCATGTGGTTGAGCAGGCGACAGATATAGGAGGCGACCAGGTCGGCCTTCAGCGTCCAGGACGCGTTGGTGTAACCCAGGGTCAGCGCCGCGTTGGGAACCCCGCTCAGCATCATCCCCTTGTAGCCGACCCGCTCGGGGAGATCGACCGGCTCGCCGTCCACGACCAGCTCGATGCCGCCTAGCGCGAGCAGGTTGAGACCGGTCGCGGTGACGATCACGTCGGCCTCCAGCTCGGCACCCGATCTCAACTTCAGCCCCGCCTCGGTGAAGCTCTCGATGTCGTCGGTGACGACCGAGGCCTCGCCGCTGCGCAGAGCCCGGAAGAGATCCTCGTCGGGAACCAGGCAGACCCGCTGATCCCAGGGGTCGTAGCGCGGCGTGAAGTGCGTGTCGACGTCGAGGTCGTCGGGGGCCATGCGACGCACGCCGCGCTTGATCGCCCCGGCCACGAGCTTCGGGGCGCTGCGGCTGATCTGGAAGAAGGCCGTGGTCAAAAGGACGTTCTTCCAGCGGATCACGGTGTAGGCCGCCTTCTCGGGGAGCAGACGCCGCACGATCTTCGCGAACGGGTCGCTGGCCGGGAGCGACAACACGTAGCTGGGCGAGCGCTGCAGCATCGTCACGTGCTCGGCGCTGTCCGGACCCGAGGCCATCGAGGGCACCAGGGTTACCGCCGTCGCACCACTGCCGATCACCACGACCCGCTTGCCCGAGTAGTCGAGACCGGAGGGCCAGTGCTGGGGATGGACGATCTGCCCACCGGCGTCGGTGAAGCGCTCGGTGCCCTCGAAGTCGGGGGTGAAGCCGTCGTCGTAGCGGTAGTAGCCGGTGCAGCCGAACAGGAAGCCGCAAGTGATCTGCAGCGGGGCCCCACCGTCGACGCAGGCGACTTCGACGGTCCAGCGCGCATCCGCACTCGACCACTCAGCGCTCCTCACACGTCGGTTGTAATGGATCTTGTCGGTGATGCCGTGCTCGCTCGCGGTCTCGCGGATGTAGTCGCGGATCGAGTCGCCGTCGGCGATCGACTTCTCACCTGTCCAGGGCTTGAAGCTGTAGCCCAGCGTGTACATGTCGGAGTCCGAGCGGATGCCGGGGTATCGGAAGAGGTCCCAGGTGCCGCCCATCGACTCACGGGATTCGAGGATCGCGTAGCTCTTGCCGGGTGCCTCTGCCTGCAAGTGGTACGCCGTGCCGACGCCGGAGATGCCGGCCCCAACGATCAGGACGTCCACGTGGTCGGGCAGCGATCCCATCTGACACCAAATGATGACACATTGGCGGCAGCACCGGGGCGAGCCGCGCTCGTCGGTCTGGAATGATCGCCGCATGGGAGATGCCGCGACGGTCGCCGATGCCGTGCTCTGGGACCGGGTGGCATGGGCCTACCGCTTCCAGCAGTGGCTCGAGCGTCGCCCGCTGCGGCGCTTGCTCGAGATGCTCGACCCGCAGCCGGGGGAGCGGATGCTCGATATCGGCACCGGCCCGGCGACACTGCCGGCCCTGCTCGCCGCCCGCGGCCCTGCTCGACGGCCGGAGGATCTGGTCGGCATCGACTCCAGCGCTTCGATGCTCGAACGCGCCCCGCGCCTTCCCGAGGGCTGGACCTTGCAGCAGGCGGATGCCACGCGACTACCGTTCGCCGCTGGCAGCTTCGACCTGATCTCCGCCGCCTATCTGTTGCACGTCCTCGAGCCGGTGACGCGCGGCCGAGTCCTTGCCGAGGCGGCCCGGGTACTGCGGCCGGGCGGCCGGCTGGGACTGATCACGATCGCGCCGCCGAGGCGGCGCTGGAGCAGACTTCTCACGGCTCCGCTGAGGGCCGCCGCCGCCTCGCAGGGCGCACTACGGGGGCTGCGAGCCCTCGACCCGGCAGGCGACCTGGGCCGGGCCGGTTTCGCGGAGGCCGGGAGGGATCGCGTGCTCGCCGGTTATCCGTCGCTCTGCCTGGTGGCCGGGGTCGCAGGATGAAATCCAGCTCCGGCGAGCGCCACGACCTCGTCGTGATCGGCGGCGGCAGCGCCGGAATCGTCGCGGCCCTCGCCGCCGCGGCGGCAGGTGCCCGGGTGGCTTTGATCGAGCGCGAGCGCATGGGCGGCGACTGCTTGTGGACCGGATGCGTGCCGAGCAAAAGCCTGCTCGCCGCCGGGGCCGCGGCACAGGGAATCCGGGACGCGTCCCGGCTTGGCGTGGACGCCGGCGACCTGCGGGTCGA
>JBBRAH010000022.1:0-54727 GCA_038206985.1 Solirubrobacterales bacterium
CTTGTGACCATCGTCGCCCTGCCCTTCGGGCCGAGGGGCGCGTTAGCGTGCAGCTTCATCCGGTTTCTCCTTGGTGTTGGGTGCTTAGAACACCCCCAGCCTCCAAGGAGGGCCGGATGAACAACGTGGTTAGGAACTACATCGCAAGCGTGCTAGTCACGTTGTTCCTCTCTGTCCCCGCGCAGGCCGCGCAGGAGTCCGTTGCCGACGAGCAGCGTGAAGGCGCACAGATCCTCCGCTCGGTCGAGGACGGAAGCCGTGACTGCGAGAGCCTCACACCGACTGACTTCGAGCTAGTCGGCGAGTACAGCATGGGGCGCTCTGTCGGCTCCACCCGGGCTCACGAGGCGATGAATGAGGCGATCAGCCGGATGATGGGCGACCAGGGCGAGGAGGGGATGCACGAGGTCCTCGGCGTGCGCTCGGCTGGATGCGACGGCGCGAGCCTACCCGGAGAGCTTTCGGGAGCGATGGGAGTTGCCGGGGCGATGGGGATGATGGGCGGTGGCGGTGGCTCGGTGATGGGCGGTTATGCGGGCTCAGCTGACGGCGCGGGTGTGTCTCGGGCGAACGGAATGCACGGTGGTGGCGACGACTGGAGCGGCGGCGGCATCCTGCTCGCGATCCTGGCGGCCGGGCTCATCGTCGTGGCACTCGGTTTCTTCTGGCGTCGGCCCCTGGGCCAGCAACGCTCGGAGGAGACTCCAAGCGACATCCTCGCGCGCCGCTACGCGAGTGGCGAGATCGACGGCGCTGAGTACGAAACCCGCCTCCGGTCACTCCAGGGTCCCGCCGCCTTACCATGAACCCCGTGGAGCACGCCACAAAGAAAAGCGCCCGGAGCTAGCGCCGGAGGAACGTCGAGGCCGGGACGTTCACATATCCATGCGACCGTCGCTACCGGTGTGCGAGCGCATGAACAGCCGCTCCCCGATCACGATTGCGGCAATCGCCACGGCGGCGACATAGAGAATCAGTGGATCTGCTGAGGCCTTGACCCACAGGAACGCTCCCAGGATGACCACGTCCAGCACGATCGCTGTGACGACGATCGCGGGCCGCACATCGATTCGCGATCTGAGCCGGCGCAGGATTCCCCAGTGGATGGCGATGTCCATTACGAGGTAGAAGATCGCGCCGAGGGCTGCGATGCGGCGAAGGTCGAACGCGATCGTGAGCGCCATCGCGAAGGCGACCGTGTAGACCATGGTGTGAAACCGGACCGTCCCCGGCAGGCGGAGGTGGCGGTGAGGGACCTCCTTCATCCGCGTGAGCATGGCCAGCATGCGGGAAGCGGCGAAGATGCTCGCGATGACGCCGGAAGCGGTGGCGATCACAGCGATCGCGACGGTCAGCCACACGCCGGTCGCACCAAGGACGGGCTCGGCTGCGCGGGCGAGAGCGTAGTCCTGGGCGGCGATGATCTCGGTGAGGTTGAGGTTGCCGGCTACGGCGACTGAGAGCGCGAGGTATAGAGCCGAGCAGATCGCGATCGAGATCACGATCGCCCGACCGGTATTGCGGTGAGGCTCGACGATCTCGCCGCCGCTGTTGGTGATCGTGGTGAATCCCTTGTAGGCGAGGATCCCGAGGGCGACGGCGGCGAGGAACCCATCGACCGACCCAGCGCTCCCGGCCGTGTTGGCGCCGTTGGTGAAGTTTGCGGCGCTGACGAACCAGAGTCCAACGATGGCGAAGAGGCCGAGGCCGACGATCTTGACGACGGCCATGACACCCTCGGTGGTTTGGATCAGCCGATTGCCGGCGGCGTTGATCGCGAACGCCACGACAAGGAGCGCCACCCCCAATGCGGGCACCCAGAAAGACGCAGGCTCGAGGTTGAGGGGCTGGAGCACGTAGGCGCCGAAGGTGCGCGCCACGAGACTTTCGTTGATCACCATGGAGATGTACATGAACAGCGCGAAGACACCGGTGGCGGTGCCAAGGCCGTATTCCTCACGCAGGAACATGGCCACGCCTCCCGACGAGGGGTACGCGTTGGAGAGCTTCACGTAGGAGTAGGAGCTGAACGCAGTGACCACCGCAGCGCCCAGGAATGCGAGCGGGAAGAGGTCCCCGGCGAGGCCTGCGACTTGGCCTGTGAGCGCGAAGATCCCGGCTCCGATCATGACGCCGGTGCCGAGCGAGACGGCTCCGCGCAGGCTCAGACTGCCGGCGATGTCCTCGCGCTCGAGCGCGCCCGCGCCCGGCATCTCATGGCTGGCTGGCTGGTCGCGGTCCACGGTGGTCAACGACCTCGGGACCGGTAGCGGTCGCGGTGGCGCTCACACACCGCATCGACGACCGCGAAGACGCCTTTTGGGCGGTCGGTGAGGTACGGCAGCGTCAGATCGCCGGGGGCGGCGCGTTCTCGCCCACGAAGCGCTTCCGCTTCCGACCTGGCCCTCATCTACGACACATTGTCGGATCGTACTCGACGGCCCAGCTCACGAACCTGTGGCTGATGCCGCCGGAACCGCGCAGACACAACGGGCACCGCGGAGTCTCACCGTAAGCGCCGATCCCGCCAGCAGCAGGGCAAGGGCTCCCAACAGCGGCTGGATCGGCGCGAAGTAGTTAAGTGCGCCCGACACGCCCAGCAGGGTGATGACGAGCTTGTTGCAGATCGGACAGCCCACAGCCAGCAGGCCGAGGGTCCCGCTGCCGAATCCGGCTCCCGAGACACCGCCGGCGCCGTCGGGCTTGGGCAGCACATAGGTGGCGAGGAGAGCGCCGGTGAGAAGGCTCGTGCCAAACCAGAAGATGTAGTTGAGCGGCTCGGCGGCAATCATCCGCGTGAACCACGGATTAGGGATCACATCGGTGGGAATCCCAAGGACCACCGCGACTGCGACCGCCGCCACGAGGCTCGTCGCGAGGTACCTGCCGGTGAGCCAGTGCGCTGAGCGCGGAGGCGCTGCCGAGGCGACGCTCACGCTGGACGAACCTCCCCGTCTCCATCAGGCCTGCGGGCGACAGCCAGCGCTCCCTCGTGTTCGAGCGGCTCCACCTCGACCTCAACGAAGCCGGCGGCAGCGAGCGCCTCCCGCCACCACCGCGGATCGGCGGGCTGCTCCCAGCGTCGGGTTGCGTAGCGCCCCGCGTTGCGCGCCAAGCGCCACACGCCGGCGGGGCCCTTCGCCATCATGCTCCGCACCTTACTCGCAAGCACGGCACGATCCCGTTCACTGCCAACTCCAACGGAGAACATCATGTCAGCGAAGGCCAGCCGCCCGCCGGGTTTGAGCACCCGATGGATCTCGGCGAGAGACTGAAGCTTCCCGCGATCGGAGAGGTGATGGAAACAGTAGTTGCTGACCGCGACATCGACCGATCGATCGATGAGCGGAAGACTGATGACCGACGCGACCACAGGCTCGACGTTCCCGAGCCCGGCGCTCGCTGCCTTCGTCTCCAGGTAGCTGCACATCGCTGCGCTGATATCGACCGCCCAGACCCGCTCAGCGAGCGTGGCTGCCGGGAGCGTGAGCAGCCCGGTGCCCGCGCCGCAGTCCAGGACGCACTCGCCCTCGGCAATCCTCGCGCGGTCGAGGATACGGTCGCGGAGTGAGAGAAACCCGGGCGAACGAGCGAGCTCCTCAGCGTTGACGACGTAGTTGTCCCAGTCCTTGTTGGCGATCAGCATCATGGAACTCGGTCTCCCTTCGGCGGCGCTGGGCCAGGCGGCCGCCCGGCGAATCTGGTCTTGGCGGAACGCCATCCTACAGTACGTAGGAGCACCCTCCGCCGAATCCGCTGTTACCCCATGCTCGACGGACGCGACTCCCGAGTATCGGGTCCTGAGGCTGGTAGCCTCGGGCGCGAGCGCCGATGACCCAGAAGGACCGGATACATATTCAAGGCGAGTTGCAACTCGCGATCATGCGGGTCATGTGGCGCTTGGAGGAGGCGAGCGTCGAGGAGGTCTCGCAGGCGCTACCCCGATCGCAGCGTGGCGCCTACACCACGACTCAGACCGTGCTCAACCGGCTCGCCGAGCGCGGCCTACTCGAGCGGGCCCGCCACGGCAAGACGATCCGGTACACGCCGAGGGTCAAGGAGGCCGACTACCTGTCCCGCTCGCTGCAGGACACGCTCAGCAAGGCATCCCCCGGTGCGCGGCAGGCCGCGCTCACCCGTCTGTTGGGTGAGCTCGACCCCGGCGACCTCCGCGAGATCGAGGAAATCGCTCAAGAGGTGAGTAGCAGGAGAAGCGGGGGGCCGCGGTGACGGTCCCGCTTGCCGCGGCGATACTCCTCGCCGTGTTGCTTCCCGAGATCCTGCCCCAGGGCCGCCTGACCGCGACGGCCGGCGCCACGATCTGGTTGGCGGTCCTGGCCCTTCGTGCCCTGCTGGCCGTGATCGTCGCTATTGCTCTTCTCTCATACCTACCGGCCACCCAGCTGTTCGAGGCGATCACCGCCTGGTGCCTGGATGGGATCACGCCGCTGTTTACGTCTCACCGTGGGGTCTCCGGGCACGGCCTCGGCGAGGCCGCGCTGCTCGTGCCCGGCGCCGTTCTGACGCTGTCTGGCCTGTGGGCGCTAACGGCCCTCGCGCGCGGAGCCCGGGCTGTGGCTGGCTGGCTGCGGCGCTCAGCTGTTGGCACCGGCCCGGGAGAAAGTCTGATTGTGGACGGCTCCGACGTGCTGGTCGCCGCAGCCGGACTGCGGGCGCCGCGAATCGTGATCTCGGTGGGCGCGCTCACACAGTTCGATGATGCCGAGCTCGCGGTCAGCCTCGAGCACGAGCGCGGCCACATTGTGCGCCGGCACCGCTACCTGCTGGTGACCGCCAATCTCCTACTCGCCTTCGCCCGCTTCATTCCCGGCAGCCGGCAAGCGTTCCAGCGACTCCGCTTTCACCTCGAGCGCGACGCCGACGAGTTCGCACTCCGGCGCGGTGGCGACTCCCTCGCCCTCGCCAGCGCCATCTGCAAGGCCGCCGGCAGCACCGCAGCGCCGTCGACGGCCCTCGCCCATCTCGCCGGCGCCGATACCGCGAGCCGCCTGAGGCTTCTCCTGCGTCCCCATCGCAGCGCCAGTGTGATCGCCAGATGGTCAAGCGGCGGCCTGGCGATCCTGGTCGTGGGCGGGGTGATGGCCGCAGCCGGCACCGTTCCGGGACTGGCCTCCGCGGGAATCGGCCAGCTGCACAAGCCGGCCGCGATCATTCAGTGCCAGTAGCGCGTGGGACGGTGCCGATCTAGCCGTCGCGCCGCTGCACGCGCTCAATGAGGCGATCAAGTCTCTTCCAGAAGACCCGCCGGGAGGCCGGGCTGTCCCTGGTCGGAGCGTAGTGATCGCCTGCTTTGGGTGAGACGACCGAGATCGAGCGCTTGCGGCTGGCCGGCACCCCGACAGCCCCGGCAAGCATTTCCTCCGCGGGCTGCTCTCCGACGATCACATCGGTCGGTGAAGACATGACGATCAGGCGAGTGGCGGAGTCGATCTGGGAGGGGTCCACGTCCGGTATCCCGTCCGGGTAGCCGAGGATCGCGCGCCCGGGATAGATCCCAAGCACCGCATCGGGTGCGGGGAGCCTGGCCTCAGCCGCACCGGCTGCGTAGTCGGCGGCCAGGGCCGCTCCGGCCGAGTGCCCGACGACGATCAGCGATTCGGGCTCGCCAACGATCTCCAGGCCACTGCGGATTCCGCTCAGTGCATTTGCAAACACGCGGCCGGGGGGCGTGCTCGCGTTCTGATAGCGAGGCATGATGACCGCATTGCCCGCCCGAGCCAGATGAGAGATCCACGCGCGGTAGTCCCCCGGGTCGGCAACCTGCCAGCCGTGTAAGAACACGACTACCGACCCCGTCGCCAAGCCCTCCTCGCGGACCACCGTTGCGCCGCGGACACCACGCCCGACCGCTACGCGCTCGAGGGGAGCCGGCGTGAGGACGGCCTGTTGATCATCCGTCGGGACTGGGCGAGATGACGAGCCCGTGACCGGAGTCGAGTCCTGCGAGGTCCCGCCCGTGGCCATCGCCACCAGCCTGCCGAGCCCGAGCAGCGCGAAGAAGAGGATCGCCGCAGCGGCCCAGCGTCTGCGCCGATAAGCCTTTGCCACCCCCGCCCTCTGTCGACTCGACCGACCCAAATGCACTCGCGATCTTTGCGGCTCTTCCAAATCTCCTACAAAATGTAGTTCACTCTCCGACGCGGCGCACCGCCAACGTCACTCGCAAGCTCAGGACGGGTTGACTCAGGCCGACAGACTGTAGGACTTTTCTGTCCGGAGGCGCGCGCGGTTGTTCCCATGCCACGTCGAGGCTAGGCAGTCACCTTCGTGCCCGCCGGCTTTCCCCGCGAGTCTCCGTTCAACGCTGCATGTCGCACCCGCGGCCTGGCGCTGCTATGAATCGTTCGGTGAGCACGACCACACCGAGACAAGCGACGCGGGCGACCCTGCGGACCGCTCTGCTCCTGCTGCTCGCAGGACTGGCACTCATCGCGCCCGCCGGCGCCGGCGCGGGAGGCGGTCGGGCACAGGCGCCGTGGCCTCCGATTCCCGACGGTTTCCTGTTCGCGCACTACGGGGAAGAGCACTTCGACGATGCGGACGGCACCCGGATCTTGACTCGGGTGATCGATGACACGATCGCCTTTGACCCGGCGCTGGTGACCATGTCCGGAGACAAGGACCACAACGGCCTGGTCGAGACTCTGAGCGAGTGGAAGCGGCTGATGTCTGCCTACGACGACGCCGGGGTCCCTTTCTTCCCAGGCGTAGGTAACCATGATCGAACCGCGAAACCGGGCTTCCCCGACGGGATCGATCCGACCGGCTCGCTGCAGAACTACATGGACGTATTCGCCGACCGACCCTATCCGTTCGGCGACGCGCCCGGCTACGACGACCCGGCAATCACCCCTTCGAGACGGCCCGCCGGCGATCCGGATGGCGCCTCCTCCCACTACTTCGTCGACTACGGCCCGGTCCGCTGGATCTTCCTTGACAACTCCTGCTTCAGCATCATCAACTGCGACCCCCTGCAGAACCCACCGTTTCCCGACGCCGAGGGCAACTCGGGCCAGTACGAGTTCATGGCCTCAGCCGCAGCTGAGGCCGACAGTGAGGGGCGCCTCGCGTTCGTCGTCATGCACATGCCGACCCAGGACGATCGGCCTGGCCACACTCAGCCGACCCCCCTCCCCCACACGATGGGTGAGGGCTCGTCGCCCGACAACCAGCTGTTCGAGCAGAACGCGGCCGCCGCAGGCATCGACGGGGTCTTCCTCGGCCACATCAAAGGCCAGTGGCAGTACGTCGGCGTAGGCGGGGTCCCCTACTACACCGACGGTGGCGCCGGCGGCGAGGTCTACGTCGGCTCCGCCGAGGAGACCGGGGTCGACTCGGGCTACTGGCACGGCTACCGTCTGATCGACGTCGAAGACGGCGAGGTCGCCTACACCGACAACGTCCCCGTGTTCGCACGCGGGCCGTTGGAGGTCGACGGGCCGAAGTCGATCAGAGTAGGCGAGCGAGCGCAGCTCGGCGCGGTCGGCCAGCAACCGACCCGGGCGGGCCCTGACGTCAAGCTCGAGCTTCGCGAGCCCGACCGCAGCGCCTCCAACGGGGACACACTGCCAACCCCCGCCTATATCTGGACCTCCAAGAGCCAGCGGGTGATCCGCCCGGTGCCCGCCAAGCAGGAGGACCCACGAGCCAACCCCAAGCGCCAGTCGACCTCGGGCAAATTCGTCGGCCGCTGCCCCGGTACGGCCCGGGCACAGATCAAGTCGGGGTGGAAACGCACGACAAAGAAGTTCACGGTCAAGAGCGAGTCCGGGCCGATCGTCGACCGCGTCGAGCGCGAAACTCGGCGGCTCGTTCGCGGCAAGCGCCGCGCTCTCGTCTCGGTCAAGCTCGCGCAGCCGGCCCGGGTGATCATCAAGGTCGAGCGCGACAACAAGACGATCAAGACTCTGCGCAGCCGTTGCGTGCGGAGCCCGGGCAAGCTGGTCGGCGCCTGGAGCGGCTACAGCAACGAAGACGGGCGCGCCAAGCCTGGCCGGTACAAGGTCACGGTGAGGGTACCCTCCGATCGCAAGACCTTGACTAGGCGTTTCGGTCTCCGCGTCAGCAGATAGACCCGAGACGATCGCTGCCGCTCAGCTCTTCCCCGCTGGCCATGTTGCCGGCGATCATGAAGGCCAGACCGCCGAACATCTTGCGCTCGCTGAGCCCCTCGCGCACGCTCAGCAGATCGCGCGTCCGCTCTCCCAATGCTTCGTCGTAGGCCATCGCGCCTCCCGTGTTCTCGAAGCGGACGACGGGACTCGAACCCGCTACCTCGAGCTTGGGAAGCTCGCGCTCTACCAGGTGAGCTACGTCCGCAGACTTCTCTGGAGGCCGATTCTATCCCGGCGCGGCCGGGGCGCCGCGGCCCGCTCCCTAACCTTCCGTGCCGATGGGTAACCGCTCCTTCATCTTCGTGCTCTTGGCCCTCGCCGTCGTCGGACTGCTCGGCTTCGGCATGATCGCCAACGGCAGCGCGACGATCGCCGTCGGCGAGCCGACCCCGGACGCGGAGATCGAGCGACTCGGTGGCGAGGAAACGGCGTCGATCGCCGACTACCGGGGCCAGTGGGTGCTGGTCAACTTCTGGGCCTCGTGGTGCAAGCCCTGCGAGCTCGAGTCGCCCGCGATCGAGGAGTACTCGCAGGCGCACAATGGCGACGTGGTGGTGCTCGGCGTCAACACGCGCGACCTGACCGAGGACGCCGAGCAGTTCATCGCCGACAACGGCCTGACCTGGGAGATGCTGCACGACGGGGACGGCTCGCTGAGCGATTCCTTCGGCAGTGTCGCGCTGCCCGAGAGCTTCCTCGTGGATCCTGAGGGGAACCTCGCACTGATCCGCCGGGGCCCTGTGGACGAGGCCTACCTCGAGCAGAACGTCACCCCCCTGATCGAGGCCAACGGCGGGGCCGGCGCGTGAGAAGGCGACCGCGCACGAGCACTGCCTCTCTGCTGACGCTGCTTGCAGCACTGCTGCTGGCGGTGGCACCCCACGCGGCCGCCCAGGTGCCCGGCGGGAGCAGCGACGCGACGCTTCCCGACATCGAGGATGAGGTGATGTGCCCGATCTGCGGCACGTTGCTCGGACTCTCGGAGTCGCCGCAGGCCAATGCCGAGCGCGCCTTCATCCAGCGGCGGATCGTCGAGGGCATGAGCAAGCAGGAGATCAAGGACGCGCTCGTCGCCGAGTACGGACCCGAGGTTCTGGCCACCCCGGAATCCAGCGGCTTCGACCTCGCGGCCTGGATCGTGCCGGCTCTCGGGCTGCTGCTCGGGGCTATGGCGGTCGCTATCGGCGCGCGGCGCTGGCGGCGTGAGGGCCGCAACAGCGGCGGGCCGGGCGCGAGCGCTGCGCCGCCGCCCGATCCCGCCGCCGGCGACGAGGCCCGGCTGGAGGCCGACCTCGGCCGCTACAACCTCTGAGCTGCGCCGCTCCGGGCCGCTAGCGCGGGATCACGCGTAGGCGTCGCGGCTTCGAGTGGGTCGGAGCCCGGTAGGGCCACAGCGCCTGCGGTGTCACCCGGAGACGGAATTCGAACAGCGCCGGACGCGCGTAGAAGCGATCGAACGAGTAACTCGTTCGCACCCGTCCATTGGCGTCGGTGTGCAGCGCCTGGCGCACGGTCCGGAAGCGCTTGCTGCCGCGCTCACGGACCTGGAGCTCGACCACCTTGCCGCGCGCCGGGATCCGCGCGCCGGCCCGGCCGACGAAGCCCCGGAAGCGAACCCGCTTGCCCGCCCTGACCCGCTTGCGATTCAGCTTCAGCCGGGCGCTACCGAGCACCGCGACCTTCCGCCGCCCGGCGGACGCCGGCAGGTAGCGACGCGAACCCGCGTACCGGACCTCGACCCTCCGTGAGGGCCCGGGCGCCAGGCGGACCCGGAAGCGGCCGCGAGCATCGGTGCGCGCACGGCGCACACGCGTCGCCTGCCTGGAGCCGGGCTCCATGTGTTCGACGACCTCAACCGACTCGCGGGCCAGACCTCTGCCCTTCCCGGAGCGGCTGCCCTTGGTCACGGGCCCGCCCAGCCGTCCCGAGACCACCGGGCGGCTGCCATAGGCGTAGCGCTTGCCGCCCGGCGCCAGACGGCTGCGAAGCCGGGTCCGCTCGCGCAACGGGAAGTCGAGGAGCAACTCGGACCGGTCTGCCCGGCGCGTGGTTATGGTCACGTTGCCCGCGCGATCGGCGACCTCGACACGGAAGCGGTAGCGCCCGCGCGGCACCGAGGAGGAGTCAACCCTCGCGAGGGCCGTATCCGAGCCATCGAGCCTCGTCGGCAGCGCGCGCCAGGAGCCGCCCGCCGCGCGCTGGAAGGAGATCGTCGCAGCGGCTACGCCCGAGTGGCGATCGCCGAGGCCGGCCCGGATCAACTCCGGGTCCTCTTTGCTCGGGTCGCGCAGCGCGGCGGTGGGCGCAAGGTTGTCGACGTTGACGCTGCGCTTCTCGCAGGTCTCGTTCCCATCGGGGCCGAAGTCGCGAACGCAGACGCTGAGCTGATTGGCACCGTTGTGGAAGGGCGCTGCCGTCGTGGCCAGCGTGGCCTCGAGGCTGCGGCTCAGCTCACAGGGCTGCGCCGCCGCGGCCAGCGGGCCGCCCTTGATCGTGGCGCAGGGCAGCGTCCCGCCGGGCGCGACGCTCTTGCCGCCGACGGTGGTCGTCAGCCGGCGCACGCCTGAGCCGCGGTCGGTTGCATCAATGGCGAGGACCCGCCCGCCACGCACCCAGCCCGGCTCCAGGAGGCTCCCGGCGAGCGCGGCGGCCGGCGCGCGATCGTCGGCAAGAGTGAGGCGCACGGAGCGCACCTCGACCCGGGCCTGATCGGACTGCGGACAGCGCTCGTCCCCACAGACCAGCACCGCCTCGAACCCGGCGCGACCATTGGTCTGCCGGCCGGAAAAGTTGCGCAAGCCGCCGGGCTCATCGGCCCCGGTCCCGACTCTGCCCGCCTCGGCCCCGGAGGCGTTGATGAAGCCGAGCCGCGCCCGATGTCCCGAGTCGCGGCGCAACCCCGCCTGCAGCGATACGCCGGTGAGTTGAGTGTCGGTGGCCGCGAGCCAGCGAATCGCGCCCGAATGTCCGCGCGGGGCGCTCGTGATACTGCGGATCTGCAGCACGCCGCCCTGCGAGGGGTCGGTGCAGTGCTTGCCGAACGCGTAGTCACCGCCGTTGCTGCGATCGAACTTCGCCTCGGCGGTCGCCCGGTTCAGCGGGTCGCACTCGAGCAACTCGTACTCGCCCGCCCCAGCCGGCGCAGCTACACAAAGCAGTGCCGTTGCCGCGAGTAGCAAGGGGACGATCAACCTGGCTGCGGGGTTCATGTTCAGTTTCACTCCTGTGGGCCGGGCGCTGCGCGTGCAACGCGATTCGCCCCACTAACCCCGGCCGCCAGGCCCGCGCCCCCCCCTTCAGGGTCTCCATGCACCGCCGGCTCCAGGGCGGGTGGGACCGTGGCGGCGGGCCGTTCGGCGGAGCACAGCAAGCGAGCCAACTCCGGATCAGCGCGCAGTGCCTCGTCCAAAGCGGTGCGCGGACCAGGTGATGGCGGGCTCAGTCGGGAGACGTGGGTTCCAGGAGGCGCGCTGCTGCCGCAAACAGCTGCTCGGCGTCCGGTTCAGTCCGCTCGCTCGCGACGATCGACCCGTCCTCCCGCCATACGCGGGCGAAGGGCCGGCTGCGTAGGCGCCGGCGGCGCAGGAACGCTCCGCCTTCCTCCGCATATGAGGTCATGCGGTCGAGCAGGAAACGGGACGGCTTCTGCATCAAGCCTCCCCGACGCGGGGAATCCCGCGGAGCAGCGCCCGGAGGTCACAGAAGGTGAGCGAGGCGAGACTGAAGCGATCGGTCGTCGCCAATGCCCACATATTCCCGTCGCTCACAGCGAAAATCTCCCCGGCCTCCTCGGCGACATGGATCTGAGTGACGGGCAAGTCGCCGGCAGCCCCGGCGGCCTTCCAGAGCTCGCGGGCCGCCTCGCTCCAGTTCCTGCCGTCGGTGGACGCAAGCTGCTCTCCGGCGACGGTGAGCACGGCGGCGGCACGGATCTCGGCCGATGAGGAGAGCAGTGCGTCGAGCCCGCTGCGGGCCTCGAGCACCTGCTCGGGCGCGGCTGCGGCTGCGCTCGGGGCGTCTGATCGTGATCCGGCTGGCATCTCCGCAAAGATAGGGGTCGTGGAAGTTGGACGGACATCATGGATCGCCGTGATCATCGCCTGCGCGCTCGCGGTGCTGCTGTTCGCGATCAACGGCTACACCGGCTATGCGATCACCGTCGCGGCCGTTGCGGCGGCGGCGGCGGTCAACCTCTGAACGACCCGCTGGGGGTTCAGCCGTGCCGGAGAGTCGTCGGGGCACCGGGCTCCGGTAGGACCGAAGTCTCCGGCTCGACGTGGATCAGCACCTCCGCCGCAGGAAAGGCGACCTCGATCGCGTCGCGCAACTCGTGCGCCCGCGAATGGGCGAGCTCCAACGAGGTCCCGCGACGGAACTGCACGTGCAGATCGATGTGGCGCCGGGCGCCCGCCCGGCGGGCGCGCAACTTGTGGTAGCCGGCCATCTCGGCGGGACGGGCCGTTGTTATCGCGGCCTCGATCTGATCCAGTTCAGCGGCCGGGAGGGTCTCGTCCATCAGCACGCGGCCGGAGCGCATCAGCAGCTTTACGCCGGCGACTACGATCGCGGCCGCAACGCCCAGGGCCGCCAGCGAATCGAAGATCGGGTCGCCCGTGATCTCGACCAGAAGCAGCCCGGCGAGCACACCCAGAGAGGTCCCGGCGTCAGCCCGCAGGTGCACGGCATCACCTTCGAGGGCGGGCGAGTCGTGCGTGGCGGCGCGGCGGAAGAGGAAGCCCGAGACGAGCAGGTTGGCGAGAGCCGAGAAGGCAATCACAGCGATGCCGACCCCGATGTGCTCGACCTCGGAGCGGGAGGCGATCCGGCGAATCGCCTCGAAGGCGACGATTCCTGCTCCGACGAGAATCAGCATCGCCTCAGCGCCCGCGGCAACGTTCTCGGCCTTTTCGTGGCCGTAGGGATGGTCCTCGTCGGCTGGCTCGTCTGCCTTGCGAACGGAGACGAAGGCGACGATCGATGCGAGCAGATCGATCGAGGAGTGAATTGCCTCCGTGAGGATCGCGATGGAGCCGGTGAGCACACCGGCACCGAGCTTGAGCACGATGAGGATGCTGTTGGAGACGATCGAGAGCAACGCAGCCCCCGCCTTGCCGGGAATCACGATGCCGCTCCGATCGCTTCCGCCAGTGCCCGCGCGGCGCGACCGCGATGGCTGATCGCGTGCTTTTCGGCGGGATCGAGCTCCGCCATCGTGCGCAGGTCGCCGGGGCCGGTGTCCTCGGGTACGAAGGCGGGGTCGTAGCCGAAGCCGCCGTCTCCGCGTGGATCCTCTGCCAAGCGGCCCTCGCAACGGGCCTCGCGGATCACCTCGGTCCCCTCGGGTGAGGTGAAGGCCATCGCACAGACATAAGCGACAGCGCGATCCTCCATCCCGGCGACCTCCTCGAGCAACAGGGTCAGATTCTCCTCGTCGGTGGCGTCCTCACCGGCGAAGCGGGCGGAACGCACTCCAGGTCGCCCGCCGAGGGCCGAGGCGGCAATGCCGGAGTCGTCAGCGACCGCCTCGAGGCCGGTGGCGGCGCTGGCCGCCCGGGCCTTACCCACCGCGTTGGCGGCGAAGGTGTCCCCGTCCTCCGGCGGCAACTCGACCTCGTCGGGCAACGGCAGGAGTTCGAAGCCGGTGAGTATCGAGCGAAGCTCCTCGAGCTTGTGCTCGTTGCGGGTCGCGACCACAAGCGGCCGGCGACCGTCGTTCATCCTTCGCCGACAGCCCGCTTCTGGGCTTCCCGGAGTAATTCGATGCCGCTCTCGGCGAGGCCAAGCAACTCGTCCAGCGAAGCCCGGGAGAGCGGGGTGCGCTCCGCGGTCGCCTGCACCTCGACGAGTCCGCCGTCACCGGTCATCACGACGTTTGCGTCGACCTCGGCAGTCGAGTCCTCGGGATAGTCGAGGTCGCAGAGCGCCTCGCCCGCGACCATGCCGACGCTGATCGCGGCGACCGACCCGGTGAACGGAAGGGCCTTCAACTCGCCGGCCTCCACCGCCGCGGCGAGGGCGAGGTGCAGCGCGACGAAGCCGCCGGTGATCGCGGCGCAGCGGGTACCGCCGTCGGCCTGCAGCACGTCGCAATCGACGTAAACCGCGCGCTCGCCGAGCGCTTCGAAGTCGACGACCCCCCTCAGGGAGCGACCGATCAACCGCTGGATCTCGGTGGAGCGCCCATCCGGGCGGCCCTTCTTGGAGTCCCGCTCCTTGCGCTCGCCGGTGGAGGCGGGAAGCATCGCGTACTCGGCCGTCACCCAGCCACTGCCCTTGCCCTTGAGCCAACGGGGCACGGAATCACCGATCGAGGCCGTGCAGATCACGCGGGTCTCGCCGATCGAGATCAATGCGGAGCCGTCCGCGGTCCGCACAAAACCGGGCTCGATCGAGATCGGCCGGGGCTCGGAGTTGGTTCGCTCGTAGCTACGCTTTGGCATCGAGGGCCAGTCTCTCAGACCGGGCGGAGGTGGGGTCGCCCCAGCGGCAAGGGCGGCGATCGGCTGCGGGTCGGCGGGTCGGGGTCCGGCGGCCACCCGACCCCCACGCCCGCTCAGGCGAATGTCACCTTCTTGACCGCCTCAACGATCTTCTTGGTGATTGCCTCGGCCAGTTCCTTGCCCGGGAGGCTGTTGACTCCGCCAACGGCAGCGATCATGCCGCCCATCATCACGGCGACCAGGAGCACCAGGCCGACGTACTCAACCGTGCCCTGGCCGCGTGTGCTGCCGGGTCCGCCCACTCGCCGCAGGCGATCCTCGGCGCCGCCGACCGCAACCGTCAGCCAGGCTCCCAGGTATCCAAGCTTCTCGTTCATCTCTCCATCCTTCTCCGGCCTCGCCGGCGATTTCGTTTGACACTTCGATCCTGGGCCGGGGCGGCTGACCGAACAAGACGCAGAGGTCAGGATTGGCGCACATCCGGGGGCCGAATCTGCCTTCCGGCGAGCGACTTGGACCGGACTCGGCGCCCATCACCCGACCTCGACCGGCAAGCCACTAACCTGCCTCGGCTGATGGCACGACGCAGACGCATATTCGGTCGCAACAAGGACCGCGACACAACTGACAAGGCCGAGCGGGAGCCGCAGACGGCGATCTTCGATGCCGAGCATCTCGCCGGCGCCGGGCCCGAGTCCGACGAGGACTGGTCACCGGAGGTCGCTCCGCCGCCGCCGATTTCGCGCGAGGAGCAGGACGTGATGGAGGAGGGCGCGACCGGCTCCAAGGGCGACGCCGGCTCCGAAGATCCCGATGAGTCCGACGACGAGCGCACCGAGGAGGCCGAGACGCCTCCCGCGCCGATCTCCGACAGCGAGGAATTTTCCGGCTCCGAGACAGGCGAGTGGGCACAGGCAGCACCGGCGCCTCCCAGCGCCGGAGGCGAGAACGACTCCGCCGCGGTCGACGAAAGTGTCAGACCCCCTTCCCCGAAGCTGTCGTCCACGGACGAGTTCGAGCCCGCCCCCAGCCCCGAGAACGAGGAGCGATCGCGCTCGTTCAACCGGCCGCGCAAAGGCGACACCGGCGAACGGATCAGGATTGCGGCCGACCAGGCGGCCCAGCGGGCTGAGATGCGGGCGATGGAGGAGATCCTCGCCCTCGAGGAGGACCTCGAGCGGGCACGTAGCAACGCCGGTGAGGCCAGCGACGAGTTGCGCGAGCAACTCGAGCAGGCGGAGGCGCGAGCGGCCGAGGCGGAGAGTCGCGTCGAGAAGCTTCAGGTGGACCGCGAGAAGATCGAGGCCTCAGCGCGAGCCGCTGCCTCCGAGTGGCTCAAGCGACAGGTTGCGTCGCTGAAGAACGAGGCTCGTGAGCGCGTCAAGGCCGAAGTGCAGAGGGTGCGCGCCGAAACGGAGGCAGCGGTACGGGCAGAAGCCGAACAGCGGCTGCGGGAGCAGGCCGAGAGGCTCGAGCAGGAAGGCGAGCGGCGAGCGGCCGAGAGGGCCCGCGAGGCGGGCAAGGAAGCCGAGGCGGGCGGAGCCGAGGCGCTGGCCGTCGAACGCCGCGAGCGGGAGGCCGCGACCGTCGCGCTGCGCGAGGCTCTCGAGCGGCTCGAGCAGGCCGAATCCAGGGCGACCGCTGCCGAGCAGGCCCGCACGGCGGCCGAACGTGGCGGGCGGGCTGACGTCGAGAAGCTGATCGAGACGGAGACGGAGGGCCTTCAGCGGGAGCTCGATCTGCTCCGGGATGAATCGGGAGAGCGCCTCAGCGCCGCCGTCGCCGAGGCGCGCAAGGAGGCCGTCGAGCAGGCGGAGGCGGAGGCGGAGGAGCGCATCACAGAGGCCCGGGCCCAGGCAAGGGCCGAGATCGAGGCCGCGATGGAGCGCTCGTCCAGTTCGCGTGAGCAGGAGATGCTCGAGCGGGCGCGCTCGGAAGCGGAGCGTGAGCTGAACGAGAAGGTCGAGCGGATCAGGACCGAGGCCGAGGAGCGCACGCGAACCGAGATCAGCGTCGCCCGCAAGGCCGCCGAGGAGCGCTTTGCCGAGAAGCTCGAGGAGCGTGAGCGGGAGCTCGAGCGTGAGCGCGAGGAGAAGGTCCGACTGGTGGAGGACTCCGACCGACGCCTCACCCTGATCGAGGAGCGCGCGGTCGAGGCCGCTCAGCGGGTCGGCGCGGCGGAGCGGCGGCTCGCCGATGAGGCGAAGCGCCTGGCCACAGAAGCGGTCGAGCACCGCGAGCTGGTCGAGAAACGCGCGATTGAGAATGCCACGGCCGAGGCCGAGGCGAAGGCGGCCGAACGCGAGGTGGAGCTACAGAGGCGCAGCGAAGATCTGGAGCGCGAGAAGAACGAGGCGGCGAAGCGGGTCGGGGAAGCCGAGGAACGCTCCCGGGCCGAGATCGAGGCCGCTAGCACCGATATCGACGCCCGCATCGAGGCCGCCGCGGCGGCGGCCCGCGGCGAGACTCAGCAAGAGCTCAGGGCGGAGTTCGACAGCGAGCGCGATCGAATTGCGAGCAGTGAGCGGGAGCGCTCCGAGCGGGCCGCCGAGGACCGGCTCGAGGTCGCACTGCGCGAGGCGCGCGAGGCGAGTGACGCTGAGCTTCGGGAACTGCGCGCCGAACTCGATCGCGAGCGCGCCGAGCGCACGGAGGCCGTCGCCGGCGCCGAGCACAAGGCCCAGGAGGCGGAGGCGAGAGTCCGCGAGTCCGAGGGCGTGAGCGCCGGCACCGTGACGGATGCGCGCGCGGCGGCGGCGGACTGGCTCCGCGGACAGTCCAAGGCGTTGCGCAAGGAGGGCGTCCGTGAAGCGTCCGCGGGGCTCGAGCAGAGCGTTGCCAGCGCCCGCGAGGAGAGCGCCGGCGAGACCGAGAAGCGACTCCGGCGGGAGGCGGAAGAGCAACTCGCGGATGCTCAGCAGCAGCACGTAGCTGAGCTCGAGCAGCTCCGGGCGGACCTCGGCAGCCAGGCCGGACAGCGGCTCGCTGAGGCAGAATCGGACTTTGCGGATCAGCGTCGCGACCTCGAGGCCGAAATCGTCTCGATGAAGCGCGTGCTTGAGGAGGCCGAGCACGAGCTAAGGGAAGCGAAAGCCATGGCTGCCGGCGAGCGCGATCGCGAGCAGCTCTCGAGCGAACGCGAACGCGAGGAACGGTTCAGGGCCGCCGCCGAGCGAATCGGGGGCGTTGCCGGTCAGGCCGACGCGGCCGCCGAGGCGGCGCGGGCGACCCGTCTACCGAACACGAGCGAGCAGGACGCCGTCATCGCCGCAGCCGCGAGGGACGCCGACGCTGAGGACTTTTCCGAGGCGCCGCTCGAGCCCGAGCCCGAGCCCGAGGTGCTGTTGACCGAACCCGAGCCCGAGCCCGAGTTTGTGTCCGAGGGCCACGAAGAAGCCGAGCCCGAGGCATTCGCGGAGCGTGCCCCGGTGGCGGACGAGCCGGCAGACGACGCGATCAGCCTCGCGACCGCGAGCTTTGAGCAGCTCCGCAGGATCGGCATGTCGGTGACGCAGGCGAAGCGCGTGCTGCGCTACCGCGATGAGCGCGGTCTGAGCGGCGTCGCCTCGCTCGAGGAGGTTCCGGGCTTCCCGCGCTCGTTCCTCGACGAGATCGGTGGCCGCCTCGTCGACTGACGCTCAGTTGGCGGCGAGAGTCCGCCAGCGACCCCGGAAGTGATCCCGGGCCGCGGCTGAAGGTGAGAGCGGTGCCACCGCAGGCGCGAGGCTGTCGCCCGCCGCGCGCACCGTGGCCAGCATCGAGCGACCGAGCGCATCCAGCTCGTAGCCACCCTCCAGGCAGATCAGAAGCGGTGCGCCGAGCTCGGTCCCGAGCGCGCGCATCGAGGCCGTCATCTGCGCGTAGTCAGAATCGAGGAGCTCGCAATCGGCGAGCGGATCGTCGGCGTGGGCGTCGAAGCCGGCCGAGATCGCCAGCAGATCGGGGCTGAACTCGCGTGCGATGGGCGCCACGACGTGTTGAACGAGAGAGAGGAACAGGGGGCCGTCCGCCCCGGCCGGGACGGGGAGGTTGACGGTGTAGCCCTCCCCCGCCCCAGTGCCGATCTCGCGGGGATGCCCGGTGCCGGGATAGAGCGGGCTCTGATGAATGCTGATGTAGAGCACGTCGTCGCGGGCCGCGAAGATTTGGGCGGTGCCGTTGCCGTGGTGCACGTCCCAGTCGAGGATCAGTACCCGGCGGGCAGCACCCGAGTCGATCGCCGAGGCAGCCGCCACCGCCACCGAGTTGAACAGGCAGAAGCCCATCGCCCGGTCGGACTCCGCGTGGTGCCCGGGCGGGCGCATGCCCGAGACCGCGAACGGCGCCTCCCCACCGAGCACGGCCGCGGCCCCCTGGCTCGCGCCGCCGGCCGCGCGCAAGGCCGCGTCCCAGGAGGCTTCGACGGCAATCGTGTCCATGTCGAGCATGCCGCCACCGGAGCGGCAGAACGCCTCGATCCTCTCGATGTGCGCGGCGGTGTGGACGAGTTCGAGCTGGGCCCGGTCGGCCGGTTGCGCCTCGCGTAGCTCGAGCCCGGCCCAGCCCGCGTCGTCGAGAGCGCGCTCGATCGCCCGGATCCGGTCCGGGCATTCCGGATGGGAACCGGTCTCGTGCAGCAGCGATGAGGGATGGCGGAAGTAGAGACCCACGTCAGTACGGGTACCGTACCCGGCCACTTGGCCTCTGCATCGCACTCAGCGGACCAGCACTTCGACGTTGCCGTCATCGGCGGTGGCGCTGCCGGACTCCACGCGACCCTGGAAGCCGCCGCCCGCGGCGTCAGCGTCGCGCTGATCTCGCGTAAGCCGCTGGCTGAGAGTTCGAGCTTTTGGGCCCAGGGTGGACTCGCAGCCGCAATCGCCGGCGACGACTCGCCCATCCGCCACGCGGAGGACACGCTCAACGCGGGCCGTGGCCTCTGCGAGCCACGTGCGGTGGAGGTTCTCGTCGAGGAGGCACCGGCTGCCGTCGAAATGCTGATGGAGCGTGGCGTGAGCTTCGATCGCGACGCGGAGGGGAATCTGGAGCTGGCGCTGGAGGGCGGCCACTCCGCCCGCCGCATCGTCCACTCGGGCGGCGCTGCGACCGGGCGGGCGATCACCGGCCGCCTCGCCGAGCTGGTCTCCGCGACCGATGGTGTGACCCTTTTCGAGGGCACATCGGCACTCAGCCTGCTCAGCGACGGGGCCGTCTGCTCCGGGCTCGAGACCGACGCCGGAAGACTGCTCGCGGGATCGACGATTCTCGCCACGGGCGGCGGCGCGGCGCTCTGGAGCCGCACCACAAACCCCTGGGGAGCGATCGGAGCGGGTGCCGTGCTGGCGCACCAGGCCGGCGCTGCGCTGGGTGGGCTGGAGCTCTGTCAGTTCCATCCCACCGCACTGGCCGCACCCGGGCACCCGCTGGATGGGCGCCTGATCACCGAGGCCGTGCGCGGTGAGGGCGCGGTCCTGCTCGACAGCGCCGGCCGCCGCTTCACGGACGAACTCGCGCCGCGTGATCAGGTGACTGCTGCGATTCTCGACCGGATCGAGGCCGACGGAACCGAGACGGTCGACCTCGACCTGCGCTCGGTCCCGCTGGAGCGCTTTCCATCGATTGCGGCGATGCTCGTCGACGCCGGCTTCGATCCCGCCTCGGAGCTGGTTCCGGTGGCGCCCGCAGCGCATTATCTGATCGGCGGTGTGCGCACCGATCTGGACGGATCGACGGGGGTCGCCGGGTTGTTCGCCGTCGGCGAATGCGCCTACACGGGCCTGCATGGCGCCAACCGGCTCGCTTCGAACTCCCTGAGCGAATGCTTCGTGTTCGGAACCAGAGCGGCGGCGCGGGCATCCGCGACGGCCGCCGGTGCCCCGGCACCGGCGCCCGACCTCGAAACCGGGCCGGCCTTCGAGCCACCCACAGCGCGCACCCGGCGACGGCTCTGGGAGCTGGCCGGGCCGCTTCGCGAGGCAGAGGGCCTCGAACAACTCCTGGACGACCCCTACCCCCTGGCCCGCATGATCGGCGCCTCCGCCCTGGCCCGCCGTGAGTCGCGCGGCGCCCACAGGCGGGCGGACCATCCGGCCCGGGACCCGTTCCTCGATGCGTTGCACACGCACGTGGACCCGGACGGCACCGTGCGTGTCGGCTCGTTCGCCTGAGCCAGAGCGGTCACTCCCTGCTGAGCGCTGATTTCGCGCATCAGCAGGCACGCCGCTTAATCCAATCTCAACATTCAACCCTTGTGGCTTCACACACCGCGGAGAGACTGTAACCAGTTCGGTCGTTGCCGCCGACCGCGTCTCGAAACCGACTTGGAGAGGGTGTGTTTTCCAACCGTGTACCAGTTCAGCCGTTCTATCTATAGGGAGCTTTCGCCGCTCATCGTCGAGTCCGACGGGTGCGGCCAGAGCAGGCAGAGGGTTCTCGACGCCTGCGAAACCACGATGCAGCGCTTGCTCAACGACCGCCGCTACTTCGCGAAGCCGACCAAGACCCTGTTCGACGAGATCCGTTGCTGCTTCCCCATCAGCGAGCAGATGCGGGTCCACCACGTGATCGACACCAACGTCCGGCTCGCGATCCGCTACCTGGAGACGACTCCGACCGACCAGTTGCTCGTCGAAGGCAACCGCGAGTGCCGCGCCCACACGCGCAGGGGCACTCCCTGCCAGCGCGAGCCGCTGCCGGGCCGCGACTACTGCCCCTCCCACAAGCACCTCGAGGAAACCCTGTCGATCTCGGGCGGCGCGCTACAGCCGGTCGCCGTCGCCTGAGGGCCGCCAGCACCTAGAGCCGAAGGGCGAAGGAGGGGCCGCGGAGCAATTCGCGGCCCCTCTGCTTTTAATGGCCTTGATGCAGCTCGGAGTGGATGTCGGCGGGACCTTCACCGATGCGGTGCTGCTCGCTGACGGCCTGGTCCACACGGCCAAGGCACCGACCACGCCCGACGACCAGTCCTCCGGCGTGATCGACGCGGTGCGCGCGGTCCTCGAGAACGCAGGGGCGGAGGCCGGCGAGGTGGAGTCGTTCAGCCACGGCATGACCGTGGGCACAAACGCGCTGCTCGAGCGGCGCGGCGCCCCGACGGCGCTGCTCGCGACCGAGGGCTTTACCGACCTGCTCGAGATCGCCCGCCAGGATCGCCCCGGCCTCTACCGGCTCTGCGAAGACCGCCCCGCACCGCTCGCCGACCCGGACCTGCGGGTCGGCGTGCGCGAGCGGATCGGGCCGGACGGCGTGGTCGAGCCGCTCAGCGAGGCCGAGATCGAACGGGTAGTTGAGACGGTCGGTTCGCTCGACTGCCGGGCCGTAGCCATCTGCCTGTTGTTCTCCTACCTCGACGACAGCCACGAGGCGCGCCTCGCCGCCACCCTCCGCTCCGCGCACCCGGAGCTCGCGGTGAGCGTCTCCTCGGAGGTCCTGCCCCGGATGCGTGAGTACGAGCGCTGCTCGACGACCGTGATCGATGCCTACCTCGCGCCGCTGCTCAGCCGCTACCTCGGCCGGCTCAGCGAGCGGGCCTCCTCGGAGGGTCTGCCGGAGCCGTACGTCATGCGTTCCTCCGGCGGCGTGGTCGCGCTCGAGGTAGCCCGCCGCGGAGCCGCGTGGTCGGTGCTCTCGGGGCCCGCGGGCGGCGCGGTCGGCGCCGCGATGCTCGCGCGGCTCACAGGCATCGACGATGCGCTCGGCTTCGATATGGGAGGAACCTCCTGCGACGTCTGCGTGGTCGAATCGGGAGCCGTGAGCCGCACCGCCGGCCGCTCGCTCGGGGGCCGGCCGATCCAGCTACCCATGGTCGACGTGCACACGGTCGGAGCCGGGGGCGGATCGATCGCCTCCTGCGACAGCGGCGGGGCGCTACAGGTCGGGCCCCGCTCGGCCGGATCGGACCCCGGGCCCGCTTGTTACGGGCGGGGAGGCGGCGAGCCGACGGTCACCGACGCCAACCTGCTCCTCGGCTACCTCGGCGAGCGCGGCCGGCTGGCAGGCGGGGTCGAGCTGGACCGGGAGGCGGCCGAGACCGCAGTCGGCGAGCTCGCCGACGCCATCGGGCTCGGTCCCGTTGAGACCGCGGAGGGCATCCTCCGCCTGACCAACCAGGAGATGGTCCGGGCGCTCCGAGTGGTCACCGTCGAACGCGGGATCGATCCTCGCACACACGCGCTCATCGCCTTCGGTGGCGCCGGGGCGATGCATGCCTGCGCGATCGCGGCAGAGCTCGGCATCGGCCGGGTACTCAGCCCGCGTGCCGGCGGAGTGCTTTCCGCCCTCGGCCTGATCGCGGGCGCGCGCCGCCATGACGTCGCCCGCACGGCCCAGTTGGCCGGGGACCAGCTCACGACTGCGGCGATCGCCACCGAGGTCGAGGGCATGCGGCGGCAGGCGGCGGCCGGACTCGGCGCCGAACAGGCTCTCGAGGTCACCTACGAGCTGCGCTACCGGGGTCAGTCCTTTGAGCTCGAGGTCTCCGGTCACGGGCCGGAGCCTGAACCCGCGGCCCTGATCGAGGACTTCGAAACGGCGCACGAGCGTCGCTACGGCTACCGCGACAGTGAAGGCGAGGTCGAGCTGGTGGGCATCCGGCTCGCGGTCTCCGAACCGGCGGCTCGGCACGACCCCTCCCCCGCCTCCACCGAAGGTGTTGAGCATGCCCGGCGCCGCGCCCGCTTCGGGGGCGAGTGGGTTGACACGGAGGTGCTGATTGGAGAGCCGGCGAGTGGCAGCGAGCTCGAGGGGCCGCTCGTGGTCGAGCTGCCCCAGACCACCTTCGTGCTGCCGCCGGGCTGGAGCGCCGAAGTCGACGGCCGCGGGAGCATCGATGCGAGCGCGGGAGCAGGCGGAGCCCGGTGAGCATCGATCCGATCGACCTGCAGGTACTCGGTGGAGCCCTGCGCTCGATCTGCGACGAGATGGGCGCCGTCCTGATCCGCTCGGCCCACTCGGCCAACATCAAGGAGCGGCAGGACTGCTCGACGGCGCTCTTCGATGCCGGCGGCGAGCTGGTCATGCAGGCCGAGCACATCCCGGTGCACCTGGGCTCGATGCCGGCGGCGGTCGAGGCCGTTTTGGGCCTCGAACAGCGCCCCGGGGCGCTGTGGATCCTCAACGATCCATTCGAGGGCGGGACGCACCTGCCCGACATCACTTTGATCTCACCGCTGTTCGACGCCGCCGGCAACTCATTGCTCGGCTTTGCCGCCAGCCGGGCCCATCACGCGGACGTCGGCGGCCCGACACCGGGCAGCATGCCGGCTGACTCGCGAACGCTGGAGGAGGAGGGCGTGGTGATTCCGCCGACGGCTGCGACCGAGGACTTCCTCGAAGGGCTGGTCGAGCAGATGCGGAACCCCGCGCAGCGGCTCGCCGACCTGCGCGCCCAGCGAGCAGCCAACCTCCTCGGCGGCCGGCGCTTGGGTGAACTCGAGGAGCGCCTCGGCCGACAGGCCCTCCTGGAGGGGATGGCCGCGGTGCTCGACTACAGCGAGCGCCGCACCCGCTCGGCATTGGCAGAGCTGCCCGACGGCTCACACCGGGCCAGGGATGTGCTCGAGGGCCCGCGCGGTGAGATCGGGCTGGAGGTCGAGGTTCGCGTCGAGGGCGAACGACTGACGATCGACTTCGAGGGCAGCTCCGCACAGGTCGACGGCAACCTCAACTGCCCGCTCTCCGTCACGAAGTCAGGCGCGCTGTTTGCCACCAGGGTCCTGATCGATGCCGACGGTCCGCCTTCCGCCGGCGCCCACCGACCGGTCGAGGTGCTTGCGCCGGAAGGCTCGATCCTCAACGCCCGCCCCGGAGCCGCTGTCGCTGCGGGCAACGTCGAGACCTCGAGCCGGGTTGCGGATCTCGTGCTCGCGGCGCTCGGCGAAGTCGCCGAAGGGCCGGCCCAGGGTCAGGGAACCATGAACAGCCTCACTCTCGCCGGTGACGGCTTCACCTACTACGAGACGATCGGTGGGGGCCAGGGTGCCTGCCCCGGCGCGGACGGGCCCGATGCCGTGCATGTCGCCATGTCGAACACCCTCAACACACCGATCGAGGTGCTGGAGGGAGAGCTTCCGGTCCGAGTGCGGGAACTCTCGGTGCGGCGCGGCAGTGGCGGCCGAGGGAGGCACCGCGGCGGTGACGGTGTGGTGCGGGAGATCGAGGCCCTCGCCTCCATCGACTACACCCTGATCAGCGAGCGGCGGAAGCATGCTCCGCGCGGACGGGCGGGTGGGGGGCCCGGGGAGGCCGGTCGCAATCTGCTCAACGGCGAACCGCTGCCGGCCAAGGCGGCGGGCCACCTGGAGCCGGGCGATCGACTGCGCCTGGAGACGCCCGGGGGTGGCGGCTACGGCGCCGGTTCCCGGTCCTGAGCGGGCGGGCATCGTCCTGCAGGTCGAATGTAACTCCCGTAACAAAGTTGGCGATCCGGGATCTAATCCCTACACTCGACGGTCCCACGGGCCCGGAACGGCCCCAACCGGGAGTCCCGTCCCGGGTAAACGTTCCCTTTCGCAGTCCCCAACCACCTGGAACTCATCACTTATGCCTATTGCTTTCAAGGAATGGTCCGTTACCGTGCGCGCCCTCGCCGAGGGTGAGCAGTTGCTCACCCTCCGCAAGGGCGGAATTCGCGAGGAGAACAGGAACTTCGAGCTCGAGCACGAGCAGTTCTTCCTCTACCCAACCTTCGACCACCAGCGCAACGACCTGGTCCGCGACTCTCACCACCCCGAGCTTCGTCGCGCGCTTGAAGAGGGTGTCTGGCCCGATGAGGAGCCGCCGCCGCGGGCACTGCTCCAGGACGGCGGCATCCCGCAGCCCGACCGGGTACGGATTCGTGCCTGGGCCGAGGTGGCCGACCACTTCGAGATCGAGGATCCGCGCACCGTCGACGCGCTCTCCCCGTTCCACATCTGGACCCAGGACTACGCCCGCAAGCGTCTGGCCTGGAAGCGCACCTACCCGCTGCACGTCCTACTGCTCAAGGTGCACCGCATCCCGCGTCCCGTGACCGTGCGGGTCCGCGACGAGCATCACGGTTGCCACTCCTGGGTGGACATCGACCGCGACCTACCCTTCGAGGGTGTCCCGGTGATGGCCGACGAGGAGTTCGACCGGGCCGCGGCCACGATCCGCAGCATCTGCGCGGCTTCCGAGCCCGTCCCGGCCTGACAGTCTCGTCAGGGAGCCGGGCCTACTCGCAGAACGGCTTGCGCTTCAACTTGGGGTCGTGACCGCGGATGCCACTGCAGCGCGAGAGCGAAGCGACCCTCTGCTGCAGTCGCGCCGGCACCGCCGGCGAGGCGTTCAGTTGCAACGGGTCCTTGTCGAGGTCGTAGAACTCGAACACATCGGCCGGCTGGCATTTGTTGCCCTCCGCCGGCGGCAGCTCGGTGTGGTGGGTGATCGAGCGATCCGGTTGCCACAGGCCCTCCCAGGTGCAGCTCAACCCGTAGGTCGGCTTATTGATCGCAAAGCTCGTGGCGATTGCCCTGCGCCGCTCCCAGCCCGGCCGCCGGCCGCGCAGGACCGGTAGCAGCGAGCGGCCATCCAGACGCGAGCAACCCTGCCCGGTGCAGGGCCTGGCGCCCGCGAGATCGAGGATCGTCGGCGCGAGGTCGATGTTGGAGACGGGCGCCCGGGTGCGACTGGCGCGGCGCGGTGAGCGAACGTTGCGCGGGGGTCTGATCACCAGCGGCACGCGCAGGTGCTCCTGGTAGGCGAGGCCCTTGGTGAGCGGGATGCGGTGGCTGCCGTAGGAGTAGCCGTTGTCTGAGGTGATCGCGACCATCGTCTTGCCAAGCTCGCCGCTGCGTCGCAGCTCGCCCAGCACCCGGTCGACCCCGCGATCGACGGACCGCATCGCCGCGAGAGCACAACCGTAGCTGCGGTCGATCTCGTCGGCCAGCGGTGCCGAGAACGGCGCGAGCCGCTGGATGAACTGGGGCTTGTCGCTCACGTCCGCCTCGCTGAAGCGTGCCGAGCGGGGCGCCTGCGCGTCCTCGAAGAGCCCCATGTCCTGGGGCGCGGGGATCGGCACGTCGCTGCAACGACCCCCTTCATTGCCATTGCCGACGTGCGGGGCGAGTTGGTCGATCTGCAGATAGAAGGGGCGCCGCTTCTTCGCGTAGCGATCGATCATGCGCGTCGCGAGACCGTTGAGCACCGCGGTGACGTAGCGGCCGTCGCGCCGGAAACGACCGTCGATCGAGTAGCTCGGATTGAGGTAGTCGTTCGCGACCAGCGAGAGCCAGCGATCCCATCCCGGAGCCGGCTTGCGACCGCGCCTCTCGGCGTAGCCATTCAGATACTTGCCGACGTGAAGCGTCCGGTAGCCGGCACGTTGCAGCCAGACCGGCAGGATCGCGCGCTTGTCTTTCAGCGACGGATAGCCGGGCAGGTTGGAGACCACCCCGTTGTTGTGGGCGTAGCGCCCGGACAGGTACCCGGCCCTGGAGGGACAGCACTGCGGGGTTGAGACGATCGCCTGCCGGAACGTCATGGCGTGGGGCACGAGCTTCTTGAAGGTTGCGGGCATCACATCGGGCCGGAACTGCTCCAGAGTCTGGTCGTCGGTGACGATCACGACCACGTTGGGCCGCTGTCCCGCGCTCGCCACGCTCGCGGCCACGAGCGAGCAGCAGCCGATCGCCGCCAGCGCGGCCAGCCCGGTCCTTACCCTTATCCCCGCCATCCGTTGTGATTGTAGGGTCGCGCCCCGGCCGCCCCGCATCTAGGCTGCCGTGCATGCCCTGGACGGAGACAGAGTCGCTGAGCTTCCTCGCGCGCCACGAGGAGGGCGACGAGGAGTGCGCCGAGCGCACGCTGGACGATCTCGAGGAACTCCGCCTGCGCCTCGAAGATCGCTTCGAGAACGCCCCGGGCGGGATCACCATCGTGATTCATCCGAGCGGCGGCTGGCTGGCTGCCGCACACCCGCTGCTACCGGCCGCCCGACTTGCGGCGGCGCCGGGCGCCAGGCGCTACCTCGCGGGCTGGGCGGCCTCCAACGAACTGCACGTTCTCAACGACGCGAGCCTCGCGGGACGAGCCGGGGCCGAGGACTCGCTCCGCGCCCTACTCGGTACCAGCGGGCGGCTCTACGCGCAACTCGTGGTCGCGCTCAACAACGGCCGCACCCCCCCGCCCTGGGGGCCGATGCGCTTCCTCCGCTACCTCCGCTGGGCCTGGCTGGTCGAGGGCAGCGCCCAGTACTTCTCCGGGCAGACGCCCTACTTCCGGGCCGCGCTGAGCCGGCGACTCAGCGGCGACGAGGAGCCCGCGTTCCCGCCCTCGGCCCGCGACGCGATCACGCTCGGCGGCACGATCTTTGATCTGCTCGACCGCGAGGTCGGCCCCGAAGCCTGCGAGTTGCTCGTCTCCCGGCTGCGCAAGGACGGGCCGATGGCCGCGCTCGAGGCGGCCTTCAGGGTGGATGTCGGGGTGATCGAGGATGCCTGGCGTGGGCATCTGCGGGCGCTCGTGGGGCGCCAACCCGGCTGACCGCGCGCGGTGGGCGCGGTCCTCTGTCCTTCTGTCCTCTCAGGCGACGAGGACGTAGGCGATTCCGGCGACCGCGCTGAACAGCAACAGCGCGGCCAGCAGGGCGGCGGCGAGCTTGAGCGCCGGTGTCGGACCGAAGGCGACGCCGCGCTCCCGCTCCTCACCGACCCGGACCGCATCCGCCTCCTCGACGTCCGCGAGCAGCCCGCGGGCCTCCTGCTCGCCGGCCGCCGGGACCAGGACGTCACGGGGCCCAGCCACGAGGAAATCGGGCACGTCAAAGCCGCCGGTGCGGCGCAGCATGCTGGGAATGCCCTGCTCCAGGAGCACCCCCTTGATCAGCTCGGCCTCGGAAAGATTGCGCGCGACGGCGACCCGGATCAGCTCGCCGCGGGCGAAGCGCGGGTTGATCTTGCGCGCCTCCTCGTGCATTGGGCTGCGCGGCTCCCCCTGGGCGGCATCGCTGACCACCAGAGGCATGTTGCAATCGCGGCAGAGCCGTTCGTGGGAGTCGTGGGCGCGCCCGCAGCGCGGACAGTGCAGCTCCGCCTCGCCGTCAGCCGGCGACAAGCTCGATCTCCTCGACAGCACGGTCGCGAATCACGTATCCGCGGACTACCGGTGCATCGGGTTCCGCCATCGAGCAGATCACCCAGAGCGGGTCGGGCCAGTTCTCGGCCAGGTTGATGTCGGTCTGCGAGGGATAAGCCTCGCTGTTCGGATGCGAGTGGTAGATCGCGACGAGTTCCTCGCCGGCCCCGGGGATCTCCTGCTCGGTGATCCGGAACAGGTCCTGCGGATGGACGTCGAAGCGCATTGGGCTCTCGAAGGCGTTGCGGGCGCGGTAGACGCTGGAGCCGACCCCGTCGGTGCCGCCGACCATGCCGCAGCACTCGTTGGGGAGATCCTCGCGCGCATGAGCGACGATCTCGTCGATCACCGATTGCTCGAACACCATCGGCTCGGCGACTACCACCAGACGGTGGTCTCGACTCCCTCGAGCTCCTCGTAGGACTTGGTGTAGACGCCCGAGCTGAGGTACTTCCAGCCGTCGTCGGGGACCAGGAAGACGACGTTGCCCTCGTCCAACTCGCCGGCGATCCGGGCGGCGACGTAGGCGATGGCCCCGCCGGAAACGCCGGAGAAGAGGCCTTCCACGCGCATCAGCTTCTGGGTCCACCGAATCGCGTTCTCGTTGCTGACCATGATCTTGCGGTCGAGGAGAGACAGGTCGATGATCGGCGGGATGAAGCCGTCGTCGAGGGAGCGCAGGCCGTAGACGAGCTCCCCCTGCATGGGCTCGGCGGCGACGATCTTCGTCTCCGGGTCGTGCTCCTTGAGGCGGCGTCCGTTGCCCATCAGCGTTCCACCTGTGCCCAGCCCGCCGACGAAGGCAGCGACCGAATCGAGCTCGTCGAGGATCTCAACCGCGGTGCCGTTGTAGTGGGCGAGCGGATTGGCCTCGTTGCCGTATTGGTAGGGCATGTAGACCGAGGCGTCCTTCTCGGCCATGTCCAGTGCCAGCTCGACCGAGCCGTTGGAGCCCTTGGCACCTTCCGAATACTCGATCCCGGCGCCGAACATCCGCAGCAGCTCGCTGCGCTCGCCGGTCACGTTGTCCGGCATCACGGCGCGGAACGGGTAGCCCTTGCGCTGGCAAATCATCGCCAGGGCGATGCCGGTGTTACCGGAGGTCGGCTCGATCACCGTCTGCCCGGGAGCGATCAGGCCCTCGGACTCAGCGTGATCGATCATCGACTTCGCCACACGGTCCTTGACCGAGCCGGTCGGGTTCTGACCCTCGAGCTTGGCGTAGATCCTCACGCCCGGCTTGGGCGAGAGTCGAGGGAGCTCGACCATCGGCGTGTTGCCGATCGATTCGAGGATGTTCTCGAACCGCCCTCCGCAGGGCCGGTTGAGGAGATCGCCGGGAGTCACTTCAATAAGTGTAGTGCAGCGATGTGCCCGGCGGGCGATACCCGGTGCGATCCGGCAACCACGGGCCGAAACGCCGTGGCGCCGGATTGCATAGGCTCTATGGGCACGGGCGAGCCGGGGGATCCGCTCGCCACAAAGAGAGAGGATGAACCTTTATGAGTAAGACACGTCTTTGGACGCTAGTGCTGTTGGTAGTGGGCCTGTTCGCCGCTGTAGCCGTAGCCGGCTGTGGTGACGACGACTCGACCACCAGTGATTCGACCAGCGCGGACAGCACAACCGGCGGAGCTACCGCCGATCTCGGCCTCAACACCGACGGTGTGCTGACCGTGGGATCGGATATTCCCTTCCCGCCCTTCGAGCAGGGCGATCCGCCCGACTACGAGGGATTCGATATCGACCTGATCAACGAGGTAGCGACCCGCCTCGATCTCGAAACCGAGATCGTCGACGTTCCGTTCTTCGCGATCACCTCGGGTGGCGGCCAGAACTTCGATCTGGGAATCGCCGCCACGACGATCACCGATGAGCGTGAGGAGCAGGTCGATTTCTCCGATCCGTACTTCAACGCCGAGCAGTCGCTGCTGGTGGCCGCCGATGGTGACATCCAGTCGATCGACGACATCACCGCCGACACGATCGTGGGCGCCCAGGACGGCACCACGGGCGAGACGTACGCATCCGAGAACACCGACGGTGACGTGCGCCCGTTCGAGCAGATCGATGACGCCTACGGCGCGCTCGAGCGCGGCCAGGTGGACGCGGTCTTCAACGACCTGCCCTCGACCCAGTCGGTCGCCGACGACAGCAACGGGGATCTCACGGTCGCCGAGACGTTCGACACCGGCGAGGAGTACGGCATCGTGTTCCGCGAGGAGGGCACCGAGGCGCTCCTGGAGGCCGTCAACGGCGCCCTGCAGGAGATCAAGGACGACGGAACCCTGGACGAGCTGTACCAGACCTGGTTCCAGACCGACGCTCCCAAGTCACTGCTCACCTCGACCCACGAGGCCAGCTAGAGGCGAGCTGAGCACCACGAACGAGGATCGAGACGAGGGGCGCCGGCTGGCGCCCCTCGTCGTTCGGCCACAGCAGTAACGTTGCGGCTGTAACCAACTGGGGGATGAGGAAACTAAATGCAGGCGTTATGGGACTCGATACAGGCGATCCAGCAGCAGTTCTTCGATCCCACGGTGATGACGGAGAACTTCGACGAGGTGCTCGCCGGCTTCTGGGTCACGCTGCGGCTCTCGGTGATCGCGGGTGTTCTGTCGCTGATCTGGGGACTCATCCTCGCCGTCCTGCGGCAGACCCCGGGCAAGCTCGGAGCGATCGTGCGCCTGCCGGCGATCGCCTACATCAACGCTCTGCGCGGAGTCCCGCTGCTGCTCGTGATTCTGATCATCTTCGTCGGCCTCGGGCAACTCACCAACGAGGGAGCGGTTCCTGAGTTCATCGGGATCCCGACCTGGTTCGGCCAGCGGGATGTCTTCTGGTACGGCGTCTTTGCGATCACGCTCACCTACGGCGCCTATATGGCCGAGGTCTACCGGGCCGGGATCGAGGCGGTGCCGAGCGGCCAGATGGAAGCAGCGCGCTCGCTAGGCATGAGCCACGCCCAGGCGATGCGCTACATCATCGTCCCGCAGGCGGTTCGCAAGGTGATTCCGCCACTCCTGAACGACTTCATCGCGCTGATGAAGGACACCGCTCTCGTCTCCGTGATCGGCCTGATCGAAGCGGTGCAGGTGGGGCGCGACGTGAGCCGCGAGACCCTCAACAGCTCGGCCCTGATGCTCGCCGCGTTCATGTTCCTCGCGGTGACGATCCCACTCGCGATGCTGCTCGATCGCCTGATCGCGCGACAGCAAGCGCAGACCAGCCGGGGGGTCTCGGTCCTATGAGCACCGCCGAGCACGAGGACGGCAGCGTCGATTTCGACGGCCCGATACTGCAACTGCGGGGTGTCAAGAAGAGCTTCGGCGATCTTCGCGTCCTCGCCGGGGTCGACCTCGAGATCGAGAAGGGCGAGGTGGTGTGTGTGCTGGGTCCCAGCGGGTCCGGCAAGAGCACGCTGTTGCGCTGCATCAACCTTCTCGCGCCCCCCGAGGAAGGCACGATCACCCTGGAGGGAACACAGATCACCGGCACCGAGAGCGAGGGGGGCGTCGACTTCGTCCGCCGCAGGGTCGGGATGGTCTTCCAGCAGTTCAACCTCTTCCCCCACAAGTCGGCTCTCGAGAACGTGACGATCGCACCGCGCCGTGTACTCGATCGCAGCGACGCCGCCTGCAACGATCGCGGCAAGGAACTGCTCGCCAGCGTCGGAATGACCGACAAGGTGGACGAGTACCCCGACCGCCTCTCCGGCGGCCAGCAGCAACGCGTGGCGATCGCCCGTGCGCTTGCCATGGACCCGCACGTGATGCTCTTCGACGAGGTCACTAGCGCCCTCGATCCGGAGCTCGTCAAGGAAGTGCTCGACGCGATGCGCGAGCTCGCCTCGGAGGGCATGACGATGATCGTGGTCACCCACGAGATTGGCTTCGCCCGCGACGTCGCCGACCGCGTCGTGTTCATGGACGGGGGAGTGATCGTCGAGCAGGGCCCGCCCGCCCAGATTCTCGACAATCCGAGCGAGGAACGGACCAAGCGGTTCCTCGGCCTCGTCCTCGAGCACTAATCCCAACCGGCAATGGACCGGTTGTCGGTTGTGCGAGCTCGGGGTGCCAACTAGCCTTTCCCGCCTACCGTGGTCCCGTCGTCCGCACACCACGGAGGGAAAGGGGGGAATCCTCGCCCGGTCGAGCTGCCCCCCCTCGTTGCCTTCCTGCTTCTCCCGCTTACCGTCTGGGTGTTCCTGAACGCGCCGTCAACCGCCCGGGCCGCTGATTCCGGCTCGACCCGCGCCGCCCCGGCGCCGCCGGGCTTCCTGGGGGCAAGCGGGCGGCTCGAAACCAGCCTCGACTTCAAGCTGATGGGGACCGCCCACCTGGGCCTCTACCGCACGCTGTTCCACGCCCGGGCGGCGACACGCCGCAAGGGCGGCCCCTACGACTGGGAGCGCTTCGACCGGCTCGTGAAGGAGGCGACGATCAACGACGTCCAACTACTCCCGCTGCTCTACGGCACCCCTGCCAGAGTCGGGCGCGACGAATCGAGACCCCCGATCAGCGGGCCCGGACGGAGTGCGCAATGGCACCGCCTACTGGTCGAGGTGGTCAAGCGCTACGGCCCGAACGGTCGCTTCTGGTTGCTCAACCCACTGCTCCCGAAGCGACCGATCCAGGCCTGGCAGATCTGGAACGAACCCAACGATCCGACCTACTGGTCACCCGCTCCGGACCCCGCCGCGTTCGCCGAGTTGCTGCGGATCTCGGCGCGGGCGATTCGCAGTGTCGACCCCGGCGCCACGATCGTCAGTGGCGGGATCACAGCCTCACCGAGCGGCCGGCACAGCGTCGCGGGGGAGGAGTTCCTGGCGGCGCTGCTCAAAGAACCGGGTGTCTCGCGAGCGGTCGACAAGATCGGATATCACCCCTACGCCATGAACGCCAAAGCGGTGCTCGGGCACCTGCGCCGCGCACGCAGGGTGATCAACTCCAGTGGCAACCGGAAGATCCCGCTGTGGGTCACCGAGTTCGGTTGGGGAAGCAACCGGGCACTGGGTGGCTTCCTCTCCAAGAACGGCGAGGCGGGTCAGGCACGTGCATTGAAGACGACGATCAGGATGATCCTGCGCAAGCGCCAACAGCTCGGCATCGAACGGGCGCTCTGGTACTACTGGCGCGATCATCCGGACCCGTTCTGCCTCTGGTGTGAGTCGGCCGGGCTACTTGGCTCCGGCTACCGGGAGAAACTGACGCTGAGGGCGCTTGAACAATTCACCGGCGGCCGAGCACCTCGGTAGAGGTGCCGGGCAAGCAGGACGCGGCTCCGCTTCGCCTTCCAGCTAGCGTTCCCGCCGATGCCGCAGCCCGGGCTCGATGTCGTGATCGTCGCCTTCCGTTCGCGGGAGCTGCTCGGTCGCTGCCTCGATTCGCTGCTCTCCTGGCCGCCGGCCGACGGACTGAACGTGACGGTGGTGGACAACGCCAGCGGCGACGGCACCGTCGAGATGGTCCGCGAGCACTACCCGGACGTCACCGTTCTCCCCCAGGCTGACAATCTCGGCTTCGCCACCGCCACCAACATCGGGATCCGCAGCGGTCAAGCGCCCTACGTACTCGCCCTCAATCCGGACGCGGCGGTCGCGGAGGGCACCCTCCAGATCCTGATCGATCGCATGGACGCGGACCCGGACATCGGCTGCAGCGGGCCCGCGCTTTTCCGCGAGGACGGCAGCTTCGACCACGCCGCGCGTCGCGGCTTTCCGACCCCGCTCAGCGCCCTCGGGCACTTCACCGGGGTCGGCCGGCATCTGGACAGTGGCCCGCTGGCCGGATATCGCGCCCCGGAGGTCGAACGGGGCCCGGTGGACGCCGTCAACGGCGCCTTCATGCTGCTTCGCCGCGACGCCCTCGAGCAGATCGGGCTCTTCGACGAGGGCTATTGGATGTATATGGAGGACCTCGATCTGAACCGGCGTCTCGCGGACGCCGGCTGGATCACCTGGTACGAGCCGGGAGTACGTGCAGTCCACACCAAGGGCGGAACGACCGCGGGACGCCGGGATGCGCGCCTGACGATCGCCTTCCATCGCGGCATGGGCCGCTTCTACAGACGACACCAGGCGTCCCACAACTCCCCCGCCCTGAACGCTCTGGTTTACGCGGGCATCGGGGTGAAGCTGGCGCTGGCGCTGCTCAAGCGCGGTTGAGGCGACGGCGTAGACGCCGCCCGAGCGTGACGGCGAGCGCATCGCCGCCACCGCGTTCGGCGATTGCCTGCGGGAACGGCTCGCTCGGCTCGGCTGCCCGCCAGCCCGCGACGCGACCGGGCAACCCCGCGGCGTTGCGGTCCATCAGCATCTGCCCCAGGACGAGCACTGCCTCCCGGCTGAGCACCGGCAGCGCCCGGCGCGGAGTGAGTACCCGCCACTTGCGCAGCAGGTAGCCACGCCCGTAACCCATCAGGCGATTCTTGGCCGCCGAACCCGCGCCGAGCGTTGCCGAGTGCTCGTGGGTACCCAGGGCATCGTGCGCGAGCCTGCAGCGGCCCCCGGCCCGCAGCAGCCGTAGGACGAGATCGACGTCCTCCCAGTAAGCGAAGAGGCGTTCGTCGAATCCACCGGCATCGAGGAATGCGGTGCGGTCGAACGCCGCGGCGGCAGCCGACGGACCGACTGGATCGGGGGCGAGATCCAGCTCACTCAGCGGTCGGCCGTTCAGGTAGTCGTAGACGAGCAGGGTCCGGTCGAGCTGCATGCCGGCGGTATCGATCAGCTCCGGAGCGGCGAGTTGGCGCATCACGCCGGCTGCCATCACGACGCCGGCCTGCGGATCGAGGGCGGCGCAGATCCGCTCGATGAAGGGCGGGTCGCAGACGCAGTCGTCGTTGAGCAGAACCAGCGTCTTCCCCGCCGCCTCAGCGGCGCCCCGGTTGACGGGAACACCGTAGCCGAGGTTCTGCTCGTGCCTGATCGCGCGAGCGAACGGGAACCGCTCGCAGACCACGCTCACCTCGGAGCCGGGCGAGCCGTTGTCGAGAACGAGGGTCTCGTGCGCGACCGTCTGGCGGGCCAGCGACTCGAGCAACTTGTCCACGCGCCCGGCCGGGCCGCGCGAGGGAACGATGACGGTGGCGGCGGTACTCAGGGCCCTGGGCTCAGAATGCGCCGGTTCCCCGCACGACAGCCGGGAACGTGTGCAAGAGGATGCGCAGATCTCGGCCGAGCGAGGGATTCTCGACGTACTCGAGTTCGACGGCGAGACGCTCCTCGAAGGTCAGCTCGCCACGGCCGAAGACCTGCATCGGGCCGGTCACACCGGGCTTGACCGTGAGTCGGAAGCGGTCCTCCTGCGAATAGCGCTCGACCAGCTCGACCTGCTCGGGCCGCGGGCCGACGACGCTCATCTCACCGACGAACACGTTGAAGAGCTGCGGGAGCTCATCGATGCTGAAGCGCCGGAGGACGCGGCCGACCCGGGTCACCCGCGGATCGTCCTCGATCTTGAAGGCGGGTTCATCGAGCTCGTCGAAATCAACGACGTCGTCAACCATCATCTCGGCCCCGACCTGCATCGTGCGCAGCTTGTACATTCGAAATGGCCGTCCCCCGAGGCCGGCCCGCACCTGGGAGAAGAAGATCCTCCCGGGACTGTCCAAGCGGATGGCGAGGGCGATCAGCGGCAGGAAAAGCACGAAGACGAGGAGACCCGCCAGCGCGAGCATGATGTCGAACGTGCGCTTGATCAGCAAAGACGAGCGCGAAGGGTCCCAGGTGTTGTATTCGAAGATCGGCAGGTCGGCGACCTGGGCGATGTGCAGCGACGGGAGCGCCTTGCCGCGCAGCGGTGAGACGACGCTGAGCTTGACCTGCCGGTGCCTGCAGACCGAATTGAGTTCGGCGATCAGTTCGGTGTCGACGCTGCCCGCCGCGACCACGACGCGGTCGAGGCCGGAGACGATCCTCGAGATGTCCTCGTGCCGGCTCTGGCTGCGCACCAGCGGTTCGATCTGAATCTCATCTACCAGCTCGAAGTGCATATCGCGGAAGATCCCGAACTTGCGCCGCATCGCGGCCAGGGCGGCTCCATCGCCGATCAGCCCCACGGATTCCGGCGGCGTGCGGCGCCACCAGATGTTGCGGGCGATCGAGCGGGCCGCAACAGCGGCGAGGGCCGCGGTGAGCAGGTAGGCCGCCGCGGCGGATCCGTCCAGCGTCTCGGCGGGCGTCAGCGGTAAAAAGAGGACGAGCAGCGCCGTGATCGTTCCGGCCCAGGCCGTGATCTGCGGGACCTCATCAGCGGTCAGGTGACGCAGGGCACGGTGATCGCGGTCATAGAGCCCGAAGAGCTTCGCGGCCACGATCCAGAGGGGGACGAAGGCGAACACCCATGCCGAGCCGGAGAGGCCCAGCACGACGACCGCCCCTGCGAGCAACACGGCACTCAGGTCGGCGAGCGCGAGCATGCGGCGGCGGCGGGCGTCACGCCACCAGCGGACGCGCGCCGCTGAGCGGCGGGCGGGGGCCATCTTGCCGACCTCGTGCGGGCGCGCCGGCAGTCCAGCTTCGGTCTCGGCCACGCCAGATCCGATGCGACCCTTCACGGCCGGTGCTTGGCTTGTGCTTTCCCTCACTCCAGTTAGCCCTCTTCTGAGGATAGAGATTGCATCAGCGAAGCCTCGTGAACGCCCGGTCCACCACCGCCTGGCCGAGGTCGACGGCCCTGATCGCGTAGACGATCCCGGCATCCCGGTTGCCGAGCTCGAAATTGACGTAGGCGAGCAGGAGCCAGGTGCGGAAGTCGGTGGGGGCAAGCCGCACGGCCTGCTCGGCGCGGCGCCGGGCGGCACCGAGGTTGGTCCCCGCCTCCTCGAGCTCGGCGAGCAGCAGCGGCGCCTCACCACTCCAGGGCTGGATCTGGGCAGCCGAGCGGGCGGCAGCGGCCGCCCCGTTGAGATCGCCGGCCTCGAGTCGAGAACGGGCGCGCTCGAGCTGGAATGAGCCGGCCCCGAGGAGGACGGAGGCCCAGATCGTGACGAGTCCGAGTGCGACGACGACGGGTGCTCCGAGCGGTGCCGGCACCTGCAGCGGCCGCAACCAGCCGACCGCTGGCTCGGGCTTCGCCGACGGCTTCTCGAGCAGACCCCGACCGCAGGCCAGGCCGGCGACAATCAGCAGTGGTGCGATGGCTGCCGGTACCTGCCAGGTCCAATCGATCGTCACGGAGACGAGGCCGGCTGCCAGCACACCGGCGGCGGCGGCGGGTGCGAGCGGGTTCGCGGCCCCGCGAATCCGCCCGGCGGCGGCCAGGCCGGCGACGAGAAAGAATCCGATGATCGCCGCGAGACCGACCAGCCCGAGCTCGGCAGCGGTCTCCAGGGGCAGGGAGTGCGCGTTTCTGACGGGCGTCGAGAGAGTCCCGTTCGCATTCCAGTAGTTCGCGTAGGAGCCGATCCCGAGGCCGCGAAGCGGATCCTCGGCAAACGCGTCGACCGCCGCGCCCCAGAAGGCGGAGCGACCTGAATCGGACGCGAATCCGGCGGCGAGGGATGTGTCGTCGGACTCGCTGGCGCGGAAGTCCCCAATCAAGGTGCTTGGCCCCAGGATCACCACGACCGCAGCCAGGACGGACAGAGCCGCCGCAACGTAAACCCCTCGCAGGCGGGGAGCCCGGCTGCCGAGCGGCGAGCGCCGCCTGGAGGGGGCGACGAGCAACTGTGCAACGAAGGCGAGCAGCGCAACAGCGGCCAGGACTGCGAGGCCTGAGATCGAGACTTCCCCGGAGGCTGCGAGCGGGTCCGCCATCACGGCGGCGAGCACGACGACGAAAGCCCAGGCGGGCACGAGGACGAGCCCGGTCTGCCGGACCTGGCCGCGATCCGGGGCCGTAACCACCACGAGGGCGAGCGCGAGCACCGCGGCGAGGGCCGCCCCGCGCGATGCCGTCAGGTAGAGCGCGAGCACCAGCGGGATCGAACCCGCGACAGCGAGGCGCCGCAGACGACCCGCGTCGAGCGCGCACATGATCACCGCGGGAAGGCTCATCGCCATCAGGTATCCGAGTGCGTTCCAGTAGCCGATCGGCGCGCTGAGCCGCTGCGCGGCGGGCGGCAGGATGACGGCGATATCCGCGTCACCGCCGAGCCCTGTGACCCGCGAGACCAGGGCGACGCAGGCGATCACCACACCGGAGACCCCGATCCCAGCCAGTACCGACGGGCCCGAGCCGGGGCGCGCCCAGACGCCGACGACCGCCACCACTCCCAGGTAGGCCGCGAGGCGGACCACCTCGGGGAAGCCGGCGCCGTCGTCGCCGGTCCAGCGGAACGAGATCGCGGCCCAGAGCAGGAGAAGCGTCAGAGCGGCCAGCGCGAACAGCAGGCTGGGAGTAGCACGGATCGACCGAGGGGCACGGATGACGAGCCCGATCGCGACCGCCCACAGCACGCCGGCTACAACGGCCAGGGCAACCTGGCTGCCGCTGCCGTCGGCGACGGCTGCTCCGCTCAGCGGGAACGCAACCGCCGCGATCACCGCAGGTTGATATGTGATTGCTTTCAGCATGCCGGCGCACCCACCCGGAGAACCGGGGATGGGCTCGAGGAGTCTAGATCGGCCATGGTCCGCCCCACCAATCGGAGTTCGCCACCCCGCCGCCGGCAGTCTCTACCATCCCCGACTCAATGAGGCGTGGACTGAATAGCGTGGTGGCGATGGTCGGGGTGGCCGTCGTGAGTGGACTGGCTGCCGGCGGGGCATCCGCTGAGCCTCTTGCCGGGGACCAGTACATCCTCACGCTGCCCGGCGTTGAACGTGTGACCGACGGTCAATCCCAGCGCCGCTTGCCGGAGATCGATCCGGCGGACCGCGCCGGCGTGCTCGGCGAGTCGGAGCCGACGCCGACCTCGGCCTCGGCGATCGAGGCCGGTCTCGGCAATCCGGCCTTCATCGCTACGGCGATCGGCACCCTCCTGCTACTGGCGCTGCTCGCGCGGAGGCCACGGCGATGAGCAAGCAGCTCACGATGGTTCTTCTGGCGCTCTGCGCCGCGCTCACAGTCGGCTGCGGCGATTCGGAGACCGCCGACGCCCGAGCACCTAAACCGTTCTTTGGCATCACTCCGCAGGTGCCCTCGACCGACGCCGATTTCGCCCGCATGGCAGCCGGGCAAGTCGGCTCCTACCACGTCTTCCTCAACTGGAGCGTGATCGAAAAGCAAGCCGGTGTCTATGACTGGTCCAAGTTCGACAGCCTGTTCGGCAAGCTCGCCGAGAACGACATGATCCCGATCACCTACGTGTACGGGACCCCCGCCTACCTCGCCGGCCCGGCGAGCACTCCTCCCACCGACTCGCCCGAGGCACTGCAGGCGTACAAGAACTTCCTCACGGCGGCCGCCGCACGCTACGAGCCCGGCGGCGACTTCTGGGACACCTTCGTGCTCACGGACCCCGGGGTCGAACCCAAGCCGGCCGAGATCTGGGAGATCTGGAACGAGGTCAACGGCCCCGCGTTCTGGTCCCCGCGCCCGTCGCCCGGCGCCTACGCCAAGCTGCTTCGCGCCTCGGCCAAGATCCTGCACTCCCGCGACCCGGATCTGCAGGTGATGACGGCCGGCATGTTCGCCACCCCATCGAGCAACAAGGCGATCACATCCTTCAAGTTCCTGCGCAAGCTCTACAAAAAGCCGGGCGTCAGCGAGGCCACCGACTTCGTCGGAATCCACCCCTACGGTCCGGGGATCAAGGACGTTAAGAACCAGGTCGCCAAGACTTATAGGGAGATGAAGCGCGGCGGCGACGGCGGCGACGGAATGTGGGTGACCGAGCTCGGCTGGGGATCGGACGCAACGGCCAACAGCCGGCTTGCCAAGAACCCCCGGCAGCAGGCCAAGCTGCTTAGGCAGGCCTACACGCTGCTGCTCGACAACCAGTCCCGCTGGAACATCGAAGGTGCGCTCTGGTACTCGTGGCGCGACACCAACACACAGGTCACCGCATGCACCTGGTGCCCGTCCTCCGGCCTCTTCGACGTCGACCTCGACAGCAAGCCGTCATGGCTCGCCTTCACAAAGCTGACCGGCGGGACGCCCTAGCGCCCGGTCCGCCGGCTCAGGCTCGAGTCTGACCGCCCGCCATGGCGGGCAGGATCACGATGGTGTCCTCCGCCGCGACGGCGGTCTGCAAACCGTCGAGCACCCGGACATCCTCGTCGTTGAGGTAGATGTTGACGTAGCGGTTGAGCTCGCCATCGGCGCCGAACAGCTGCTTCTCCGTGCCCGGATGCGCGCTCGCCAGCGAGCGCAGGGCCTCGCCCACGTCGGCGCCCTCGACGGGCACGGCGGACTCGCCGCCTGTCTGGGCGCGGAGCACCGGGGGAATCTTTGCGGTCGGCATGGCGCGCAACCCTACATCAGAGCCTGGCTCAGGCCGCGACGGGCACGCCGGAGCAGAAGGCCTCGTAGTCGGGGAACTTGCCGAGGTCCTGATCGGCGATCTCGGGTGCGTCCGGACCGCAGATCGGGCAGCTCGGGTCCTTCTTCACCTTGAGCTCGGTGAACGTGGTGCTGAGCGCCTCGAACAGCAGCAGGCGGCCCATCAACGGATCACCCGCCCCGGTGATCAGCTTGAACACCTCGAGCGACTGGAACAGACCCATCACGCCGGGCAGCATGCCGAGCACGCCCGCCGCACCGCAACTGGGGGCCAGCTCCGGCGGTGGCGGCGTCGGGTACAGGCACCGGTAGCAGGGACCCTCGTGCGGGACGAAGGTCGAGATCTGCCCGTCGAAGGCGAGGATCGAGGCCGAAACGACGGGCTTGTTGAGCCGTACCGAAGCGTCATTGAGCAGGTACCGGGTCGGGAAGTTGTCGGCTCCATCCACCACGATGTCGTAGGACTCGAGCAGCTCGAGCACGTTGTCCGCTCCGAAGCGGACGTTGTGCTCAACCACGTTGACGTCGGGGTTGAGCGCTTCGATCGCCTGGCGCGCCGACTCGGTCTTTGCGACACCGATCGTCTTGGTGCTATGGATCACCTGGCGCTGCAGGTTGGATGCGTCGACGACATCGTCATCGACGAGCCCCAGAGTGCCGACTCCGGCCGCCGCGAGATACAGCGCGGTCGGCGAGCCGAGCCCGCCTGTGCCGAGCAGCAGGACCTTGGCGTCGAGCAGCTTCTGCTGACCCTCGAGCCCGATCTCCGGAACGAGGATGTGTCGGCTGTAGCGCTCCTTCTGCTCCTGGGTCAGCTTGCGCGGAACGACCGTCTCGTAGTTGCGGTCCTTCCAGAGCGTGATGCCGCCGGCCATCGAGGCGACGTCGGCATAGCCGAGCTCTTCGGTCAGCGTCTTGGCCGCCAGCGCTGAGCGATTGCCCGACGCGCAATAAACGATCAGGCGCCGGTTCTTGTCCGGCACGAACTGCTCTATGCGGGACTCCAGATGACCGCGCGGCACGTGGATCGCGCCAGGGATGTGGCGCTCCTCGAACTCGTGCTGCTCGCGCACGTCGACGAGGGCAACGCCCCCGCCGTTGCCGGCGGCGGCAACCTCGTCGTTGGCCTCGGAGGGCTGCACCTCCTCGATCTGCTGCTTGATCTGCTCGATCAGCTCTGCGCCAGTGGGCATATTGTCAAATCACCTCAAACTCGATCAGGATTTATCGCTTTACAAAGTGTAGCAACGGATGGGCGCGGGTTGGGAAGTGTCTCAGACGAGCGAGGCCCGCTCGGTGATCTCATGCCAGCGCAACGCGCCCTCGCCGTAGTAATGGGCCACCAGGCTGCGCCGCGTCGCCTCCGGATTGGTGATCGGCCCACCCCCGTGCAGCAGGTTGGAATGCCAGATCAGCACATCGCCCTTGTTAGCCAAAAAGCGCTGCGGCTGCACTCCGGACTCGGTCACCTGCCGCTTGATCCGCTGGTAGTAGGCCTTCGACTTGTCGGGGACGAAGAACCTCGAGCCTTGCTCCAGATCCAGGTCCTCGGTGACGATCTGCTGCATCCGGTGGGAGCCCGGCAGATAGAAGACCGGGCCACAGTCCGGGGTGATGTCCTCGAGCGCGACCCAGATCACGATCAGGTTGCCCTGTGGTGCGGTGGTCATGTGGAAGGCGTCGGAATGGGCGCCCTGGCGAGAGCCGCGGAAGAAGCTGATCGACTGCCAGATCCCCACCTCGCGGCCGAGGAGGTAGGAGAGAATGGCCCTCAGATCGGGTCGCGAGACCGCCTCGGCGGCGCTGGGACAGTGCTTGAAGACGTTGCGGACGCGATCGCTACCGCGGCTGAAACCCAGCTTGCCGCTGGCCATCCGCTCCTCGATCTCGATGTTGATGCGATCGATCAGCTCGGGCTCGAAGAACCCTTCGAGGACCGCGTAGCCGTTCTCGGGCCAGGCCTGGATCGACTCGCGGATCGGCTCCGGGAAGCGCTCGGGGCCAGGATCGCCGGCGAGCGCCTCGGCGGCGCCGGGCCGGTCGAGCCAGGGCACCTCGCCCACCTCGGCGGCCCGCTCGGAGACGTCGCGGGCAGCCACCGTCCGGAACACGCTGCGCTTGACCTCGTAGCGCTTGTACAGCGAGCGGTTGCGCAGCAGCCGCGGGGCATGGAGCAGCGCGCGCAGGCCGAGCAGCGGCCGGAAGAGCGAGAGCCTGATGCGGATTCGGTTGAAGCGGGACATCGGCCCGCGATCTTAGGTGGACTCAGCCGAGACTGGTGCGCATCTGGCGCAGGCGGCGGACCCGCTCCTCGATCGGAGGGTGCGTGGAGAAGAGGCCCGCGATGCCGGCGCTCTTGAACGGCTTGACGATGTAGAGCGCCTCGGTGGCCTGGTTGACCTCCATCGGCATGTTCGCGGCGCCCTCCTCGAGGCGGAGCAGCGCTGAGGCCAGGCTCTCGGGATTACCGCAGAACTCGGCCCCCGTCGCGTCAGCAGCGAACTCGCGCTGGCGGCTGACGGCCATCTGGATCATGCCGGCGGCGAGCGGTGCGAGGAGCACGAGCGCCAGGGAGCCGACCAGGCCGATCGGGTTGTTGTTGTCGTTTCCGAACCAGAGCAGCATGTAGCCGAGGTAGGTGATCGCGCTGCCGATCGCGGCGGCCACCGACTGGGTCAGCGTGTCGCGGTTGCGGATGTGGGCGAGCTCGTGGGCGATCACGCCGCGCAGCTCATCCGGGCTGAGCAGCCGGGTGATGCCGGCGGTGACCGCTATTGCGGAGTTCTCGGGGTTACGCCCGGTCGCGAAAGCGTTCGGCTGGTTCTGGGGGATCACGTAGAGCGCCGGCATCGGCATCTGGGCCTGCGAGGTCAGGTCGCGGACCATCGCGTAGATCTCGGGGGCCTGGGACTCCTCGATCGGCTGGGCCTTGGCCATTTTCAGCGCGATCTTGTCGCTGAACCAGAACGTGCCGAGGTTGATCAGGAGAGCGACGAAAAGAAAGCCGAGCGCGGTGCCCGGGCCGCCGATGGCAAAGCCGATGACGACGAAAAGACCAGCGAGGGTCGAGAGCAACAACGTGGTGCGGATACCCGCGGAAACGTTGGATCTGCGTGTGCTGGTCATCTGGTCTGCTACCTCCTGGGTGGGGAACTCGGCCCTCAATTTTGACAGACGCCACTAAGGGGCAATAAATCGCACCGCTAAACGAAACGGCGGATCCGGCCGATCGGATGGCCAGGCTTTGCATACGGAGCAGGCTCCACGCATGCGCAGACAGACACTTCTCACCCAGGTCCTCCTGGTCAATCTCCTGCTCACGGGCGCCGCTGTCCTGGCCGCCTCGATCGCCGCGTCGCCGGAGAATGAGCTGCGCGACACCGGTGCGGCCGGCCTGGTCCTCGGCTTCGCGCTGGCCCTGACCGTCGCGGTCAACGCCTTCCTGCTGTCCAGACGGGTCAAACCGCTCGAGGACCTGGCCGACGAGATGGAGCGGGCCGACCTCACCCATCCCCAGGACGTCGATGCGCTCTCGGTGGGAGGCCCCGAGGAGGTGCACCGTCTGGAGCAGAGCTTCCGGGAGATGCTCTCCCGGCTGGAAGCCGAGCGCCGGCACGGCGCGAGCATGGCGCTCGAGGCGCAGGAACGGGAGCGGGCCCGCATCGCTCGCGACCTCCACGACGAGGTCAACCAGGCCCTGACCGCCCTTGTCCTGCGCATCGAGGCGCTGAGGACCAAGGCTCCGGCGGAGCTGTCTGCCGAACTCGCGGAGACCCGCGCGGTCGCCAGCCAGGCCATGGAGGAGTTGCTCACCCTCGCCAGGCAGCTACGCCCCACCGCACTCGACGACCTCGGGCTCAAGGCGGCCCTCGCCGGCCTGGTCGAGGAGCTCGCCCGCACCACCGACCTGAAGGCCGTGTTCGAGAGTGAAGAGACGCTCGGCAAGTTCGGCGACCTCCCGGACGAGGTGCAACTCGTCACCTATCGCGTCGCCCAGGAGTCGCTGTCAAACGCGATCCGTCACGCCGGCGCCAAGCACCTTCGCGTCCGCCTCTTCCTCAACGAGTACGGGCTCGAACTGCGCGTCTCCGATGACGGCGAGGGCTTCGTCGTCGCCGGCGCCGACGGGGGACTCGGGCTCTCCGGTATGCGCGAGCGGGCGCTGCTCGTCGGCGGCACGCTCGAGATCGAATCCCAGCCAGAACTCGGCACTCGGGTCAGGTTGGCAGTCGCATCTGCCGATGAGAAGGTCTAGGCGAATGCTCAGCCCATTCACATCCCCGGAATGCCGATGCGCGTTCTGATTGCGGACGATCACGGCATCGTCCGCTCCGGCCTGCGGATTCTGCTCGAGAGCCAGGAGGGGATCGAGGTCGTGGCCGAGGCCGAGAATGGCGCCCAGGCCCGTGACCTGGCGATCAGCGAACAGCCCGACCTGGCGATCCTCGACATCAAGATGCCCGAGCTGAACGGCCTGCAGGCGACCCGGGAGATTCGCGAGAAGGCGCCGGACGTCTCGATCCTGATCCTCTCGATGCACGACGAGGATCGCTATCTCTTCGAGGCGCTCAAGGCAGGCGCCTCGGGCTACGTGCTCAAGCGCGCCGCCGATACCGACCTGCTGGAGGCGATCAAGGCCGTGGAGCGTGGCGAGCCGTTCCTCACGCCGGAAGCGCAGCAGGCCCTGATCAAGGATGTTCTGGGGCACGGCGAGGCCCGCGGGGAGGAGCTGACCCCTCGCGAACAGGAAGTGGTGACGCTTGTCGCCGAGGCTCACACGAACAAGGAGATCGCCGAACTGCTCGGGCTCTCCGAGAAGACCGTGGAGAACCATCGCGCGAACGCGATGCGCAAGCTGGGCATGCGGGATCGGGTGGAACTGGTGCGGTACGCGATCCGGCGCGGTCTGATCGAGCCCTGAGTCCCAGAGTCCCGCGACCCGGGTCCGTCCCGACCCGGGTCCGTCCCGTCCGATTAGGCTGGCGCTATGGACGCACCCATCGAGCGGGAGGTCAAGGACGGGACCAGCCTCCTGCTCAGACCGATCGTGCCCGAAGACAAGGAAGCGCTGCAGAGTGCCTTCGAGCGGCTGAGCCCAGAGTCCCGCTACCGGCGGTTCTTCGCCCCGCTGGCCCGGCTCAGCCCCACCGACCTGCGCTACCTCACCGAACTCGATCACTCCGACCACGAGGCCATCGTCGCGATCGAGCCCGAGACGGACGAGTTGGTGGGTGTGGCGCGCTACGTGCGCTCCGAGAACCCGGAGATCGCCGAGGTCGCGGTGACGATCGTCGATGACTGGCAGCACCGCGGCGTGGCGACCGCGTTGCTCGAGGAGCTCGTACGGCGTGCCCGCGCCGCGGGAATCAGCCACTTCGTCGCCCTGATCCTCGAGGAGAACGACGCGGCGGTTGAGCTCTTCAAGCAGCTGGCGGCCAACGATGCCGAGCCCCGGCGCAGCGCCAGCGGCAACCTGGAGCTGCTGATCGAGCTGCCCGACCCCGACGACGTCGCCGGATCGACCCTCGGGCGCGCGCTCGCGGCCGCCGCCCACGGTGTGCAGATGAATCCCTGGCGGCTGCTCAAGCAGCGTGTGCACGAGACTGCCGAGCACCGCACGGTCGCCGATCACAGCCCTCCTGAGGATCCCGCCGGAGGCTAATCCGACGGTCCCGGTAGGATTTGTAGGGTGCTTTTCTCGACGAAAGCCGAGTACGGGATCCGGCTCATGGTCGCCCTCGCCCGTCGCGAGGATGCGGGACCGGTGCCGCTGGCGGTCCTCGCGGAGTCCGCGACCCTCCCCCTCTCCTACCTGGAGCACCTCGCCGCAAAGCTGCGTGCCGCGGAGCTGATCACCTCGCAGCGGGGTGCGCATGGTGGCTACCGGCTGGGCCGACCCGCGGCCGAGATCAAGATGCTCGAGGTGGTCGAGTGTCTCGAGGGCCCGATCGCGCCGATGGAATGCTTCCAGCCCGACAGCGACGGCAAGGTGCTCTGCTCGCATGAGGCTGACGGCGATCAGGCGTGCTCGACAAAGCTGCTCTGGACGCGGGTGCAGGGCGGCATCACCAGGGCACTTGCGGGCACGACCCTGGCCGAGCTCGTCGAGTTCGAGGACCGCGGCGCCGAGGCGCCCGGCGGCGCGGTCGCGCTGGCCTAGATGGCCATCTGACGATCCATAACCGACCGTCAAGCTAGGATTTAGCTCACCCGCTGCGCCCCCGGGGCGCGTGGAGCCCAATTCTTCCGCACGGAACCGACTGCAAGCGAATGGAGTGAAGTAAGCACCTATGGCATCAGCAGCAGATCTGAAGATCAGCAACCTGCACGTCTCGGCCGAGGACAAGCAGATCCTCAAGGGTCTCGATCTCGAGGTCGGCAAGGGCGAGATCCACGCCCTGATGGGCCCCAACGGTTCGGGCAAGTCCACGCTTGCGAACTCGATCATGGGCCATCCCGCCCTCGAGGTGACCGAGGGCACGATCAACTTCAAGGGTGAGGACATCACCGAGGCCGCTCCCGACGAGCGCTCCCGCGCCGGCCTCTTTATGGCCTTCCAGTACCCGGTCGCCGTGCCCGGCGTGACCGTCGCCAAGTACCTGCGGATGATCGTCAACGCACATCGCGACGCACGCGGCGAGCCGGAGATCAAGCTGCGCGACTTCGCCAAGGTCACCAAGGCGGCCATGGACCTGATGGACGTGCCCCAGGACTTCAACAAGCGCTACCTCAACGACGGCTTCTCCGGCGGCGAGAAGAAGCGCATGGAGATGCTCCAGATGGCACTGCTGAAGCCGGAGATGGCGGTACTCGACGAGACCGATTCCGGGCTCGACATCGACGCCCTGCGGACGGTCGCTGACGGCGTCAACCACTTCGCCGGCCCCGACATGGGCGTGCTGATCATCACCCATTACCAGCGCATCCTGCACATGGTCAAGCCCGACAGGGTCCACGTGATGTTCGAGGGCCGCGTCGTCAAGAGCGGCGGCCCCGAACTGGTCGGCGAGCTCGAGGAAAAGGGCTACGGCTGGATCAAGGACGAGGTCGCCGCGGGTACCTCGGCCTAGGGAGATGGAGTCCGCGAGCACATCCGCGGCTCCTGCCTTCCCGATCGAGAAGATCCGGGCCTCGTTTCCCGCGCTCGAGCGCGAGGTCGGTGGCAAGCCGGTTGCCTATCTCGATTCCGGCGCCAGCTCGCAGCGGGCGCTGGCGAGCATCGAGGCGGTCGACCGCTACGAGCGCCGCCACCACTCGAACGTTCATCGCGGCTCACACACCATGTCGGCGGAGGCCACCGCCGCCTACGAGGGTGCCCGGGCGACGGTCGCCGACCACCTCGGTGCCTTCGACCGGCGGGAGCTGATCTTCGTCCGCAACGCCACCGAGGCGATCAACATCGTTGCGCGCGCCTGGGGCGACGCCAACGTCGGAGCGGGCGACCGGCTGGTGTTGACCGAGATGGAGCACCACTCCAACATCGTGCCCTGGCAGCAACTCGCCGAACGCGCCGGAGCCGAGATCGACTGGGTCGGGATCGACGACGACGGTGCGCTGCTCGGCAGCGAACTGGACGCCGCGCTCGCACGCGGCCCCAAGCTCGTCGCCGTCGCCCACGTCTCCAACGTGCTCGGCACGGTCAACCCGAGCGCCGAGATCGCCCGCCAGGCCCACGCGGCCGGCGCGCTGGTTCTCGTCGACGGTGCCCAGGCGATGCCGAAGATGCCGGTCGATGTCGGCGAGTTGGGTGCGGACTTCTACGCGATCACCGGGCACAAGGCCTACGGCCCGACCGGGATCGGGGCACTCTGGAGCCGGCTCGATCTGCTCAAGGCGATGCCCCCCTTCCTCGGCGGCGGATCGATGATCCGCAAGGTGACCCGCGCGGGTACCACCTACGCCGACCCGCCGGCCCGCTTCGAGGCCGGCACGCCGGCGATCTCGCAGGCGATCGGCCTCGCAGCCGCGCTCCGCTGGCTCGACGGGGTCGGCATGGAGGCGGTGCTCCGGCACGAGCGGGCGATCACGGCGTACGCGCTGGAGGCTCTGGAGCAGGTTCCGGGACTGCGCGTGTTCGGCCCTCCCCCCTCCGCCGAACGCGTCGGTCCCGTCAGCTTCGAACTCGAGGGCATCCACGGCCACGACGTCGCCGAGATTCTCGATCGGCATGGCGTCGCCGTGCGCGCCGGCCACCACTGTGCGCAGCCACTGATGGAGCGGCTCGGCGTCGCGGCGACCGCGCGTGCATCGTTCGGCGTCTATACGACCACGCGCGAGATCGACCGCCTCGTCGAGGGGCTGCACGACGCCCGCGAGGTCTTCGGTCTCTCCTGAATCGGGGACCCGGATGCGGCGCGGCCGCGGCCGCCGGTTAGCCCAGGAGTGCTTGGTAGGCTCACCGCGATGAGCCGGATGGCCGACGCAGCCAAGTTCTTCCGACGCCTGCGGCCGGTCGCCGCGGCGCGCAGCCTGGGCAGCCCGGCCAACATCGCCCGCAACCGCGAGAGCTACAAACGGGTCGGCCTGCGGCGCCCGCCGTTCGCCGGCGTTCGCCACAGCGATGTGGCCGGACGCGGCGGTGAGGGACCCTGGCTCGACGGCGATACCACCAGCGCCGAGATCCGCGCCGCCGCGGGTTTCGCCGAGTTGCCCGAGAGCGCGAAGGAGGGCGTCCTGGCGTGGCCGGTGAACGGCTACCTGACCCTCGGGCAGTTCTTCGGGGACGACGTCGTGGATTCCGCGAACCAACAGATCGAGCGCCTGCTCGATGCGGGCGGGCTGCGCTTCCACGCCCGTAGCCCACGCGTGATGAACAGCTACCGCAAGTCGGAGGCCGTCGCGAAGATGGTCGCCTACCCCGAACTCCGCCGGGTGCTCGATTTCCTCCTCGGCCGTCGCGCGGAGCTCTTTCAGACGATCAGCTTCATCCGCGGCAGCGAGCAGAAGGCACACTCCGACGCGTTCCACATGATGACCGAGCCCGCCGGGCTGCTGCTCGGAGTCTGGGTAGCGCTGGAGGACGTCGACGAGGGCAGCGGGCCAGTTTTTTACCTGCCCGGCAGCCACCGGCTCCCCTACGTGATGAGCGAGGACCTCGACCTCGACGAGGGCAGCCGTCTGCTCGTCGCCGAGAAGGGTCCTGCCTACGTGCGCCGGATGCAGCATCTCGTCGCGACCTACGACCGGGAGCCGGTGCCGTTCACCGCGAGCAAGGGCGATGTGCTGATCTGGCATCACAACCTCCTGCACGGCGGCCAGGCCATCGCCCGCCAGGGCGCGACCCGCCGCAGCCTGGTCGCACACTTCTTCGCGGAGCGGGCGCTCTGCTACCACGAGGTCACCGAGCGCCCCGCCCTGATGCCCACCGGCGCGGCCGCGAACCCCGCCCGTACCTGATCCCGGGCCCTCGGTCCGCGCTTGGACGCGGGAGCGCCGATCGCTACCGTGGTGTCCATGGACGAGCTCTACCGCGATCAGATCCTCGAGCACTACAAGCGACCGCACAACTTCGGTCGCCTCGATGACTTCGACCTCGATCACGAGGACACGAACCCCTTCTGCGGCGACGAGCAGCACGTCTACATCAAGCTCGACGAAAACGATCGGGTCTGCGAGGTCTCCTTCGACGGTCAGGGCTGCGCGATCTCGACCGCGGCCACCTCGCTGCTGACCGACGAGCTTCAGGGCCGCAGCCGCCAGGAGCTGCTGCACATCCCGCGCGAGGAGGTCCTCGAGTTGCTCGGCATCGAGATCTCGGCGACGCGGATGAAGTGCGCGATGCTCGGTCTCAAGGTCGTCAAGTCGGCGGCGCTCGGCGAGCCTGCGGACTGGGAGGACGAGGGCGAGCGGGGCGACCCGTCCGAGGCGGCGCAGACCGGACTCTGAGCTGCCGGTGCCGACCCGCCGGCAAGCCGGAGCGGGCTACGGCGTTGGCTCGACCTCGTCCACGGCCGCGGCGCTCGTGTTCGGTTCGCCACCGCAGCCCCCGAGGCCCGCGATGATGCCTATGGCGAGGCAGGTGGTGGCGGCATCCCGAAAGCGCATCGGCGCCAATCCTAGGGCGCGGCACCCAGGCTAGAGTCGGTTCGAATGGACGAACCTGCAGAGCTCAGCAGCACCGAGGAGCGCCTCGTGTGGATCATGGGCTCGCCCCGTACGGGCAGCACCTGGCTGCTCCGCCTGCTCTGTCATCCCTGGGGTGTCGGTCGCACGGAGACGGGTATCGACGCCGCGCGCTGGCGTCCCCGCGGGCCCGACGTCGTCCCGGTCAACGAGTCCTACCTGCCCCACCACCTCGGGCCCCTGCGCGATCCCCTGCCGCCGCTCGAGCGGCTCGCGGAAAGCGAGCCGGTGCTGAACGGTACCCGTGGCGACGACCCCGCCTACTTCTTCAGCCCCGCGCACGCGGGAGAATGGCGCCCTCAACTGCGGGCGATGGCGCTCGGGCGGTTCGCCGCCCAGGCCCGTCTGGCCGCCGACCAACATGGCGTGAGCGAGCCGCTGATCCTGATCAAGGAACCGAACGGCTCGCATGCGGCCGGCGTCGTCGCCGACCTGTTGCCGCGCTCCCGGATGATCTTCCTACTGCGCGACGGTCGCGACGTGATCGACTCGATGCTGGCCGCGGATGCCGAGGGTGGCTGGAGAACCCGCACCGAGGGAGTTGCCGCCGTGAGCAGCAGCGTGGAGCGCCTGGCCGCGGTGCGCCGTGAGGCACAGCTCTGGCTGATCCGCACGCTCGCGACCGAGCGTGCCTGCGCCAGGCTGGGCCCGGCGCGCTCGATCGTCGTCCGCTACGAGGAGCTGCTCTCCGACACGGTCGGCCAGCTCGCCCGCCTGGACGAGTGGCTCGGGCTGGGGCGCAGCGAGACCACGCTGCGCATCGCTGTCCGCCGACATCGTTTCGGCTCCCTGCGCAACCGTCTGCGCGGCAACCGCAAGGGCGTGCGGGCCGCCTCGCCCGGACTGTGGCGGGAGAACCTCAGTCCCGAGGAGCAACGCCTCGCCCGGACGATCATCGGCGCCAAACTGAGCGAGCTCGGCTACCCGGAGTGAGCGTGTGATCGGTGAGCCCGTCCCTCCTCTGCGCAGGGCTGGCAGCTGGGGCGAGGCGGGCCGGTCGCTTCCTCAGCTTGCTCAGGATCACGGCCGCCAGAAGTACCCGCTCCCGCGCGGCGGTCTCCCGATGCCCGAACCACGGTCGCAGCGAGCGCCATACGAGCCAAAGCAGCAGGCGCAGCGAGCCCTCAGGGCTCGCCAGCGGCCCGAGGGCCCGGCGGCGGCGAGCGTCCATGGCGGGGAGGCGAGCGAGAAGCACGCGCGCGAAGACGACCCTCTGCAGGTAGATGGCCACATACGTGTGCCGCCAGCCGGCGGCACGCTGGGCCGCTGCCGCAGGCCGCGGCGCAGGAGCGGGCTCAGCGGCCTGCCCCCCACCCGCGGCGTGGAGGGCCAGCAGGCGCTCTACCTCGCGGGCGTTTGCCGTGTCGGCCGTGACCGATGCGGGGTGCCGGACCCGGTCATAAAGCGGCCGGTCCACATAGGTGATTCGCCCGCGGGCCAGTGCGCAGACAGCCAGCCACTGATCGTGGAACGGCTCCCCTGCAGGGGGCGGAAAGGGCAGCGCCGTGGCGAGCAGTTCGCTGCGGAACAGGGAGGCCGCGCCGGTCACCGTGTTGGTGACGAGCATCGAGGCGATGTCGGTCCATCCGTTCTGGCGCCCGGCGAGCCAGAACGTGTCGGAGACCACCTGCCCCTGCGGCCCGGTGATCCGCATGTCCCCGTAGGCCAGTATCGCCCCCCGCTCGCCGGCGAGAGCAGCGTGCAGGCTGCTCAGTTTGTCCGGGTGCCAACGGTCGTCCTGGTCGCTGAGTGCGATGAAGCTCGCCTCCACCGGGGCCATCCGCAGCGCGCGCTCGAAGTTCCCGTAGAAGCCTCTGCGCCGATCGGCCCGCGAGAAGATGAAGCGCTCGTCCCCGGCGATCAGCGTCTGCAGCGCGGCGACGCGCTCAGCCGAGGAGCAGTCGTCGCTGATCACGCAGACCCAGTCGGGCCAGTCCTGAGCGCGGATCGAGTCGATCTGGTCGGCCAGCGACTGTGGCTCGGGCTCATAGGTGGCCATGCAGATCGCGATCAGCGGGCCGCCCGACTTCGTCACGACCGAGGCCGCGGGCGGAGCGGTGGCGCGGTCGCGCGAGAGGATCTCAACCGCGCCGAGCTCCGCCGTCACCGCGCGGCCCCGGAGGCTCGCGTGCAATCTGATCGGCGTGGGGCCCTCGGGTATCCCCGCGGGCACGTCCACGAGTTGCCACCAGTCCAGGCCCTCTCCCCCGCCGACTGTGACGGCCATCCGGTTGGCGGCCGTCTCGACCCCGCCGACCGCCACGCGCAGCGAATCCCGCTCGACCGCCGGGTCGCATCCGCCGGCCAGATAGAGGCAGGTGCCGGCGCCGACTTCGAGGGGATCGGGCAGCGCAACCCCGAGCCGGGCCTCGAACGGGGCGCCCCAGGTTTCAACTCGCTCGCTCATCGCAGGCGGCCAGCTTAGGCCCAGCGCACCCCGAGACGGGGCACGCGGTTCTCCAGCCTCTGGCCCGTCATGCATGGATTGCGTGCGATCAGCCACGGAGCCGCGACTCGATCTCTTTTATCGTCTGGTTCTTCACTTTTGCGGATCCGGGAACGCCCGTCGGCCAGGGCTGACCTCCGCACCCGCTAAAATCCGACTTTCCCGCTAGGGATTCGTACCGATGAGCACACACACTGTCTGCAAGAGCGAAGAACTGCCTGAGGGCGAGATGCGCCTGGTCGAGGCCGAGGGGCTGAAGATCGGCGTGTTCAACGTCGCCGGGGAGTTGCTTGCGATCGAGGATCGCTGCTCCCACGACGACGGACCGCTCGCCGAGGGGACTTTTGATTCCGCGGCCTGTACCGTTGAGTGTCCCCGTCACGGGTCCTTGTTCGATCTGCGCAGCGGTAGACCCAAGACATTGCCCGCGTTTGCGCCTGTTGACACCTTCGAGGTGCGGGTCGAGGACGGCACGATCAAACTGGAGGTCGACTGAGAATGAATCCCCCCGAAACTGCAACAGCACCCACTGAGCTTGATCCGAAGCTCGCCGAGCGCGAGGCGATCAAGGACATCAACTCCGATTACAAGGAGAAGTTCGGCTTCAACGACCCTGAGACCGGCTACGTCTTCAAGGCGCCGAAGGGACTCAGCCGTCAACTCGTCGAGGACATCTCCGCCTACAAGAACGAGCCGCAGTGGATGCGCGACTTCCGCCTCAAGGCGCTGGACCACTTCCTCGCTTGTCCGATCCCGCAGTGGGGCGCCGACCTGAACCAGATCGACTTCGACAACATCCATTACTTCGTGCGTGCCTCCGAGCGCGCCGAGAACAGTTGGGACGACGTCCCCGACGACATCAAGAAGACGTTTGACAAGCTCGGCATCCCCGAGGCGGAACGCAACTTCCTCGCCGGCGTCGGCGCCCAGTACGAGTCCGAGGTCGTCTACCACCAGGTCCGCAAGGATCTCGAGGAGGTCGGCGTCCAGTTCATGGACATGGACACGGCGCTGCGCGAGCACGAGGACGTCATCCGCGAGCACTTCGCGACCGTGATCCCGGCCAACGACAACATGCTGGCCGCGCTCAACTCCGCCGTCTGGTCCGGGGGATCATTCGTCTAC
>JBBRAH010000023.1:0-53556 GCA_038206985.1 Solirubrobacterales bacterium
TCGTAGTCGTTCGAGTGACTCCAGCCACTGCTCGGGCCCGGAGGCAACGTCGAGTCGCTCCAGGGCAGCCGGGGATCCCGCAAAGCAGCTCACCACGCTGCGCTGAGCCTCGTCGTTGGCGCCAGTCGCGACCCAGCTCCAATAGCGCTCCGGCAGCGACATCACCGCGCTCGCCGGCGCCGGCGCCGCGAGCGGCACGAAGAGCTTCGCGGCGTGCCCGTACTCGATCGACCCCAGCGCCCGGTGCAGCGGCGCCGGAAGGGGAGGGTCGAACTCGAGCGTCTCGAACATGACTGCGGCCGGCACGGCAACCAGCGCGGAGTCGGCCCTTATGACACCGCTCGGCGTGCTGACCTCCACGCCGGCGTCCCCCCACCGCATTCCCGAGACCGGGGCACCGAGCTGCACCCGGTCGCCGAGCCGGGCGGCGAGCTCGATCGCGATGCGCTGGTTGCCGCCGCCGACCGACGGCGAGACCTCGTCGTCGATGTGGGCGACACCGAGCAACCCCGACGCCGGGACGATTCGGGCATCGGCCGCGCACGAGATCTCTGTGCGGGCCAGCATGTACTCGCGCGTGCCGGCTTCCATCTCCAGAGAGCCGATCAGCTCGGCAACCGACTCCGAGCTCGTGCGCTCCGGGGTCTCCTCCAGGGTTCGGGCGACCGTGCGCAGGGCAGCCCGCAGTTCCTCCATGTTGACCGGCGGTCCTCCGCGCGGCTCGCGTCGCCCGTAGCGCATGCCCTTGTCGAGGAGATCAAGCCCGAGGCCCGCGCTCACCTCGCGGATGTAGGTGTTGGCCGGCAGAATGAACTCGGCCCCCATCTCCACCGTCGCCCCGCCGGCAAGTGTGCGCGAGTGGACCCGGCCACCGACGCGGTCCCGCGCTTCGAGCACCCGCGGGGTGGCTCCCAGCCGGGCGAGCTCGGTGGCTGCGCTCAGCCCCGCGAGCCCTGCGCCGATCACGAGCACCTCGGTATCCGTGGCCATGACAGCGGACCCTACGCCGATTCCTGACGGCACGGTCGCCTGTCAGAGAGACGCTCCCGGCAGCGACCTGAATGGGGAAGAGAACATGCCGGAAAACCCCTCCAGACATAAAGCCAGTGCCCCACCTCCCTCCGACGAGCGATCCCAATCCGCCGCAGCGATCTCTACCTTGAATCGAGCCATGGACCAGCAGCCTCAGCTTGGTGAGCTTCCCATTCGCGAACAGCCGCGGAGCGAGCATCGCGATCTCGGATCGCTCGTCGACGGCGAGCGCGTCGAGGGCCACTACGTGGTCCGCGACCGCAGCCGTCGGCCGACCAAGAAGGGCGGCGAGTGGCTGGCCCTGAAGCTCTCCGACCGCTCCGGCACGCTGGCCGCCAAGTCCTGGGACGAGGTGGAGTCGCGCTTCGAATCAGCCGCTCCCGGCGCGGTCGTCCGGATCCGGGGCCGGTTCGAATCCAGCTCCCAGTGGGGCGATGCGCTGATCATTGAGGGACTGCAGCCGGCGAACGAGCGCGACTACGACCCCGCCGATCTGCTGGAGAGCTCGCCGGTTCCGCTGCAGCGCCTGGAGTCCGATCTGCGTTCGCTGCTCGAGACGATCCAGACGCCTGAGCTCCGGGATCTTCTGGGGCGCTTCCTCGCACCAGGCACGGAAGCGTGGGAGCGCTTCCGCGATGCTCCGGCGGCCAAGCACTACCACCAGGCCTACCGGCACGGGCTGCTCGAGCATGCGCTCTCGGTCGCGCAGAGTGTCAGCGCCGCGGCCTCATTCTTTCCGGGCATCGATCGTGATGTCGCCGTCACCGGCGCGCTGCTCCACGACATCGGCAAGCTCGAGGCCTACAACGACGACCCGCTCGCCATCGACCTGACCGACCTGGGTCGCCTGCAGGGCGAGATCCCGCTCGGCTACTACCGGGTGCGCCGCGAGATCGAGCGGATCGAGGGCTTCGATCCCGATCTCGCGCAGTCCGTGCTGCACATTATCCTCAGCCACCACGGCTCGCTGGAGCACGGCTCCCCGGTCCTGCCGGCCACCCGCGAGGCGACCCTCGTGCACATGATGGATAACCTCGGTGGCAAGCTCGGCAGCTTCGATCGGATTGAGCGCACGCTGGCCGAGGGCCAGGCCTGGTCGGGCTTCGACCGCGGCATCGCCGGCTCGGCCTACTTCCGTCAGCGCCAGGCGCGCGGCGAAGCCGACGCAGCCTGACGCGCGCGTCAGGCTGCGTAGCGCTGGGCGCAGCGCTGCATCCTGGTCGTGTCGGGCTGCACCCTCTGAACGCACTTGAGCAGCTTGTCGGCCTGGCTCGCGGAAGCGCGACCTGGGTCGGAGCCGCTGATCCCGGCGTTGTTGAAGGAGTCCTGGATCTCCTTCGTGATCGAGTCGCTCGCGTCGAAGGCCCGGTCGAGCTGGTTGCTGGTCTCGTTGAGCACCGGCTTGACGATGAAGAAGTAGACGGCGGCCAGGATCCCGGCCGTGACCAGCAGCCGATCAGTCCTCTTGCGAGCGCCTCGGAGACCATCGTGGGGCGAAATCTACAGTCGGAGATGTCATCGAGCAGTCACGAGAGGGCGCAAACTCCGTAAAAGCCGGGTAGAGGGGGAATTGCCGCCGCGCCTGCGCATCTATCCTGCCCACACGTGGCGAAAGACACCGAAAAACTGATCCGGCAGCTCTCGCTGATCTCGTTCCTGATGGCCAACCGGCGACCGGTCTCGGCCCTGGAGATAAAACAGGAGGTGGAGGGCTACTCCTCAATGAACGAGGACGCCTTCGCGCGCCGTTTCTACGCCGACCGCGCGGAGCTCGAGAGCCTCGGGATCGCGCTCAAGGTGGACAAGCCGAGCGAAGGTTTTCTCGAGTCGGAGCTCTACGCACTGCCACCCGAGAACTACTACCTGCCCGCGATCGAGTTCAGCGATGGCGAGCTCGCCGCCCTGGGCACGGCGCTAACCCTGCTCGACGGCCAGTTCGCCTACGCCGAGCCCCTGCGGCTCGCGCTCCAGCAGGTCTCGTGGGGCCGAAAGAGTCCGCTGAACAACGGCAACGACTCGGCTCCGATCGAGATGGCGATGACCGCTTCCGCCGGTGGCCGCGAGCTCTCCCAGCGCCTGGCCAAGATCGAGACCGCGATCTCCCGCCGCAAGACGATCGAGTTCAGCTACTACACGATGGAACGGGACTCGGTCGCCGACCGCAAGGTGGACCCCTACCACCTGGTCTTCCGCTCCGGGCAGTTCTATTTGATCGGTCACGCGCACGAGCGCGATGCCGTCCGCGTCTTCCGCCTCTCGCGAATCCAGGGCAAGGTCTCCTACGCGACCAAGGCCGAGCACGACTTCACCACGCCCGAGGAGTTCGACCGTCGCGACTACGCGGCCCGCGCGGACTGGCAGATGGGACCCGAGAACGACACCGCGAAGATCTTCCTCGGCGACAGGATCGATTGGCTGGTCGGCCGCGACTACGGCTCCTACGGTGAGATCCGCCCGGCCTCGGCGGCCGACAAGGCGCCTGGCAAGGGCTCGATCTTCGAGACCCCCTATGCCTCCTCGCGACAGCTCGTCGCCTGGCTGCTGGCCTGGGGTAAGAACGCCACCGTGCTCGATCCACCGGCTCTCGCCGCCGAGATCGAGGAACGCGCCAGCCTCCTGCGCGAGCGCCACGGCGCCGATTTCGAGACCGCCGAGCCGGTCGCCCGCCCCGCCGTCGAAGAGGCCGAGCGCCGCGGGCGCTCCAACGGCAAGGCCGAGACCGTGATCCGCCCCGAGCGCTTCGCCCGCCTCGTCACCCTGGCCGGCATGCTGATCGACTCGGCCCGCAACGATGCCAATCTGCAGACCCGCGAGGTCTGCCGCGAGTTGGGCATCAGCCTCAAGGAGCTGGCCGGTGACATCGACGTGCTCAACGTCGTCAACTTCGGCGGCGGTACCTACGTGCTCTACGCCGAGATCGCCGGGGACGAGATCGAGGTCGACCCGGAGGCCTACGGGGACAGCTTCTCCCGCCCTGCCCGCCTGCTCCCGCTCGAGGCCAAGGCGCTGACCGCGGCGATCGACTTCTTCGCCGACCACCTGCCCCAAGCCGGGCTCGACACGGCGCGGGAGAAGATCGTCGCGGCGCTCGGACACGACCCCTCCGAGGAGGGTCTGCAGATCACCATCGAGCGCGACGAGCCCGAGATCGTCAGCGCGGTCAACGACGCGATCTCCGAGCATCAGGTGCTCAAGATCAACTACTACAAGGAGAACGAGGATCAGTTCACCGCCCGTGAGATCGAGCCCTACCGGCTGGCCCGCGGCCCCGGCGGCTGGTACGTCGGCTGCCGCGATCGCAAGCGGGATGCCGTGCGCCACTTCCGCCTCGACCGCACCAAGGAGGCGGAGCCGACCGGCGAGACCTTCGAGCGCACCGAGGACGTCGAGGCCCAGCTCGGCACCCAGCACTGGCTCAGTGAGGGCGAAGTCACCGATGCCCGCATGGCCAGCGTTTGGGTCTCACCGGAGCGCGCCCGCTGGGTGCGCGAGGAGCGCACGGTGGTCGAGGAGCTCGCCGACGGCGCCCTGATCATCGAGATGCCGTTCGCCGGCACCTCCTGGCTCGTGCGCGAGGTGCTCAAGGGCGCTGGCGACATGGTCGTGCTCGAGCCGGCCGACGCGCGCGAGGCCGTCCTCTCCGCCGCCAGCTGAGCCCCTCCCGCCGGGCGCCGTACGGTACGGCCCGCCCGCGATACTTCCGAGATCAGCGAACCGGTCTACTCCAGCCCCGAGCCAGCCCCCAGCGAAAGCGGTACGGCTGAGATCGTGCGGCTGCTGGCCCCCAATCCTGGCTTGATGACACTGGAGGGAACCAACACCTACCTGGTTGGCTCCGACCCGGTGTGGGTGATCGATCCCGGTCCCGCCGATCCCTCCCACATCGAGGCGATCCGGGAAGCCGCCGCAGCGCGCGGAGGGATCGCCGGTGTCCTGCTCACGCACTCCCACCTCGACCACACCGAGGGCGTTCAGATGCTCGGAGCCGAGGTGGCCTGGGCGGGCGACCCTCCCACCGACGAGGCGGCCGCGCTGATGGCCGCCGCCGGCGCCCTCGGGGTGACTGCCACGGTCGCGGCGGAGCTCGGGCCAGAGTCCCGCGTCGGGCCGTTCCGGGTCGTCCCGACGCCGGGCCACGCTCGCGATCACGTCGCCTTCGTGTTCGACCCGCTCGACCCCGCCGGCACCCGCTCCGATGAGCGGGTCTGCTTCTGCGGCGACCTGATCCTCGGCCGCGGCTCGTCGATCGTCCCGCCCCGGGCGGGGGGCGGCTCCCTCGCTGACTACATGGCCTCGCTGGAGCGCGTGGCGGCACTCGGCGCCGCGCTGCTAGCTCCAGGCCACGGGCCGTGGATCGAGGATCCCGAGGCGAAGATCGGGGAGTATCGCGAGCACCGGCGCACGCGCGAGCACGCGTTGAAAGCGGCCCTCGAGGCGGGCGAGCGCTCTCGCCAGGCACTCCTCGACACCGCCTGGGCCGACGTGATCTCCGAGCTTCGCCCTGCCGCGGCCCTCGCGATGCAGGCCCACCTGGAGAAGCTCGCGGGGGACGGCATCGACCTCGACGGTCTCAGGCAGTGATTGGGCGCTAGGTTTCCCGCATGGCGCCCCGTCGCGAGCAGATCACGCTGACGCCCGAGGAGCAGCTGGAGTTGCTGGATGCCGAGCGGGTCGTGATCGTCTCCAGCCACGGACCCCGGGGCTGGCCCCATTCGATGCCGCTCTGGTACACGGTGCGCGACGGTGAGATCTGGATCTGGACCTTCGCCAAGTCGCAGAAGGTCAAGAACCTGGAGCGCGACCCACGCTGCACCCTGCTCGTCGAGGCCGGGCACGAGTATCAGGAGCTACGCGGAATCCAGATCGAGGCCGAGGCAGAGATCATCAAGGAGACGGATCGCGTGGTTGACTTTGCCCGTGGTCTCACCCTCCGCTACCTGGATGGGGTGGATGAGCTTCCGGAGGGGGCGCAGGCGGCTCTGGAGGCGCAGGCGCCGAAGCGCGTGGCGATCCGGTTCCAGCCGGTGCGGACGGCGAGTTGGGATCACCGCAAGCTTGGCGGGACCTACTAGTGCTGCCACACCGTTAGCCTCCGCCTGCGATGGAGAACCTCAAAGGCCTGATTCTCTCGGGCGGGGCCGGAACGCGGCTGCGCCCGATCACCCATACCTCCGCCAAGCAACTCGTCCCGGTCGCCAACAAGCCCGTCCTCTTCTACGGGATCGAGGCGCTCGTCGCGGCCGGGGTTACCGAGATCGGCATCGTGATCGCCCCCGAGACCGGGGAGGAGATCCGCGAGGCCGTCGGTGACGGCTCAGCGCTCGGCGCCACCGTCACCTACATCCCGCAGGCCGAGCCGCTCGGCCTCGCCCACGCGGTGCTCACGGCCGAGGAGTTCCTCGCTGACAGCGCCTTCGTCATGTATCTGGGCGACAACCTGCTGCGCGATGGGATCATCGAACTGGTCGAGGCCTTCCGCCACAACGAGCCCGAGGCCCTGATCATGCTGACCCAGGTGCTCGACCCCGAGCACTACGGGGTTGCCGAGCTCGACGGCGAGCGAATCGTGCGCCTGATCGAAAAGCCCAAGGACCCGCCCTCGGATCTGGCCCTGGTCGGCGTCTACATGTTCAAGCCCTCGGTCTTCGCTGCCGCCAGGGCGATCGAGCCCTCGCCCCGGGGCGAGCTCGAGATCACCGACACGATCCAGCGGCTGATCGACGACGGCGCCGCCGTCGAGTACCACCGGGTCAAGGGCTGGTGGAAGGACACGGGGCAACTCGCCGACATGCTCGCGGCCAACCGCCTGGTGCTCGAGGAGCTCGAGCCGCGCGTCGACGGCGAGTTGATCGATTCGAAGGTCGAGGGCAGGGTCGTGATCGAGGCGGGCGCCGTGCTCACCGACAGCTCGGTCCGCGGCCCGGCAGTGATCGGAGCCGGAGCACGGATCACCGGCGCCTACATCGGCCCTTATACGGCGATCGGAGAGGACTGCGAGGTGATCGGCTCCGAGGTCGAGCACTCGATCCTGCTGCGCGGCGCCAGGGTCAAGAACCTCGGCTCGCGCATGGAGGCCAGCCTGCTCGGCCGCAACGCCGTCGTCGCCCGTAGCGACAGCCTGCCGAAGTCGATCCGGATGATCGTCGGCGACAACTCGGAGATGAACCTGCCGTGAGGGTCCTGGTGGCCGGCGCGGACGGCATGCTCGCGCGCGAGGTGATCGACGCCGCGCGCCGTGCGGGTCACGAGGTCACCGCGTTCGGTCATAAACGCCTCAATATCACCGATCCGCGATCCATCGATCAGGCGGTGGGCGGGACCGCACCGGAGGCCGTGATCGACTGTGCGGCGTGGTCCGACGTCGATGGGGCAGAGGACGACGAGCGCGGCGCGATGAGCGTCAACGACACCGGCGCGGCGCTGCTCGCCTCAGCGGCCGAGCGGGTGGGCGCGAAGTTCGTCTACCCATCCAGCGACTACGTTTTCGACGGCCGCAAGGAGAGCCCCTACATGGAGTCCGATCTGACCGCGCCGATCAACGCCTACGGTCGCTCCAAGCTCGCCGGCGAGACCTCGGTCGCCGTCTCCAACCCGCGCCACTTCATCGTCCGCTCTTCTTGGCTGTACGGGCTCGGCGGCAAGAACTTCGTCGAGACCATGCTGCAGATCGGCCGTGAGCAGCCCGAGGTCCTGGTGGTCTCTGACCAGCGTGGCTGCCCAACGAGCTGCGTCGACCTCGCCGAGGCGATCGTCGAGTTGATCGCGGGCGAGGAATACGGTGTCCACCATGTCGCCGGATCAGGCGATTGCACCTGGTTCGACTTCGCCCAGGAGATCTTCGATCAGGCTTCCTATGAGACTCGCGTGATGTCCACCAGCGCCGAGATGATGGCCCGCAAGGCGGCCCGGCCGGCCTTCTCGGTGCTGCGTAGCGAGCGTCCCGACCCGATCGTGCTGCCCGAGTGGCAGGACTCGCTGCGGCGCTACCTGACCGATCGGGAGCTGCTCGAGCGATGAAGTTGCTCGTCACCGGCGGCGCCGGTTTCATCGGCTCCACATACGTGCGCCGCCATCTGCACACCTACCCCGACCACGAGGTCGTCGTCCTCGACAAGCTCACCTACGCCGGTCGCCGCGAGAATCTCGCCGAGTTGGGCGCCGACGGCAGCGACTCGCGCCTGACATTCATCGAGGGCGATATCGCCGATCCGGCGGCGGTTGCGACGGCGATCGAGGGCTGCGGCGCGCTCATCAACTTCGCCGCCGAGTCGCATGTCGATCGCTCGATCGAGAATCCCGGCGAGTTCATCCAGACCGACGTCTACGGCACCTACGTGCTGGCCGAGGCCGCCCGCGACGCCGGCATCCGCCACCTGCAGATCTCCACCGACGAGGTCTACGGCTCGATCGAGGAAGGCAGCTTCACCGAGACCTCGCCGCTGGATCCCTCCAGCCCCTACTCGGCGTCGAAGGCCGGCGGCGATCTGATCGTCAGTGCCTTCCACCACACCTACGGCGCCGACGCCCTGATCGTCCGCGCCTCCAACAACTACGGGCCCTACCAGCACCCCGAGAAGCTGATCCCGCTGTGTGTCCTCAACGCGCTCGCCGGCGATCCGCTGCCTGTCTACGGCGACGGTATGCAGGTCCGCAACTGGCTCTTCGCCGAGGACTTTGCCAGCGCGATCGACACGGTGCTGGAGAAGGGCGAGGCCGGCGAGGTCTACAACGTCGGCGGCCCCGACGAAAAGCCCAACCTCGAGGTCGTGCGCCGCATCCTTGAGCTGAGCGGCCGCGAGGAGTCGCTGATCGAATATGTCGGCGACCGTCTCGGCCACGATCGCCGCTATTCACTCTCGGCTGAGCGCACCGAGGGGCTCGGCTGGAAGGCGGCTGTGGACTTCGACGAGGGCATCGAGCGCACCGTCGACTGGTACCGCGACAACGAGGCCTGGTGGGGCCCGATCCGCTCCGGCGAGTACCGGGCCTACTACGAGCAGCAGTACGGTCGCAAGCTCGGCGGCTGAGGTAGCTATGGCCGATCGCCTGCCCACAAGGATTCCCGGCCTCGCCCTGATCGAGCCCGCCGTCCACGGCGACGAGCGTGGCTTCCTGCTCGAGACCTTCAGCGAGCCGGCCTGGCGCGAGTTCGGCGTCGAGGGCCCGTTCGTGCAGGAGAACCACTCGCGCTCCACGGTCAAGGGCACGCTCCGTGGCATCCACTTCCAGACCAGCCCCGGCCAGGGCAAGCTGGTCCGCTGCGCTCGCGGGGCGATCTTCGACGTCGCCGTCGATCTGCGTTCCGGCTCGCCGACCTTCGGGCAGTGGGAGGGCCACGTTCTCGACGACACGACCCATCGCCAGCTCTGGGTGCCGGTCGGCTTCGGGCACGGCTTTCAGGTGCTCAGCGAGGTGGCGGACGTCGCCTACAAGCTGACCTCGCTCTATGACCCGGAGACGGAGGCGGGAATCGCCTGGAACGATCCCGAGGTCGGCATCGAGTGGCCGCTGGAGGATCCGTTCCTCTCTGAGCGAGACCGGAGCGCCCGGACGCTTGCGCAGGTCAAGGAGGAGCTGCCTTGGTGAGCGGCGATCCCCGGGCGCCGGTGATCGTCGGCGTGGGGCAGATCTCGGCCAAGGGCACCGAGGACGTCTCACCGCTCGGGCTGATGGTCGAGGCGGCGCAGCGAGCGCTCGCCGACAGCGGCGCGGGCGAGAAGTTGCTCAAACGCCTTGACTCGCTCGCGGTCCCTTACACCTTCAGTTGGCAACTCCAGGATCCGGGCCGGATCGTCGCGGCGGAGCTTGGCGCGTCACCGCGGGAGACCGTGCGCTCCGGCACGGGCGGCACAGCACCGCTGATGCTGCTGGGCGACATCTGCGAGCGCATCCAGGCGGGCGAGCTCGACGTGGCGCTGATCACCGGCGGCGAGGCCGTCAACCCGTTCATGGAGGCGATGACCACGGGCGATGACCCGGGCTGGCCTTCGGAGCCCGAGGGGGCAGAGCCCGATCGGATGCTGCCGGGCGACCCGGCCGAGGCGGGCCATCCAGCCGAGATCGCCGCGAACCTGATCGCGCCGATCTCCTACTACCCGCTCTTCGAGCACGCGATCCGCGCGGCGAGCGGGGTCTCGATCACTCACCACCGGCATGCGCTCGGCAAGCTCTGGGAGCGTGTCGGTGCCCCGGCACGGACCAACCCCCACGCCTGGACTCCGGACGTCCCCGATGCGGCGGGAATCGCTGATCCCTCCGAGCGCAACCGGCTCGCGATGGACCCCTATACGAAGCTGATGACCGCGAACATCCAGGTCGATCAGGGTGCGGCGCTGGTGCTCTGCTCGGCGCAGGCGGCCGACGAGATGAGTATCGATGTCGAGCGCCGCGCGTTCGTGCGCTCGGTCGGCCACGCGACCGACCACTGGTACGTCGGCGAGCGAGAGCGCCTCGATCGATCGCCCGCGATCGGCGGCGTCTCGGGCCGGGCGCTGCCGCACGCGGGCCTCGGCATCAACGAGATCGAGCATCTCGACATCTACTCCTGTTTCCCCGCCGCGGTCCAGATCGCCGCTGCCGAATTGGGCATCGACCTCGACACCGACTCCCGACCCCTCTCGGTGACCGGTGGCCTCACCTTTGCCGGCGGACCCGCGAACAACTACTGCGCCCACTCCCTGGCGGCGATGGTCGAGCGGCTCCGTGAGCAGCCGGGCGCCGGTCTCGTCACCTCCGTCGGCTGGTACATGACCAAGCACGCGCTGGCGGTGTTGTCGAGCGAGCCGGGTCCCGCTCCCTTCGCCCGTTTCAACGTTCAGGAGGAGGTCGATGCGCTTCCCCGTCGCGCGATCGCCGACGCCGTGGAAGTCGAGGCCGAGATCGAGACCTACACCGCCGCCTACGACCGCGAGGCCAACGCGACGGTGGGTGTTGTGGCCTGCCTCCTGCCCGACGGCTCAAGGGCGTTCGCCAAGTCGGGCGACACGGATGTGATCGGGCGCCTTCTGGCCGGCGACCCGATCGGCCGAACCGTCTCGATCGCCACCGCGGAGTTTGATCTCTGATTCCAGAAGTCAACTGCGGATCGGCTAGATGATGCTGCTGAGAACGCATCATGATGCTAGGCTATGAGCATGCGTACGACAGTAACTCTCGACGACGAGGTGGCCGCCGCGGTGGAACAACTCCGCCGTGAGCGTGGGCTCGGGGTCTCGGCCGCGATCAACGAGCTCTCGAGGCGGGGGCTGATGGTCAGCCAGGAGCGGCCCCGGTTCGTCCAGGACACCTATCCGATTGGGATCACTGTCGACGTCAGCAATGTCGCCGAAGCGCTTGATCAGCTTGATCAGCTTGATCGTTGACGCAAACATCCTGATCTTCGCTGCGGATCGCGAGAGCCGCTTCCACGAGCGCGCATCTGCCTGGCTGGAAGGCGCGCTGAACGGCGGCGTCCGGATCGGGCTGCCCTGGGAGTCGACCAGCGCCTTTCTCCGCATCGCCACTCACCCGCGCGGCGGCGCTGATGCGCTGGATGGCGACGTCGCGTACGGGCAGGTTCGGAAGTGGCTTGCGGCACCTGCCGCATGGATCCCTACTCCGGCAGCCGGCCATGCCGAACTCCTCGGCGGCCTGATCTCGCGCTACGAGATACGCGGGAATCTGATTCCCGACGCCCATCTTGCGGCCCTTGCGCTCAGCCACGGGGTTGGCGTGGCCTCGGCCGACACCGATTTCGCCAGGTTCGAAGAGCTTCGCTGGCTCAATCCGCTCGCCGGCTGAGTCCAGCGCACCATCAGAGCGGCGTATGATCGGTGGCTTGCCACCTCGCACGAAATCGAAGCAAAGCGACACACCTACTGACCCGCTTGCCGGCTTCAGCGACGCGACGCGAGGCTGGTTCGAGCGCTCCTTCGAGGGGGCGACTCCCGCACAGGCCGAGGGCTGGCCGAAGATCGCGACCGGCACCAGCACGCTGATCTGCGCACCGACCGGGTCGGGCAAGACGCTGGCAGCGTTCCTCTGGGGAATCGACTCGCTCGCTCGCCGGCCCGAGCAGCTCGGCCGGGGAGTCAAGATCGTCTACGTATCGCCCTTGAAAGCGCTCTCCTATGACGTCGAGCGCAACCTGCGGGCGCCGCTGGCGGGGATCGGCGCCGAGGTCGCCGTGGGGCTGCGTACCGGCGACACCCCGCAGAAGGACCGGCAGGCGATGCTGCGCAAGCCGCCCGACATCCTGATCACGACGCCCGAGTCGCTGTATCTGATGATGACGTCGCAAGCGCGCAAGATCCTGACCGGGGTCGAGGCGCTGATCGTTGACGAGATCCACGCCGTCGCGCCGACCAAACGCGGCACCCACATGGCGCTGACCCTGGAACGCCTCGACCACCACGTCCAGAATCCCCACCTGGACCCACTCAACGACGAGGCCCAAGGAGCCCAGGGCGCTCTTACAGACGCCGCCGAGACCGGACGCGAAGCGGAGGATCTCGGCGGAGGTATCCTGGAGGAGCTGCCGCGCAAGCCGGTCCAGCGGATCGGCCTCTCAGCCACGCAGCGACCGCTGGAGCGGATCGCCAAGTTCCTGGTCGGCCCCGGCCGCGATTGTGAGATCGTCGATGCCGGCGTCCGCAAGGAGATGGATCTCGAGATCGTCGTCCCGGTCGTCGACATGGCCGACCCCGGAGGCTCGGTACCGGCGCCGCCTGTCGAGGACGCGAAGGGCCGCGACGGCTCGGGGGTGGACCGGATCGCGCCCGAGCTCTCCGGCGAGCCGAACCACCGTTCGATCTGGCCGGCGATCTATCCGAAGCTGCTCGAACTCGTGCGCGAGCACACCTCAACGATCATCTTTGTCAACAACCGTCGCGGCGCCGAGCGCCTGGCCAAGCGCCTGAACGAGATGGTGGCCGAGGAGTTGGAGGCAGCCGATCCGGAGGGTGCCGATCCGGCACCGAGCGGCTCCGCGGATATCGCGCGAGCCCATCACGGCTCGCTCGCCCACGAGGAGCGGACCAAGGTCGAGGAGCTGCTCAAGTCCGGCCAGCTGCCCTGCCTCGTGGCCACCTCTTCGCTGGAGTTGGGAATCGATATGGGGGCGGTCGACCTCGTGATCCAGATCGAGTCGCCGAAGTCTGTCGCCCGCGGCATCCAGCGGATCGGCCGCGCCGGGCACGAGCTCGGCGCCGTCTCGACTGGCCGGATCTTTCCCAAGTTCCGCTCCGACCTGCTCGAGTGCGCGGTGGTCGTCAAAAAGATGCGGCTCGGGGAGATCGAAGAGACGGTCATCCCTCGCAACCCCCTCGACGTGCTCGCCCAGCACCTCGTCTCGATGGTTGCCGACCGCGAGTGGGAGGTGGACGAGGTCGAGCGTGTTGTCAAGGCGACCGAGCCCTTCGAGGAGCTCGGCCGCGAGCAGTTCGAGAACGTGCTCGACATGCTCGACGGCCGCTATCCGTCCGAGCGCTTCGCCGAGCTACGCCCGCGGCTGGTCTGGGACCGGACCGAAGGCACCGTCCGCGGCCGCAAGGGAGCGCGCCAGCTCGCGGTCACCAACGCGGGCACGATCCCCGACCGCGGTCTCTATGGCGTGCACCTGCCCGACGGACGCCGGGTCGGCGAGCTGGACGAGGAGATGGTCTACGAGGCGCGGGCCGGCCAGGTCTTCCTGCTGGGAGCCAGCACCTGGCGGATCGAGGAGATCACCCGCGATCGGGTGATCGTCAGCCCCGCTCCCGGTGTGCCCGGCGCGGTTCCCTTCTGGCGCGGCGATGGCGTCGGCAGGACGGTTGAGCTGGGCCGGGCGATCGGCGAATTCTCGCGCGAGGCGGTCAACGCCGATCCCAAGCAGCTCGCCAAGGACTACGACCTCGACCAGCTCGCGGCCGAGAATCTCGTCGCCTATCTCCAGGAGCAACAGAGCGCGACCCGCGTCGTGCCCTCCGACGAAACGATCGTGATCGAGCGCTTCCGCGACGAGATCGGCGACTGGCGACTCTGCATCCTCAGCCCCTTCGGCGGCCGGGTGCACGCGGCCTGGGGCCTGGCGCTCAGCGCCCGGATACGCAACGACCACGAGCTCGAGGCCGACGCGATCTGGTCCGACGACGGGATCGTCATCCACCTGCCCGACGCGGACGAGGCGCCGAGCCCCGACATGGTCACGCTCGAGCCCGACGAGATCGAGGATCTGATCGTCGGCGAGCTCTCCGGCTCGGCCCTGTTCGGGGCGCGCTTCCGAGAGGCAGCGGGCCGCTCCCTACTGATCCCGCGGGCCTACCCCGGCAAGCGCACCCCGCTCTGGCAGCAGCGCCTGAAGGCCCAGTCGCTGCTCGAGGTCGCCAAGGACTTCCCGCGGTTTCCGGTCACCCTGGAGACCTATCGCGAGGTCCTGCGCGACGTGCTCGACCTGCCGGCCCTGACCGGGATCCTCACCGACATCCGCTCGCGGAAGATCACCCTGGTCGAGGTCGAGACGCAGAGCGCCAGCCCGTTCGCATCCTCGCTGCTCTTCGACTACGTCGCCACCTACATGTACGAGGGCGACACGCCCAACGCGGAACGCCGCGCAGCGGCGCTCGCCCTCGACCGCGATCTGCTGCGCGAGCTGCTCGGTCAGGAGGAGCTGCGCGAGCTGATCGACCCCGCCGCACTCGACGAGCTCGAGGACTCCCTTCAGCACCGCACCGAGCAGTCGCGCGCGGGCGATCGCGATCACCTCGAGCAGATCCTGCGCCGGCTCGGCGACCTCACCGACACCGAGGCGGATCAGCGGGTCGCGGAGGGCTACTCGGCCTCCTCGATGCTGGCCAAGCTCGAGACCGAACGCCGCGCCGTCAAGGTGCGGATCGCCGGCGAGGAGCGCTGGATCGCCGCCCAGGACGGCGGTCTCTACCGCGACGCGCTCGGGGTGCCGGTGCCGAGCGGCCTCCCCGACACTTTCCTGGAGGAAGTCCCGGAGCCGGTGGTCGCACTGATGCGCCGCTACGCCCGCACCCATGGGCCCTTCCCGACCGCGCAGGCGGCCAACCGCTACGGCGTGGATGTGGGGCCGGCGCTGAAGCAGATGGAGCGTGCGGGCGAGTTGGTCCGCGGGGAGCTGCTGCCGGGCGGCACCGAGCGCGAGTGGTGCGACGCCGACGTGCTGCGCCGCGTGCGCCGCGCCAGCCTCGCCGTGCTGCGCAAAGAGGTCGAGGCGGCCGATACCCGCGAGCTTGCCCGCTTCCTGCCGAGCTGGCAGAACGTCGATGCCCACCGTCCCGCCGGTGCGGGTCCGGACCGTTTGCGCGAGGCGCTCGTGCCGCTCCAGGGCGTGACTCTCACGCCCGAGGTCTGGGAGCGCGACGTGCTTCCCCGCCGCCTCGGCGCCTACTCACAGGCCTGGCTCGATCAGCTCACCACCGGGGGCGAGGTCGTCTGGATCGGCGCCGGTGCGGTCGGCCGCGCGGGGCGAGTTGCGCTCTACTTCCGCGAGGACGTCCGCCTCGCCGGCCCGCCCCCGTCCAACACCAAGCTGGAGAAGCCGAGCGGCGAGCTGCACGAGGCGATCCGCGAGCGGCTCACCGGCCGGCCCGCGTTCTGGCTCGACATCGCCTTCGAGATGGACGGGGTGGAGAAGGAGGAGCTGCACGCCGCCCTCTGGGATCTCGCCTGGGCGGGAGAGGTGACTAACGACGCGTTCGCCCCGCTGCGCGCCCCGCGCCTGAAGGCCGTCGACCGCTCGGAGGGACGCCGCGTGCGCCGTTTCTCCTCGCGCCGCGCGGGCACCGGCCAGGCTCTGCAGGGTCGCTGGTCCCTGGTCTCCGAACTGCTCGAGGGCGCTCCGCCGCAGGGCCCGCGCTGGCGGGCGCAGGCCGAGCTGATGCTCGAGCGTTACGGGATCGTCACCCGCGAGACCGTGCTCAGCGAGGGCATCCCCGGTGGCTTCACCACGCTTTATGGCGAGCTGTCCAACCTCGAGATCCTCGGCACCGCCCGCCGTGGCTACTTCGTCGAGGGTATGGGAGGCGCCCAGTTCGCCCTGGCCGGAGCTGTGGAGCGGCTGCGCTCATTGCCTCGCGAGGAGAACGTCTTCGGTGTTCTCGCCGCCACCGACCCCGCCCAGCCCTACGGCTCCCAGCTCCCGTGGCCGAAGCCCGCTCGCAAAGACGGCGGGGATGCCGACGAGGGGGCCCCCAAGCGCGGCGGTCGCCGCCCGAGTCGGGTCGCAGGCGCCTACGTGCTGACCCGGGACGGTGAGCCGATCATCTACGTCGAGCGTGGCGGCAAGGGCATCCTGCGGTTCGGCACCCTCGAGGGCGAGGAGTTGAGCGCCGCGCTCGGCGCCCTGATCGAGGCGGTCGGCAAGGGCGTAATCCCCAAGCTCGGGATCGAGAAGCTGGACGGTGAGCCGATCATGGGCTCCGGCCTCGAGGAGACCCTGGTCGAGGCGGGCTTCTCCCGCCAGCCCCGCAAGCTCGTCGTGGCGGCCTGAATGCCGTCGCAGATCAGTCCCAGTTCGAGCTGCAGACCGCCAGTTCGTTGTCGGCGGGCATCTCGCGGCGCAGCTGGGCGAACGCGACGCCGCCGGCGAGCAACGGCATCCAGAAGAGCACGATCCGGTAGGCGAGGACCGCTCCCGCGGTGAGCGCTGCCGGCACCCCGTACACGATCAGGGTGGCGATCAGACCGCCGTCGATCCCGCCGATTCCACCGGGGATCGGCAGCAGCCCGCCGAGCTGACCGATCAGATAACCGAGCAGGACGACCATCAGCGGCGGCGCGATGCCGAGCGCGTGGAAGGTCGCCCAGAGCACCGCGTTGTCGAAGGCCCAGTAGCCGATCGCGCCGGTGATCACCCGCGCGTTGCCGCTGCGCAAGATCACGATCGACTCCGTGGTCCCGGTGGTCACAGCCTTCCGGGTAGCTGCCCAAAATCGCCGCGGACGCGAGGCGCACTCCTCCGGCGGTGCCCCGGGTCCCAGCCGGGGGATCAGCAGGACGCCGGCGATCACCGCTGTCGCCAGCACGGCGGGAAGCAGTGTGAGCAGGGGGGAGAGGTCCGGTCCCAGGCCGGCGAAGGCGAGGTAGCCGAGGATCGCCACCGCGATGAAGTTGACCGAGCTCTTGATCAGGAAGAAGGCGACCGAGCGGCGGGAGATGCGGTCGGTGTCCATGCCGCCCTCGTGCAGGACCCAGGCGCCGAGCGCCAGACCCCCGGCGCCGCTGGCGGGCACCAGCGAGCCCATCGCCAGCTCCGAGCCGCCGATCTGCCAGCTGCGCCGCCAGCTCAGTCCACCGCAGAAGACCGGCGCGAACATCACGATGTAGGAGCCGAAGGAGAGCGCCTCGAAGGCGACGGCGAGGGCGATCCAGCCGGGCGCCGCGCCGCCGAGTAGGTCGCGGACCTCACCCAGCCCCGGCGCCAGCAGCGCGATCGCGATCAGCACGCCGAGTGCGAGCACCGTCTGCAGCCCGCGCTTGCGCAGCGCGCCGAACTGGAACTGCTCGGGAAGACCGCCGGAGCCTTCGCCGTGTTCGGGGGCGGGGCTGATCGGTGCGGCTGCTGACATCCCTTCAGTCTGCCGCACCGATAGGGCGGTTACGTCTGCGGCCGCGTCAGCTCCAGCGATCCCAACGGGCGAGCGAGGGCCTGGGGTCCACCAGCCGCCCGCCCTTGCGTAGCTCGAAGTGAAGGTGGCAGGGGGTGGAAGCCGCGTTGCCCGTGCGCCCGATCCGGCCCAGCATGGTCCCCGTCCGCACGCGAGAGCCGTCGCCGACCTCGGGCCGCGCGATCAAGTGCGCGTAGAAGTACTGTTCGTTGCTCGCCCGAGCATTGATGCGCACGAACCAGCCGTAGAGGGAAGGGTCGTAGCCGACGTCCACGACCCGGCCACCGCGGGCGGCAATCAGCGGCGTCCCGCAGTCCCCGTTGACATCGAAGCCCGCGTGCGTTCGGCCACCATTGCGCGGCGCTCCGAACTCGCCGATCGCGCCGCGGTTGGCATGCGGTCCGTCGATCGGGAACACGTGGCCGTGCAGCCGCAGACGCCCGGCGAAGCGATCCCGCCGCCCCAACGGCCCCACTCGGAACTCGTAGCGTCCGTCCTTGACCGCTTTACCTCGCCGGTTGAGCCCATCCCAGCGGCGCTCGAGCCGCTTCCCCGGTCGTGCATGGCGCTCACGCCAGACGCGGACGGTGTTGCCGCTGGCCACGTGCACCACTCGCAGCTTCAGGTCGGTCCGGCGTCTGGCCCCGAAGCCGTAGTAGAGGCGGATCCGCTTGTTGCCGTCGAAGTAGGGCCGCTTGGGCTTGATCGTGGTCTTGTGGAGTTCGAAGCCGACAGCGGGGCGGGCCTCGGCGGCTCCGCCCATCCCCGCGAGTCCGGCGCAGAGCGCCAGTGCGAGGAGTGTCACGAGCATCGGCACGCCTGGAGCCTAACCTTGGGCGGAGTCGCATGCCCGAGGGAGACACGATCCACCGCGCCGCCCGGCGCCTGCAGGTGGCCCTCGCGGGCAGACAGCTCGATCAGGTCGAGGCGCCCAACCCGCGCTCTCCGATGCATCGGCGCTCCTCCGAGCTCGAGGGCGCGATCGTCGAGCACGCCGAAGCTCGCGGCAAGCATCTGCTGCTGCACTTCGACAACGAGCTCACCCTGCACAGCCAGCTCGGCATCAACGGCCGCTGGCGAATCAGCTCCGACGGGCGCCTGCCCTACGGCAAGCCCTGGCTCCTGCTCGCCTCCGGGCGTTCGATCGCCTCGGTGAGCGGCGGCAAGATCCTGCGCCTGGTCCGCACTTCCCGTGCACGCAACGATCCCGTGCTCCTGCAGCTCGGTCCCGACCCGCTCGCAGCCGGCTTCGACGAGGCCGCCGCCGTGCAGCGGCTGAAGGGGTGGGAACCGGGAGAGCCGGTCGGCGCTGCCCTACTCGACCAGAGCCTGCTCGCCGGGATCGGCAACGTGATCAGGATCGAGGCGCTCTGGCTGGCGCAGATCAGTCCGTGGCGCAAGGTGGGGGCGCTCTCCGACGAGGAGGCGGCCGCCCTCGTCCGTAACTCCCGCTGGGTTATGGAGACCTCGCGGCGCAAGGGGTCCCGGCCCACGCAGATCTACGGAAACCATGCCCGGCAACCCTGCCGCCGCTGCGGCGGGAGGATCCTCACCCACGGACAGGGCGACGACAACCGCGTCACCTACTGGTGCGAGGGCTGCCAGCTATGAGCGGCCGAAACCACCGCCCATTTCCGGGTCCTCCTCGAGCAGAGCGAGAAACGTGTTGACGATCTCAGGGTCGAACTGGGTACCGCTGTGGCGGGCCAGCTCTTCGCGGGCCACCTCGACCGTGAGTGCCTTGCGATACGGACGGTCGCTGGTCATCGCGTGGAAGCTGTCGACGACGAGGATGATGCGCGCCCCCAGGGGGATGTCGGTCCCGCCGAGTCCGTCCGGGTAGCCGCCTCCGTCGAAGCGTTCGTGATCGTGCCGCACCATCGTCTTGACGGCGTCCGAGAGGAAGGGAATGGGCTCGACGATCCGCGCTCCGATCTCGGGGTGGGTCATCATCACCTCGCGCTCCGCGTCGTCGAGCGGGCCCGGCTTCTGCAGGATCGCGTCGGGAATTGCGATCTTGCCGATGTCGTGAAAAATCGCCGCGTAGCGTAGGTCCTCCAGGTCCTGCTCGCCCAGGCCGAGGCGCGTGCCGACGAGCACGGCGAGGTTGGCGACCTCGGTGGCATGGTCGGCCGTGTAGTCGTCCTTGGCCTCCAGCGCGTTGGCGAGTGCTTCCGCCGTACCGATGAACGCCTGCTTGAGTTGCTCGACGAGCTGATCGCGCTCGGCGTGTGCCCAGAGGCGCTCGAGCGCCCTGCCCGTGTGCACAGCGACCGACTCCAACAGAGCTGTCTCGGGCTCGTCGAACTCCTGCTCGTACATCCGCGCGACACCGATGACGATATGGCGTCCGTCATTGGAGCGGTAGCTCGCCAGCAGGCACGTCCGCGCCCCGATGCCGAGCAGATCGCTGCCCCGCTCGGTGATCGCGCGAGAGGAGGCGACGGCATGGGCGACCTCCGAGGTCCGGAGGATCGGGTCGCTCCCGTTCGAGGGGACTCCGACCAGGCTGATCGGTCGCCACACACCGGCTGCGTCGGTCTCGGCGAGGAGGCCTACCTCAGCGTCGTAGGCCCCGCAGAGCTCCTCGGCCAGCGCCTTGCCCAGGCTGGGCTCATCCTTTGCCGAGGCGAGGATCGAAACGATCTCCGCGCGCCGCAGCGCCTCGGCAAACCGCCGGCGCATGATGCGCAGCTCGGCCTCCTCCGAAGAGGGACCTTCCATGGACGCCGGATCGAGCGGCGGTCCCGGATTCTCAGGCAAAGGCTGCGACCACGACCGCATGGTTGCGGTCTCCCTTTGCGCTCCTCAGCCGGAAGATCTCACCGTGGGAGAACAGGCCTGCGAACGGTGGCGGCTCGGGACCCAGCTCGCTGGTCAGTCCCGCAACTTCGTGGCTGAGCGAGTCGGCAACGGCGCGCTTGCGGCCGGCACAGTCAAAGATGAGCGCGGCGCGCGGGGAGTGCCCGGCGACCCGCTCACGGGCCATGCGCACTGCACGCCCGGAGGCGGCAACGATGTCCTCGGGCGTCTGGTGGGTGAACTCGACCGCGGCGTTGACCGGGATGTGGGTCGCGCATTCGAGGCTGCCGTGCGGACCGCGCCCGAGCACGTGGCGCAGGCGGGAGTCCCCGCTCAGCTCGGGCTGGGCCAGGGGATGGGTGGCCGCGAGCGCTTCGAACTCCTCCTTACCGAGACCCATCGCTCCGTAGCCGAGCCGTTCCACGAAGACGTCGGCCGCGGGGCGGCCGTCGAGCTCCAGCAACAGGCGGCCGTCACTCCGGGTAGCGATCGCCGGAGCACCCTGGCTCCGGCAGCCGTGGGCGATACCCAGGCCGGCGGGGACCTCGCTGCCTATCGCCACCGCGACCACCGAATCGCGATAGGCCATCCGGCCGGCGAACTGGGCGGGCTCCTTGCCGCCGGCGCCGCCGCCGATCAGGGGAATGGAAGGGCCGGCCGCGGCGTAGGCGCCGCTGACGGCCTCGGCCTGGTCGCCCGAGCGCGTGTCGAGGAATAGAACCACCGTCGCCGCGGCGGGATGTTGCGCGCTGATGCCGGAGAGCGCTTCGGCCGTCGCATGGCGCGCGGCAACGGTGAGATCCCGGCCGGCCCCGCGTGAAACTCCCAATCCGACCTTGGTGGCCGCGGCGAAGGCGAGCACCGAACAACCCGTGTCGGTCGACCCCGAGGCGCCGATTGCCCCGCTGCCGGTCATCCCGGCCACGGCGGCGCCGGACGCTGCGTTTGCCAGCTCCGCGGCGGTGCGATCAGCGTCCAGTCCGGAGGGAAATGCGATCAACAGCGAGGCGCGCCCGCCGACTCCCCGCACAGCCTGTTCCGCTGCTTCGCCCGCAGCCGCCTGGCCGGAGGCTGCTCCCGATGCTGCGAGAACCTCCGGGATGATGGTTGATTCGCTCACACCCGTCTCCCTCTCCGCGTTCAGGATAGTCCTCGGCAGCAGTTGAGGAGTCCTTGATGACCACCTCGGAGGGCATCGTGCGCCCAGTCGGTCCGCCGAGCGGGGATAATGACAAGCCGTATGAAGGAACAGACACCGAGCGCGGTGGAGTTGCTGGCGCGGGTACCGCTTCTGCAAGGGCTCTCGCAGGGGGAGCTCGAGCGGATCGCCCCCCTCGCGGTGCCGCGCTCCTTTCCCAAGGGCGCGCGGGTCTTTCACGAGGGAGACGAGAGCGACGCCTGCTACATCGTGCGCAGCGGCGACGTCCGCGTCACCCGTGAGCACTCCGACGGCCGTGCGATCGCTCTGGCCACGCTCGGGCCGGGCGAGATCGTCGGCGAGCTCGCGATGCTCGACGGCGAGGTGCGCTCCGCCAGCGTGGAGGCGCTCACCGATATCGAGCTGCTCGCCGTTGCAGCGCGCGACATGCGCGGGCTGCTCGCGCGGAACCCCGAGATCACCGCAAAGCTCGTGATGGCACTCACGCGCCGCGTCCGCGACACCAACGAGCGCGTCGCCCGCCAGTCCTTTCAGACCGTCCCCAGCCGGGTCGCCGGCGTCCTCTCCCAGTTGGTTGCCGAGGAGGGCAGCGACGGGTCCGGGCGGGAGGGCATCACGATCCGCATGAACCAGTCCGATCTCGCCCAGCTCGCCGGAACCTCGCGCGAGAGTGTCAGTCGCTTCCTCGCCGTGCTCGAGCGGGCCGGCGTGGTCCGCGTCGGCCGCGGCCGCGTCACCGTGGTGGAGGCCTCGCGGCTGCGGGCCTACATCTTCTGAGGCTCCGATGCCGGAGGCATTTCGCCGGGAGAGGGAGCGGATGGTCACGGAGCAGCTCGCCGCCCGCGGGATCGCCGATGAGCGGGTGCTGGCGGCGATGCGCGCCGTACCGCGCGAGGCGTTCGTGGAGCCGGCCGATCAGCAACGTGCCTATGCCGACGCGGCGCTCGGCATCGGCGGAGGACAGACAATCTCCCAGCCATGGATCGTGGCGACGATTGCCGCGGCCCTGGATCCACCGGCGGACGGCCGTCTGTTGGAGATCGGAACCGGCAGCGGCTATACGGCTGCGATCTTTTCGCTGCTGGCCGGCGAGGTGCTGTCGGTCGAGCGTCTGCCCGAACTGGCGCTACAGGCCGCCGAGCGGTTGCGGCGGGTCGGCATCGAGGGCGTCGAGGTGCTCACAGCGGACGGGAGCCGCGGCGTCGCCGGCCGCGCTCCGTTTGACTCGATCGCGGTGCATGCGGCGATGCCCGACCTGCCCCGGGCGCTACTCGCGCAACTGGCCCCCGGCGGTCGCCTGGTCGCGCCGATCAGCGGGCCTGGGGAGGGCGAGATCCTGACCCTGTTCGAGCGCGGGCGCGAGGACCCCGACCGTATGGAGCGGGAGGTGCTGGGCCCGTGCCGATTCGTACCCCTGCTGGGCCGGGAGGGGTATCCGGAGCAGACCGGCGAATAGTGCCCCGGACGCCGCGCAAGATGGCCTTTGCACCCGTGAACAACTAGGCTGCACCGACCGATGGGAAGCGCCCTCTACGTTCTCAACTTCTACTCACCGATCTTCGTCGACCAGCTCAAGCGTGGGCGCAAGTCGGCGACCATCCGCCTTGGCGACAAGACCCGCAAATACGACCGCGGCCAGGTCGTCTGGGTGACGGTGGGTAACCGGCACGGTCCCCGGGAGAAGATCTTCGCGGCCGTCATCGACGACGTCGACGTCAAGCGGGTCCAGGACCTGAGCCCCCGGGATATCGAGCACGACAATCCCGAGTTCCGCCGGGTCGAGGAGTCGATCAGCTTCCTCGAAAAGATCTATGGCCGCAAGATCGCCCCCGACGACCTGGTCACCGTGATCCGCTTCTCCCAGATCGTCGAGCGGGCCACGCCCGGTTCGTTCGGCAGCAGCGCCGGCCCCTCGCAGAACTGAGTCCCGCCCTCCCGGGCAGCCAGTGAGCCCACGCGAGTATCGCTTCTTCACCACCTGGCTGCTCGCCTCGCCGCGGGAGCCGATCTTCGAGTTGCTCTGGGAGTCGGAGTGCTGGCCGGAGTGGTGGCCCGGCGTCGTCGCGGCCGCCGAGCTCGACTCCGGCGACCCGGCTTCGGGCTTGGGACGGCGCGGCCACTACGAGTGGCGCAGCCTGATTCCGTATCCGGTGGGCTTCGAGGTGGTCGCCACGCGGGTCGAGAGGCCGTTCCTGCTCGAAGGCCGGGCGAGCGGCGGCATGGAGGGCGTCGGTCGCTGGCGCCTGTTCGCGGAGAACGAGGCGCTCACCGCGGTGACTTACGAGTGGAACGTCCGTCCGACCGCGCGCTGGATGCAGCTGCTCGCGCCGCTCGCAGCCCCGGTCTTCCGCTGGAATCACGACTACGTGATGCGCGCCGGGGGCGAGGGTCTTGCGCGGCGGCTCGGAGTCGAGCTACTGGCCTCGGCCTAGTCGCCGCCAGGGTTGTCGGAACTTCCGGAGCCCCCCTCGGAGCCGCCGGGAGAGTTGCTCCCCGCCAGCGCTCGCTCGCGATCGGAGACCTCGTCGAATCCCCGATCTACCGCTCGGCCGAGCAGCTCGAGCTGGGTCTGCACGGGCTCGCGCCGGCACTCCGGAAGCCGTTCCGCGAGGTCATCGAGCATCGCCCGCATGCGACGGCTGACCTGCAGCGAGTCTTCGCCGTAGAGGCGAATTTCGTCACAGGCGAGGTGCACGTAGTTCTCCCAGGAGTGCACCGGGACCAGGACCCGCAGGCTGTCCTCCTGGTCACGAAGCACGCCGGAGTAGAGGCGCTTTCCTCCGATTCGCAGCAGGAGATCGTGGATCTGATCGAGCGCCTGAACCGCGGTGGTGGGGTCGTTGATCCCGGGAGAGAGACCCCGGCTCGCGACATCAACGAGCTGCCGCAAGCCGAATGCTGCATCCTGGCGAAAGCTCCGCTCGTTTGCGAGCGCGAGGTGGTTCTGTAAGGGCTCGCTTTCCACCTCTTCGGCCGCCTCGCCGTGTACATCGGCAATCGGCGCCCCCCCCGGGACGAAATCTCCGACCTGGACACGGAGGGCGAGGACCACGTCGTGCTCGCAGGCCACCGCGCGCAGCCCCTCGAGGTCGAGCGCGCCGAGAACCCCGGGCGGACCTTCCCGGTGCAGAGTCCGTGGAGCGCGACGCATCTCCCGCAACTCCGACCAGCCCGCTCCCCGCTCCTCGTCCTCGTCCCCGGGATCACCGTCGATCTCGTAGCGCTCGAGCTCCTCACGGGTAGCGCTGCCGGCCTGGGCGACGATGTTGGCGATTCGCAGGGACTGGGCAACCTCGCTCAGGTAGTAGAGGAAGATGACAACCGAGAGGACAACCAGGACGATCGCAGTTGTCACCGAGAGCTCGGGCACGCTGGTGACGTCGACCTCACGCAGCACCAGTACCGAGTAGGTGAATGTGATGACGAATAGAGCGAGTGCCAGCTTGCTGCTTCGAGAGGAGAGAAAGTTGCGCAGCAGCCGCGGCGAGAAACCGGTTGCCAGCTGCAGCGCCACCACGGTCAGGGTGAAGACCAGCCCGAGGAAAGTGAGCATCGAGGCCGCAATCGTCGAGAGAATCGAGCGGGCGCTGTCGGCGCCGCCGTCGAAGCCGACCACGGCACTGCTGCCGACCTCGATGCTGTCGTCCAGATAGATCGTCAACACGGACAGGGCGACTGCGAGGAGCAGACCCAGAATCGGCGGCACCCAGAGTGTCGCGCGCAGTCGTTCGCGGAGCACTGCCAGGCGGGCCATGCGCCTGATGCTGCCCGTCGGCTCGGACGGTCCCCCTGCCGCCGGTCCAGCCAAGGTATCTAAGCCGTTCACACTTAGATCACTTGCAAGATGCGCTCAGCCCGCTATATTGCGTCTCGGCCTTGGCACTCTCATCGCTAGAGTGCCAAATCGACAGCCGGATACCACCCGGCATCGCGAATGAAGCCACAAGGCCTTTCAAACCGCAGTCCACACACGGAGGTAACTACGACATGAAGCTCAAGCCCCTCGGGGATCGCCTGATCGTTCGGGCGCTCGAAGAAGAGGAGACGACGTCCAGCGGCATCGTCCTTCCCGACACTGCCAAGGAGAAGCCCCAGAAGGGCGAAGTGATCGCAGCCGGCGAAGGTGCCCGCGGCGATGACGGCGAGCGCATCCCGCTCGACGTCGCCGAGGGAGACACTGTCCTGTACAGCAAGTACGGCGGCACCGAGGTCAAGGTCGACGGCGAGGACCTGCTGGTCCTGCGCGAGTCCGACGTTCTGGCCAAGGTCGAGTAGTCCCCACTTCGACCGTATCCACGTAAAGAAACAGACTCAGGAGGAACCACAGATATGGCTCACAAGGAGTTGAAGTACGGCGCGGAAGCGCGCGGTGCATTGCAGAACGGCGTCGATGCCGTCGCCAACGCAGTCAAGGTCACGCTCGGTCCGAAGGGCCGCTACGTCGTCCTCGACAAGAAGTTCGGCGCACCGACGATCACCAACGACGGTGTGACCATCGCCCGTGAGATCGACATCGAGGATGTCTTCGAGAACCAGGGCGCACAGCTCGTTCGCGAGGTCGCTACTGCGACCAACGACGTCGCCGGTGACGGTACGACCACCGCGACCCTGCTGGCGCAGACGATCGTCCACGCCGGTCTCAAGAACGTCGCGGCCGGTGCCAACCCGCTCGCCCTCCGCAAGGGGATCGAGTCGGCGGTCAACCAGGTCGTCGAGAACCTGCGCGAGAAGCAGTCGACCGAGGTTGGCGGCAAGGAGCAGATCGCCAAGGTCGCCTCCATCTCCGCGGCTGATGAGGAGATCGGTGACATCATCGCCGACGCCATCGAGAAGGTTGGCAAGGACGGCGTCGTGAACGTCGAAGAGGGCCAGACCTTCGGGATGGAGCTCGAGTTCACCGAGGGCATGCAGTTCGACAAGGGCTACATCTCCCCGTACATGGTCACCGACCAGGAGCGGATGGAAGCGGTCCTCGAGGACCCCTACATCCTGATCGCCAACTCGAAGATCGGCAACGTCCGCGAGATGCTGCCGGTGCTCGAGGCGGTCATGCAGGGCGGCAAGCCGCTCGTGATCATCGCCGAGGACGTCGAGGGCGAGGCCCTGGCGACTCTGGTGGTCAACAAGCTCCGCGGCACCTTCACCGGTGTGGCGGTCAAGGCCCCGGGCTTCGGCGATCGCCGTAAGCGCATGCTCGAGGACATCGCGATCCTCTCGGGCGGCGAGGTCATCACCGAGGAGATGGGCCTGAAGCTGGAGAACACCCAGCTGACCCAGCTCGGCAAGGCTCGCCGGGTCGTCGTTGCCAAGGACAACACGACGATCATCGACGGTGCCGGTGAGAAGGAGCAGATCGAGGGCCGGATCAACCAGATCCGCTCCGAGATCGACAACACCGACAGCGATTTCGATCGTGAGAAGCTCCAGGAGCGTCTCGCGAAGCTCGCCGGCGGTGTGGCCGTGGTCAAGGTTGGCGCTGCCACCGAGACCGAGATGAAGGAGAAGAAGCACCGCGTCGAGGACGCGCTGCAGGCCACCCGGGCCGCCCTCGAAGAGGGCATCGTTCCCGGCGGTGGCGTCGCTCTCCTGAACGCTCAGGAAGCGGTCGACGCCTCCGGGCTCGACGGTGACGAGGCGACAGGGGCGGAGATCATCCGCAAGTCGCTCGAGGGCCCGATCCGCCAGATCGCGGAGAACTCCGGGTTCGAGGGTTCGGTCGTCGTCAACAAGATCCGCGACATGAAGCCCGGTGAGGGTCTCAACGCGGGCACCGGCACCTACGGCGATCTGATCGCCGACGGCGTCATCGACCCGACGATGGTCACGCGCTCTGCTCTGCAGAACGCCGCCTCGATCGCCAAGAACATCCTCACGACGGAGTGCATCGTCGCTGAGCCCGAGGAAGACGGCGCCGGCGGTATGCCCGGCGGCATGCCTGACATGGGCGGGATGATGTAGGGAGACCCCCTACCCCTTGGGCCGCGGTAAGACCCGCAGTCCAGCCTCTGGAGAGCCCGGTCGACCTCGTGTCGGCCGGGCTCTTCTGCGTCTGGGACGGTCGCGTGGGCCGTTCGGCCCATGGCTGAGTAAGCCGTCGCTGTCGTCAGGGCTGAGATACCTCGCGCGCGAGGTGAACAGAGCGGCGCGCCCGTTTGGTCGGGGGGATCGGGGTCGGGTGCGCCAGCGCCGGTTAGGCCCGTGTCTCGGATGTAGACACCGATGAGCTCACGCCAGCGGGCATAGACTCGGGCCACCCTCACCGACTTCGACGTCACCGCGCAGAAAAAGCAGAAGCAGAAGGCCAAGAAGATCAAGATCAAGGTCTCCGCCGGAGCCGCCGAGCCGATCACCGCAACTGCCACCGGCAAAGTCAAGGTGGGTTCGAAGTCCTACAAGCTCAAGGATCAGACCAAGACGGTCGACGCCGGCGAGCGCACGATCCTCAAGCTGAAGCCGAAGAGCTCCAAGGACGCCAGGAGGATCGCCAAGGCAATCAAGAAGTACAAGAAGGCGCCCCGCAAGAAGAAGCAGAAGCTCGCGGTCAAGGCCCCGATCCCGATCGCGGTCGAGGGCATCGACGCCGCCGCCAACTCCCTGGTCGAGAAGCGGGTCGTCGGGCTGAAGTAGGAAGACCGAGGACGCCCTGCTCTCGCGGCCTGGAAAGCGCCCAGACGAGCAGGGCGTGTTAGCTCAACCCTTCGAGACCAGCGGGTAGCGCTCCGGATTCTCGATCGAGTTGACCGACAGGTCGATGTCGAGTGCGGGCCAGTACAGGTGCCCGGCTCCTGCTACCTCCAGACCAAGGATCTGATCGACCGAGGCTTGTCGGAACCAGGGGAACGCCGCGAACGGCAGGAACAGTTCTCGCCCCTCCAGCAGCACCCAGAACCCATGCTGGGAGATGTTCGTGACCTCAGCTCGAGAAGTGACTGTTCCAGGCATCGCGGACCTCCTGCTCGTGTTGTTCGACCAGTCTCCGAACCCGATCAAGATCCTGCGAGTTCAGACCATGGTTCCTCGCGATCTCGATTCTGGGCTCGACCCAGATCTTCGCCTCGCCGTCCGGCGAGGTGACGTGGATGTGCAGCCGGTTCTCCTCGCGAGAGAAGAAAAAGAACCGGAAAGGTCCTTCCCGAAAAACGGTCGGACTCATAAGGGCAGTCTAGTGTCCCTGGGCCGCTCCGCCGTCGTCAACAAGATCCGCGACATGAAGCCCGGTGAGGGTCTCAACGCGGGTACCGGCACCTACGGCGATCTGATCGCCGATGGCGTCATCGACCCGACGATGGTCACGCGCTCTGCTCTGCAGAACGCCGCCTCGATCGCCAAGAACATCCTGACGACGGAGTGCACGTCGCTGAGCCCGAGGAAGACGGCGCAGGCGGTATGCCCGGCGGTATGCCAGGGCGTTTAACCAACACCTGCCGGCGGGCGCGTGCAGGGCTAAAGAGAATTCCCGCTCGCGCCGATGCTCTGGGCATGGCACGGATGCTTAAGGAACGCGGCGGTGAACTGCTACGGCGGGTCAACCTGCTGTCGGAGCGGGAGCTCGCGGCGTCCCTGCTCGGTGCGATCGCAATCGGGGGGCCGGTCCTCGGTTTCGCCACGTTCGCGCTGCCGCACCCCGAGGGCACCGACTATGTCCTGCCGGCGGTCTCTTTCGGCATCGCGATCCTGCTCGGGCTGATGCTCTGGGTCCGGCGGGCAACGATCGGCTGGGCGACGATTGCCGCCGTGGTCGCGGTGGGCGCGGTGATCGTGACCGCAGTGATGTTTGCGGTGCCCGGGCGGAGCGCCGTCTACGTCACCTACTACGTCTGGCTCGGGATCTTCGCCTTCTACTTCTTCCGTCCCCGCTGGGCGTTCGCACAGACCGCCTGGATCGCTGTGCTCTATGCGGTCGCCGTGGCCGATGACAATCCGCCGGGGGCGCTCGAGCAGTGGGCGGTTGGCGTTGCGACCATCCTTGGTGTCGGCATCCTGGTCCTCGCGCTGCGCATGCGGATAGCGGGCCTGCTCGGCACCCTCGAGGCAGCCGCCGCCACCGACGACCTCACCGGCTTGCCGAACCGCCGCGCCTTCGACCAGCAGTTGCTGCGCGAGCTGGAGCGCAGCGAGCGCGAAGGATCCGACGTGTCCCTCGCCTTGCTGGATCTCGACCGCTTCAAGACCCTCAATGACACGGCGGGCCACGCGGCGGGTGATCAGGCGCTCCGCGACCTCGCGACGGTGATCCGCGCGGCGATCCGCGGCATGGACTGGCCCGCGCGAATCGGTGGCGACGAGTTCGTAGTGCTGCTCCCGGGTGCGACGGTCGATGAGGCGATGCTCGTCGCCACCCGCCTGCTCGCCGCGGTCGATGATTCCTTTGGCGCTGCGAGCATGTCGCTGCAGGCCAGCATCGGGGTCGCTTCAGCGGACGGTCGTGCGATCGCGCCGGATGTGCTGTTGGCCGAGGCTGACCGCGCCCTCTACCTGGCCAAGCGAGCAGGCGGGGACTGCGTGTCGCAGGCCGAGCCCCTCGACCGCTCACCCGTCGCGCATGGTGGACACACTGGCGCTTCACCGCGGATAACCGACCGTATAGGTCAGTAGAACGCGTCAGAGTTCGCCGGTCAGCGGGTTCCGTCCGGTGCGTCGAGGCGCCGTCACCCGCCTGGCTTCTCAGCCTGCGAGTACGGAGCGCATTGCCCGCGGCTCCACCCCGAGCCTGCCGGCGTCGGCAGTCCCTGCGCCGGCGACCATCGGCACCTCCATCAGCTCCGCTTCCTCCCAGGTGGCGAAAGCGTTGTCACCGACCAGCCGCCGGAGGCCGAGCAGCCCGCGGCGTACGAAGGGCAGGGGGACGTGCAGAAGCGGCCGGCGGCGGCCGGTTGATTCGGCGATCAGGCGCGCGATCTCGTTGTAGCTGAGGCGCTCGGGGCCGGCGAGCTCGTAGTGACCGGCCTCGGCCTCGATCGCGTTGATGGTGGCGCGGGCGGCGTCGCGCGCCCAGATCGGCTCGAACTCGGCCTTGCCGGTGCCGGAGATCGGGAGCACCGGCAGCAGGGCCAGGCGTCTCATCACCGTCACCCACGGGTCGTGCCGGTCGTAGATGATCGATGGAGAGATCACCGTGGTCTCGATCTCAGCCCCCTCGACGATGTCCTCGGCCAGGGCCTTGGAGCGGAAGAACCGGGTGCGCTGATGCATGGTGGCCCCGATCGCGCTGAAGAAGATGAAGCGTTTCACGCCGGCCGCCTCGGCCGCCCGCAGCAAGCGGTAGGTCCCGAGCGCATTGATCTCTTCGAGGCGGCGCGGGGGCTGATCGCGGATCGCGGCGGCGAGGTGGATCACGGTGTCTGCGCCTCGAACCGCGTGCCGCAGGCCGCGTGGATCACCGAGGTCGGCGAGCGAGAGCTGGACGCGCACGCGGGCGGGGCCGAGGCGTCTCGGATCGCGCACGAGGCAGCGGACCTCATGGCCTTCGGCGAGCAACTCGGGTACGAGAGCCGAGCCCACCACCCCGGTTGCGCCGGTGAGCAGGATCACACTGCAACCCTACCCGGACACTTGCGTTCGGAACCCCTCCGGCGTCGTGGCAGGGACGTGGCTCGCCACCTACAATGGCCGTTCGGCGGCTCCGGCCGTGGCACCAGACCGTAAGCGACCGAAGGAAGATCTTGACCTACGTCATCGCAGAACCCTGCATCGGTGAGAAGGACAACTCCTGCGTCGAGGTATGCCCCGTCGACTGCATCCATCCGACTCCCGACGAGCCCGATTACGAGGCCGCGACGCAGCTCTTCATCGATCCCGACGAGTGCATCGACTGCGATGCCTGCGTTGAGGCCTGCCCCGTCGACGCCTGCTTCGCCGAGGATCAGCTCCCCAGCGAGTGGGCCAAGTACGCGCCGATCAACGCCGACTACTTCGCCAAGAAGTAGGGCTCGCCGAGCCTCGCGCCCCGCTTTCCGCTCTGGTCGGGGTCAGCTGCCGCTGACCTGAACGACCGGCAGCTCGGTGGCGGTCGAGCTGCCACTGGTCGCCCCGACGGCGACAGGCTCCATCGGAGCCGCCGGCGCTTGCATCAGCGGCAACTCCACCGGCGTCGCCGCGATGATCCCGCGCGCCGCTTCCCGGATCGCGACCGAGGCTGCGGCCTGCGGCTCGGCCGTGACCAGCGGCGTGCCGTTGTCGGAGTGCTCACGGAGCTTCTCCTCGAGCGGGATCTTGCCGAGCAGCGGGATGTCGAGGTCGTCGGCGAGCTGTTGGCCGCCCCCTTCGCCGAAGATCGTGAAGCGCTGGCCGTCGGGTGCGGTGAAGCCGGACATGTTCTCGATCACGCCGAGCAGCTCAAGATCCACCTTGGCCGCCATGTCGGCCGCTCTGCGGGCCACAGACTGGGCTGCCGGCTGCGGCGTGGTGACGATCGTCATCTTGGCTTGCGGCAGAAGCTGGGCGAGGGTCATCGAGACGTCGCCGGTGCCGGGCGGCAGATCGAGGAGCAGGTAGTCGAGCTCGCCCCATTCAACGTCCTCGAGGAACTGCTGGATCGCCTTGTGCAGCATCGGGCCGCGCCAGACGACGGCAGCGTTCTCCTCCACGAAGAAGCCGATCGACATCACCTTCACGCCGCCGGCTGCGATCAGCGGCAGGATCTTGCGCTCCGCGTTCACATCGGGCTTGTTCATTACGCCGAGCATGCGCGGGATCGAGTAGCCGTAGACATCGGCATCGAGCGCGCCGGCCTTCTTGCCCTCGGCCTGCAGTGCCGCGGCGAGGTTGGTGGTCATCGTCGACTTGCCCACGCCACCCTTGCCGGAGGCGATGCAGATCACGTTCTTGACCTTGGCGAGAGCGCCCTCGGGCAGCCCGCCGGGCCGTCCCAGGCGCTGCTGAAGGGTTGACTTCTCTTCATCGGAGAGCACGTCGAAGCCGACGCCGACGCTCTCGACGCCGCCGAGCGCCATGATCTGCTTGACCACGGCCTGCTCGAAGTGGGCGCGGATCGGGCAGCCGGGGGTGGTCAGGGAGACGATCACCTCGATCCGGTCGCCGTCCTTGAACTCGATCGAGCGGACCATTCCCAGGTCCACGATCGACTGGCGAAGCTCAGGGTCGATGACGGCGCGGAGCGCCTCGGTCACCTGCTGCTCTGTGGGGAGTGTTGGGGTAGGCATGCTCCCCATTGTCACAGACGAGGGCCTGGACCCTCACAGACGAGGGCCCAGGCCCGCCTGCAAGCGGGCGGGGGAGGGAGGGTTCAAGCAGCGGTCTTCTCGCGCTGCCCGGCGTGCTCGCCCTCGCAGATCTCCTCGACCATCTTCGCGCAGAACGCGGGCAGGTCGTCCGGGTTCCGGGAGGTGACGAGGCCCTGATCGACCACGACCTCTTCGTCCACCCAGTTGCCGCCGGCGTTGCGGATGTCGGTCTGCAGGCTCGGCCACGAAGTCAGCTTGCGGCCCTCGATCGTGCCGGACTCGATCAGCGTCCACGGCGCGTGGCAGATCGCAGCGACCGGCTTGCCGGCCTCGAAGAAGTCGCGAATCAGTTCCATCGCCTGCGCGTCTGTGCGCAGGGCGTCGGGATTGGCGACGCCACCCGGTAGGACCAGCCCGTCGAACTTGGCTGCATCCGCGTCCGACACCGTGACATCGACGTCGAATCGGTCGCCCTTGTCGAGCTGGTTAAAGGCCTGGACCTCGCCACCCTCGGGGGCCACCAGGACCGGCTCGCCACCGGCCTCCTCGACGGCCTTCCAGGGCTCGGTCAACTCGACCTGCTCAATACCCTCGTTGGCCATGAGGAAGGCCACACGCTTGCCTGAAAGCTTCTTGTCAGTCATTTTCGGAGTCCTTTCGTTGCTCACTCATTAACTACCCATCTCGAGGCTTGCCAACCGGACGCCCGTTTCGGCTCCCTTGCGAGCGGGCAGACGGACAAGGCCGGAACCCCAACGCAGAAACGAGGTGCGCGAGATGGCTGAAGACCATGGCCCCAGCGTCAAGAACGACGAGCAGTATGAGGCCCTGCGAGAGCAGGGAGCGAGCAAGGAGAAGGCCGCGCGGATCGCCAACAGCGACAGCAGCGAGGCCGGCGAGAAGGGCGGCTCGCACCCACCATACGAGGAGTGGACGGTCGAAGAACTCCACGATCGCGCCGCCGAACTCGAGATCGACGGTCGCTCGGATTTGGACAAGGACGGTCTGATCGACGCGTTGCGTAACCGCTGAACCCCGGGTCCCCGCTCCGTTAAATGATTCGGCGGGCCGCAAGCGACCCGCCGAATCGGGGAGGAGAGGTTGATGCGAGGACGTGGCCGAAGCCACTCCCTCCATCATGTCTACTCGCGGGTATGGGGCGAGTAGATTCCTCCGGACGCTGCCGCCTCTCCAGCGGCGGTCCGGGCTAAGCGGGTGCTGCTTACGCAGCGGCCTTGGTCGAGCCGGCCCTGTTGGTCGAGTCGGCCTTGCCGTCGTCGCCCTGGAGGCGACCGACCAAGTCCTTGACGCGCTTCTCAGCCTCGTCACGGTTCTTGGTCAGCTCCTGCTCGGCCTTCTTCAGCTCGGTCTCAGCCTTCTTGCGGTTCTGGCGAACCGTGGTCTCGACGCTGCGACGTTGCTGCTTGACCTCACGCTCGACGCGGTTGCGGGTGCGCTTGGCACGCTGCAGGGCGCGACGACGGGCGGTGCCGCCACGGCGCTCGACCTTGTTGAGCTCGCGACGGAGCTGCGTGCGAACACGCTTCAGCTCTGCCTCGCGCTTGGCCTGCGTGCCGAAGGGCTCGACGGCCTCACCGATGCGCTCGTAGACGGTCAGAGCGGCACCGACGGGAATGTCGACGGCCGTCTCGGCGGTCTGCAGGGCGCGCTCGCGGGCGAGCTCGGCGTTGGTCTTCACGTCGGCCTTGGCGGCGTTCGCGGTCTTCTTGGCGCTCGTGGTGGTCGCCTTGGCCGAGCTCTTGGTCTGCTTGGCCTGGGTCTTGGTCGTGCTGCTGGCTGTTGCCATGTTTCTCAGCCCCCTCGGGGAGATGTGTGTTTGCGAAGTTCCTTAGTAGTAAGGATGTTCAGTGTAGCACCGAACAGCTGTTCTTACACAGCGGCGCAAGTCCAGTTACAGAGCCGTCTGTGCGCCCCATCACACAAGAGCAAACGGCGAGCAGAGCATTAGCGAGTCGTGAGCGACCCCTCCGGGCGCCTCGAAACCGGCGTCTTGCAGGAGATTCTCAGGAGGCGCCCAGGACGAGTCGCTGGTCCCCGGTGCGCTGCAGCCAGGCGCCCGGATCCGCGAGCTCACCGAGCTGCGGCAGGGTCTCCGGGCCTTCCCAGGCCCGGTTCAGATCCTCGATCCCCGCAAGCTCGACCACGCCGTCGCAGAAACGTTTGCCGTCCCGGTACTGGCGCATCTTCAGCTCCAGCCCGAGCAGCCAGGACAGTAGGCGGGCCAGGGGCGCGCGCCCGTCCCGGCGCTCCTCCATCGCGGCCCGCAGCTGGAAGACGTTCTCCCCCAGCGCCGGGGCGGCAGCGTCCATTACGTGCTCGGCGAAGCCCTCGACCGCCGCCATCGTGGCCTGCGTGCTCTCGAGCAGGTGCCGAGAATCAGCCGGGGTGAGCAGGGTCAGCGGATCGGAACTCCACAGTTGGCTCAACGTCCTGCGCGGATCGGTGCTCACGATGCTGCGGGCCGCGGCTGCCAGTTCCGAGGGCCCGATGCCGAGCCGGCTGCCCTCGAGCAGGGAGGAGGCGAGGCCGCCCAGGTGATCCCGCAGCCAGGGCGCGGAGCTGAAGTGCACCGCGTGGGTGACCTCGTGCAGAGCGATCCAGCGCAGCACCGTCTCCGGCGGGCCGTCCAGACTCGCCGCGGCGGCGGCGACGTTGGGCGCGACGAAGAGCAGCCGTGCCGGTCGCGGCGGTCCGAGCAGGGGGAACTCGAACTGGCCGAGGACCCTGCGCGAGGCGTAGCCGACGAGGGCGCCGAGCTGGGCGCCGGCGACCTTGCCGAGTGCGCCTCCGAGCGCATCGCCTGCCGGGCCCGGCAGGCCGGTGGCGCCGAGCCGCTCCTCCAGGGGAGCGATCGACTCGCGGACCGAATCGAGGTTGATCGACGCCCATTCGCGGCGGCTCACCCACTCCGGCGCGGGAACGGGCTGCTCGGGCACGAGGCCCGTGTAGGAGCGAACGGCGCCCGAGGATGCCTCCACGGCCTCGCGCAACGCATCGTCGTCGGGCAGCTCACCGCTCTCACCGGCGGCCAGCTCAGCGATCCGCGCGGCCAGGCTCCAGTCGACGAGCTCGCTCATCGGCTCACCGCCGGACCGGTGGCCTGGGCATCGAGAATCGTCTGAAGGTGCTCGCCGCGACGGGCCGCGGCGACGGTGAAGCGGGCTTCGAGGTCGAGCTTCGCGTCCACGAGCTGACCCCCGCCGAAGTCCACCGCACCGCCGGCCTCGCGGACGAAGAGCTGTGAGGCAGCCGCATCGACGGATCGGCAGGGACGGGCGGAGAACATCCCATCGAAGCGGCCCAGACCGACGTAGCTCATCGTGATCGCGATCGAGCCCACGACGCGCAGGCGGTAGGCGCTGCCCTCCAGGGCGGCGATCGAGGGGCCGACCCAGCCCGGCTCGGCGGATTCGATGCCGACGACCTCGAGCCCATGATCGGGTGGATCGGTATCGACCGGGAGCCCATTGAGGGTGCTGCCGGCGCCGCTGGTGGCCGCGAACTCGTCCGCGGCACCGAAGTCATGCACGAAGCCGAACTCCACATCGGCCATCGTCTCGCCGCTCGCGACGGCGATCGAGAGGGAGTGGGAGGGGATAGTGCGGCGCACGTTGAGGGAGCCATCGATGGGGTCGATCACGACCCTAAGGGCGGGCTCCGAGCCGCCGAGCGTCACCTCGCCGCGCTCCTCGCTGATTGCCAGTAGCGATGGTCCCCCGGCGGCGACCATGCGCTCCATCTCCTCGAAGACGACGTCCTCGCAGCGGCGGTCGAGGACCAGGCTCATGTCGCCGCCCTCGCCGCGTCCCTCGTACTCGGTGCGGGCCCCGATCCCGCGCTCGGCGAGGAACAGGGCGCCCTGGCGGGCGACCACGCGGCGGCAGAGATCGAGCCAGGCAGCAGAGTCGGTGGAATCCATCCCGGCCATCGTAGATGGCGCCCGTTACCTTCTGGTTGTGAGCGAGGACGGGGCCGAGAGCGGGATCTTCGAGCGGGCGGTCGCCCACGGCGAAGGCCCTGCGCTGATTCTCGGTCCGGCCGGCAGCGGCCGCACGGAGGTGATCGCCCGGCGCTTCGCGCGTCTCGTCGGCGACGGCGTCTCCCCGAGCCGTGTCGCGGTGCTCACCCACGGGCCGGCCGGGCGCGCCCGGCTGCGGGACCGGATCGGGGCGCTGCTCACCGACCCCTACGAGGAGCTCTGGATCGAGACCTGGCCGCGCCTCGCCGAGCGCCTGCTGCGCGACTACGCCCTCGAGGCGGGAGTCGATCCCTTCTTCGAGGTCGCGGCGCCCGCTGACCGTCTGGCGATCCTGCTCGACCGGATCGACGAGCTGCCACTGCGCCGGCACGAGATCCGCGGCAACCCCGCCGGTCTGCTGAGCCGCCTGCTCGAACGGATCGACGTCTTCAAGGCCGAGGGAATCAAGCCAGATGTCCTGCGCGAGCACGCCCGCAGCGCGGAGCGTTCGGCCCGCCGCCGCGCCGAGCGCGAGGCCGCCCTCCGCGAGCTGGAGTTCGCGGAGGTCTTCGCCCGCCACGACGCGATCATGCTCGACCGTGGCTCGATCGACGAGCCGGAGCTGGTCCTCGAGCTGGCCGGGCTGCTGGAGCGCCGCCCGGACCTCTCCGATGCGCTCGCGAGCCGCTTCGAGTGGCTGATGGTCGATGAGCTCGAGGACGCGGGCCGCGCCCAGACCACGCTCCTTCCCCTGCTTGCCCCGCACGCCCGCGTGCTGGCGACGGCCGATCCCGACCAGGGAATCCACGCCTACCGCTTCGCCGGGGAGGCCGCGGTCTCGCGCTTCCGCGACGGCTACCCGGAGGCAGTCTCCTACGAGCTCGGCGGACCGCGGCGTGGAGCCGAGGGCCCACTCTCGGTGCTTGCCGCCGCATCAGCCCTCGTACCCGAGTCCTACCGGGCCCTCGGCTCGCAGGAACTGGCGCCGCCCGCCCCGGTGGAGGCTGGCGACGGGCAGTCCGCGGTCGAGCTCTGGGACTGCGCCAATGAGCGGGCTCAGGCTCAGGCGGTGGCGCGCGACATCGAGCACCGGCTCGCGTCGGGAGCCTGCGGACCCGAGGCTCTCTGTGTTCTGACGGGACCCGCGGGACGCGAGGGTCGTCTCGTCGCCGCCGCCCTCGAGGAGCGCTCGATCCCCTTCCACGGCGCGGGCTCCGCTGCCTTCTTCAACCGCCCCGAGATCCGCGACGCGATCGGCTGGCTGCGGGCGCTCGCCGACCCCGGCGACTCCGCCGCGGTCGTCCGCTCGCTCACCCGGCCACCGGTCGAGCTCGGCTCCGTCGATCTGGCTCGCTGCACGACGATCGCCCGGCGCCGCAAGCTCGACATGATCTCCGCGGTCGAGGCGGCGCTCGAGAGCCCGCAGCTGCCGCCGCCCTCGCGCGACCGGATCCGCGCCTTCCTCAAGCTCTACCGGGCCGCCTCCCGCGCCCTCGACGAGCTGCGCGCCGACGTCTTCGTCCGCCGCCTGATCGAGCGCATCGGCTTCCGGCGCCACGGCCTGTTCGCGGCCAGCCCGGAGACCGCCGAGCGGCTCGTCAACCTGGCCAGCCTGGCCGAGCTCGCGGCGGGCTGGGCGCGCCGTCGTCCTGATGGCTCGACCCGCCAGTTCATCGCCTATCTGGCGGCCGTTGCCGAGGCGGGCCAGCGCTTCAGCCGGCCGATCGAGGCGGCGCCGGTGGATGCGGTGCTGCTCGCCGAGCCCGGGCAGGTCAAGGGCATGGAGTTCGAGCGGGTCTACCTGCTCGGCCTCGCCTCCGGCTCCTACCGGGGTGGGGCGGAGCGCGGCGAGTGGATCGGCGAGGACTTGCTAGGTGGCCACCTGCCGCCTGTGGTCGACGATGCGGAGGCGCTGCCCGCCCGGCGCGCCTACATCGCCGCCTCCCGGGCCCGGGATTCGCTGGTGCTCGCCTACGCTCGCAAGGCCGAGCGCGGCGGCGACGCGCCGGCGCCGCTGTACGCCGCCGCGCTGGAGCTGGGTTTCGAGGAGACGGAGCACGAGGAGGAGCTCTTCGGCCCGGCCGAAGGCCTGCACTCGACCTACCGGATGGTGCGCGATGAGGTGTTGGAGGCGTCCTGGCGCGCGGGTGCCGCTCTGAGCGAGATGCGGCTCGACACCGCCGAGGACGTCAACCGCGCCGTGGCCCGCTTCTATGAGTTGCTGAAGCTCTCGGCGCTGATCCAGCGGCCGGGAGAGGAGTCGGAGAAGGAGGCGCTCAAGGGCCTCAACGAGCTGATCGGCCGGGTCGCCACACCTGAGCAGCGGGCCGAGCTCGACCTCTCCGCGCTTGACGACTACGTAGTCGAGGAGGCGCACGAGCGCGAGCGGCGTCGCGACCGCCTCGCCCGCCAGGCCGAGCCCGGACTGGAGGCATTCCTACCGAAGCGGGGTGGAGGGCTCGGCCTCTCCGCCTCCGACATCGACCTCTACCGGACCTGCCCGCTCAAGTACAAGTTCGCCCGCGTCTTCGCGATCCCCCAGGAGCCGACGATCAACCTGCGCTTTGGGATCCTCGTCCACAACGTGCTGGAGCGGTACCACTCCGAGGAGCTGCGCGGCTTCGGTGGGGCGGAGGGCGACGGCAGCGGCGGCATCGATCGCCTGCTCGCGTTGTTCGAGGCCGGCTGGCGGCGCCAGGGCTTCGGCTTCAGCGACGACGAGCTGCAGTACCGGGACCGCGGCGTCGCCGCGCTGGCCCGTTACTTCGAGCGCCACAACGCCGGCGCTGCCCGGCCGGTCTGGCTGGAACGCGGCTTCACCTTCAACATCGGCGAGCACAGCATCCGCGGTCGCATCGACCGCGTCGATCGCCATCCTGACGGCAACCTCGAGCTGATCGACTACAAGACCGGCGCCCCGCGCAAGCCCGAGGAGCTCACCAACGACATCCAGATCCCGCTCTACCGGATCGGCGTCCGCGAGGCCTGGGATGTGGACGCCGCCGACGGTTCCTACTGGTACGTCCTCGACGACGAGAAGGTTTCGGTCGCCGGCGAGCAGGACGACCTCGAGCGGGTCGAGCGCACCGTGGTCGAGGTCGCGGCCGGAATCACCGACCAGGACTTCGAGCCCCGGCCGTCCTTCGAGTCCTGCAGCTGGTGCGACTACCGGCTGATCTGCCCGGCGTCCGAGGCGTAGCTACTCGCTCCGCTTGCGCAGGAAGTTCTGGAACTCCCTGGCGATCGCGTCGCCGGAGGGGACGTCGTCGCTGGCCAGTCCTGAGATGTCGTCCTGCTGAGACTCGAGGCGATCAACCAGTTCCTTGATCTCGGGATTCGCCTCGACGGCCTGGCTGACCTGCTCCTCGAAGGCGCCCGAGGCGCTCTCGAGCTCGCTCGCGTCGAGCGGCACGCCGGTCAGGCCCTCGAGGCGGCGCAGCAGGGCGAGGGCCGCCTTCGGGTTGGGGACCGCCGAGGCGTAGTGGGGGACTGCGGCCCAGAGGCTGGCGGCCTTGAAGCCGCGCTCCTTGGCAATGTCGTGCAGGACGCCGACCACGCCGGTCGGGCCCTCGTAGGTGACGTCCTCGAAGCCGAGCTTCTCGATCAATTCGTCGGTGGTCGCCAGTCCGGTGATCGGCACGGGCCTGGTGTGGGCGACGTCGGCGATCAGTGCGCCGAACGTGACCATCGACTCGATCCCGCAGTGCTCGGCGACGTCGAGGACGGAGTTGCAGAAGGTGCGCCAGCGGGTGCTCGGCTCGGTGCCGCTGATCAACAGGAAGTCGCGCCCATCGCCCGGTGGGCGGCCGGCGATCAGCAGATTCTCGGGCCACTCGACCCCGCGGATCCGGCCCTCGCTGAGCGCGATGTTGGGGCGGGTGGCCTGGAAGTCGAAGAACTCCTCCGGGTCGAGCCGGGCGACCAGCTCGGTGTCCATCGAGGCGGCGACCGCCTCGAGCGCGGCGCTGGCCGAGCTGGCGGCATCGTTCCAGCCTGAGAACGAGGCGACCAGCACCGGGTCGCGCAACTGGGGGTCGTTGTTTTCCCAGATGATCGGATCCATCGTGCGAGGTTATCGGCGCCCGCTCCCCGGCGGTGCCGGCGGCGCCTCGCTGGAGCGGGTCGCTGCGTCCGGAGCGACGGCAATCATCGGACTGTGGAGACTGCGACCGCAACCGAACCGCCCGCCGCCGGCGTCGCCTCGCTACAGCCCGGCAAACCGCTGACCGGCAGCTACGCGGTTGTCCGCAAGGACCGGCTCACCTCGCGCAAGGGCACCCCCTACCTCTCGATCGAGCTGCGCGACCGGACCGGCTCGATCCCGGCCCGGATCTTCCGCGAGGCCGATCAGCTCGGCGCCCGCTTCGAGCGCGGCGACGCGATCGAGGTGCGCGGCAAGGTCGAGCGCTTCCGCGGCGAGATGCAGGCCGAGATCACCGCGCTGCAGCGGCTGGAGCCGGGCAGCTTCGACCCGGCCGACTTCCTACCGCGCGCCTACCGCTCGCCGGACGATCTCGAGGGCTTCTTCGCCCACCTCTGCCGCGAGGTCCACGATCCCGGCCTCGCCCAGGTCGTCGCGACCGTGGTCACCGACCCGACCATTGCGCCCGAGCTGAAGCGTGCGCCCTGTACTCGTAACGGCCACCACGCCTACCTCGGCGGCCTGCTCGAGCACACGGTCGCGGTCGGGACGATGGTCGGCGAGTTCTGCCAGCTGCACCAGCGCCTCGACTCCGACCTGCTGATGGCGGCCGCCCTGCTGCACGACATCGGCAAGGTCCGCGAGTTCACCTACGGGGCCGAGTTCGGCATCAGCGACGAGGGCCGCCTGCTCGGCCACCTGCAGATCGGCGCCGGAATCATCAACCCGGCGGCTCAGGCCCTGGACGAGCAGCGCCGCCTCGCGCTGCTCCACTGCGTCCTCTCCCACCACGGACCCGAGGCCGCCGGCCGCTCACGCGGCGGCTCAGGCAACGGCTTCGCCTCACCGGAGGCAATGGCGCTCTACCGGCTCAACGCACTCGACGGCAGCGTCAAGGCCGCGCTCGAACACGGCCTCGGCTGACCGCTCAGGCCCTGAAGACGATGCGCGGGTTGATGTGGGCGCCGGGGTCAACGGCCATCTGGGTCCGCACCTGACACCTGGCGGGCCCCTCGAGCTCCAGAGAGCCAAGATCCTTGTGAATCGTGCCGCGGCCCGCTCCCTCGCCGATCATCCGCGGCTTCTTGATCGGGACTTCGCGGCCGTCGACGTGGATGGTGACCGCGAGACTCTCGTCCGGCCCCCGCCAGCCGGTCGAGCCGTGCTCCGTGCTGCGCCCCTCCCGATCCTCGACATAGCGGACCTTGACCTTGCCGTCCGGGAGTTCCACGGACGCCTCCCCCGGCAGCTCGACGGAGGCGACCTGCTTGGCACCGATTCCAAAAGGACTCATCGCGGTCAGCCTATCCGCTCAGCCGTCATCGGGCCCGGGGCGCTTGCGTGCCTTCTTGCGCTCCGACTGACGGCGCTTGCCATCGAGGCGGCGTTGGCGGGAGGCGCGGCTGGGTCGCGTCGGGCGGCGGCGCTTGCGCGGTTTCAGGGCCGCGGCGAGACGTTCGCGCAAGCGCTCGATCGCGAGGTCGCGGTTGCGGGCCTGGCCGCGGCTGTCCTGGGAGACGGCGCTCACCCTTGGCCCAAGCCGGGCGCAGATCCGCGACTTCTGGGCCTCGGTCAGGGAGGCGGAGGCGGTCACATCGAAGACGGCCTCGATCCGCGACGCGGTGACGTTGGCGTGCTGGCCGCCGGGTCCGCCCGAGCGGCTCGCGCGCAGCTCGATCTCGGCCAGCGGGATCCAGACGCCCGGCCCGATCTCGATCGAGCCGTTCACGGCGCCGGCGCGGTCGGCTCCGGCTCGCCGGCCGCGTCCTCGGGCTTCAGGGCGCGCTTGAAGAGCTGGAAGGCGACGAACAGGATCAGCCCGGCGAAGCCGAGCTCCAGGGCGCGCTCGGGGACGGCGTTCGCGACCACCACGCCGATCGCAACGCCGGGAATCGAGACCAGCCCGAGGATCAGGCCGTCCCGCACCTCGACGTTGCCGTTGCGGTACTGGCGCCAGGTGCCGACGATCGCCACCGGCACGATCGCCAGCAGCGAGGTCGCCTCGGCCTCGAGCTGGGTCACGCCGAGCACGATCGCGAGGGTCGGGACAAAGACCACGCCGCCGCCCACGCCGAGCAGCCCCGCGACGGCGCCGCCGACCAGGGCGAACAGAGCCGTCAGCAGCTCAGCCACGGTTGCTTCCCCGACAGTTCACGGAATGATCAGCTCCACGGCGACGCCGGTGAGCAGCAGCGCGAACATCAGCGAGACCACCCGTTCGGAAATCCGCTGCTGGAGGCTGACGCCGATCATCACGCCGATCACGGCGGGCCCCGCGACCAGCAGCGCATTCAGGGGATCCACGTTGCCGTAGAGGCCGTGGCCGGCCGCCGCTAAGGCGCCGATGATCACGATTGCCGAGAGCGAGGTCGCGGTCGCCCGGCGCTCGCCGTAGGCGAGCCAGAAGATCAACAGGGGGACGATCACCGTGCCGCCGCCGACACCGAACAGGGCGCTGAACACACCCGCCGTGATCCCGATCACGGCCAGCTTGAAAATCCGCTCCGTGGGCACGGCGCGATACTAGAGCGCGTGAGTTCCCCAACCTCATCCCCGGCAGAGATCACGATCGCGATCGCCCCGCTGGCGGCCGACCCGCGTAGGGCCGCGGCCTGCTTCGATCTCGACGGCACGCTGGCGCCGATCATCGGGAGGCCCGAGGACGCGGTCGTGCCCTCCAGGCCGCGCGAACTGGTCGGCCGGATCGCGGAGCGCTACGCGGTCGCGGCGATCATCAGCGGTCGCCAATCACTTCAGGCGCGACGCATCCTCGGCCTCGGCGCTCTCACCTACGTCGGTAACCACGGCTTCGAGGTGCTGCATCCGGGGGCGGAGGAGCCCGAGCCCGCCCCCGCTCTGGAAGGAATGGCCGGTCGCGCGGCCGAGTTCGTCTCGGGCCTCGCTCCGGATCGTCTCGAGGGGGCGGAGCTGCGGCTCGAGGACAAGGCCGCGATCCGTGCCCTGCACTGGCGCGGGGCCGCCGACGAGGAGCGGGCGGAGGCCATCGCCTACGAGATCGGGGCCGAGGCCGAGGCCGCCGGACTCTTCCTGCATCGCGGCCGCAAGGTGCTCGAGCTGCGCCCACCGGTCGAGCTCGACAAGGGCGACGGGATCCGCGCGCTGCTCGAAGCCGCTCGGGTGGACGCCGCCTTCTACGCGGGCGACGACCGCACGGACATCGACGGCTTCCGTGCCCTGGGCGAACTGGTCGAGGAGGGCGTACTCGACTCGGCGATCCGCGTGGCGGTCGTCGGTGACGAAACACCGGACGAGGTGTCGGCCGCCGCGGATCTCGCCGTCGATGGACCCGAGGGCTTCATCGCCGTTCTCGAGGCGCTGGCCTGATGCAGTTCAAGGATCTGCTCAGAGGCACGGTGTTACTCGTTGCGGTCGAGGCCTCAGCGCTCGGCGCCGTCTCGGCGATCGTTCTCAATGCCGAGGCCGACGATCGGCTCGCCGCCCTCTCGCTGCTCTGGTGGCTCGTGGCGATCGGCATCGGGATCTACGCCGGCCGTCCGCAGCGGGCCGCGGATGCTCTTCGTGCTCCGCTTTCGGCAGCTCGAACCAGCACCTCGCTGCCCTCCCAGAGCCCGGGCAGGATCGCCTTCTCGCGCCTGTGGCCGATCGGCCTCTTCGCGCTGCTTGCAGGCGCCCTCGGCGTCTGGCTGCCTCAGATTCCCGCGATCGGCACCGGCTGGGCGCTGCTCGTGGCGCTTGCCTGGCGCCAGCGGGAGGCCGCCGTGACGGCGATCGAGGAGCGCGACGGAGTCTGCTTCTATGTCGAGGAGGGCTCGGCCTTCGACCCGATCAAGCTGATCCGCACGCCCGGGCTGATGAGCGGCCGGGCGCCCAGCATCCACCCACCGCCTCCGCCCCCGAGCGCTTAGGCCCGATTCCTACTGCGCCTTTGTCCGCTTGCGCAGCGGTGCAAACGAGCGCCAGGCCCGCGTGTTGGCGATCTGCCCGGCCGCCAGTCCGGCGCGGCGCGCCGTCGCCACGCCGTACTCCATGTAGTCGAGAGTCGCGACCTGGTGAGCGTCGGTGTTGATCACGATCCGCACGCCGGCGTCGGCGGCGAGCCGCGCGTGGCGCTCGTTGAGATCGCGCCGCCGGGGGTTTGAATTGATCTCGATCATCGTGCCGTTCGCGGCCGCGGCCGCAAAGACCGGCTCGGTGACGACCTCGTAGGGGTCGCGCTTGAGCAGCAGGCGGCCGGTCATGTGCCCGATGCAATCCACGAGCGGGTGCTCGATCGCGGCCAGGATCCGCTTGGTCATCTTCTCCGGCCCGATCTGGAAGGAGGTGTGGACGCTGGCGATCACCCAGTCGAGCTCGGCGAGCACCTCGTCGTCGTAGTCGAGCGAGCCGTTGGGCATGATGTTGACCTCGGAGCCGACGAGCAGCTTGAAGCGCTTCAGCTCGGCGTCGAGCTCGCGCACCTCCTCGACCCGTCGCAGCAGGGCGTCTGGCTGCACGTCGTTGCCGAAGCCGTGCGTGGCCGAGTGGTCGGTGACCGCGAGGAACGAGTAGCCGCGCTTGCGGGCGGTCTCCGCCATCTCGCGCAGGCTGTTCTTGCCGTCGGAGAGCGTCGTGTGGCAGTGCACGTCGCCGCGGATGTCACCGACCGTGACCAGCTCGGGAAGCTCGCCGTCCTGCTTGGGATCGGCGAGCGCGATCTCGCCATCCCCCTGGCGCAGCTCGGGCTCGATGTAGGCGAGCCCAAGGCGTTTGTAGACGCCGGCCTCGGTCGCGTAGGCAGTCACCTTGCCGCTCTCCGTGTCGGCGACCCCGTGCTCGGAGACCGAGAGTCCCATCCTCACCGCGCGCTCGCGCAGCTTCACGTTGTGCTCCTTGGAACCGGTGAAGTGCTGCAGCAGGCTGCCGAACTCCTCCGGCGGCACGATCCGCAGATCGACCGAGATCCCGTTGTGGGTGCGGATGCTTGCTCCGCCGCTGCCGCCCTTGCGCCGCTCGTCGGCGAGCTCGTGCTCGAGCAGCGCCCGGGCCAGCGCCTCGGGGTCGGTGGCCGTGGCGATGATGTCGATGTCCTTGCAGGTCTCAGCCCAGCGCCGAGCCGAGCCGGCCAGCTCCACGCGCTCGCTGGCGGGATCGGCGCGCAGCACCTCGACCAGCTCCTCACCGATCTCGCGGGCCTCCGAGAGCAGCCGACGCTCTACGCTGCCTCCGCTCTGCAGGCGCTCGATCCCGGCCAGAACGTTCTCCTCGAGCTTGGCGCCCAACCCCTTGACCCCGCGCAGCTGCTGCCCCTCGGCGGCGACCTGCAGCTCCTCGAGGCTCGCGATCCCGAGTTCGTCATACATCTTGCGCACGGTCTTGGCCCCGATGCCGGGCAGCCTGGTGACCTCGACCAGGGTGGCCGGGAACTTCTTCTTCAGCTTCGCAGCGGCCGGGATCTCGCCCTGCTCCAGCAGAGCGACCGTCTTCTCCTGGATCGTGTCGCCGATGCCTTGAAGCTCGGTGGCCTTGCCGGCTTGCGCGAGCTCGCCGATCGAGTGCGGGCAGTCGCGGATCACGCGCGCCGCCTCCTTGTAGGCGAGTACCCGGAAACGGTTGGCGCCGTCGAGTTCGTAAAGCGTCCCGAGCTCCTCGAAGTGTGCCGCGATCTCGCTGTTGCGCATGGCTGCGAGATTACGAGAAGGCCGTGTCGCCCGGACACTTCGCAAAAGGCAAGCTAGGATCGCCGCTCCGGGTATGAGTCGGGCAGAGCCCACAATCCACGTGGTCGTGCCGACCTACAACGAGGCCGAGAATCTCGAGCCGCTGGTCGCCGCCCTGATCGACGCGCTGCCGTCCGGCAGCCGGATCACGGTCGTCGATGACGCCTCCCCCGATGGGACCGGGCAGATCGCTGACCGGCTCGCCGACATGCACGCCGATCTCGACGTCCTGCATCGCGGCGGCAAGGAGGGGCTCGGGCCCGCTTACGTGGCGGGCTTCCGCCACGCCCTGGAGGGCTCCGCCGAGCTGATCGTCCAGATGGACGCTGACTTCTCGCATGAACCCAGTGACGTGCCCAGGCTGATCGCGGCGACCGCCGAAGCCGACCTGACGCTCGGCTCGCGCTACGTGCCCGGCGGCAGGGTGGGAGAGTGGGGCCGTGTGCGCCTGGCGATCTCGCGCTGGGGCAGCGCCTACGCCCGGCTCTGGCTCGGTCTCGAGATCTGCGATCTGACCGGCGGCTTCAAGTGCTTCCGCCGCGAGGTCGTGGAGCGGATCGACATCGGAACGCTCGGCGCACTCGGCTACGCGTTCCAGGTCGAGACCACCTACCGCGCAGCGCGGAGCGGCTTCCGGATCATCGAGGTCCCGATCTTCTTCCACGACCGCCGCGTCGGCGAGTCGAAGATGAGCAAGGCGATCGTCGCCGAGGCGGCGTGGCGCGTGCCGCTCATGCGCCTGCGAAAGTGGCGGCAGACGCCCTGAGCAAGCCCACCCACTTCATTTTGTATAGTAAGACAAGCAACCCCACCGAAACGAGGAGATAGACGTGGCGAACCTGACACAGGTCACCGATGACAACTTCCAGGCCGAGGTGCTCGACGCTACGGGCCCCGTGCTCGTTGACTTCTGGGCGCCCTGGTGCGGACCGTGCCGCGTCGTCCATCCGATCCTCGAGGAGATGGACAAGGAGCGCGACGACCTCAAGATCGTCTCGGTCAACGTCGACGACAACCAGCAGACGGCGGCTAACTACGAGGTCCTCTCGATCCCGACGATGATCCTCTTCAAGGGCGGTAGCGCCGCCAAGCGGATCGTCGGCGCGATGCCGAAAAAGAAGCTCGAAGCCGAGCTCGAGCCGGCCCTCACCTAGGTCAGAAGACCTGGGCTTCTAAGAAGCCTGCGAAGAGCACGGCCACGCCGCCGATTTCGGCGACGATCAGGGCCCACATGAAGGCATGGGTGCCGGCAACCGGTTCGCGGAACTGGTTGTCGGTGTCCTTGCGCCACCCATGGAAGCTGTAGATCGCGATCGCGCCGACGAAGAAGGCGATCGCGGCGAAGGCGGCGATCGTGTTGACGGCGGTGCTCCAGCCTGAGAGTTCGACGAAGACGGCGAGCAGCAGGGTCGCGAACGCGTAGAGCAGGGCAGCGCGGTGCGCCGTGTCCACGTAGGGGTGGGCGAGAGCGTCGGCTGAGCTGGCCATCTGCAGGTACTTCCAGACGCCGAGCAGCAGCGCCCAGATGAAGATCAGGCCGGCGGCAACCAGCACGGCGAGGGTGTCTGATCCGAGCCCGGCGTCCATGGCTGCCATCTTCCCCTAAGCGGGAGCGGAGCGCGTGATGCCGATCCGCAGGTCGAGGCCGTCCACCTCGACCGCGGTCCCACCTTCGGCACCCGCGAAGGTGACCGAATCGGCGAGCACCTCCCCGACCACGTACTGCTCGTGTGCGCGGGAGGCGGCGAGCACCTGCTGATCCCCACCCAGCGCCAGGGCGATCCGGTCGGTCACTTCCAGGCCCGCCTCCTTGCGCTCGTTCTGAACGGCGCGGACGATCTCGCGGGCCAGGCCCTCGCGGCGTAGGTCGTCGTCGAGGTCGAGCGCCAGGGCGACCGCGCGGCCGGCCTCCGATTCGACCATGTAGCCGTCGAGCGGCTGCATCACGAGGGTGAAGTCCTCAGGGTGGAGCGTGTGATCGGAGCCGTCGACGTTGATCCCGATCATGCGCTCACCGGCGATCGCCTCGCGCACGTGGTCGGGATCGAGGGACTCGACCGCCGCTGCCACCTGGGGCATCTCCTTGCCGAAGCGCGGGCCAAGCGAGCGGTAGTTGGGCTTGACGCTGTAGTCGGCCAACTCGCCCTCCTCGGTGACGAACTCGAGTTCCTTGACGTTGAGCTCGGCCCGCACCACGTCGGCAAAGCTGTCGATGGTGCGGCGCTCGGCCTCGGTGGCGACGATCACGGCCTTCGCCAGCGGCTGGCGCATCTTCACCTGGGCGTGGGCGCGGGCCGCCCGGCCCAGCTCGACCGCGCGGCGCGCGGCCTCCATACCGGCCTCGAGTGCTTCGTCGCGGCGCTCGCCGTCAACGACCGGGAAATCGGTGAGGTGGACCGAGTGCTCGCTGCTCGCATCGCTGCCGTGCGCGAGGTTGGACCAGACGGCGTCGGCGGTGAACGGGGTGAACGGAGCGAGGAGCTGGGATGTCTCAAGGAGGCAGTGGCGCAGCGTGCCGAAAGCGGCGGGGTCGCCCTCCCAGAAGCGGCGCCGGCCGACGCGCACGTACCAGTTGGAGAGCTCATCGACGTAGGCTGCGATCGCCTTGCCGGCCGTGGTCGAGTCGAAGTCGTCGAGCGCGGCGCGCACGGTCGCGGTGGTCTGCTCCAGGCGCGATACCGCCCAGCGGTCGAGCCGCTCCGCCGAGCCCCCGGGGGAGACGTAGCCGTCGTGATCGGGTGGCGCGGGCGCGTCGTCGGGGTTGATCCCCTCGGCGTTGGCGTAGAGCACATAGAAGGCGTACGTGTTCCAGAGCGTCAGCAGGAACTGCCGGACCGACTCGCCCACGGTGTCGGCGCTGAAGCGGTAGCCGGCCCAGGGCTGCTGGGAGGCGAGGTAGTACCAGCGGAAGGCATCGGCGCCGTGCGCGTCGATCACCTCGTGTGGATCGACCAGGTTGCCCAGTCGCTTGCTCATCTTGCGGCCCCCAGTGTCGAGGATCAGGCCGAGGCAGACGCAGTTGAGGTAGTCGGTCTGATCGAAGAGCAGCACCGACTCGGCGAGCTGGGAGTAGAACCAGCCACGCGTCTGGTCGATCGCCTCGCAGATGAACTGGGCCGGGAGGCGCTCCTTGAACAGCTCCTCGTTCTCGAACGGGTAGTGGTACTGCGCGAAGGGCATCGCGCCGCTGTCGTACCAGGTGTCGATCACCTCGGGGACGCGCCGCATCGTGCCCTGCCCGCCGCAGCCGGAGCAGTCGAGCGTGATCTCGTCGACGAAGGGCCGGTGCAGGTCCTCGGGCACCTCGCCGCCTCGCTCCAGCAGGTCGGCGCGCGAGCCGGCGCAGAAGCGCTCGTCGCAGTCGGCCTCCCCACATTCCCAGATCGGCAGCGGGGTGCCCCAATAGCGGGAACGGGACAGAGCCCAGTCGACGTTGCCCTCCAGCCACTTGCCAAAGCGCCCTTCCTTGATGTGCTCGGGACGCCAGCCGATCCGCTCGTTCTCGGCGAGCATCCGCTCGCGTACCTCGGAGGTCCGGATGTACCAGGTGTTCTTGGCGTAGTACAGGAGCGCGGTGTCGCAGCGCCAGCAGTGCGGGTAGGCGTGCTCGTAGTCGATCGCTTTGAACAGCTTGCCCGCCTCGCGCAGCGCCTCGACGATCTCGGGGTTGTGGTGGTAGACGAGCTTGCCCTGGAAGTCGGGCACGCGCTCGTCGTAGTGGCCGTCGAGCTTGACCGGGTTCTGCAGCGTCATCCCGTACTGCTCGCCGAGCCGGAAGTCGTCCTCGCCGAAGGCCAGCGCCGTGTGCACCAGGCCGGTGCCGTCCTCGGTTGTGACGAAGTCGCCGAGCAGCACCGTGTGGCCGTGCGGGCCGAAGTCCTCGCCGGAGATGTAGGAAAACGGCGCCTCGTAGCGGGCTCCTTCCATCGCGGCCCCGCTGAGCTTGCCGTGCACCGTGTGCCCCTCGCCGAGCACCCGCTCGGCCAGCGCCTCGGCCACGACCAGCACCTCGTCGGAGCCGGCCGGGCTGGCCCGCACGTAGGTGATCTCGCCACCGGCGGCGACGGCAGCGTGCGAGATCAGGGTCCAGGGGGTCGTCGTCCAGACGACGAGGTTGTCCCCCACACACAGGCCCGGCACCTCCTCCGCCTCGCGTCCGGGGGCGCCGGGGGCTCCAAGGGCCTCGGTGACCGGCAGGCGGACGTAGACCGAGGGATCGATGACGTCCTTGTAGCCGAGCGCCACCTCGTGCGAGCTGAGCGCGGTGCCGCAGCGCGGGCAGTAGGGGACGACCTTGTGACCCTCGTAGAGTCGCTCGGCATCCCAGATCTTGCGTAGGGACCACCACACCGATTCGATGTAGTCGTCGTCCATCGTCACGTAGGGATCGTCGAGGTCGATCCAGTGGCCGATGCGCTCGACCAGGCGGTTCCAGTCGCCGACGTAGCGGAACACCGATTCGCGGCAGCGCGCGTTGAACTCGGCGATCCCGAAGTCCTCGATCTGCTCCTTGGAGGAGATTCCGAGCTCCTTCTCGACCTCGAGCTCGACCGGCAGGCCGTGGCAGTCCCAGCCGCCCTTGCGCGGCACGTCGTAGCCACACATCGAGCGGTACCGGGGGTAGATGTCCTTGAAGACGCGGCTCAGAACATGGTGGGATCCGGGCTTACCGTTTGCGGTGGGCGGGCCCTCGTAGAACATCCACAGCGGCCCGCCCTCGCGCAGCTCGAGCTGGCGTTTGAAGGTCTCGCCCTCGCGCCAGCGCTCGAGGACCTGCTCCTCGAGCGCGGGGAAGGACTGCTTGGTGTCGACGGGGTCGTAACGGGCCACGGGGCCCGCGGAGTTTAGGCGGGCGGCGCCGGATCCCCCGACCCGGCCCCCGTGGCCCGGCGGGGCGTCCGCCGAGCCGCCGCCGGCGCATCTCTAGGCTTCCCGGCGATGAAGCGCCTGCTGCCGGCGCTGCTCGCCGCGGGTGTTCTCGTGGCCTGCGGTTCCGAGAGTCCGACCACTCCGACCGCCTGTCTGCAGGGGAATGGCGCATATCTGCGGGCCGTCAAGGACGCTCCGCAGAGCGCCGAGCTCGAACCCGGCGTGCCGATCAGCGCCTGCCTCGTTCCGGACCAGCCCAGCTCCCAGCTGGGCACTGTGGGCAGCGCGGTCGTTGCGGCCGCGACCGCGCTCAACGCCGAGGCAGCCAGGGATCCGGACGGCAGGGCGGCGACTCAGCTCGGCTACCTGGTCGGCGCCGTCGAGGAGGGCGCCTCGGGGACAGCCGGCATCCACACCGATCTCGTGCGCAGGATCAACAGCGCGGCCCGCTTCAGCGAGAATGACCAGGGCCTCGGTGCCGAGTTCGAGCGCACCTACGGAGCCGGCTACGCCGCTGCGCGAGCTGCGGGCTGAGCCCCGCCCCGGTAGGTTCCCGGCCCGATCCAGGATCGAAGACTTCCCAACCGCAAACTTTGACGACAGACGGAGGCAGCATGAGCGAGCAGACTGAAACCACGGAGAAGCTCTGGGGCGGAGAGACGGACAAGGCGGTCGCCAACTTCCCGGTTTCCGGGCAGCGGGTCCCGCTCCCGGTGATCCACTGGCTGGGGCGGATCAAGGCTGCCGCCGCGCGGACCAACGCCGAGCTCGGGCTGCTCGACGAAGCCGTCGCCGACCGGATCGCCGAGGCCGGCGACGCGGTAGGACGCGGCGAGTACGACAACCAGTTCCCCGTCGATGTATTCCAGACCGGTTCCGGCACCTCCTCCAACATGAACACCAACGAGGTGCTCGCGAACATCGCCAACCAGACCGAAGGGGATCCGGCTCATCAGAACGACCACGTCAACATGGGCCAGTCCTCCAACGACGTCTTCCCCTCCGCGGTGCACCTCGCGGCGCTGGATCAGACGGTCAACGAATTGCTGCCGGCGATGGAAGACCTGACGGTGGCGCTGAGCGCCAAGGCCGACGAGTTTTCCCACATCGTCAAGGCCGGCCGCACCCACCTGATGGATGCGGTTCCGGTGACCCTCGGCCAGGAGTTCGGCGGCTACGCGGCGCAGATCCGCCTGGGCACCGAGCGCGTGCGGGGAACGCTGACCCGGGTCGGGCAGATCCCGCTCGGCGGCACGGCGACCGGCACCGGGCTGAACACCCACGCGGAGTTCGCCCACCGAACCAGGGCGAGGCTCGCCGAGGGCTCCGGCCTCGACATCTTCGAGCCGCACGACCGCTTCGAGGCGCAGGCCAACCGCGACTCACTCGTCGAGCTCTCAGGGGCGCTCAAGGTGGTTGCCGCATCGCTGATCAAGATCTCCAACGACCTGGCGCTGATGGGCTCCGGCCCGCGGGTCGGCCTCGCCGAGCTGCGACTGCCGGAGCTGCAGAAGGGCTCCTCGATCATGCCCGGCAAGGTCAATCCGGTGATCCCCGAGGTCTGCATCCAGGTCGGCGATCAAGTGATCGGCAACGACGCCGCGATCACGATGGCCGGCTCGCAGGGCCAGTTCGAGCTGAACGTGCGCGTGCCGCTGATCGCGAAGAACCTGCTCGAGTCGATCCAGCTACTCACCTCCGCCTGCCGCCTACTCGACACGAAGGTGATCCAGGGGGTCGAGGCCAACCTCGAGGCCAACAAGGCCTCAGCTGAGGGGACCCTGGCGACAGCGACGGCGCTCAATCCCTTCATCGGCTACGACAAGGCGGCCGAGATCGTCAAGACGGCAGCCGAGTCAGGCCGACCGCTGCGCGAGGTCGCGCTCGAGCTGGGCGTGGACGAGGCGACCCTCGACGAGGCCCTCGACCACGCCAAGATGGCCCGCCCGCACGGCTAGGAGGTCGGGCGCGGTCGGAGGGCCGCTAGCCCGTCTGGGCTTCGCGGCCGTGCATCGAGCGCGAGTCCTGCAGGCTCGAGGCGTGCGCGTCAAGCGAGCTGGGCAGCGCGACCGTGACCCGGTCGAGGCCGAGGGGCAGCGAGGTGGCCGCTGAGACGTCCGCCGC
>JBBRAH010000024.1:0-51150 GCA_038206985.1 Solirubrobacterales bacterium
CCGAGCGCGTCGGAGCTGACCTCGGCGAACGAGGCGGCCTCGCGCCAGGCGGCGGCAGCAGGGGCTTCGTACCCCGAAGGCGCGGGGATTCGTAGGAGGGCATCGAGAGTCTTGGGGATTTCGCTGCTTGTCATTGGGCTGAAGTATCGCGATTGTCACGTCGCCGCAGCCGGCGGTGCCGGTAGGAGAACAGCGCTCCGACGATCAGCTGCGCCAGGCTGCCCGCGCCAGGCAGACGATCGAGCGGGCTCTTCAGGCGGAACACCAGCCGGTCGGTCACGCTGCAGCCGGGGGCGTCCGCGCCGGCCGGAGCGGCTTCCACTACGCGCTCGTGCTGCCAGAGCCCGAAGGCGAGCGTGCGGGAGCGCTCGAGGAAGCGGCGCGGCACCTCGACCTCGACCAGGCAGAGGTCGTCGTAGTCCACGGGAAATAGGCCGAACAGCAGGATCCAGCTGCGGCCGATCGGGGGCCCCACGGGAACCTCGTCGAGGTTCAGGCCACGGGCACCGGGCGGTACCGTCATCCGCAACAGCGGCCGGAACTCCGCGTTGATCCCTGTGAAGCTCGTCGCCAGAGCCCAGGCTCGCTCGGCCGGCATCGAGAGCGAGCTACTTCGCTCGATGCGCAGCGGTGTCGGCTGCTCGCTCAGTCCTTCCACGCCGTGCCGGTCGGTCGTGGAGGCCAACCCGTCGCGGCGAGCACCTCCGCCGGGGCCTGGCCGCGACCCGTCAGGCCCACGTGCCAGCGCTCGCGGGTTTCCGCGACGTGCTCGGCATGCTCGTAGACGCGGTCGTGGTGCCCGTAGAGCAGGCGCGGCAAAAGGGCGTCGGCCGCCGGAGCCTCGACTCCCGGAACCATGGCCGCGACCTCGTAGCCGAAGTCCGGATCCCGCTCCCAGCGGACCGCGCCGGCTACGTCGGCCTTGAGCACCGTGCTGAGCAGCGAGCCGTCAACAGTGAAGCAGCCGTCGGCCCCCTGGGGCCCGGCTACGAAGCCGTGCTTGAGCAGGTAGATCTTGCCCTGGTACCCAGTGAAGACAGTGAGCGCCGCGGCGAGGTCGTGCCCATTGAGGCCGCCGGCGTCGGCGAGCAGTAAAGCAGCGAGATCCGCCCGCAGGCGGGCGATCGGGGCGAGCACCCCCGCGTCGGGGTAGACAATCCCGAGCCGTGGAGCGGCCGGGTCGATGTCGGCTGCACGGCGCACGATCGCGCAGTGCGCCTCCAGCGCCTCCAGCCAGGGCGGCGCGCCCCCCGGGGCCGGGGAGCCGGCTGCCGGGGCCTTGCGCTCGGCGTAGGGATCGGCCATCAGCCCGTAACCCTACGCCGCCGGTACGTCTTAGGAGCCCGGGTTCTTCTTGGGGATCAGCACCGCGCGCTTGAACTCGGCGACGAGGGTGTTGTCCTGCTTGTAGACCCGGGTGCGGACCTTGACCACGCCGCGGTCCGGCTTGCTCGAGGAGGGCCGCACATCGAGGACCTCCGACTCGCAGAACAGCGTGTCGCCGTGGAAGACCGGGTTGGGATGGCTGAGCTCCTCGGTCGCCAGGTTGGCGATCGCCTTGCCGGAGACGTCGCCGACCGACATGCCGAGCGCCAGCGAGTAGACCAGCGGCCCGACGACGACGTTCTGGCCCTGCTGCGACTCCGACGCGTAGACGTCGTTGAGGTGCAGCGGATGGTGGTTCATCGTGATCAGGCAGAAGAGGTGGTCGTCCGACTCGGTCACGGTCTTCGCGGGCCAGTGCTTGTAGACGGCGCCGACCTCGAACTCCTCAAGGTAGCGGCCGTACTGGCGCGCACCGGAGGCCTCGCGCTCGGCCTGGTCGGTGATCAGCTCATGGGTGTCGTTGTCGCTCATGAAGTCGTGGCTCCTCTTGGTTGGTGTGAGGGAAGACGGTGAAGAGCCCCGGGGATCCGGCGCCCCTCGCCCCTCTCGACGGCTCGGCTCAAAAGCCGGGCACGACCGGCAGACCGGCGTCGGTCGCGTCCTGCTGGATCTGCTCAAGCCGGCTGGAGAACTCCTGGGCGACCGCCGGAATCCCTCCGGCCGCGCTGGCCAGCGCCTGCTTGTCGCCGTCCTCGGCTGCCTGCTGCGCGGGCTCGAGATCATCGGCGAACCCGTTGAAGAGATCGATCAGATCCTGATTGATCTGGACACCCTCCTCGGGCGGGTTCAGGGCCTCGAGCTCGGAGGCACTCGACTGGAGCTCCTCCTGCGCATCGCCGATGCTGGAGGCGAGCTCCTCCACGTTCTTTGAAGCACTGATCGTCTGGCCGAGGTTGGTCAGGTTCTCACCGGTCGGCGCCAGGACGGCGGCGACCGCGTCAGCGTACTCCTGGCCGTCGAGCTGCTCGGAGGATGCCTCGGTCGTGCTCGTCGCTGACGAGGCGTCGGTCGTGGTTTCGTCGTCACCGCCGCAGGCTACGAGCAGAGCGCCCGAGAGCAGGGTCACGGCGAGCAAGCTGAGGATTCGAATCGTCTTGGGCATCGTTGCCTCCGTTGTGAGAGTGGGCAGCCCGGTGGGGCACGGCGAGCGCGGATCCTAGAGCACCAATCCGCCGGATCGCAGTCGGCCTTCCGTACTGACCGCCTTGCGCTCAGCGGACCTGCTTGAACTGGGTCCGCGACTCGTGTGTCTGGAAGGGGAACGCACAGGGGGGCCGGCTTCCCGGCCCCCCTGCACGAATCGAAACGGGATCAGCCGTCGCTGCTCGGCTCCTCGATCGGCACGCCTGCGTCAATCGCGGCCTGCTGGATGCGATCGAGCTCGGTGCCGAAGTCCTGCGCCTTCTGCGGCAGCTCGAGAGCCGTCTTCTGCAGCAGCTCGAGGTTCTCGTCCTCGGCAGCCTCGCGGACCGTGCCGAGCTCGTCGGAGAAGCCCGTGATCGCATCGATCAGGTCCTGGTTGACCTGCTCAGTGCCCTCCGGCGGCGTGATCTGCTCGAGCTCTTCGGCACCGTTCTCGAGCTCTTCCTGGGCGCTTGCGAGGCCGTCGGCCAGCGCGGCCGGGTCGGATGCGCTGCTGAGCGTGGTGCCGAGCTCGGTGAGGTTCTCTCCGAGCGGCGTGAGCACGTCTTCGACCTGCGTCGCGTATTCGGCCTTGTCGTCATCGCCGCCGCAGGCCGTAAGCAGCCCGCCGGCGAGGGCGAGCACGGCAACGATGCCGAGCATGCGTGTGAACTTGGTCATGTCATCTCCCTGATTGGGGTGGAACGAACGAGGGGGCGGGATCGTAGAGGTCGAGGCGGGCGCTGAATCAGCGCACCCGTTTGAAGTGCGTGCGCGCCTGATGCTTGCCGATCACGGTGCCGAGCAGCTTGACCACGGCGGGGTCGCCGCCGACCTTGATGTCGCCGTGTTCGAGGGCACCGTTCCAGTCGTCGATCGTGCCCTCCTCGGCATGCTCGTTGAGCGTCGCGCGGGGCATCGAGATCTCCAGGCGGGCGTCGTCGGGATCCATTTTGGTGATCTCCGGACCCGGAGACTGCACCCGGAACACCTGCACATCACCGCGACCGCGCAACTCGACCCGGATCGAGAGCGCCAGCTTCTCGAGCGCCGGCAGCTCATCGACGAAGCGTCGATAGGTCGCCATGATCAGGTCCGAAGCAGTCGCCATCGCGGTGATTGTCGCAGTCGCAGTCGGGGCGCGTCCCGCGCTAGATCTTGTGCCGCTGGAGCAGCTTCTTGCCGATCACCATGCGCTGGATCTCCGAGGTGCCCTCGCCGATCAGCAGCAGAGGCGCGTCCCGGTACAGGCGCTCGATCTCGTACTCCTTGGAGTAGCCGTATCCGCCGTGGATGCGGAAGCACTCCTCGACGCACTCCTTGCCCGTCTCGGAGGCGAGCAGCTTGGCCATCCCGGCCTCGAGATCGGAGCGGATTCCGGCGTCTTTCATCCGGGCCGCCTTCAGCGTTACGAGGCGCGCGGCCTCGATCTTTGTCGCCATATCGGCGAGCTTGAACTGTATCGCCTGGTGCTGGGCGATCGGCTTGCCGAACGTCTTGCGCTCCTGGCTGTACCGCAGGGCGAGCTCGAGCGCGCGGCTGGCGATGCCGACGCCGCGGGCGGCGACGTTGACGCGGCCGACCTCGAGCGCATCCATCATCTGGCTGAAGCCCTTGCCGACACCCTCGGGACCGCCAAGGACACGGGCCTCGGGGCAGACGTAGCCGTCGTAGATGAGCTCGGTGGACTCGACGCCCTTGTAGCCCATTTTCTTGATCTTGGGCGGTACGTTGAGGCCCTTGAAGTCACCCTCGTTGATGTCCTTCCAGGGCTCCTTCTCGGTGATGAAGCAGGTCATGCCGGTGTGCGGCGGATCCGCCTTGGCGTCGTTCTTCATCAGCACGAAGACCACGCCGCTGCCGAGACCGTTGGTGACCCACATCTTCTGGCCGTCGAGGACCCAGGCGCCGTCATCGTTGTGCTTGGCGGAGCCCTTGATGCCCTGCACGTCGGAGCCGACCTCGGGCTCGGAGAGGCTGAAAGCGGCGCGGATCTCGCCCGTCGCCATCTTCGGCAGGAAGTAGTCCTTCTGCTCGTCGGTGCCGAACTTCATCAGCAGATAGGAACCGATGAAGTGGGTGTTGACGACGCCGGAAATCGAGATCCAGCCGCGGGAGAGCTCCTCGACGATCATCGTGTACGTCGTCAGATCGAGGCCCATGCCGCCGTACTCCTCGGGGATCGTGACCCCGAACAGACCGAGCTCCTTCATCTGCTCGACGATCGGCTCCGGGAACTTGTCCTCGTGGTCGTACTCCGCGGCGTTCGGGATGATCTGCTCATCCACGAACTGATGGACCATCTCGGTGATGTCCTTCTGGATGTCGGTCTTCTCTTCGTACTGTGCTGTGGCTAGGGCCATGGCTCCTTGCGTCCTCGCTGGGTGGCTGGATGACTGGAAAAGGGAAGCAATACTGCGGCGCGTCCTGAGGCCCTGGAATCCCCCGTCAGGCCACGTTGCGCAGGTACTCAGGATAACTGTGCGAGGCCCTCGCCGGGGTGTTCCTTCTCGCCGCCGCTCTCGGCGGCCACCGCTGCGACCAGCTCCAGGAGCCGCTCGGGAGCCAGCTCGGGGTCCGCATCCGGGACCAGGGCCCAGATCCTGCCGGCGAGGTCCGCCGACAGTCGCTCGCGGGCGCCGCTGTCGAGGCCCTGGCGGCGCAGCAGGAAATGCGTGATCGCGTTGAGGTGGTCGTCGTCGAGGGCGCTCCGGTCCCAGCTGCGCGCGGCGGGCAACGAATCGATGGCCCCGATGCTGATCCCGGCCATCTCGGGCGCGTGGCCGGCGCCGGGGTCGACGCCCTCGTAGGCGGTCCAGACCGCGTTCAGCCCGCTCTGAACCATGTAGGGGATCATCAACAGCACCGGCGTCAGGAGCCAACCGCCCGCCCAGGCCGCCGCGAGCCCGACGCCGGAAATCGGCTCGCCGCCGAGCAGACCCTGGGTCTCCTGAATGCGCTTGGTGCAGCGGTACCAGGAGACGAACGGCGGCACGATCAGCAGCCAGCCGAGTGTGACCGCCAGCAGGGAAAGCCAGGGATTGCTCTTGGAAAGGTTCTCGAGCTGGTAGACGCGGCCGAAATCCCGCAGTTCGCGGTTGATCTTGTAGTACCAGTAGAAGTTGTAGAAGCCGAGCGTGAGCGCGTGCAGCCAGAGCACGGGCGCGATCTCGCGGTACTTGACGTCGGCGCCGTAGGCGTTGATCTCGCGGCTTGCCATCGCGTCCCTATCGGTGAGCTAGCTCGAGGCCTTGAGCGCGACCAGGATCTCCAGCAACCATTCGTCGGCCAGATCGCCGTCGGGGCCGACCAGCTTCGGTCGCACCTGGCCCGCGAGGCGCTCGGCGAGCGTGCGCCGCGCCGCCGGCTCCAGAGTTCCCCGGCGCTGCAGGAAGTGGCGGATCGTCTCCACCTCCTCGCCGCTGACCGCACTGGTGTCCCAGCTGCGGGCGCGCTCGAGCGCCGGGAGGGCGCCGATGCTCACCGTCAGGTCAACCGCGGGACCGCTGCTCTCGCTGCTGAGCACGACCAGCGTGCCCGCCGCCATATCCCCGAGGCGCTGGGAGCGGGAGCTGCGCACGATCGAGATCACCGCGGCCAGCGCCATCGTGATGAACACATCGACCACCAGCAGCAGGTTGCGAACCAGCGCCATGCGGAACTCCACGGGCTCGCCGGAATCCCCCACCACCCGGATCCGGAGCCGCCTCTTGCCGGGGGTCTGACCCTCCCGGTAGGTCTCGTAGAAGACCCCGTAGAAGATCACCACGAAGAACGCGAACCCCCCGGCGGTTCCCCCGGCGAGCGCCTCGGAGGCGCCGAGTGCGAGGGCGAAGAGGACCACGACCAGGGACTCGGCCAGCACTAGGAAGCTGATCGCGACCGCGTCGTAGAGGCCCGCCGCCATGCGGGAGCCGAGACCGGCGAGTGTGATCTCGACCTCGACACCCTCCGGGGTCGCGAGCGAGATGCGATCCTCATACTGCATCGCGATGAATCTAGAGAGTTTCATCCGCACCCGCGAAGCCTCCTGGCGCGAGCTCGAGGGGCTGGTCGAACGGGCTTGCGGAAGGGCCGAGCGACTCGAGCCCAAGCAGGCCCTGCGGCTCGGCAGCCTCTACCGGGGCGCGGCCGCGGATCTGGCGCTGGCTCGCCGCCGCTTCCCGAACGACCCCGTCCGCCGCCGCCTGGAGGAACTGGTGCGCCGCTCCAGCGCGACGATCTATCAGGGAAGGGCCGCGCGGCGCTCGGTGCGCGAGTTCTTCGCCACTACCTACTGGCAGCGGATCGCCGAGCGGCCCGCGCCCCTGGGACTCGCGGCCCTGCTGCTCCTGGGGCCGGCGTTGCTCACCGCGCTGTGGGCGATCAACGATCCCTCGGCGGCGTTCAACTTCATCCCCGAGGATTTCCGTGGCGCCACCGACCCGCCCAGCAACGACGGCGGCACGCTTGGCCAGGAGACGGCGTTCAGCGCCTTTCTGTTCACGAACAACATTCGGGTGACGATGCTGGCCTTTGCCCTGGGAATCACCGCGGGCATCGGCACCTCGATCGTCACAGCCTTCAATGGCCTGCTGCTCGGCGCCGTCGCCGGGGCCGCGATCGAAGCCGGCAACGGGCGGGCCTTCCTCGAATTCATCATCCCGCACGGGCCGATCGAGCTGACCTGCGTGGTGGTCGCCGCCGCCGCCGGGCTGCGGCTCGGTTGGGCCATCGTCAGCCCCGGCAACATGCCTCGCGGCAGGGCGGTCGCCCAGGAGGGCCGGCTGGCGGTGGAGATCATCCTCGGGACGATGCCCTGGCTGGTTGCCGCGGGATTCTCCGAGTCCTTCGTGCGAGGCTCCGGCTGGCCCCTGCCCGCTCTGGCCGCGGTCGGCCTCGGTCTGTTTTTCGCGTTCTGGGGCCTGGTCTGGTTCCGGGGCCGGCCGGCGGCCCGTCAGGCGGCGCTCGCCGGACAGGCGCCCGAGGCGCCCTCGACTGAGACGCAGCCGCTCAGAGCCGCGCTCGCGTCTTAGAGCGCAGGTACGACTGCACGCAGGCACCGGCCAGCTTCTCGGCGTCGGCCTCGACGATCTCGCCCCCGACGGAGCGCGTAATCGCCGCGGCGCGTCGGCGCTCCGCGAGGACATCGAGCGCGACCCCGGCGCGGAACACGTCCAGCAGTTCGGAGGGCCGCCCGGCGACCGCCAGCTCCAGATCCGGGTCGGTGACCGAGACCAGCGTCACCGCGTGGCGACGTGCCAGCACCGGGATCGCCTCGACGAGGGGCCTGGCGGCCACCTCCTCGACGAGATCGGTGAACAGAAAGACGAGCGCGCGCTTGGCTCGCTCGAGCCCCTGGAAAGCGGCGGCGTAGTCGGAGTCGGCGCTGACCGTCTCGAGATCGAACAGGGCCCGGAGTCCCGGCCGTCCTCCCGCCCGCGTCGGGGGTAACCAGACGCGCTGGGAGGAGTCGAAGGCGAGCACGCCGAAGCGATCGCCGATCTCGTCGGCAACCGCGGCGATCGCGGCCGTCGCATCGACCGCGACGTCGAGGCGTGTGCGACCGCGGACCGGCGCCTGCATCAGCCGGCCGCTGTCGAGCACGCAGATCACGTCACGATCCTGTTCCAGGCGGTAGTCGTTGCTCATCGGCCGGCCGAGCCGCGCGGTCGCCCTCCAGTTGACCTGGCGAATGTCGTCATCGGGCAGGTAGTCCCGAACCGCCTCGAACTCGGTGCCGAGGCCGAGCGGTCCGCGCCCGCGCCAGCCGGGATCCCGGTAGCGGGTATGTCGCGCGGCAGCGGCAGCCCGGCGGGCGGCGGGCAGGTCCGGATAGACCTCGAGCTCGTGTTCGTCGCCACCGGAATGGATCCAGGAGGCGAGGCGCAGCGGACCGGTGCAGCGCACGGCAACCGCCGGAAGCACATGACGACCCCTGCGGCGCGCGACCAACTCTCCCTCCAGGAGCGGCCCGGAGCTCCGGGCCGGCTCGAGCTCGACATCCCCGGGAAGCGGCTGACGCACCTCGACCCCGTAACCCGGGCGGGCCTCAACCGTGATCCGCAGGGGCTCCGCGACCCCGCGGGAAAGCAGCTTTGGGACATCCCGCTCGATCGAGGGCGCCTGACGGGCCCAGATCACGTCCACCGCGAAGGCCGCAAGCAGCGCGAGGAGCGCCAGCGCGACGATGGCGCCCGGCAGGGCGAACGCCGCGAGCCCCAGGCCCGCCACAAGCGCCGCGCTGAGCGGCGTCGGGCTCAACGCGGGACCGGCACCGCCGCCAGGGCCGTGGCGACCGCGTCATCGGGCCGGTAGCGCTCGAGCGCGGCCTCGGGCGCGAGGATCAACCGGTGCCGCAGCACGGCGGGAGCGATCCGAGCGACGTCATCGGGGGTCACGAATTCCCGGTCCGCGAGCCGGGCTCCCGCCTTCGCAGCGGCCAGCAGGTGAACCGCGGCGCGCGGGCTCGCGCCGAGCGAGACGCTGGGCAACTCCCGGGTCTTGCGGACGAGCTCCACGATGTAGGCGGCCACCTCGTCGGCGACCGTGGTGGAGTCGAGCTCCTCGCGGGCTTCGGCGATCTCGGCCGCCGAGGCGATGCGCTGCACGGTGTCGAGCGTCGAAGGTCGGATGCCGCGGTGGCCGAGCGCCAGCATCCGCCGCTCCTGCTCGGCCTCGGGGTAGCCGACGTCGATCTTGAGCAGGAAGCGATCGAGCTGGGCCTCCGGCAGCGGATAGGTCCCCTCGTACTCGATCGGGTTCTGGGTCGCCACGACCAGGAAGGGATCGGGAAGCGCCTCGGGCTCGCCCTCGATCGAGACCTGGGCCTCCTGCATCGCCTCGAGCAGCGCCGCCTGGGTCTTCGGTGGCGTGCGATTGATCTCGTCGGCGAGCAACACGTTGGTGAACACCGGTCCCGGCCGGAAGCTGAGCTCGCCGCCGCGAAGGGTCATCGTTCCGGTCAGATCCGAGGGCAGCATGTCGGGGGTGAACTGCACGCGCTGGGAGTCCACGCCGAGGGCCGAGGCGGCGGTCGTCGCGATCAGCGTCTTCGCGACGCCGGGAACGCCCTCGAGCAGCAGATGCCCCCGGGCGGCCAGACAGATCGTGATCGCCTCGATCACCTCGCTCTGGCCGGCGACCACCTTGCCGACCTCGCCCGCCATTGCTTCGTTCAGTTGCTTCAGCCTCACGGGCTACCTCCAGAGCCGGGCTAATGCCCGCGCCGCCTTGATTGCAGATTCCGGTTCGTCAAGCGGGCCCGCCAGTGCCGCTGCCTCGTCGGCCGGAACACCCGCCTGCTCGGCCTGGGCCGCGAGCATATCCGCGCTCTCCTCGAGAGGACGGGCGCTGCGCGCCGCGACCCGGTCCAGCGCCGCCCTGCGCACGGGCTCGGCCCCGGCGCCGACCGCGCGTGAGCGGGCAAGGATCCGGGCCATGGCATCGACGTAGCCGATCCTCGGCTGCGCGCCGGCGGAGGGATCCCCATCCGGGGGGCCGAGGCGCCGCAGCTGCGAGGCGATCAGCACGAGGCCGGCCAGCAGCAGGCCGCCGAAGCCGAGGATCCAGCTCGAGGGCAGGGCCCCGAAGCCCTCGTCGTCGGCCCCGTCCGCGATGGAGAGGCTCTCGAGGAACTCGACCTCGTCGCGACCGCGCCCGGCGGCCAGGTTGATCGCGAACAGCGCGTTGTCACCGGCGGCGAGGCGCTCGTTGGTCAGCGGAGAGCTGTCGGCGAGCAGAGCAACCTCCCCCGCCCCGCGAACGGGCTCGAGCCCAACCAGCAGATCGCCCTCCGGGCTGCCGAACAGCGGCAGCCCCGGACCCGCGTCGGTCCACAGCGCGCCGCCGCTCGTGGTGCTCACCGCTGTGACACCGTGGGTCTCCGGCGCCGGCACGAGCGCCACCGCAGGCACGCCGTCCCCGCTTCCCAGCGCGAGCCTGCTGCCGCTGACCCGCTCGATCGTCGCGGCAGGGATGAAGCCGCCGAGGATGAGCCGCCCTCCGGCCGCGACGAAGCCGGCGAGGGCGTCGGCGTCGGCGTCGGTCAACTCACCGGTGTCGAGTGCGACGACGGTCCCCCTCGGGTCGAAGCCTCCGGATGCAGGGGGCGAATCGCGGCGTTCGATGTCGAAACCCGACTCCCCGAGCAGGGCGGCCCAGGCTGCGAAGCCCTCGTCGCCGGTGCTGATCGACGAGCGCTGCGGCGCCCGCCCCTCGCCACCGCCGCCACGGGCTGCTCCGAAGAGAATCGCCGCGACGAGCAGGCCGAGCAACAGCCACGGGCCCGTGGCGCGCAGGCGCTCGCTCATGAGCCGCTCCGATCGCGCTCGCGCACGATCTCGCTCCAGCCCTCGCGAGCCGCAGCGGCGTCGGCGGCGCTGGCCTCACGGCGCCCGTAGAAGACGCGCTCGAATGTCGCGATGAGGCCGGTGGCACGCGGGTCGGAGAGCTTGCGTTCGACGTCGTGCGGAGTGGTCGAGGGCCGCAGTGTGATCGCCCCAGCCCCGCTCAGATCGGCCAGCGCGATGGTGAAGCGCAGGCGCAGCGCCTCGGCGAAGTTGCCGTCGCGCTCGGCCTGCTCGGCCCGCTGCAGCCAGCTGTCGCGACCCATCGGGCCGGAGCCGGAGCCGTCCTCGCCATCCTCCTCGCCGCGGGCCGACAGCTCGCGATTGGCCGCAAGCCGGCGGGCGAGCAGGGCCCCGCCCAGCAGCGCCAGGGCCCCGAGGATGACCAGCACCGGGAACGGGATGTCAAGCGATCCCCCGGCGCCGGGATCCTGCTCAGGAGGATTGAAATCAACCTCGACATCCTCTTGGGGCAGCTCGCGCACGATGCGCTCGGCACGCTCGCGGGCGCCGGCAGCATCGCTCCCTGCCGCCTCGGGATCGAGATTCGCCACGAGCTGATCGAGGCGCCGCTGCAGGTCGCGGCCACGGGCTCCATCGAGGGCGCGGACGATGTCCACAGGCGCTCCATCGACGCTGCTGACCTCGAGCAGCGGGCCGAGCGCGGCCGGGTCAGTCTGTGCAGCCTGGGCCCGGTCGGCGTACTCGGCGCCATCGACCGCAACCGCCAGTGCACTCGCGGTCGGCAGCAGCGCCCAGAGCAGCCCCGTGAGCAGCGCCCATCGGGCGAGCATCAGCCGCCGCTGGGACCGTCCCCACCCGGCAGTCCCCCGGGTGGTGGCGGCGGCTTGCTGCCGGGCAGCTCGCCATAGGGGTCGCTGCCCTGCCGAGCGGCGGCGCCTCCCCCGTCCCCGGCATCGAGACGATCCGCGAGCATCTCGACGTCGAAGCCCTCCTTGCGGATCCGCAGGTCGTAGTAGATCACCGTCGCGACCACCGCGAGCAGAGCGGCGGTGAACGCCGTCGCGATCCCGCTGAGCGAGTCGACGATCACGACCCAGACCGCGATGTTGTTCTCGGCGAGGCCATCGGCAGCGGCTCCGGCAAGCCCTGCGATGAACGAGAGTAACCCCGCGAACAGCGCCGCGACGATCAGCACGCCAAAGGTGCGCCACCAGTTGTCGCGGATCAGGTTCCAGGACCTGCGCAGGGCTTTGCTGCCGCGCAGGTCCTCGACCATCAGGGCGGGCACGGCGACCGCGAGCCCGATGCTGATCCAGATCGCGCCGATGATCAGCAGCACCAGTCCCAGCATCGTCGCCAGGAAGGTAAGAAACGTGATCCACAGGATCGAGTGGGTCTTGGGCGCCGCGAAGCGGATCGACTCGACGGCATTCACCGGCCGCCCCATGTAAGCCTCGCTCGCCGCGCGGTAGGCGACACCGATCGCGAGCAGATAGACGAGGTAGCCGAGCACGCCCTCGACGATCGTGATCACGATGTAGGTATCGACATCGATGAAGCGGCGTGTGTCACCGATCTGAACGTAGTCGAGGCTGCCCTGGACCTCCTGGAGCGCGACCAGGTCGAGAATGATCTGCACGAGCGTGAACGGTGCGATGACCACCAGGGTGCAGAGCAGCAGCCGGGTGAAGTTGCCGAAGTAGATGTTGAAGGCGAGGTCGAGCTGCTTGCCGCCGCTGCGGGGACCCAGATCGCGTGCAGATGCCTCCATGAACGGGCACAGTATCGGCAATGCGGGCGGCGCCCGACGCGTGCAGCGCGGTGGACGCCGCACCGCCAGCTTCCGCTAGCGTCAGCCGCTCCGATAGTCACCTTCGAGCTTCAGGAGCCAGGACTTTGAGAAACCCCCGAGATTTCGCCAGCCCCCTCGCGATCGGCGCCCCCGATCCGGTGCTGGACGTGCCCTTCAAGCCCTCCCGCATGATCCACTTCTTCGACGGCTCCAACGAGAAGATGGCCGCCAAGGTGCCGGACATGGCCAAGCAGGCCGACATCCTGCTGGGTAACCTCGAGGACGCCGTCCCGGTGGACAAAAAGATCCCGGCGCGCGAGGGCCTGGTCAAGATCGCCAAGGAGACGGATTTCGGCGACACCCAGCTCTGGAGCCGGGTCAACTCGCTCGAGAGCCCCTGGGTGCTGGACGACCTGACCACGCTCGTCACCGAGATCGGCAACCAACTCGACGTGATCATGATCCCGAAGGTCGAGGGGCCCTGGGACATCCACTACGTGGACCGCCTGCTCGCGCAACTGGAGGCCAAGGGAGAGGTCAAGCGGCCGATCCTCGTGCACGCGATCCTCGAGACGGCGCTCGGCGTCGCCAACATCGAGGAGATCGCCACGGCGAGCCCGCGCATGCAGGGCATCAGCATCGGCCCGGCCGATCTGGCCGCCTCGCGACGGATGAAGACCACGCGTGTCGGCGGCGGCCACCCCGGCTACCGGGTGATCGAGGATCCGGATCCCGACGACTTCGACGCGCCCCGCGTCAGCGCCCAGCAGGACCCGTGGCACTACACGATCGCCCGCATGGTGGACGCCTGCACGGCGGCCGGCATCCTGCCCTTCTACGGCCCCTACGGCGACATCAAGGACGTCAAGGGCTGCGAGGCCCAGTTCCGCGCCGCCTTCCTGCTCGGCTGCGTCGGGACCTGGTCGCTGCACCCGGTCCAGATCGAGATCGCCAAGAGGGTCTTCAGCCCCGATCCCGACGAGGTGCTGTTCGCCAAGAAGGTGCTCGAGGCGATCCCCGACGGCCGCGGCGTCCACATGATCGACGGCAAGATGCAGGACGACGCCACCTGGAAGCAGTGCAAGGTGATGGTCGATCTGGCCGAGATGCTGGCCGCCAACGACGACGAGCTCGCCGTCGCCTACGGCTTCAAGGACTGATCCGGACCTGACGCCGTTCGCGGGAGAGGTCACGCCGTGAGCGACATCCCGACCCGGATCCGCCGGGTCGAGTTGCGCTGCTCCAACGTGGGAGCCAGCGCCGAATTCTACTCGCGCCTGCTCGGTCTGGAGCCGAGCGAGCTGGGGCAGGAGCGGGCACTGCTCGGCGTGCCCGGCCAGGAGCGCCCGATGTTGGCGCTGACACGAGCCGAGCAACCGGGACCGGCGCCCCAGCGCGCGGCGGGCCTGTTCCACACCGCGTTCCGCTACGCCGACCGGGCGGGACTGGCGGCCGCGCTGCGCCGGATCGCCACTGAGCTCGGGATCAACCTGACCGGCGTCGCCGACCACGGTGTCTCGGAGGCGCTCTACCTGGACGACCCCGATGGACTCGGCATCGAGATCTACCGCGACCGCTCCGTGGACGAGTGGCCGCAGCCGGAGGAGGGCGAGCGGATCCGGATGTTCACGGAGCCGCTCGACCTCAACGACCTGATCCGCAGCGACGACGGGACACGTGCGAGCGTCTCGGTGGAGCGCGGGCTCGACATCGGGCACGTGCATCTCAAGGTCGCCGATACCGATGCTGCCACCGGGTTCTGGACCGGAACGATCGGCATGGAGCTGATGACCAGGTTCGGCGCCGACGCAGCCTTCCTCGCCTCCGACGGCTATCACCACCACATCGGTGCCAACTCGTGGTTCTCGGCCGGAGCCGACCTGGAGCCGGCCGGCGGGCCGGGGCTCGAGGCGATCGCGATCAGCGCGGGCCCCGGGGGCGAGGCGACCACGACCGTCACCCCGGACGGGGTCCCGATCCAGATCGAGGCCGACTGAAACATGGCCGAGCTGCGCCACCGAATCCGGGTCCGCTACTCAGACTGCGACCCCCAGGGCGTGCTCTTCAACGCCAACTATCTGACCTACTTCGACATCGCCCTGACCGAGCTGTGGCGCGAGGCGATCGGTCCATACGAGACGGCGATGAGCGAGCGAGGTATCGATCTGGTCGTCGCCGAGGCGAACATCCGCTACCGGGCTCCGGTGCGCTTTGATGAGGAGGTGGACGTCGTCGGGCAGGTTCGCAAGCTCGGCACCACCTCACTGACGACGGCGCTGCGGATCGAGCACACGGAGGGCGAAGCGCCCGGCCTGGCGGCCGAGGGTGAGATGCGCCACGTCTTCGTGGCCTACGGCACCTCGGAGAAGACGCCGATCCCAGACGACGTGCGCGCGGCCCTGGAGCCCTACCTCGAACGCTCCCCGGAAGAGCCCGCCTGAACAGGCGGATTCGGCGGCGGCGGCTTGCCTGCATACGAGCGGCCGATGGTCGATGATTGGCGCCGTGAGCTCCAAGGAGCAGCCCCAACAGACAGACAGGACCCGGATCTACATCACCGGGCACCGCAATCCGGACATGGACTCGATCGCCGCGGCGATCGGCTACACGGAGCTGCAGGGCCGTCTCGACGACGAGAACGAATACGTGGCCGTGCGGCTCGGCGAGGTCAACAGCCAGACCGCCTGGGCGCTGGAGCGCAGCGGCGCCGAGAAGCCGGACTTCATGGGTCACGTGATGCTGCGGGTGCGCGACGTGATGCGCGAAGAGTTCCCGATCGCGGGCCAGGACGAGCCGGTGCGCGAGGTGGGTCTGACGATGGCCCGCGGCAACCTCGACATCGTGCCGATCGTCGATTCCTCCGAGGAGCTGATCGGCGTGATGACCGAGCGGGCGCTCGCCCACCGCTACATCCGTGAGTCGCGCAAGACCTCGACCCTGGTCGATGCCCCGACCACGGTGGCCGCGATCGTCGAGGTCCTCGACGGGGAACTGCTGGTGGGTGAGGACCGGGGCATCGAGGGGCGCGTCTGGGTGCACTCGATCGATCCGAGCCGCAGCGAAAGCAAGATCTCCGAGGGCGACGTCGTCGTCGTCGGCAACCGCGTCGATGCCCAGCAACAGACGATCGAGCTCGGTGCCGCGATGCTCGTCGCCAGCGGCGGCGAGACGCCCGAGCAGGAGATCCTCGATCTCGCCTCCGAGAAGGGCTGCACCGTCGTGGTCAGCCCGCTCGACTCCTACGTCTCCAGCCGCATGATCACGCTGGCCGCACCCTGCCGGGCGCTCGCCGACCGCGAGCCGCTGACGGTGGATCCAGACGACTTGCTCTCCGAGGTCGCCGAGCAGGTCAAGAACGTCCACTACCGCGCCGCGGTCGCCGTCGATCGCTCGAACAAGCCCGTCGGCCTGGTGACCCGCTCCGACCTCGTCTCCCCCACGCCGCGCAAGGTGGTGCTCGTCGACCACGCCGAGCAGGGTCAGAGCGTGATCGGCGTCGAGGAGGCGGAGATCGTCGAGATCCTGGATCACCACCACATCGGCTCGATCGAGACCCACGTGCCGGTCAAGGCGACCTTCGACCCGGTCGGCTCGACCGCGACCCTCGTGGTCGAGCGCTTCCGTCAGAACGGCATGGAGCCGAGCAAGCCGAGCGCGATCATGCTGCTGGCTGCGGTGCTCTCCGACACGGTCCTGCTCAACTCGCCGACGACGACGTCGCGCGATCAGGTCGTCGTCGATTACCTCGAGCGCGCGACCGGTATCGACGCGATGGAGTTCGGCCGCGAGATGTTCGAGGCCGGCTCCGACGTCTCCGACGTCGCGGCCTCTGAGATCGTCACGCGCGACGCCAAGGAGTACCAACTGGCCAACGGCGACACGATCTCGATCGCCCAGATCGAGACGGTCGGTAAGGGCCTGCTCGACGACCGCAAGAGCGAGCTCAGCGATGCCCTCGACAAGGTCCGCGAGAACAGGGGCTACCCGCTGGCCGCGCTGATGATCACCGACATCCTCAGCAAGGGCACCGACCTGCTCGTCTCCGGCGACGCCTCTCCGGTCGAGCGAGTCTTCGAAAAGGACGCCGACGACGGCGTCATCGAACTTCCCGACGTGATGAGCCGCAAGAAGCAGGTCGCCCCGAAGCTGCTCGGGGCGTTCTAGGTGCGGCCGGCCCGCTAGCCCAGCTTCTGTTTGAGGCTGTCGAGCTGGCCCTGAACCGCGGCGGGCAGCTTGTCACCGAACTTGGCGAGGTGCTCGGAGACCTGGGGCAGCTCGTCCTTGACAGCGGCCTCGTCTACGGAGAGCAGAGCGCTCATGTCCTCGGTGGAGACGTCGAGGCCGTCGGTGTTGAGCTCGCCCGCGGCCGGTACGAGGCCGATCGGGGTCTCGACGGTCTCGCCCTCGCCGTTACAGCGCCTGAAGACGTACTCGAGCACGCGGCTGTTCTCGCCGAAGCCCGGCCAGATGAACTTGCCGTCTTCGTCCTTGCGGAACCAGTTGACGTAGAAGATCTTCGGCAGCTTCTCCGGATCGCCCTTGGCACCGACATCGAGCCAGTGCTGGAAGTAGTCGGCCATGTTGTAGCCACAGAAGGGCAGCATCGCCATCGGGTCGAAGCGCAGCTTGCCGACGGTGCCGAAGGCCGCGGCGGTCATCTCCGAGGACATCGTCGCGCCCATGAAAACACCGTGCTCCCAGTCGAGCGCCTCACGGACGAGCGGCACGACGCTGGCGCGGCGGCCACCGAACAGGAAGGCGTCGATCGGCACGCCAACCGGGTCCTCCCACTCCGCGGCGATCGAGGGCGCCTGGTCGGCAGCAACGGTGAATCGTGAGTTGGGATGCGCTGCCGGAGTCTCCGAATCGGGCGTCCAGTCGTTGCCGTGCCAGTCGGTGAGGTGCGCGGGGGTCTCGGGGGTCATGCCCTCCCACCAGACGTCTCCGTCGTCGGTGAGCGCCGTGTTGGTGAAGATCGTGTCCGAGGAGATCGCCTTCATCGCGTTCGGGTTGGTGTCCACACTGGTACCCGGGGCGACGCCGAAAAAGCCGGCCTCGGGATTGATCGCGTAGAGGCGGCCGTCGTCGCCGTACTTCATCCAAGCGATGTCGTCGCCGACCGTCTCGACGGTCCAGCCCTCGAGCGTCGGGATCAACATCGCGAGGTTCGTCTTGCCGCACGCTGACGGGAAGGCGCCGGTGACGAACTTGACCTCGCCGTCGGGAGAGGTGAGCTTGAGGATCAGCATGTGCTCGGCCATCCAGCCCTCGTCCTTGGCCATCGCCGAGGCGATCCGCAGCGCGAGGCACTTCTTGCCCAGCAGGGCGTTACCGCCGTAACCGGAGCCGTAGGACCAGATCTCGCGGGTCTCGGGGTAATGGACGATGTACTTGGTCTCGGCGTTGGTCGGCCAGGGCACGTCGGCCTCGCCCTCGGAGAGCGGAGCGCCGATCGTGTGCACGCAGGGCACGAACTCGCCATCGGAGCCGAGCACGTCGAGGGCGCCCTTGCCCATCCGGGTCATGATCCGCATCGAGACGACCACGTAGGGCGAGTCGGTGAGCTGGATACCGATCTCGGACTTGTCGGAGCCGGGCGGGCCCATCGAGAAGGGGATCACGTACATCGTGCGAGAAGCCATCGCACCGTCGAAGAGGCTCTTCATCTCGGCCCGCATCTCGGCGGGGGCGCGCCAGTTGTTGGTGGGGCCTGCGCCCTCCTCGGTCTCGGAGCAGATGAAGGTCTGATCCTCCACGCGAGCGACGTCTGAGGGGTCCGACCAGGCGAGGTAGGAGTTGGGACGCTTGGCGTCGGAGAGGCGGCGGAAGGTGCCGGCGTCCACGAGCTCGGTGCAGAGACGGTCGTACTCCTCGGCGGAGCCGTCGCACCAGTAGACGCTCTCGGGCTTGGTCAGGGCTGCGATCTCCTCAACCCAATCGGTCAGGGTCTTATTGGAGGTCGGTACCTCGGTCACGGTCGCATCGCTCATCGCTGAAGTTCAGCTCCTCTCTCGGCTGCTGCTCGTTGTCTGCCTCGTGGATGGCGCGGGGCCCCGCGCGTAGGTGGCTTGCGGACCCGGCGCTTGATCGAGATTCTGCCGTATGCGGAAGCGGCACGGCGCCAGACCGGGGCCCGGATAGCCGCAATACCCGCAAAGAGCGGGATTGCGGCACCTTGCGTCAAGGCTTGTTGGTGATCTTCACAGTCACGTTCTTGCCCGACAGGAGCTTGCCCGAAGCCTGGACCTTGCAGCGATCAGGGTTCGGCATCGCGGTCCCCAACTTGAACTTGATCTTCGAGCGGCGGGTCTTGTCCTGGTTCTCGGGAGTTCCCGGCTGCGGGTCGTATCCCTGACTCGCTCCCTTGTAACAGAGGGTCTGGTAGCGGTACTGGACCTTCTTGCGCTTCGGCTGGGTCGAGATCGAGACCTGCATCGTGCCCGGGTTGTTGACGAACCCGGTCGCCACCGCCACCGGCGTCTCGTTGTTCTTGTTCTTGCGAGCCGTGTTCTTGTCGACGAGCTTCTTGCCGCCGCCGCCCAGCGAGATCGCCGGAATCGCGACAGCGATCCCCAGCAGTGCCAGCGCGAGTATCAGTGATTTCCTCATGGGTTCGTGTTGCTCCCTTTGTTCCGCCTCGAAGCGCTGATCAGGGTATCGGCCCCATCGGGCATTTCATTAGCGCCGTCCGGGACGTTGGGTCGCGTCCGGGGGTCGAATATGTAGGGTTCCGAATCCGCGGCCGCCCGGTCGCCCGGAACTTTCCACCGTCTCGAGCCACAACCATGCGCTTCTACGAATTCGAATCACGCCGTCTGGTCGAGTTGGCCGGGATCCCGGTCACGAAGTACGGCTTCTGCACCACCGCGGACGAGGCCAGGGAGGCCGCCGCCGAGATCGGTGGCCCGACCGTGATCAAGTCGCAGGTGCTGACCGGCGGCCGGATGAAGGCCGGCGGCGTCAAGTTCGCCGACACGCCCGAGGAGGCCGCCTCCTACGCCGCGGAGATCCTCGAGCTCGAGATCGCCGGCCACATGCCGGTCGGCGTGCTGGTCGATCCCAAGGCCGAGGTCGAGCAGGAGTACTACGCCGCCTGCCTCTGGGACGGCCGCGCCAAGCGCCCGATGATGCTGTTCAGCGACATGGGCGGCATCGACATCGAGCAGGTCGCGGAGGAACATCCCGACCACGTCGGCCGCGGTCACCTCTCGAACCTGCATCCGATCGCGGACTTCCAGGCCAAGGAGACCGTCGCCCGCTGTGGAATGACCGGCTCCGAACTGGGGCGCGCAAGCCGCGTGCTCGCCGGCCTGGCCCGACTGCAGCGCGAGTACGACATGACTTTGGCCGAGATCAACCCCGTCGCCCGTCTCGCGGACGGCAGCTTCGTCGCCCTCGACGCGCACATGGAGATGGAAGACGAGGCCGTCGGCCGGCACAAGAAGGTGCTGGAGTCGATCGGCGTGGATCTCAGCGAGCCGCGCGAGACCTATGAGCCCTCCGAGTTCGAGCGCAACGTCAAGGCGATCGACGCCGCTGACCACCGCGGCGTCATCCAGGGCAAGGACCACGGCTTCCACGGCGACCTCGGTCTCGTGATCGGCGCCGGCGGCGGCTCCCTGACGCTCACCGACGCCGTGCGCTCGCAGGGCGGCAAGCCCGCCAACTACGCCGAGATCGGCGGCAACCCCTCGGTCAAGAAGGCCAAGGGCCTGGCGATGGAGGTGCTGAAGAAGGACGGTGTCGAGAAAATCGCCGTGATGATGTCGATCGTCTCCAACACCCGGGTCGACATCGTCGCCCGCGGCGTGATCAAGGCCTGCCTCGAGCTGGACAAGGATCCCGCCGAGACCATCGCGATCTTCCGCATCCCAGGCGCCTGGGAGGACGAGGGCTACAAGATCCTCGACAAGTACGGAGTCGAGTACTGCGACCGCTCAGTCTCGATGTGGGAGGCCGCGGGACGCGCCGTCGCCAAGGTCCAGGGCGACGACGCCACCGGGGGCGAGGGCGAGATCGGCCAGGCCGGCGTCACTGCAACCCCCGACGAGGTCGCGCCTTCGTCGGCGAGCGAGACAGGAACCTGAGCATGCCCGTACTTCTGAAGGAGGACTTCACCTTCATCGTCCAGGGCATCACCGGCCGCGAGGCGGTCAATCTGACGCGCGAGTGCCTCGACTTCGGCTCGAAGATCGTCGGCGGCGTCACCCCCGGCCGCAAGGGCCGCGAGGTGCACGGCGTTCCCGTCTTCGACACCGTCGAGCAGGCGGTCGAGCACCACGGAGCACCGATCGACGGCGCAGTCGCGACCGTCCCCCCCGCCTTCACCAAGGACGCCGTCTTCGAGGCGATCGAAAACGGGATCAAGCTGATCGTGGTCGTCACGGAGCGCATTCCGCGTCGCGACGTGGCCGAGATGGTCGAGCTCGCCAACGAGCGCGGCGCCCGGATCATCGGCCCCAACTGCCTCGGTCTGATCTCCCCCGGCGTCGCCAAGATGGGCGGCATCGGTGGCCCCGCCAAGGACGCGGCCAAGGCCTACAAGCCAGGCCCCGTCGGCGTGATGAGCCGCTCGGGTGGCATGACCACTGAGATCTCCTCGTCGCTGACCCAGGCCGGCCTTGGCGTCTCCACGGCGATCTCGATCGGCGGTGACGCGATCATCGGCTCCACCTACGCCGAGCTGCTGCCGCTATTTGAGGCCGACGAGCAGACCGAGGCGATCGTGATCTACACCGAGCCCGGTGGCCGCATGGAGGCCGAGCTGGTCGACTGGCGTGAGGCCAACGACGCGAAGCTGCCGATCGTCGCATTCATGGCCGGCAAGTTCATGGACGACGAGGAGATGCAGGGCATGAGCTTCGGCCACGCCGGCACGATCGTCGAGGGCAAAGAGGATTCGGCGACCGAGAAGATCGCCCGCCTCCAGGAGGCCGGGATCCCGGTCGTCGAGCGGATCGACCAGATCCCCGATGCCGTCAAGGAGGCGCTGGGCAGATGAGTAACTCGGGCGACGCCAACGGCACTTTCATCAACGTCGAGGTCGAGGACTCGATCAAAGGCGACCCCGTACTCGGCCACAAGCTCGAGGAGGCCTGCCCGGTCGACATCTTCAAGGCATCCGGCAGCGGCGTGGACGTCGTCGAGGAGAACCTCGACGAGTGCGTCCTCTGCAACCTCTGCGTCGATGCCGCCAGGGCCGCCGGCCAGGACGGCGGCGTGCGCATCATCAAGCTCTACGAATAGGCCTCGAGCCATCCGCGGGTGAGACGGATGAGCGGCAGCGGCTCGGCAGCGATCCGCAACTTGATCTCGCTCCAGTAGAGGCGGCGGCGAGCGAGACTCCTGTAAGGATGCCCCGATGAGCGAGGAGGACGGGCAGAGCGAGGATGAGCCGGTAGCCGTGTTCGTGATCGGCGCCCCCGGCGCCGGCGGACCCGCACTCGCGACTGCCCTGGCATCGCTGCCGGCCGCCGGGCCGCTCGAGTATGAGCCGACCGAGCCAGTATCGGAGGAGCGTCTGGCCGAGACCGGCGATCGGCGGACCGCCGACGACGCGGAGGGGGCGGCCGTCACCTCAGCCGAGCAGACCGGCGAGAGGCCCCGCCGGCACACGGTCGACGGTGCTCCCCGGCGCTCGCTTCAGGTTCCCTACCTGCGGAGGCTCTACCCGGCTGCCCGATTCATCCTCTGTTGGCGACCGCCCCAGGAGGCGACGGCTCAGGCGTATCACGACTGGGAAGCCGGGCGCGCGCTCACCCACCCCGACCTGCCCGGCTGGGAGGGGCCGCGCTGGTGCTTCGCCCTGACGCCCGGATGGCGCGAGCTCTCAGGCGAGGATCTGGGCACCATCGTCGCCCGGCAGTGGTCCGCCACGACCGAGTCGGCGCTCGAGGATCTTCCCGAGCTCGAGCCCTCCCGGTGGGGAGTCACCTCGCACGCGGCGCTGCGTTCCAACCCGGCGGCTGAACTCGGGCGGCTCTGCGGCTTCCTCGGGATCGATCCGGGTGGACTGGCCCAGGCCGCGGAGTTGCTCCGCAGTGAGCTCGAAGGGCAGTTGCCACACGAGGACCTACCCGAGGACCTGCAGGCCGCACTCCCGCAAACGGCGGAGATCGCCCGCAAGGCCCAGACCTGGCTCGCCGACCCGGGTCGCGGGCGCGGCGACGGTGCCGATCCGGCCTCGCGGCAGTCCCCCCTGCGTTCGGTCCACACCGGCTCCATGCCGGATCTCCTCGGCCGACTCGGCTCCTCCCTGCTGATCAGCACCTACCAGGCGGGCAAGCTGATTGTCGGCCGCAAGGATGGGATCCAGCTCAACACCCACTTCCGCAACTTCGACCAGCCAATGGGCCTGGCGCTCCATCAGGACCGTCTGGCAATCGGCACTCGCAGCGCCGTGCTCGAGTACCGCAACATGCCCGCGGCCGCGGAGAAGTTGGAGCCGAAGGGCACCCATGACGCCTGTTACATCTTCCGCAAGGCCAACGTCACCGGCGACGTGCGGATCCACGATCTCGCCTACTGCCAGGGCGAGCTGTGGTTCGTCGCAACCGGCTTCTCCTGCCTGGCCACGCTCGATGACGAGCACAGCTTCGTGCCTCGCTGGCAGCCGCCGTTCATCAGCAAGCTGTTGCCGACCGATCGCTGCCATCTCAATGGGATGTGCGCGATCGACGACCGCATCGAGTGGGTCACGGCGCTCGGCACCACCGACACCGACGGCGGCTGGCGCGAGAACAAGGCGGCCGGCGGCGTGCTGATGAATGTGCCGACGAACGAGATCGTGCTCGACGGTCTCTCGATGCCGCACTCTCCACGCTGGCACGACGGCCGCCTCTGGTTCCTGGAATCAGGGCGCGGCCGTCTCTGTGTCGCCGACCCGGAAGCCGGGACGTACGAGAGCGTCTGCGAGCTACCCGGTTTCACCCGTGGCCTCGCATTCGCGGGCCCGCTCGCGTTCGTCGGCCTCTCCCAGATCCGCGAGACGAAGACCTTCGGCGGATTGCCGATCGAGGAGCGACTGCGGGAGCGGCTCTGCGGCGTGTGGGCGGTGGACACGCAGACAGGCAAGATCGCCGGCTTCCTGCGCTTCGAACAGGCGGTCCAGGAGGTCTACGACGTAAGCGTGCTCAGCGGGCTTCGCAAGCCCGAGATCGCCGAGACCGACAGCGAAACGACCCGGCAGTCCTACGTGATCAAGGGCTGGAAGCCCTAGATCCAGCCGCCCAAGCCGCCGCTCGCGCTCAGCATGGCGCGGACTCGGAGCGGCACAATACCCAGCGATGAACTTCATCGAGGACGTGCTCGAGCCAAACCCCGCCGCCCGACCGGCACTCGTCACCGTCGCTGAGGACGGCGCGCGTCACATCTGGTCCTACGGAGAACTGACAGCCCGCAGCGCCGGACTTTCCGGAGCGCTCGTGGCACAGGGTGTCCGCCGCGGCGACGTCGTGATGACCCTGATCGGCAACCGCGCCGAGTGGGTGCTGGCGATGCTCGCCTGTTTCCGGATCGGCGCCGTGGTGCTGCCTTGCAACACGCAGCTGCGCCGCAAGGATCTCGAGCACCGGGTAGGGGTCGCGAACCCGGCCCTGGCGATCGGGGAGCAGCGCTTTCTCGGCGAGCTTCCCGGTGGTGTTCCGCACTGGACGCTGGAGGACGTGGCGCGGATCTTGGACGAGGATGAGGCCCAGGCGCCTCCCGCGGAGCCCAGCGAGCTCGCCCCCGGCGATCCCGCGCTGATCGTTTTCACGTCGGGGACAACGGGTGAAGGCCGCGCCGCCGTCCACCCGCAGTCATATCTGACCGGCAACCGGATCATGGCCGAGCAGTGGTTTGGGGCCCAGCCGGGCGACATCACATGGTGCACCGCGGCCACCGGGTGGTCGAAGTCCGCCCGCAACGCGTTCATCGCGCCCTGGCTCTGCGGCGCCGTGCCGTTCATGCAGGAGGGGCCCTTCGATCCCTCCGAGCGGCTCGCGATCGTCGAGCGCGAGGGCATCAACGTGCTCTGCCAGGCGCCGACGGAGTACCGGATCCTGGCCAAGCGGACCGAGCTGCGCCCGCTACCGGAGCTGCGCCGCATGGTCTCCGCCGGGGAACCGCTGAACCCGGAGGTGATCCGCGCCTTCACCGACACCCTCGGAATCGGGATCCACGACGGCTACGGGCAGACCGAGACGGGCGGCCTGACCGGGTCACTGGTCGGCGATGAGATTCGGCCGGGATCGATGGGCCGAGCGCTGCCCGGAATCGAGCTGCGGATCGATGACGGCGAGCTGATCCTGCACGCCGCGAGCTGCCCGACCTTCTTCTCGCACTACATCGGCTCCGAGCCGCCCGCCGGCGAGTGGTGGCGGACCGGCGACCTGGTCGCCGCCGACGAGGATGGCTACTTCTGGTTCGAGGGCCGCTCCGACGACGTGATCATCTCCTCCGGCTATCGGATCGGGCCGTTCGAGGTCGAGTCGGCGCTGGTCTCTCATCCCGCCGTCGCCGAGGCGGCGGCCGTCTCCGCGCCGGACGAGGAGCGCGGCGCCGTCGTCCGCGCGGTCGTGGTGCTGCGGGAGGGCAAGGGATCGCAGGAGCTGGCCCGCGAGCTGCAGGACCACGTCAAGGCCGAGACGGCGCCCTACAAGTACCCGCGGATCGTCGAGTTCGCGTCGGAGCTGCCGAAGACCGCCAGCGGCAAGATCCGCCGCGCCGCGCTGCGCGGAACCGCACCGGTAGATGGATAGCGTCGCGCGGCCGCGGCGCAGGCCGCGACTGCCGGAGATGACACCGGCGCGGGCCGCCTTCGCCGGGATCTTCATCGTCACGGGGCTCGGACTGCTCACCGTCGGGGCCACGCTGCCGGTCCTGCCCCGCTACGTGACCGGCCCGATCGGCGCCGGCGATGTTGCCGTGGGGATCGTGACCGGGGCATTCGCCGCCACGGGCCTGCTCTTCCGGCCGATCGGCGGCGCCTTTGCCGACGCTCGCGGCCGCAAGCCGGTGGTCGTCGCGGGGGCATTGCTGACCGCCGTCGCCGGCGCCCTCTACTTCGTGCCCGCCGGAGTCGCCGGGCTGATCGTGGCGCGGCTCTTTCTCGGGGCCGGCGAGGGCATGGTCTACACCGCCGGAGCCGCCTGGATCGTCGACCTCGCTCCGGCAGCGCGGCGCGGGCGGATCATCGGCCTCTACGGCCTCGCGATCTGGGGCGGACTCTCACTGGGGCCGCCGATCGGCGAGCTGCTCCTGCACGCGACCAGCTTCGAGGGGGTCTGGGCCTTCTGCACCGCGGTGCCGCTGATCGGCGCGGCCGTGGCCATGCGCATCCCCGAGTCCTACAAGCCCCCCGAGATCGCCGCCGCCCAGCGCAGCAGGGCGGCCAGGATCCGCTCGCTCGTCGCCGTCGAGTCGCTCGGCCCGGGCACGGCGCTGGCGATGACCATCGTCGGCTACGCGACCCTGGCCTCGTTCATCGTCCTACATGTCGACGACCGCGGCATCGGACACGGGGCGCTCGTGTTCACCGCGTTTGCGGTCACCGTCGTCCTGGGAAGAGTGTTCGGCGGCGGCCTGCCTGACCGGATCGGCGGAGCCCGCACCGCCGCGATGGCGGCGGTCGCCCAATCGACCGGCCTGGCGCTGATCGCAGTCGCACAGAACCTCCCGGTCGCAATCCTCGGCGCGCTGTTGATGGGTGCCGGCTTCGCGCTCGTCTTCCCGTCGCTGGCGCTGCTGGTCGTCAACCACGTTCCGGAGGAGCGCCGCGGAGCGGCTATGGGGACCTTCACCGCCTTCTTCGATGTGGGCGTTGGCATCGGCGCACCGCTGGCGGGACTGGCGGCAGCGATCGGTGGCTACGGCACGTCCTTTGCCCTCGCGGCCCTGATCGGGCTCGGCACGATTCCGCTGGCATTACGCCTGGGACGGAGACTGGAACCGCAGGACGACCCGGCGGTCGCGGAAGCCGCGGGCCCGGCCCCGGGGCCCGACGTCGCCTGATCGGAGTTGCCGAGCTCAGAAGAGGCGTTGCTCGACGACGGCGGGTTCGGGCGGCGTCTTCTTCTCCGCCGGCACCGCCCGGCCTCGCGCGGGCGGTGGCGCCTCCATGCGCGCGCGGCGAATGATCCGCTGCAACCGGCGGCGCTCCGGAGCGGCCAGATAGGCCCGGCGCTCGTACAGTCGTTCATATCGGGGCACGAGATCCGGCCGGTACTGACGCAGCCAGTCGAAGAAGATCTCGCGCAACTCACCCCGCAGGTGCAGGCCGATCCCGGTGATGCTCGTCGCTCCGGCCTCGCCGCAGAGCCGGAGGATCTCCTCGACCTGCCGGGGGTCGTCGTTGATCCCCGGCATCAGGGGCGCGATCAGCACACCGGTGCGGATACCGGCGGCAGTCAGTTCGGCGACCGCCTCGATCCGCTTGCGAGGGTGCGGCGTTGCCGGCTCGGTCTGCCGCCACGCCTTCTCATCCAGCGTCGGGATCGAGAGGTTCGCCGCGAAGTCCGTCTTGGCCACGAGCTCCTTGAACAGGTCGAGGTCACGCAGCAGCAACGGCGAACGGGTCAGCAACGAACACGGATTGCGCGCGGCGAGCAACTCCTCGAATATCCCGCGCGTGATCCGGTACTTGCTCTCCACCCACTGGTAGGGGTCGGTGTTGGTGCCGAGCGCGATGTGCTCCCCCTTCCACGACGGGCGTCGCAGCTCGGCCCTCAGGACCTCGGGCAGATTGACCTTGACGACGACCTCCCGGCGGAAGTCCTCCCGCGCGTTGAAGCCCAGGTAGGTGTGCGTCGGCCGGGCGAAGCAGAATTTGCACCCGTGGGTGCAGCCCCTGTACGGGTTGATGGTGTGGCGGAAGTCCACGTAGCGCATCGGGCCGACCCCGTTGATCGCCGAGCGCGCTTCAACCTCGTGAAAATTGATCCCGAGCGCCTCCGGAGCATCGAAGGTCCGCACGACCGGCTGGACATCGGCGCCCGGCAGTCGCAGCGCCTCGGTCTCGTCCGGGCTATCGGTTTTGAGGTTGTCCCAACGCACGAACACATGTTCGTTTGCGGGGCGGACGGAACCCGAGCGCCATTGCGCGCTGAGGCGGGAGACGCCGTGGCCGGGGCCGCCGCCCTCAGTTCCGATCGGCGGTGGTCAGTGGCTCCAGCGCGGCCTGCAGGCGGGGCAGGATCTCCGGCGGCAGCCCGTGGGCGGCCGAGGTCTCGAGGTAATCGACCTCGAGGCCGGCGCCCTGGAGGCGGTCACGGGCCGCGCGGGCGAAGTCCACGCTGATCACAGGATCGTTGGCGCCGTGATGGATCAGGGTCCGCAGGTCCCCGCGACCGCTGAGGTCGACCTGCCAGCCCTCGACCTCCGGGATGAAGCCGGAGAGGGCCAGCAGGGCGGCCGGGGTGGGCCTGCCGGGGCCCAGCGCCAGCGCGTAGGACATCACCGTGCCCTGGGAGAAGCCGCCGATCGCGGTCTGCGACCAGTCGATTTCACGTTCGGCCAGGATCCCGTCGAGGCGCTCGGTCAGCAGACCGTAGGAGCGGCCGAAGGTCTCCGGGTGCGGGTAGCCGACCCGCTCGACGACGTACCAGTGCCGTCCGCCCGGAGGCAGGTTCCGGATCGGAGCGCCCGTCGTGATCCCAAGCAGACGTCGCTCGGGGTCGAGAGCCTCCAGCACCGGATAGAGGTCGTTCTCATCCGCGCCGCGCCCGTGGTTGAGGATCAGGGCACCGCTCGCGGCCCCCTGCGGCTCACGGAGACGGATATCCAGCTCGCCGAACTCGATCTGGTAGCCACTCATGCGCGCACGTCCCTCGGGTTGACGAGCGGCGTCAGGATCGGCTCGATCTTGTCCCGCAGGTGCTCGTAGTCGGGCGGCAGCGAGAGCCGCTCGCCGAGCTTGTCCGCGTCCTCGTCCACCGCGAAGCCGGGGCCGAGGGTGGCGATCTCGAAAAGCACGCCGCTCGGCTCGCGGAAGTAGATCGAGCGGAAGTAGAAGCGGTCGATCACCGGTGTCGGCCGGGCGCCGGCCTCAGCGGCCAAAGCTCCGAAGGCCTCGTGCTCCTCCATCGTCGAGGCCCAGGCGATGTGATGGACGGTGCCGGCGCCGTTGAGGCCGCGCTCCCCGGGTGGCGCGTCGTAACCCCAGAAGCCACCGCGGCTGCTGCCGCGCGCCTCCCAGCCCTCCACCCCGCGCTCGAAAGTGCCGCGCTCGAAACCGAGTCGCACGAGCAGGTCGGTGCTGGCGTCCGGATCGGTTGCGTAGGCGCGGGCACCGTCGAAGCCCTGCAGTGCGACCTCGCTCGGCACCTCGGGGTGATCGGCGATCAGCGGCGCGTCCTTGACCGCGCTGACCCGTAGCTCGTGGGCCATGCCTTCGGGGTCGGCGAAGCGCAAGGTCTCGCCATCCCGCTCGGACTCGATCCCCGCTCCCTCGAGACGCTCGGCCCAGAAGTCCAGAGCCTCCCCGGAGGCGACACGCCAGCCGACCGTGTGGACCATGCCCGGGCCGGGCCGGCCCCCGGGCGCGCCGGGGAACTCGAAGAAGGTCAGGTCGGAGCCGGCCGAGCCCTGCTCGTCGGCGTAGAACAGGTGGTAGACGGAGGGCTCGTCCTGATTGACGGTCTTCTTGACGAGCCGTAGGCCCATCACACCCGCATAGAAGTCGAGGTTCATCTGTGCGTCGGCGGTGATCGCGGTTACGTGGTGGACGCCTTCGAGTTTCATCGTGACCTCCCGGTCGTGCGGTTGGTGGGCTTTCGCAAGTTGTTTGTATGCACAACTATATCAAAACCATTAGTTGCATACGCAAGAGGCTTGCTACCATCGATCCATGGCTCAACCGGCTCACACGACCGAGAACACAGGGACGACCGGTAGCAACGACAGCTGCGGCGGTGGCCGCCTCAGCGAGCGGGAGCTCAGCGCGTGGCGCGGAATGCTCCGCGTTCACAGCGAGATCATCGCGGCCCTCGACCGCGAGCTCGAGAGCGAGCACGACCTACCGCTCGGCTCATACGAGGTCCTGCTGAACCTCCACGACGCGCCCGACGGTGCTCTGCGCATGGGCGAGCTCGCCGAGCGCCTGTTTCTGAGCCGCAGTGGCCTGACGCGTCTGATCGATCGCCTCGTCAAGGCCGGCCTGGTCGAACGCACGAGTTGTTCCTCCGATCGGCGCGGCTACAACGCGAAGCTCACCGCGGCCGGTCGCAAGCGCTTCGAGGAGGCCCAGCCGACTCACCTGCACGGCGTCCGCGAACACTTCCTCGACAAGCTGCGTGACTCCGACCTCGGCCATCTCGCGGACGCCTGGTCGCGGATCGGCGGCTGACGCAGCATGGCCAACCGGCTCGCCGAGGAAACCTCCCCCTACCTGCTCCAGCACAAGGACAACCCCGTCGCCTGGCTGCCCTGGGGCGAGGAGGCCAAGGCGCTGGCGCGTGAACGCGACGCCCCGATCCTGCTCTCCGTCGGCTACTCGGCCTGCCACTGGTGCCACGTGATGGAGCGCGAATCGTTCGAGAACGATGCGACGGCGGCTCTGATGAACGAGAACTTCGTCCCGGTCAAGGTGGATCGGGAGGAGCGCCCCGATGTGGACGCCATCTATATGGAGGCGGTGCAGTCGATGACCGGTCACGGCGGCTGGCCGATGACCGTCTTCCTCGACCCCGACGGCGTGCCGTTCTACGGGGGCACCTACTTCCCGCCAGAACCCCGCCAGGGCATGCCCAGCTTCGCGATGGTCATGGAGGCCGTGCTCGACGCCTGGCGCAACCGGCGCGACGAGATCGACGAGCGCGCGGACCGGACCCGGGAGCAGCTCGGCGCGGTGGCGCGCATCCCGCCCGCCTCCGACGCGCTCGACCCGGCGCTACTGGAGCAAGCCACGGAGTCCCTCAGGGGCCAGGCGGACATGCAGAACGGCGGCTTCGGAGGGGCGCCCAAGTTCCCGCCTTCCCCCGCCCTCGACTTTCTCCTCGCCCGCGGCGAGCGGGCGATCGTCGAGCGCACGCTCGACGCAATGGCCGGCGGCGGGATCTACGACCAGCTCGGTGGCGGCTTCGCCCGCTACTCCGTCGATGCCGTCTGGCTGGTACCGCACTTCGAGAAGATGCTCTACGACAACGCCCTGCTCGCCCGCACTTACGTGCGCGGCTTTCAGGAGTTCGGCCACGAGCGCTACCGCAGGGTCGCCGGCGAGACTCTGGACTGGGCACTGGCGGAGATGCGCGGCCCCGAGGGTGGCTTCTACTCGGCGCTCGACGCCGATTCCGAGGGGGTTGAGGGCAAGTTCTACGTGTTCGGTGCAGCGGAGGCCCGCGAGGCGCTCGCCGCCGCCGGCCTGCAGGCCGCGGTGGCGGACGCGATCCTCGACTACCTCGGGATCACCGAGAAGGGCAACTGGGAGGGGACCAATGTGCTCAACCTGCGCCACGGGGCCTGGACCGATCCTCCACCCCACTTCCAGCAGGCCCGTGCCGCATTGCTCGCGGCCCGCGGACAGCGGATCCGGCCCGGGCTCGACGACAAGCGACTGACCGCCTGGAACGCGCTGATGATCGCGGCGCTGGCCGAGGGTGGCGCGGTCCTCGACCGGCCCGACTGGCTGGCTGCGGCCCGCGAATGCGCGGAGTTCATCTGGCGCGGGATGCGCACCCCGGAGGGCCGTCTACTGCGCACCTACAACCGCGAACAGGCCCGGCTCAACGCCTACCTCGAGGATCACGCCTACCTGCTGGAGGCCCTGCTGGCCCTCTACGAGGCCACCTTCGAGCCGCTCCACTACGAGCGCGCCGTCGAGGTCGCCGACGCCTTGATCGCGCACTTCGGCGACGAGACCAACGGCGGCTTCTTCACCACCTCCGACGATCACGAGGAGCTGATCAGCCGCCGCAAGGACCTCGACGACCACCCGATCCCGTCCGGCAACGCCTCCGCCGCGCTCGGCCTGCTGCGGCTCGGTGCCCTCAGCGGCGAGAGCAGCTACAGCGAGTGGGGCGAGAGCGTGCTCAAGCTGCTCGCGGGGCCGGCTGCACGCCACCCCCAGGGTCTCGGCTACCTGCTCAGCGCCCTGCACTTCGGCCTCGAAGGCGGCCGTGAAATTGCACTGATCGGGCCGTCCGGCTCAGAACCGGCGGCCGCCACCACCGAACTGACGGACGTCGTCCGCTCCCGCTACCGGCCGACGCTGGTCATCGCAGCCGGAGCCGAGGGCGACGCCCTGCCGCCTCTGCTGGCGGAGAGGGGCACGCTCGACGGCCGGCCTGCCGCCTACGTCTGCGAGCGCTTCGCCTGCAAGGCCCCGGTGGGCTCCGCTGCCGAGCTCGCGACATTGCTCGACCCGCCGGCCGACGGCGGCTGACCGCCCCTCAGCCCCAGAGCTCACCCTCGACGGTCGTCACTGAGCGTCCCTCGAGCGTCAGCCGGGCCCAGATCTCCGCGCTCCAGAGGCGCATCGGCGGCGGGGCTCCACCGGGTCCGTACAGACGGCGGTGCCAGGCGTCGCGGTCGTAGCCGAGCACGTCTCGCAGCACACCGTCGCTGACGAACCCCGGCCTCGCGGCCTCCTCCAGATAGGTGTCAACCGGAAAGTAGAAGGGCTGCTTGGGGCGGTCGGCGATCTCGGTCCCCAGGCGATCTCGCACCAGGTCCTTCAAGACGCCCTTGGTGCCCGGCGAGACGCGCGTCTCCAGCGGCAGGTTGAGCCCGAGCGAGACGACCACGTCGTCCAGGAAGGGCTCCCGCATCTCGATCGAGTGCTCCATCCCCATCCGATCGAGCCGGTGCAGCAGGCTCGGCAGCGAGCGCGCGGTGAGCATCCGATGCAAACCCAGCTCGAAGCGGCGGCGCGGCGGCGAGCTGCCCGCGTAGGCCGCCCTTGCCCTGCGATCGTCCTCGCGAACGGCGGCCGCGGCGGAGCGCGCGTGGGGCAGCCCCGCCGCCAGCTTGCGGTTGCGGCGCATGAGCCGGTACTGATGCACCAGCCGCCATGTCAGCGCCATGTCGATGTGCCGCTCGGGAAGGCCCGCCCCGGCCCCGGCCAGCAACCCGGTGTAGCCGCCGAACAGTTCATCGGCTCCCTCGCCGGTGAGGATCGCCTTGACCCCGTCAGCGCGGGCCCGCGCCGCAATCTGCGCGATCGGGACGATGCTGGAATGCTCGGTGGGCCGATCTGAGGCGGCGACGGCCTCCACGAGGCCGGCACGCCACGAGGCGGCATCGACCTCGATCGAGTGCAGGTCACCGCCGATCGAGCGCGCCACCCGCTCGGCCCAGGGACCCTCGTCAACATCGGGCTGGTCGACGATCGTCGCGTTGTAGAGCGGTACCGACCCCGTCTCGTCGCAGACGTAGGCAGCGACCAGGCTGGAATCGAGCCCGCCGGAGCACATCACGCCGATCGGCACATCCGCCATCATGCGTCGCCGCACGGCGGCGCGGAGCGCGTCCTCGAGGAGTTGCTTGGCCTCGACCCGTGGCAGGTTGCGGAGCGCCCCGAGCCGCTCCTGATCGACACTGTCGGCGGGCGTGTAATAGCGCCGCGTCCGTAGCTGTCCATCGCTGAGGTCGAGCTCGGCGCTGTGCCCGGGCTCGAGCGCGGTGATCCCGGCGTAGACGGTCTCCGGGCCCGCCGCGAAGCGGTAGTTGACCACGTGCTCGACGATCTCAGGGTTGGGGCGGGCCGGTACGCCGGCCGCGATCAGAGCCCTGGGCTCGCTTGCGAAGTAGAGGGCACCGTCGTGCCGGGCGAAGTAGAGGGGCTTGACCCCGAAGCGGTCGCGGGCGAACAAGAGCCGGCCGCGAGTCGCGTCGAAGGCCGCGAACGCAAAGAAGCCGTTCCAGTCCTCGATTTCATCGAGCCCTCTCGTGCTGATACTGCGCAGTACCGTCTCGGTGTCGGAGGACCTCGCGAAGGACCCGGGTAACTGCTGCCGCAACTCCAGGTGGTTGAAGAGCTCACCGTTGTAGCTCAGCCACCAGCGCCCCTCGGCATCGGACATCGGCTGGTCGGCGGCCGGGCCGGGATCAACGATCGCCAGGCGCCGGTGGACCAGCCCGACCGGACCCTCGGTGAAGATCCCACGACCATCGGGCCCGCGGTGCGCCATCGCGTCGGCCATCCGCTCGAGCGCCGCTCGATCCGGCTCGCCCCCGCCGAGGACCACGCACCCGCCTATTCCGCACACCCGGCGATCGTATGCAGTCCGGCCCGGTGAGGGGCCCCGACCCGGATCTGCCGGGAGGGCTCAGCGCTGCGGGTGCCGCTTGCGGGAGACCTTCAGCGTGGCCTCCATCCCAAGGGCGCGATGGCCCTCCAGCGAGCACCAGAGCCGGTACCGGGATGCGCGGCGCAGCGAGACCGCGAGGCGATCGCCCCCGGCGGGCTCGAGCTCCGGCAGCTCGAAAACCCTCGGTCCGCCGATGCGCTGCAGGTGCAGGTCATGCGGATCCTCGCCGTTGTTGTAGACGTCGATCAGCGCCGGGCCCTTGTCGACCTTCGGGCGCGAGAGCACCAGGCTCCACTCGTCCGCGTTGACCAGAACGCGGGAGGGAGTCAGTGGTTCGTTGACCTTGCCCCTGCCCGCATCGGAGGCGGCCGCAGGAGCAGCCAGGAGGAGGGCCGCCGCGAGCGCGGCCCACACCAGGCGCCAAGCAGAAGCTGACAGCGCCCCGCTCATGCGATCAGCGTCGGGCGCGCGAAGCCGGCGGCGCCGGGGATGACGCTCGCGGCATCGTGGTCGAACCACTGTTCGAGCAAAGAGCAGTACACGGAGCGGAAATCGAGGTTGGAGCGGAGGTTGTCGTCGCCGTCGAGCCGCGCCAGTCCGGGCCACTCGCCGACCATCGTGCCATTCACGCCGCTGCCGACGAGGAAGCCGCAGCCGCCCGCCCCGTGATCGGTGCCGGAGCCGTTCTCGCGCGGGCGACGGCCGAACTCCGACCACAGCAGGGTCACCACCCGGTCATCGATACCGCGGGCTTCGAGGTCACGCTGGAAGGCGAGCACGGAGTCGCAGGTATCGCTGAGCCCGTTGCGGAGCTCGTCGATCTGGTTGTCGTGCGTGTCGTAGGCACCGGCCGCATTCAGCGCCGCGCAGCGGATCGGAAGGCCGCCGTCGAGCATCGCCGCGAGTCCCGCCAGGCTCTCGGAGAAGTGACCCACGTCCGGGTAGCTCACGGGGCTACTGATCTCGCTCGAGAAGGGGCGCATCTGCTCGCGCAACTGCGTGGCCTGCCGGGAGACCTTGCCCGCCGTCTTCAGCGCCGGGTCCTTGCCGGCCTCGTGGCGCTGGCCGATCCTGCCAAAGGCGTCGAACATCAGCTCCTCGACATCGCCCCAGACGCCCGGGGCCCAGAGGTCGTAACGCGGTCCCCAGGTGGCGGCAACGGGAACGCGGGCAGTTGCAAGGGCCGGTGAGAGGCCGCCGTCGAGCGCCACACCCTGCAGGGGGTTGTCCATGGTGCCGATCCCGTCCAGGAGGCGACCCAGCCAGCCGGTGTTGGTACGGGTGCTGAGCTCGCCCACCTCCCAGTAGTGGCGCGAGGTGAAGTGCGACTGATCGGGGCTCGAGTAGCCGATCCCCGGGAACACGCTCACCTTGCCCTCCTGATGCAGCTCGTGCAGGGGTGTTGCGGCTGGATGCCAGTGCAGGCGCCCGTCCTCGGTCCACGGCGTGCCCTGGCCGGGATTGAGGCGCAGGGTCGGACGCCACTGCCGGTAGCGATCGTCGTCAACCGGCGCCAGCACCGAGAGCGAGTCGATGCCGCCGTCGAAGAAGATCGAGACCAGCGTCTTGGGCTTGGTTCCGGCCGCCTTGGCGATGCCCTCACGCATGGCGCCGCTGCCGAGCAGACTGGCGCCGTAGACGGTCATCGCGAGGCCGCCGGTACGCGCGAGGAACGAGCGCCGCGAGAGCCCGGTGCCGGCGGGCAGGGGCATCCCGCCCTCGATCGAGGGCAGACCGTCCCCGGCCCTTGCGATGCTGCGCCGCGCGAGCTCGGCTCGGGTGTGTTCGCTGCAGCAGATGTGGGGGCGGTTCATCGGCGGTTCGCTTTCGGTCGGTCTTGGAGAGTCAGGAGGTCTGGAGGTCGGGGCTGGCGGCGATCAGCATGCGCAGGGCGTTCTGACGCAGGCCGCGGTAGGTGCCCTGCTGCCAGCCGGCGGTCGCGGTGTCCTCGACCTGGCGGGCGAAGCGCAGCAGCTCGGAGCGGGTCGTCTTTGAGATGGTCGGCTTGCCCCAGAAGCGCAGCGCCTTGTCCACCGCGGCCTCGGGGCCCTCGGTGGCGCTGTATTTGTCGGTGTCGATTTCGGCGGCATCGGTGATGTTCCCCGCCCCCGACCAGCGGCCCGAGATCCGCGCTGTGTCCAGCCAGCGTTCCTCGTCCCAGCCGGCGACGTTGGGCGGCTGGAAGAGCCTCTGCCCCGCCTCCTCGGAGATCCAGACCCAGGATTCCCGCTTGACGCCCGAGCGCCGTGCCCGCAGCATGCCCGCGCTCTGGACGATCGGGGGCTTGACCATCCGCGGACCCTCGTACAGCGCGGGATGCATGAGGATCGCCTCGACGATCGGCCGGATCGCGTAGTTCTTCTTCCGGTAGAGATTGTTCAGCGCCCGCAGCGTCTTCTTCGGCGGCTTGACCGGCACAAAGTAGGACCACAGACGGTTGACGAAGTAGTCGGCGTGATCAGGGTGCGTAACGCACAGGCGACAGGAGTCCTCCCAGTCGAAGTCGCCCGACTTGCCGAAGATCGTCTTGGAGCCGTAGTCGTGACGGTCGGGCTCGAAGCGGAAGTTGTTGAGACCCACGTTGTCGTCCCAGTCGGCGCTCCAGCCGGTGAGAGCCCGGGCCTGCTCGCGGACGTCGTTCTCGCTGTAGCGGGCGTCCGCCCCGAGAGTGAACAGCTCCATCATCTCGCGGCCATAGTTCTCGTTGGGTGACCACTTGTCATTGTCGATACCGGAGAGCCAGACGAGCATCGCCGGATCGCGCGTGACCTCGAGCAGGAGCTTCTCGAAGCTGCCGAGGCCCGAGCGCCTGAAGAGATCGCCCTGGGCGAGGTTGAGACGGCCTTGGCCCACGTCGCCGGTTGCGAACCAGTCGTGCCAGATCAGTGCCATCCGCTCAGTCAGCGGTCGGTTGCTGCGCACCATCCGATCCAGCCACCACAGGTGGTCGTGACCCCAGGCGTCACCGGGGGCGAGCGGCAGGCCGTCGTCGTCGTGCGGGACGGGTCCGATCAGCCGCGTGCTGCCCTTGGGCCGTGTCAGGGAGTAAACGGCGCGCTTGAGCCCGTGTCTGGCGAGCTTCTTCGACTCACCCGAACGGGGACCAAAACCGGCGCGCCAGAGCAGGCGTTCTGCCTGCTTCGCACCAAAGCGGCCGCGGTAAACGGGGATAGGCACGTCTAGACAATCGGCCGTACGTGCGTGATCATGAGTAAATAGCGCGCTTCCTCGCCTTTGTGTCCGGTCCCGCAAGGTAGTTCCGGGCCCGGACGGAGGGACATGGGCCGTGGCGCGTGCTTTAGGGTGCAACCGATGGAAGCAGCAACCAGCTCAAGCGACAAGTCCAAGCCCCGGGGCAAGGGTCCGACAACGGTGGCCCGCGCCTACATCGAGGCGATCAACAGCCGCGATCTCGACGCCGCCGCGGCGATGTGGGATCCGAAGGGCATCGACCGGCTCGTCGGCATGGCCGATCTGACGATTCCGCACGGGCTCAAGCAGTTTTTCGGCCAGATGTTCGCCGCCTTCCCCGACTTCGACATGCAGGTCGTAACGATCGCCGCCTCCAAGGAGCACGCCGCCGTGCGCTGGCGCGCGACCGGCACATTCAACGGAGACGCCAAGTTCGAGGGCCTCACCCCCACCGGCGCCTCGATCGAGATCGAGGGCTGCGACATGCTGACGATCCGCGAAGGGGTGATCGTTGAGAACTTTGCCTATCTCAACGGCCAGGATCTGGGCCGCCAGCTCGGCGCAGTGCCGCCGGCCGGCTCGCCCGCCGAGAAGGCCATGCTCGGTGCCTTCAACGCGAAGACGGCAGCCGCGGAGGCGATTCAGCGCTTCCGCGATCGGTAAGCGGCTCGTACCGCCTGCGCTCGTCCGGCTTTAGGTGCTTGTAGCGCTCGACCTCGATGGTCAGGCGCTTGGAGCGGGAGCGCCCGATGCCGGCAACCGCCCCGACCGCCTGTCCGGCAACGTTCAGGGTCAGGCCGAGGAGCATCGTGCCCACGAGGGCCGGCGTGGCCACCGGCACGTCCGCGCGCGCCGCCTCCCTGCCCGTCCTCCAGAGCCTCAGGAGCAGCACGAGCGGTGCGAGGGCGCTGAAGACCCAGCGGCGTGCAGTGGGCCAATCCCTCAGCTCCGCCCGCAGCGCACCGAATGAACGACCCGCCTGATACTCGGAGACCATCTGCGAGCGGATCAGCGACACGTTGGTGTGCGAGGTCCTGACCGCCGGCTCGAGCCAGAGCTTCTCACCCCGGGAGTGCAGCTCCTCGTGCAGAATCCACTCGATCTCGAGCCAGCTCGCGAGCGCATCGCCGAGGCCCTCGAGTACAGCGCGCCGATAGGCGGTGTGGTGCCCGGGCAACTCCTGGGCCCAGCCGGCAGGGGGGTTACTCACCGCGGGACCGAAGTCGCTCAGCAGATGCGCCCAGCTGACAGCGGTATCCGGGTTCTCGCAGTCGAGCCCGGCTCCCACTGCGACTGCCTCCGGGTGAGTCTCAAAGGCGGCGATATAGGCCTGCGCCCAGTCCGGCTCCGGAAACGAGTGTTCCTCGGAGCAGACCACGGCCGCGCCACTCGAGGCCGCGAACCCGTCGGCGAAGGCCTGGCCGGTGCTCTCGATCGGGTCGCGCACCACCACCCGCACAGCAGCAAGCTCCTCGCCGCTCGCAGCCAATGCTCGCAGCGACGGGCCGTCGCGACCGACCAGGACGACCTCGAGTTCCGCAGCCGCCGTCTGGGCGCGGAGCAGCTCGAAGGTCCGCGCGACCTCCGGGCCGCCGGACGCGCTGACCAGGATCGCCGAGAGCGCAGGCTCCCCAGCAGCGCTCACAGAACCGGCAGGAACTGCTCGATCTCCCAGGGAGTGACCCGGATCCGGTAGTCCTCCCACTCGGCCCGCTTGATCTCGACGAAGCGGTTGAAGGTGTGCTCGCCGAGTGTGCGCAGCATCAGCTCCGACTCGGCCGCGAGCTCGATCGCCTCGCCGAGGTTCTCCGGCAGCTGCTCGATGCCGCGCCGGCTCCGCTCCTCGGGCGCCAGGTGGTAGAGGTTCTGCTCCATCGGCTCGGGCAGCTCGTAGCCCTGCTCGATGCCCTCGAGGCCGGCCTGCAGCATCGCCGCGAAACACAGGTAGGGGTTGGCGGCCGGATCCGGGCAGCGCAGCTCCGCTCGCGTCGCCTTCTCCTTGCCGGGGTGATACAGCGGGACCCGGATCAACGCCGAGCGGTTGCGACGCGACCAGGCGAGGTAGACGGGTGCCTCGTAGCCGGGCACGAGCCGCTTATAGGAGTTGACCCACTGAGCGAACAGCGGGGAGATCTCGCGCGCGTGCCGGAGCTGGCCGGCGATGAAGGCCTTGGCCGTCTGCGAGAGGAAGTACTGATTGTCGGGGTCGTAGAAGGCGTTCTTGCCGTCCTTGGCGAGGGATTGATGCACGTGCATCCCCGAGCCGTTCTCCCCGTCGAGCGGCTTGGGCATGAAGGTCGCGTGCCAGCCGTGCTTGAGGGCGTACTCCTTGACCGTGATCCGGTAGGTCATGCAGTCGTCGGCCATCGCCAGGGCGTCCTTGTAGCGCATGTCCACCTCGTGCTGGGAGGGGCCGGCCTCGTGATGGGTGTACTCGACGTGGATGCCCATCTGCTCGAGCGCAAGGACGGTTTCGCGGCGGGCGTCGGTGCCGGCATCGAGCGTGGTCAGGTCGAAATAGCCGCCCTCGTCGAGGACCTCGGGCACCCCGCCCGCGGGCTTGGCGTCGCGGAAGTAATAGAACTCGAGCTCGGGGCCGACGTTGTAGGCGTCGAAGCCGAGGCCCTTGGCACGCTCCAGCGCACGGCGCAGGATCCAGCGCGGGTCGCCCTCGTAGGGTTCGCCGCCCGGTACCTGGATGTCACAGAACATCCGCCCCGTCGGCTTCTCGCCGGGCCGCCACGGCAGGATCGCGAAGGTCGTCGGGTCGGGCATGGCGATCATGTCCGACTCCTCGATCGGGTTGAAACCGGTGATCGAGGAACCGTCGAAGCCCATGCCACCCTCGAAGGCGTCGTCGAGCTCGGAGGCGTTGATCGAGAAGCTCTTCAACTGTCCGAGCACGTCCGTGAACCAGAGGCGGATGAAGCGCACGCCGCGGTCGGCGACGATCGCGGCGACGTCGGCAGCCGTGGTGGTCTCCACGTACTGGTGCTCTTCACTCACTGACGATCCTCCTCGTGGCACGGATACCGGAGCCGGTGCGGCTCATCGAGCCGTGACCATAGTCGCTGGCGCGACGGCGGCGTTAGGCCCTGCGGTCGGGGTGATCCAACCGGGCCCGTCCCCCGTGTAGATAGGTGACGGAATCGAACCGGACGGTGGCGCCTCTCGAGACCCCACCTCGTTGCAAAACGCCGGGCCGATCTGTATAACTACTTACACAACGTAAGTTACCGGCTAAAAGTAAAGTAAAGGGTCACTAAACCGCCGGTAAAGCCAAAAACAGACCCACTGGAGTGCCGCCATGACCGTCAAGACTGATGTCTCTCGCTTCCATGTACACGACGAGTTGACTGCTCCGGAGGGCAGCGATCGCATGCTGAAGACGATCGCCGAAACCGGGGGCTCGATCTCCAAGTTCGTAGGTGTGCTGGCGGGTGCTCCACGCGCCCTCCGGGCCTTCGCACGATTGCGCTCGGAGCTCCGCGCCGGCGTCGTCCCCGAGGCGACCCAGGTTCGGATCGCCATCGCGGTCGCCGAGCACCGCGGCGACGGCTACAGCGTCGCCCAGGCCGCTCGCAGCGCCCGCCAGCTGGGCCTCGGCCTCGACGAGATCTCGCTTGCTCGCAGCTTCGACTCGACCGACGAGGCCGAGAAGCTGCTGCTGACCCTGCTCAAGGCCACCATCGACGCTGACGGCCATCCGCCGCACTACCTGCTGGAGGAGGCACGCGAGGCCGGCTGGACCGACGAGCAGATCCTCGAGGCACTGTCGCTGGTCGCCTTGGCCGAGTTCCAGAGCCTGATCGCAAACGCCGGCGGTCTGCCGATCGATCAGGCCGACTCGGGCAAGTTGCCCGCCGCGGCCTGAATCAGACTCCGAACGCTCTGCAGCGTCGCTGGGTGAGACACACCCGGTGACGCTGCAGCGTGTTTAGCCGCCGGCGTCGGAAGAGGGCGGGTCGCGCCCTCTGAACTGGCCGCCGCGGCACCCATCGCCACCACAGCCATGATCACCGCCCAGAGCGCGATCCGGTCCGGGCGAGCGGCGATGCTGCTCTGCCGCTGTCGCGGGCGCGCCCTGGAGGCCTGTGATTCCGCGTAGCTACGCGTCTGGGTCTGGCGGTGATCCATGAAATCTCTTCCAACGCTTGTGGGGTTAGCTGTCGGGCTCGCGCTGGTTGAGTTCGCGCTACGCGGCTGCTGCCGCGATTCGCCCCTGATCGAGGGAATCTGGTGGTTCCCCCACTCCCTGCCTCTTGCGGCGGGGATTCAGCGTTGCGGCAGCCTAGCAAAGCGACCAGCGGAAGCTCATGATTCGCTAACACCGCGGCTTTGGAGGCCTGGGTATACATAACTCGGGCCGCCCCTCCCCGGCGTTCGGGCCGGGTAGGTTGAGTGCATGTCCTCCGCAGTTGTGACAGGTGCAGCCCGCGGTCTCGGCTTCGAGATCGCCCGCGTCTTGCTTGGCCGCCAGCTCGATGTGACGCTCGCCGACATCGACGGGGAAGCGGTGTCCTCCGCGGTGGATGGGCTCGGTGCGCTCGGCGGCCACGCCACCGCTGCCCAGCTCGATGTCTGCGATGAGGCGGCCTGCATCGCGCTCGCACGCGACGTGGCCGGCAGAGACGAGCTCAGCGTCTGGGTCAACAACGCGGGCGTGCTGGCGACGGGCGCGTCCTGGACCCATGCGCCGGAGATCCGCAACCGGATGTTTGAGGTCAATACCTTCGGCACGATCAACGGGACGTTCGCGGCGCTTGAGCAGATGCGCCGCGCCGGTCGAGGGCACATCGTCAACGTAGTCTCGCTGGCCGGCCTCGGCACGCCGCCGGGAGAGACCGTCTACGCCGCCAGCAAGCACGCGGCGATCTCCTTCTCTCTCGGAACGCTCGCCGACCTGCGGGCCGAGGGCATCAAGGACATCCACATCTCCGCTCTGTGCCCGGACGGGATCTGGACCCCGATGCTCTACGACAAGCTCGACGATCCGGCCGCCGCGCCCTCGTTCAGCGGCACGCTCCTGCAGCCGGGCGAGGTGGCGGCCAAGGTCGCCGACCTCCTCGACAAGCCGAAGCCGGTGCTCGCCGTGCCCCGCTCCCGCGGCGTCTTCGTCAGGCTCTTCGACGCCTTCCCGGGGCTCAGCTCGCGCGCGACGCGGCTCTGGCTCGCCGACGCGCGCCGCCGCCAGAAGCGCTGGAAAAAGAAGCTGCAGAAACAGGGCCGGGTATAGCCGCGAATAGAAAGAGCCCCCGGAGACCGGGGGCTCTTTCCGTAGCGGGCCGTTAAGCCGGATCCTGTCTGGCGCAATCATCCATCTCCGGTCCTCCGTCTCCGAAGGCCCGGGGCCACGTTCTCCGTGGTCCTGCGACCTACCTGGACCTCGCCGGGTCGGGTCGACGGTCCTGCTTGGCCTTGCACCGGGCGGGGTTTACCCAGCCGTTGCGTCACCGCAACGCTGGTGCGCTCTTACCGCACCTTTTCACCATTGCCTGTACGCGACTCACGTGTGGCCGCGCCATCGGCTGTGTTGTTTCTGTGGCACTTTCCCGCGGGTTTCCCCGGGTGGGAGTTACCCACCGCCCTACCCTCTGGTGTCCGGACTTTCCTCGAGTGGTCAGCTGACCTCCCGCGATCGCGTGGCCCGCAGCAACGAATGCTACGCCCGCCCCGGGGCCGGGGTCAAGCCGTGCCTGCCTCATGAGCGCCTCGCTGCACCGACCGGACCGCTGCGCCTGGGCCTCAATCGACACACCGCGCTGTCGGCTATCTCGGACAGGCCGGCAGCGTGTCTATTCGCCCGGCCGCGGCGTCGGCTCTTGGTTACCGTGCAGGACCTCGGGGTCAAGGTCAAATCCGTTGGGCCAGACGACCGTGCGTAGCTCAGGGTCGACGCGAACGCGGCGGAAGAACTCGGGATCCTTGAGCGGCTCACCCATCTGGCCCCACATCACATCGCTCAGGTCTACGTCGCGCTCGACGCCGTCGTCGAAGCGCAGGCGCAAGGTGTGATCATCGATCGGCTCGGCAGCGGTCACAGCGACCATGGCCCCGATCCTAGGGCAGTGGCTCGATTGGCTCCAGTGGTTCGTGGGCCTGGGCCCGCTGCCAGTTGCTGCGCAGCGCCGGCCGATGGGCATCGGCCCATTCTCTGACCAGCCTCAATGCTCGTGGTGGCAGGTAGCCGTCGATCAGTTCCAGGGTCTCGATGTCGAGGTGAGCGATCTCACCTGCATAGGCGGCATGGAAGTGGGCCGGCGGGTGATCATTCCAGTGCATCGTGATCGTAATTCCGTAGAAGCTGGAGATCCGGGGCATGCGGCCATCATTGCTCTCAAATCCACCCCGTCAAGGGCCAAATCAGTGTTCCTTTCAGGATTGGCACTCGTGCGTGAGGGAGTGGTGCTTCTCGTGGCGAGAGCGGTGGCAGAAACCCACGCTTTCGCCCAAGAGCAAAGTCGGCATCGAGCGCCTCCCGGGCGAGAATCTGACGCGGCCGATGACGCGGAGATCCGCGTCCCGGTCCGTCAGAAATCTGACGCGAGCGGGGGCGTCGAGACCAAGGAAGAGGCCCGCCGGCCATAGCAGCGCTATGCCGGTGGGCCGATGACGCCGGTAGCGGCGTCCCCGCTACGTCAGATGGGAGCCGCAGCGCGAACAACCGTTGTCCGCCGTGTAGACGCCGCTGCAGACCGGGCACTCGATCGGATAGCCGGCGGCCAGGGCGGCCCAGGCGGTGAGTAGCTTCGACTCGAGAGTCACCTCGGGGGCGCACTCGGGGACGAGCGGCGCGCGGCGAGCCTTGGCGCGATCGCGCCGGCGGTCGGGCCGGGACTCGACGGTTCCGGGACGCCTGGTTCTGTTTCTGAGGGCTGAACTCATCTGGATCACACCTTTCTGAACACCCCGATGACGCGGCCAATGACCTCGGCATCCTGGGTGATGATTGGTTCGTAAGCTGGGTTCTCGGGCTGCAGACGGATCGCATCCGCCTCGCGGAAGAAGCGCTTCACCGTCGCCTCGTCCTCGATCAGCGCAACGACGATCTCGCCGTTTTCGGCATCACTGGCCGGGCGCACGATCACGATGTCGCCCTCGAGGATGCCCGCGTCGCGCATTGAATCGCCCTTCACGTTGAGGGCGTAGTCGCCGGACTCGGCGCCCAGCATCGCCGGGATCTCGAGCATCTCCTCGATGTTCTCCTCCGCAAGGATCGGCTGACCGGCGGCCACCTGGCCGATGAGCGGGACGCCTGGTCGCGCCACGCGCTTGGCGCGGTCGACGAGCAACTCCAGCGCCCGCGGCTTGGACGGGTCGCGGCGGATGACGCCCGACTTCTCGAGCTTGGTGAGGTGCGCGTGCACGGTCGAAGGCGAGTGCAGGCCCATGGCCTTGCCGATCTCGCGCACGGTCGGCGGATATCCGGTCTTATCGAGGAACTTCTCGATGAACTCGAAGATCTCGCTCTGGCGCTTGGTCAGATCAAGGTCCATGGCTTAGCTTCGCCTCCTGGTTGTCCCGTTCGGGTTTGTCGAGCTGTTTCCGCAGATTGCAGGGAACACATGTTCGTAGAGTAATACGCCCCGCGGACGGAATCAACCTCGCCGCCCTGCAACCCCCCGCTGCGTCTATGATCCGCGCCGTTCTGCGGCTGTGGCGGAACTGGTAGACGCGCAAGGTTGAGGGCCTTGTGGGCTTTATAAGCCCGTGGAGGTTCGACTCCTCTCAGCCGCATAGAAATGACTGAGTCCTCAGCGCATCAGGGCAGGGCCGGGGCGAGCGACTGACGATCGCCGCTCAGCGGAGGGTGGTCAGCCAGAGCTCCGACAGGGGGATGTCCGGGCTGGCCGAATCAATGCCGCGCACGGAACGCTCGATGCCGATCCGCTCACGGCCGGCGCCGACCGTGGTCAGCAGCGGATCACGCTGGAGCTCCCTCGCCGCAGCGGGGTCGAGTCCGTCGGCCAGATCGACGGCACCGAGTCGCAGTTGCTCGATGCGATCGTCGCGATCGGGGATCGATAGGAACTCGAGCCGCTCGACGCCCGGACCGAGGCCGGCCTCCCTCCCCCACCAGTCGGCGCTGCCGGCGAGCAGAGCGCCCTCGCTGCTCAACTCGCGTAGCTCAAACGGACCGGTGCCCGCGGCGCTCGGGGGGACCTCGTCAGTCCCGAACTCGGCGATGTCGGCCGGCGAGACGAGGCCGAGCCTCGGGTCGGCGAGCCGGGCCGGCAGGTCGGGAACCGTGGCGCTGAGCTGAAACCGGACCACACCCGGTCGCGGCGGGTCCACCACGATCAGCTCGGGGATCACCTTGTCGGCGATGCCGGAGGCCAGCCAACGGGTCGCGTTGGCGATCACGGCATCCGTGTTCAGGGGCGTGCCGTCGTGGAAGAGCACGCCGGGACGCAACTGAAACTCCCAGAGCGTGTCGTTGCTGGAGGAACCGATTGGCCGAGCCGGGCCACGCCGGCGGCCGATCGCCTCGAACGGCCGGTCGAGGCGTGAGGTCAGCGGCTCGTGAATCTGCCGCGAGATCATCAGCTCGGCCCGCCCTCGGACGTAGATCGGGTCCAGGGTGCGGATCGGAGGAGCAACCGCGAGCCGCGCCGAGAGCGAGGCCTCGGGGGCCCTGCTCGGATCACCGGTGCTCACCCCGGTCTCCGCACCGCAAGCAGTGAGAAGCAGGCCACACCCAACCAGCGTCACCGCCAGGAGGCGTGCCGGGCAGCCCTGCCTCTCGCCGCCGTCCACGTCCGGGACCCGGATCAGATCTTGAGGATGACCAGGGTGTTGATGACGAACATCACCCCGAAGAAGATCGTCCAGCGATCGAGGTTGCGCTCGACCAGCGAGCCGCCGCCGACCGAACTGCCGCCGCCGCCGATGCCGAAGGCCCCCGAGAGGCCCGCATCCTTGCCGGAATGCAGGAGGATCAGAAGAACCATGATGATCGTGATGATCACCTGGACGATGCCGAGAACTGTCTCCATTGGCGCGCAGTCTAGACAGTCGCGGCCGTCCGGGATCTAGTCGGCCGGCGCCCCGGGAGCCCGCGACCCCTCGGCAGCGGGGCTCGCCGCGTCGATCCGCTTGAGTAGGTCAATGGCCTCCGCCTTCAGCTCCGCCTCCTGACGCTTGAACTCGGGTTCGGTCAGCTTGCCCTGAGCGTGGTCGAGCTCGGTGTCGCGGATCTCCCTGTACTTGGCCTGCTTGCGCGCCTCGAGCTCCGCCAGGACCGGATCCTCGGTGTAGACCACATCGACGCCCTCCGCGGAGCGGAATGGGGCAAGCACGAAGGCCGCGACGAGCGCTACTAAAACGATTACGAGCAGGACCACCATCACGAGAGTCGGCTCAGACCTCACTGAGTTCGCGCGCGAGGCGTGCGGCGTAGACGTCGGAGACGCGCCGGCGGCGTAGCTCCGCGCCCGGCCAGAGCGCAAACAGCGCGCCGAGCACCGAGATCCCGACGCCGACCCAGAGCCAGAGCACGAACGGGTTGACGTTGAAGCGGATGTCGGCCGGAGGCGCCTGCTTCTCGTACTCGGCGCCGAGAGCGCGGATCAACTCACCCTGGGTCTGGGCGAGCACGGCCTGCGCCGCGGGATCGTTTTGCGGGACAGTCGCGGCGAACCTGGCGTAACGGCTGTCGCCCTTGTCGATCAGCGCATCGAAGCTGCTGAGATCCGGCTGCATCGCGGTCCACAGGTCCCTGGAGGCGGTCTCGGTCCGCCCCACCTCGCTGGTCGCCTCGCCCTCGAAGAAGCTGCGGATCGGGGCGCTGGGATCGGCTGCCACCCCCGAGTAGTACTCGCGCTCCGGCGAGAGTAGTGCCACCTGCTCGCCGTCGCGCCAGACGCTGAGGACGGCGCCGAAGGCCAGCTTTTGCTCCTTGCTGACCTCTTCGGTGTTGAGGTTGGTGAAGGCGCGGTCGTACTTGACGGTGTACTCGTCAACCGTCGCCTCCTGACCGGGCTGCAGGCGCAGATCGCGGCTGGTCTGGAAGCTCGAGGAGGCGGCGACCCCGATCAGCATCACGGCGATGCCGACGTGCACGATGTAGCCGCCGTAGCGCCTGCGGTTGCGGCTGATCAGCGACGCGAAGGCGCTCGGCAAGCTGCCGCCCGAGAGCGAGCGACGGGCGCTCGTGCCGCGCCACAGTTCCTGGGAGACCGAGGTGATCGTGAAGGCGGCCGCGAAGAACAGGGCGAGCGCGAGCGGCTCGAAATCGACGCCGACCAGCAGAAGCAACCCCGTGACCGCCACCGCGGCGATCAGCGGGATCGCAAGGGAGCGCTTGACGCTCGCCAGGCTCACCCGGCGCCAGGCGACCAGCGGCCCGACCCCGGCGAGGAACAGCAGGCCGATCGCGATCGGCGTCGTGTAGCGGTTGAACCAGGGTGCCGCCAGCGAGGACTCCTGCCCGGTGAAGAGCTCGCTGATCAGCGGGAAGAACGTGCCCCAGAAGACGATCAGCGCGAGGCCGACGAGCAGCAGGTTGTTGCCCAGGAACATCGACTCGCGGGAGAGCAGGGAATCGAAGCGGCGCTCGGTGCGCAGGTCGTCGAGCCGGCTGATGATCAGGATCGTGGAGCCGATGATCACGGTCGCGATCAGGATCAGTAGCGGCAGGCCGACCTTGGACTCACCGAAGGCGTGGATCGATTGCAGGATCCCCGAACGCACCAGGAACGTTCCCAGCAGGGAGAGCACGAAGGTGGCGACGATCAACGAGACGTTCCAGGTCTTCAGCATCCCGCGCCGCTCCTGGATCATGATCGAGTGGATGAAGGCGGTGCCCGTCAGCCAGGGCATCAGCGCGGCGTTCTCGACCGGGTCCCAGGCCCAGTACCCGCCCCAGCCCAGCTCGCTGTAGGACCAGCGGGCGCCGAGTGCGAGGCCGACGGTCAGAAACAGCCAGGCGATCAGCGCGTAGCGCCGGGTCGAGCGGATCCAACTCGCGTCCAACCGGCGGGTGATCAGCGCACCGATGGCGAAGGCGAAGGGGACCGTGAAGAAGACGTAGCCGGCATAGAGCATCGGCGGGTGGATCGCCATCGCCGGGTGACGCAGCAGTGGTGTCAGCCCTGCGCCCTCGGGCGGCGGGCTGGCCAGGGTCAGGAACGGGAACGTGTCGGCAGAGGGAAACAGCGCCCCGGCCATCATCAGCCCGAGAAAGAAGGTCGCGATCGCGGCCATCACCGCTGTCGCCCAAGGTGCCACCTCGCGGTGCGTGTGACGGGTTGCGAACAGGACCGAGGAGGCTGCGACCGAGAGCACCGTCGCCCAGAGCATCAGCGAACCCGCCTGGCTGCCCCACATCGCCGTCAGCTTGTAGCCGGTGGGCGTCGTGGTCGAGGAATGGTTGGCGACCAGCGAGAGCGAGAAGTCGGAGCGCAGGAACGCGGCTTCCAGGCAGACAACCGAGACCAGCATCAGCCCCATAAGCGCGTAGAAGGCGCGCCGCGAGGAATCGACCCAGCGGCGGTCCCCGGAGCGGGCGCCTATCAGCGCTGCGACTCCGGCGTAGATCGATGTTAGGAGGGCCGCGGTCAGCGCGGCGGCACCGAGTGCGTTCATCCGCCCACGATCTCGACGTTGGGATCGTCCCCGAACTCCTCCTCGAACTTCGAGGGACACTTGGTGATCAGGCTATCCTTCTCCGCAACGAGGACGCCCTGCTCGTTGAGCGAGCCGGTGACGATCACTTCGCGGCCCTCGCGAAAGGGGTCCGGAACAACGCCGGTGTACTCGACCGGCGCACCCTCGGTGCCGTCCCGGTCGAGGATCTCGAAGCGGGTGACCGTGCCCCGCTCGACCGAGCCGTCGGCGACCTTGCCGGTCACGTCGTAGGACTTTCCGTCATCCGCGCGGGCCATCAGTTCGGAGGGCTCAATCGCGTCGGTGCCGGCGTTGAAGGAGGTGTAGATCAGCGCAACCGCCAACAGGACGGCGGCCGAGAGCGCTACAACGAGGCGGATCTGGCGTTTACGGGCGGGATCCATGGGGGTCGCGGATTATCGCAGGGTGGACAGCTCCGCCGGCCGCGATGGCGGGCGCGTCGCTGCCGCGCCGATGGCGGACTCCCCGGCTTGGTATCAATGGTTGCAATGACTGATTCAAAGAGTCCACGCACGATGTTGATCACCGGGGCATCCACGGGGATCGGAGCCGCTACCGCGCACAAGGCGCACGAAGCGGGGTTCAGGCTGACGCTGGCGGCCCGTGGCGAGGAGTCGCTGCAGGAGCTCGCCGGCGAGCTCGGAAGCGGTGACGACGTCCTCGTCCATCCCTGCGACGTAACCGAGTGGGATCAGGTCGAGGCCCTCGCCACGGCAAGTGCCGAGGCCTTCGGAGCGCCCGACGTGGTCTTCGCCAATGCCGGCTTCGGTGCCTCGCGAGGGTTCCTGGAGGAGTCGCCCGAGCACTGGAAGTCGATGGTGCTGACCAATGTCTACGGGGTCGCTCTGACCATCCGGGCAACCCTCCCCGCGATGCTCGAGCGGGGCACCGGCCACTACGTGATCACCAGTTCGGTCGCCGGGCGCCGGGCGCTCCCCGGCTCCCTCTACTCGGCGACCAAGTGGGCCGCGACGGCAATCGGCGAGTCGTTGCGCCAGGAGCTGCGCTCGATGCACGACAACACGGCGATCAAGGTCACCCTGATCGAGCCGGGAATGGTGGACACGCCGTTCTTCGACAACAAGCCCGAGGGCGCGCTGCAGGCGGTCGATATCGCCGACGCGGTGATGTTCGCGCTCAGCCAGCCCGACCGCGCGGACATCAACGAGATCCTGATCCGACCGAGCTCGCAGCCGACCTGAGTCGGGGTCGATCACGATGCGGAGCACGCTGCATCGCGCCTCGTGCGGAAGTGCAGATCGGAGGAGGCAACGTTTGAACACCCTAGACCCGGGGGGCTCGGCGGCGGCGAGCTTGGTGCGGGTCCATGCGGCCTCTTCTACAAACAACTAGAGCACCTCCTGCGCCCCATCTGCGAGCGACCTGCGTAAACGGCTTACACTGAATACTACAGTTTGTCGGAGATCACCCGACGCACCGGCCAGAGTTCTCGACATCACTCCGCAAGCAGCGAGCCGAGCAAGTCAACCTGAGATCATTTGAGATCATGATTACCTGTCTTGGAGTTGGGCATAAATGCTGAGTGACCCTGGCCCGCTGCTTTCGCGAGTCCGTGCTCACTTCACGTTCAGGATTTCCCTGGGCCAACGCGTCCTGCTCATCCTTGGCCTGGCGTTCGTGTTACTCAACGCTCACAGCGCCGGCAGCGAAATGCACATGAGCCCGGCCAATCAGAGTGGTCCCGCAACCGCCGTCACAACGTGCCTCGCCGTGCTCGCGCAAGCGACCCTGGTGCTTGGTTCCAGGGAAACGCGGTGGTCGCCCAATCCACCGTTCCCCAGGCTGCCTCGGCACCGTCAACGAGCGCCGTGGCTCATCAACTCACTTGCAAGGGTCCCGCCCATAGCCCGTGGGCGGGAGGGTCCTGCGGTGCTGCAGGTGTTCCGGCTCTGAGTAGCGGTCGTCGACCACTACTCAACCCTGAGCGATGCGCCATGCGCATCGACGACGAAAGGAACACATGAATAGAACCACCATAGGCGCCGTGAGCGCCGTCCTTGTAGCTGTCCTAATCGGCGGCGTCGTTCTGCTCTCCGGCGGCAACGACGCCGCAGCTGAGACCGACGGCGCGTTTCTGACCGAGATGACGCCCCACCACGAGGGTGCGATCGAGATGGCTCGGATCGCCGAGGAGCGGGCGCAGCATCCCGAGATCAGGAACCTAGCCTCCGACATCATCGCGGCCCAAGAAGCCGAGATAGCCCAGATCGACTCGATCCATCAGAGGCTGTTCGATGAGCCTGTCACTGCCGTAGATCACGGCACGCTGGGTCTCGACGACCAGATGATGGGTATGGCTATGGACACCGGGACTCTCGGCACCGCAAAGCCATTCGACAGGGCATTCATCGACATGATGATTCCCCACCACCAGGGAGCGATCCAGATGGCACGGGTCGAACTGACCTCGGGCGCGGACCAGGAAACGAAAGGGTTGGCCGCCGACATCATCGAGGCTCAGTCCAGCGAAATCGAGGCAATGAATCGGTGGCGC
>JBBRAH010000025.1:0-46377 GCA_038206985.1 Solirubrobacterales bacterium
CCCAGCGCGACGCCGTGATCATCGCTCACAACTACCAGCTGCCTGAGCTCCAGGACATCGCTGATTTCGTCGGTGATTCGCTGCAGCTCTCGCGCGAAGCCGCCTCGAGCGAGGCCTCCGTGATTGCCTTCTGTGGCGTCCACTTCATGGCGGAGACGGCCTCGGTGCTCTCGCCGGAGAAGACCGTCTTGATCCCCGACACCGACGCGGGCTGCTCACTCTCGGACTCGATAAACGCCGATCAGCTGCGCGCCTGGAAGGCCGAGCATCCCGGCGCCCTGGTCGTGATGTACGTCAACACCTCGGCCGAGGTCAAGGCGGAGACCGACTACTGCTGCACGTCGTCGAACGCCGTGCAGGTGGTCGAGCACATCTGGGCCGCGCACGGCCCCGAACAGGAGATCCTCTTCGGCCCCGACATGTGGCTCGGTGCGTTCGTCGAGCGTGAGGCCGGCCTGCTCGAGGATCCCGAGCGCCGCGCCCGCTTCCACATCTGGGACGGCGAGTGCCACGTGCACGCGGGGATCAAGCCCTCCGACATCAACGACATGCGGGCCGAACATCCCGATGCCGAGTTCCTGATCCACCCCGAGTGCGGCTGCTCGACCCAGGCGATGGAGTACGTCGCCTCCGGCGACATCGCCTCAGAGGGCGTGCACATGCTCTCCACCTCGGGAATGCTCAAGCAGGTCGAGGCCAACCCCAAGGGGGAGTTCATCGTCGCCACCGAGACCGGGATGCTCTATCCACTGCAGGAGGCGGCGCCCGAGGCCGACCTGATCGCCGCCAACCGGATGGCCTTCTGCAAGTACATGAAGATGATCACCCTGCCAAAGCTGCGCGACTGCCTGCGCGACATGAGCCCCGAGGTCAAGGTGCCGCCCGAGATCGCGGCCCAGGCCCGGATCCCGATCGAGCGCATGGTGGCGATCGGCTAGATCCTCTCAGCCTCCGGCCAGGGTGTCCACCAATTCGGCACGCGACTCGATCTCGAGCTTGCGGTAGGCGCCGGTCAGGTGCAGTTCGACCGTTCGGCGGGTGAGGAAGAGCGCCTCGGCGATCTCGCGGTTGCTACGGCCGCCGGCCGCGAGCTGGGCGACGCGGAGCTGTTGGGCTGTGAGCGCATCGCGGCCGCGGAGCGCCGGTCGCCGCGGCCGCTTGCCGGCGGCGCGCAGCCCGTCCATCGCAATGGTGACCAGAGGCACCGCCCCGCAGCGGTGGGCATCGTCCATCGCGGCCTGGAGGGGCGAAATCGCCTCTTCGGTCCGATCCGTGGCGATCAGAGTCCAGCCCAGGTCGATGGCGACGCGGGCCCGCTCCAGCCGTGCGGGGGACTTCTCGAGCAGCTCGCCGGCCTCGCAAAGCAGATCGGTGCGCTCCCCGGTGGCGCTGCAGAGGGCGAGGCTGCGCAGGGCGATCGCGAGCGCTCGCGGTGCGCCGAACTGCCGGGCGACCGCGACCTCGGCCGCCGCCAGCTCCCGGGCCCGCGCCGTCTCGCCGAGCTCCAGCCGCGCGAGCGCGGCGCGGGAGCGCCAGGCCATGCCGGCCGGGTTGAGATAACCCGAGCGCTCGGCCCGGGCCCCGACCTCCTCGTAGTCGGCCAGCGCGGCCTGGACGTCGCCGGCCGCCAGCCGGGTATCGCCCCGGCTGAGCAGTAGGAAGTCGACCGTGCCGAGATCGGGAAGCTCGCCGAGTAGGCCGCTGGTCGCCAGCGTTTGTTGCGCCTCCTCGACCTTGCCTCGGGCGATCAGGCATTCGAGTAGCCAGCCCAGGCAGATCATGTGGGCGAGTGGATCGGACGCGGGCAGCTCGGCAACCACCTGCTCGGCGTCCGCCTCCGCCTCCGCGAGATCGCCGAAGCGCAGCCGGATGCCGGCGCGCAGGGCGAGCGCGTAGCTGATCGTCATGGGCGCGCGGCGCCGGCGACCAGCCAGTAGCTGAGCCTCGGCCAGCGCACGTGCCGACTCGAAATCCTCGCACCAGGCCATCGCGGTGCCGAGGAAGCTGATCAGCGGTGCGTCGGGGCCGGACTCCTCGAGCAGCGTGCCGCCGTTCCAGGCCCTGATCGCCATGGCGTTGATCTCGGCGGCGGGGCGCTCACCGGTTGCGACCGCCTCGGCGGCGACGTGGACGAGGGTTGCCCGCTCGGCGGGGGTGGCGCCCCCGGAGACCTCAGCCTCCAGCTCGCGAGGCCTGACCCGCTCGGCGCCCCGCAGCCGATCGGAATTGAGGGCCTCGGCCTCGAGCCTCAGGCGGAGCTCCCGCTCGCCCTCTCCCAGGGCCGCGATCGCCTCGCGGCAGATGGCCGCGCCTTCCTCCAGACGCACGAGGTAGAAGCATGCCTGGGCCAGGATCAGCGCGATCTCACCGGCCCGCCGCGGGTCGTCGGTCTGGGCAAGCGCGTCGCGAAGGTTGCCGATCGCCTCCGGGTTGCGGTCCAGCGAGAGAATCCGCCCGCGCTCGGCGAGCAGGTCGCCGCGCCGGCCATCCACGCCGGGCTGTGTGAGCGCCCGGTCGAGGAAGCGGATCGCGTCGTCGCGGTCCCCGTGCCGCACGGCTTCGCCCGAGGCGGCGGTCAGCGCATCGACGATCCACTCACCGTCCGTCGCCCCCGGTGTCTCCGGTGCGCCCTGAGCCAGCAACTGGGTGCCGGCGCGCGCGTGATGGCCGGCGTCAACGAGAGCTCGGGCCGAGCGGAGGCGGGCGTCGGCGAGAGTCTCGGGTGACGCGGATTCGTAGATCGCGCGGCGGAACAGCGGGTGGCGGATCCGCAGGGGCTCACCCGCCTCGACCAGCTCCAGTTGTTCGAGGTCGCCTCGGGCCTGCGGTAGGGCCTCGGGCTCGAGGCCGGCAGCGGCGCTGAGCACGGCATTGTCCCGGCTCTCATCCGCGACTCCGAGCGTGGCCAGTGCCAACGCGAGGGAGCGGCCGCCCGCCGAACAGTGCTGCAGCCTGGCGGCGACGAACTCAATGACGGAGCTCGGGGCGAGCGCGAGGATCTGGGCGGCTGAGCCGGCGACGCTGAGCCCGCGGCTACGGACCTCGCGCAGTACCTCGCTCAACAGCAGCGGATTGCCGCCGGAGGCGGTGGCGCAGGCAGCCCGGACTTCCTCCGGCACCTCCGGCCCGAGGCTTTCCCGGACGAGTTCGTCCACGGCGGCCCGGCTCAGGACATCGGGGCGCAGCGATTCCAGGCCCGTCAGCTTGCTCAGCGAGCTGCTCAGCTGTTCGGCGCCAGGCTCTCCTGTACGGAGGCTGAGGATCATGCAGAGCGGCAGCTCGGCAACCTCACGGCCGATGCGTGCCACCAGGGCCCGCGTGCCTTGATCGACCCACTGCAGATCATCGACGACCATCACAGTCGGTTTCCGCTCGGCCGCCCCGGCGCAGATCGAGAACAGTCCCTCGACGATGGTGAACCGATCCCCGGGCAGGGCGGGATCCCGGCCGTAGATGAGCGAGCGCAGATCGGCGGCGAGATCATCGTCGCCGGCTGCGATCTCGAGGGCGAGTGGCCGCAGCATCGAGATCGCTACGCCGAGGGGCTCGCGATCGAGCTCCGAACCCCCACCGCTGACCACGCGCATCTTCTTCTCACGGGCAACCTCACCCGCGGCGCGCAGCAGCGAGGTCTTGCCGATACCCGCCGGCCCCTCGACCAGGACGACGGAGCCGATTCCGCTACGTGCCCCTCGCAGCGCGCCGTCGAGGATCGACAGCTCTTTTTGGCGCTCCAGCAGGGCTCGCCCCTCCAGCCTCTTGTAGTCAGTCCCGACGATCGGGAGCGGTGGCGGGACCTTAGCTGCTGCCGGGCCACCGGTCCCGAGTCGGTCGGCGACGCCCGTCGGTGGTGGTGCTAGGTTGGGCTGCGATGCTCGATCTGATCGGCCGGGTGATTTTGGCGGGGGTGCTTGCGGTCGCCGCGCTTGCGAAGCTGAGGCAGCCGCGCGCTGCTGCGGCCGGAATGGGGACATTCGGGTTCAGATCGGATCGGGGCCGCCTCGCAGCAGTCGCGTTCGTGATCGGCGCGGAGCTCGTGCTCGCCGCGGGCGTCGCTTTGGGCAGTTCGACCGCCGCTTACGCAGCCGCCGGGCTCATGCTGCTCTTCGCCGCCACCCTGGGCTCGGCGCTCATGGCAGGGCGCGCCGGCGCGCCCTGCGCCTGTTTCGGCGCACGCTCCACGGTGAGCTGGCGCGCGATCGCCCGCAACCTGGCCCTCGCCGCCGCCTTCGCCGTGCTTCCGGCTCTCCCGTAGGTCGGTCCGGCCGCCGTAATCGGCGGTCCGGGGGCGGCCATAGGTTTGTCCTGCAAACCTAGTGCTGCATGCAGGGCACGCCGACACCACGCAAACGGCGTCGCGAACTCGAGCGGCGTCGTCAGGAGAGTCGCAAGAGGCGCTGGACCGCTGTCGGGATCGCCGCGGCCACGCTGCTGCTTCTCGTGCCCCTCGCGCTGAGCGCGCCTCCCCTGACCGGCGATCCCGCCCCCGAAACCGCGGCTGCTCGGGATCCGGGCGAGCTCAGCGGTCCGGGGACCCGGGACCGGGCGCCGGCGGAGCCGAAGGACCCACGCCCCAACGTGATCACGATCGTCACCGACGATCAGGACGAGATGCTTTTCCGCCCGGAGATCATGCCCAACACGTTCGCGCTCTTCGACGATGGTGCGACGCAGCTGACCAACTTCACGATCACCACGCCCCTTTGCTGCCCCTCGCGGGCGACCCAGCTGACCGGCCAGTACGGGCACAACAACGGGGTGCTCGCCAACGACCCCGGCTACCCGGCGCTGCGCGAGCCCGACAACGTACTGCCGGCCTGGCTGCAGCGCGCCGGCTACACGACGGCCCGCATCGGCCGCTTCCTCAACGGCTACGAGCCCGCATCCGGCTCCGGGGACCAGGCCGAGCCGGCGCCCGGCTGGGATCACTGGATCGGTCTGGTCAACCTCCACTACCGCGACTACGAGCTCTCCCTGGATGGCGAGCGTGTCGCGGTCAACGGCCGCTCCAAGGACAGCTACGTGACCCGCGACCTCGATGCTCGCGCGCGGGGTCTCGTGGCCGACCTTGCCGGGCAGCCCGAGCCCTTCTACATGCAGATCGACGAGCTGGCCCCGCACAGCGACCATCAGGCCGAAGGGGCCTGCAAGCTGAGCGCGGTGCCGGGTCCGAAGAGCCTCGAGCCGCTTGGTGCGGTGCGCCTGCCGGCGAACCCGGCCCGCGAACGGGACGTCTCCGACAAGCCCGCCTACATCCGCCGGCTGCCGGAGATCGACGAGGCCGCCCGCGAGCAGATCCAGCAGCGGATCCGCTGTCGTGCCGCCTCGCTGCGGGAGGTGGACCGCGGGATCGGCCGGCTCGTGCAGGAGCTGCGAGATCTGGGCATCTACGAAGACACGGTGCTGATCTTCTACTCCGACAACGGCTACTTCAGCGGCCAGCACCGCCTGCTCAAGTCCAAGGGCCTGCCGTACGAGGAATCCGTTCAGGTACCGGCGATGGTCAGGGTTCCGGAGCAGATCCTGGGTGCCAGACCGGACGCGGCGAGCGACCTGCCGCTGGCCAACATCGACCTCGCGCCGACGGTGCTCGATCTGGCTGAGGCCGACCCCTGTGTCAGCGACGACCGCTGCCGACTGCTCGACGGTCGCTCGATGCTTCCCGCACTGAGCGACCCCGGCGAGTGGCCCGAGAACCGCTCGATCCTCATTGAGGTCGATCAGGAGCGCTCGCTCGCCGGCGGCACCCTTGCCTGCACCTGGGCCGGCGTGCGCCGTCGCGCTCAGGTCTATGTGGACTACATCCGGGTCGCCAGGAGCCACGAACGCGATTGCGAGCCGACCCAGGAGTCCGAGCACTATCGGCTGCAGCCCGACCCGCACGAGCGCGACAATCTCTGGCCGCCGCAGAACGACCGGGACGAGCGTGCTCAGCAGCGGTTGCGGAAGATCCTCTTCGACCTGCGCAGCTGTGCGGGCAACCCCGAGAGCACCCCCGGATCCGGCGTGGCAACGCCCTGCGAGTGAGCTGATCGGTGGCGAGCAGTGGTGAGGGAGATGGCGTGTTGAGCCCGGGCACGGAGTTCGCCGGCCATCGGATCGAGTCCGAGCTGGGCCGCGGCGGGATGGCGGTCGTCTACCTCGTGACCCACATCGCCCTCGAGCGGACCCGCGCCCTGAAGGTCCTCGCCCCGCGCCTCAGTCACGACCCGGATTTCGCCGCTCGGTTCCGGCGCGAGTCCCGGCTTGCCGCTTCGATCGAGCACCCCTCGGTCGTGCCGATCTACCACGCGGGCGAGGAGGACGGCCTGTTGTATCTGACGATGCGCTATGTGGCCGGCGTGGACCTCGGGCGGATGCTCGCCGAGGGCCCCCTGGGGGCTGCGCGGAGCACGGAGATCCTGACCCAGGTCGCGGCCGGGCTCGATGCTGCGCACGCGATCGGTCTCGTCCACCGCGACGTGAAGCCGGCCAACGTCCTGCTCGAGGACACTCGCGCCGGCGAGCGCGCCTACCTGACTGACTTCGGGATCAGCAAGGCCCTCGCCGATTCCGACTCCGACTCCGACACGCGAGGGCTGACCGCAACGGGCGCCGTGCTCGGCACGGCCGACTACATGGCGCCGGAACAGATCGACGGGCTGCCCCTCGATCCCCGCACCGACGTCTATGCCCTCGCCTGCGTCGCCTTCGAGGTGCTCACCGGGCAGGTGCCGTTCCCGTCGCATTCGCGTACGGCGACGCTGGCTGCCCACGGGACCGCGCCCCGTCCGAGGCCGAGCGCCGTCGATTCGCGCCTGCCGGAGACCGTCGATGCGGTGCTCGCGCGGGGCATGGCGATCGATCCGGGCGCGCGGACACCGAGCGCGACCCAGTTCGCAAGGGAGATGGAGGAGGCGCTTGCCGGGGGGGTGGTGGACGGGTCGGCACCGACCGCCGCGATCCACGCGGCCGGGGTCGCCGACGGCGCCGGAGGCCTCCGCGACGCCCGGCCGGAGGCGCTCGCCGGGGAGGACGCCGGTCGCCGGCCCGGGGGACGACGACTCATTGGTGCCGCGCTTGCCGTGCTCGCAGTGGCGGCGGTCGCGGCTGCGCTGGTGCTCGGCGACGTGATCGGCAGTGATGGCGAATCGTCGGGAACCGGCGAGCCGGCCGGCGAGGCGGCCCGGGAGGGCGAGGTCGTCGCCTCCGTCGATGTCGCCCGCGGGCCAGTGGCGGTCAGCTCCGGCCGCGACACGACCTGGGTGGTCAGTCGCAACGCCGACGTACTTCGCGCCATCGACACCGAGACCAGCGAGTCGGTGGGCCCGCGCCTCGCCGTGGACCATCCCCGCTCGGTGGCCGTCGGGTTCGGCTCGGTATGGGTGGTGAACCGCGACTCGCTGCTGCGCTTCAGCCCGGAGGAGAGCCGCGAGCCACAGGTGTTCGAGGGCTTCAACGATCCCAGCGACGTCGCGGTCGACCGCGACTATGTCTGGGTCGCCGATCGGGAGCCCGAGGGCGCCGGACGGGTGGTCCGCTTCGAGCCCGAGTTCGAGACCATCGACGGGGAGGCGGCGGTCGACCCCGATCCGCGCGCGCTCGCGGTTGGGGAGGGCTTCGTCTGGGTCGTCTCCTCGCAGAACGGTACGTTGACGAGGGTCGATCGCGAGAGCATCACCACTCGCGACCGCCCGATCCCGATCGGCAAGCAGACCACCGACGTCGCGGTCGGGATGGGCAGGGTCTGGATCACCGACAACCTCGACGGGATCCTCTACCGGGTCGATCCCGAGCAGATCGACCCGGCCGAGATCGCGCTGGCGGACCCGACCTTCGTGCAGTCGGTGCCGACCGGGTTGAGGCCGCGCGGCGTCACCGTCGGGCTCGGCTCGGTCTGGGTCACCAACAGCCAGGAGGGGACCGTCTGGCAGTTCGATCCGGAGAGCCTGGAGAGGGTCGGCGAGCCGATCGAGGTGGGCGGCGACCCGGCCGACCTCGACACCGGCTCAGGGGCCGTGTGGACCGCCGACTACGCCGATTCGACCGTCAGCCGGATCGAGCCCTGAGGTAGCGCCGGGCTGAACCTTGGGTGGGTAGCTACGGCCATCAGACTGACCGATGCTGCTCCCATGAGGATGACTCGGTCACAGCGACTCCTGACGGCGAGCGGCGGTGCGTTGCTGTTGGCCGCGCTGGTCGCTGTGGCAGGGACCGGCGCGACCGCCCCCTCTCCGGCCGCAGGCTCGGACGGGGCCGGCGACCGCCCGAACGTGATCACGATCGTCACCGACGACCAGGACGACTTGCTGTTCACGCCCGAGCTGATGCCGAAGACGTTCGGCCTCTTCGACGAGGGTGCCACCCGCCTGACCAACTTCACGATCGTCACACCGCTCTGCTGCCCATCGCGCGCCGCACAGCTGACCGGCCAGTACGGGCACAACAACGGGGTGCTCGCCAACGACCCCGGCTACCCGGCGCTGCGCGAGCCCGACAACGTGCTGCCGGCCTGGCTGCAGAACGCCGGCTACGAGACGGCCCGGGTCGGGCGCTTCCTCAACGGCTACCGGGAGGCCGGCCGCGCGGCGCAGGCCTCGCCGGGCTGGGACCACTGGGTGGGCCTGATGGCGCTGCACTACCGCGACTACAAGCTCTCCACCGATGGCGTGACAGAGACCTACCGGGGCAACGGTAAACGTTCCTATGTGACCCGCACCCTGGGTCACAACGCGCGCCGGCTGGTCCGCGAGATGGCGGCCGGCGACAAGCCCTTCTATCTGCAGATCGACGAACTCGCACCGCACAGCGATCACCTGGCCGAGGGCTCGTGCGCGAAGAGTGCGCTGCCCGGGCCCGGCCTGCTGGCCCCGGTCCGCGATCTGCGCCTTCCGGCTCGCCCGGCGAAAGAGCGCGACGTCTCCGACAAGCCCTCCTACATCCGCAGCCTGCCGCGGGTCGATGCCCAGGCCCGGGCTGCGGTGCAGCAGCGGATGCGCTGCCGGGCGGCCTCGCTGCGCGAGATCGATCGCAGCGTCGGCAAGCTGACGGCGCTGCTCGACGAACTCGGCATCGCTGAGAACACAATCCTGATCTATTACTCCGACAACGGCTTCTTCAGCGGCCAGCACCGCCTGCTCAAGTCGAAGGGCCTGCCCTACGAGGAGTCGATCCAGGTGCCGGCGCTGATCGATGTCCCCCCTGCCGTTCTTGGAGCCGAGCCCGAGGCCTCGACCGACCTGCCGCTCGCCAACATCGACCTCGTGCCGACGATTCTCGACCTCGCCGACGCCGAGCCCTGCCTCCCGGACGGCCGCTGTCGCAGGCTGGACGGCCGCTCGATGCTGCCCGCCCTGCGCGATCCCCGCAGCTGGGATCCCGAGCGGCCGCTGCTGATCGAGGTCGACCAGCGCAACGGTCTGGCAGGCGGCACGCTCGCCTGCACCTGGAGCGGGGTCCGGGTCGGCAGCGAGGTCTACGTCGAGTACGAGCGTGTCGCACCGGTCGGCTCGCGCAAGTGCCGCCCGACCGACGAGGCCGAGCACTACCGCCTCGACCGGGACCCCCACCAGCGCCACAACCTCTGGCCCCCGGCCGACGAGGACGATGCGGCCGACCAGGCCCGGCTCGAAGCGACGCTGGAGCGCCTCCGCGACTGCAGTGGCGCGAGCTGCAGCTAACCGACCCGTCCCCGGTTCCCGGTCATATCCTGCGCGCATGGCCTCCGTACCCACCGGCGCGCACGTCTCCGACGAGGACCCGCTCGGCATGGCCGCGGCGCTGGACGCGGACTGCCTGCAACTTTTCCTCTCCGATCCCCAGGGCTGGAAGAAGCCACCGCCGCGCGAGGACGCCGAGGAGCTGCGCGCCTCCGAGCTCGGCATCTACGTGCACGCGCCGTACCTGATCAACGTCTGCTCGCCCAAGCCGAACATCCGCCACGGCTCGCGCAAGATCCTCACCCAGACCTGCGAGGCGGCCGTCGAGATCGGCGCGCTGGCCGTGATCGTCCACCCGGGTCACGCCGAGGACGGGATCGAGGAGGGCTTCGGGCGCTGGAAGAGCACGATCGAGCGGCTCGAGTCCGAGGTCCCGGTCTATCTCGAGAACACAGCCGGTGGCGAGCACGCGGTCGCCCGTCGCTTCGATGCGCTCGCCGGGCTCTGGGAGGCTGTCGGGGAGGCCTCCACCGATGTCGAGGTCGGCTTCTGTTTCGACACCTGTCACGCTCACGCGGCCGGCGAGGATCTGACGGACGTGATCGAGCGCCTGCGGGCGATCACCGGCCGCATCGATCTGGTCCATGCCAACGACTCCCGCGATCCGGCGGGCACCGGCGCCGACCGCCACGCCAACATCGGCGATGGTCACATCGACCTCGACGTACTCGCCGCGATGATCCGCGACGCCGAGGCCCCGGTCGTGATCGAGACCCCGCGCGACCTCCAGGCGCTGCACAAGGACCTGGAGTTCGTGCGCGCGGCGATCGCAGGCTAGAAGGCCTGGCGGACCCGTCCGTCAGTCGGCCAGCTCGGCCGGGTTGACCGTGCCCGAGCGCAGGGCCCTGCCGGCCAGCGCGACCCGCTTCTGGTTCTGCGGGAGGTCGTCCACCCTGAATTTCTCGAACAGCACGCGAAGATGCGACTTGACCGCGTTGATGCTGAGTGAGAGCTCCTCGGCTATCGCGGCGTTGGTCGCCGGCGTCGCATCGGGTCCGCCGCCGCCTTCGAGCGGGCGGCAGAGCGCGATGAGGATCTTCCGCTGCGTGGCTCCCAGCGGCGGCGGCGCCTGGCCCTCGCTCGAGTCGGCTACGGTCGGCGCGACCTCGACGGTGGTGACCGCGGCGTCCCGGAACAGGACGCCGGTGCCCCCGAAGCGGATCAGGTCCCGGTCGGCGAGTCGCCGGCGCCCGAGCAGGCGCTCGCCGTTGACCTGCGAGCCGTTGGTCGAGAGCCCGTCGTCGCTGAGCACCCAGGCGTCGCCCACGCGCTCGAGTTCGGCATGCAGCCGGGAGACGGCCTCATCCTCGATCCCCAGGTCCACACCCTCGCCGCGGCCCACCGTGAGCCGCTTGCGGTCTTTGAGCGAGGTGATGTGCTGCTCGCCGCCGGGATCGCGATGGACCAGGAACGGCGCACCCTCGCGCTCGGCCTCGATCTGGCGTTTGAGCTCACTCGCTGATTGATCGGCCGTGGGGGAAGGGAAGCCCATGGCTCAAAACTATCGGGAGCGGCAGCGGCGAACGTGGCCCGCGGACGGGCGCGACGCTCCCAAATTGCGGGTTGATTGCGCGATGCTTCCGCTGCGGGCGCGCCTAGATTGGCCATATGGCAGAACCAGCACTCGCGGAGGGCTCTATCCTCGCCCCCGTGAATCACCTCCGTCCCGTGCCGGACCCCAAGCCGCCGACGATCGCGCCCGAGGGGGACGGTCCCTCGATCCGCCAGCTCGAGCGCTGGGCGACCGTGCTGCGGATGGACTGCGTGCGGATGCTCGCGGTGGCCAAGTCGGGCCATCTGGACAGCTCGCTGTCGGCCGCCGACATCGTCACGGCGCTCTATCACCGGGTGCTGCGGCACGACCCGCAGCGGCCGGACTGGGCCGAGCGCGACCGCTTCGTGCTCTCCAAGGGCCACGCCGCGCCGATCCAGTACGCGGCCCTCGCCCGCTGGGGCTACTTCCCGCTGGAGGACCTGATGGGCCTGCGCAAGATCGGGGCCCAGCTGCAGGGCCATCCCGACATGAACAAGACGGCCGGGGTCGAGGTCTCGACCGGCTCGCTCGGCCAGGGCCTCTCGATGTCGCTGGGCATCGCGCTAGCGCTGCGGCTCGACGGTCTCGAGCAGACGTCCCAGGTCTTCTGCCTCTGCTCCGACGGCGACTGCCAGGAGGGCCAGACCTGGGAGGCGGCCACCGCCGCCCCGCACTTCGGCCTGACCAACATCACGGCGATCGTCGACTACAACCACCTGCAGACCGACGGCACCACCGAGGAGGTCATGGACATCGGCAACATGCGCGCCAAGTTCGAGGCCTTCGGCTGGGATACGGTCGAGCTCGACGGCCACGACATGGTCGCCGTGGTCGAAGCGCTGGAGCGCAGCCGCACCCTCGATCGGCCGGCGGCGATCATCGCTCAGACGAAGAAGGGCCGCGGCGTCTCCTCGATGGAGGGTCGCTTCGGCTTCCACGGCAAGCCACCCACGCCGGAGCAGGCCTCCGAGGCGCTGAGCGAGCTCGAGGCGCTGTTCGACGAGCAGACCGCGGCGCTGGAGCGGATCACCGCTGATTTCGGAGCCGTTTCCCGCGACGACGAGGGAGACGAGGGCTGATGGGCGCCGCCGTCGAAGCCGCCGCAACCCGCAACGCCTACGGCGACGCGCTGGTCGCGCTGGGCCACGAGCACGAAGAGGTCGTCGCCCTCGATGCCGATCTCTCGGTGTCCACACAGGCCGCCAAGTTCGGCAAGGAGTTCCCCGAGCGCTTCTTCAACGTGGGTGCCGCCGAGGCCAACATGATGTCGATGGCCTGCGGGCTCGCCGCCTCGGGCAAGGTGCCCTACTGCTCCACCTTCGCGATCTTCGCCGCGGGCCGCGCCTATGATCAGGTCCGGCTCGGCATCGCCCACAACGAACTGCCCGTGCGGATCGGGGCCAGCCACGGCGGCGTCTCGCTCGGCGAGGACGGCGCCTCCCACCAGATGATCGAGGACATCGCCCTGATGCGTGCGATGCCGAAGATGCAGGTGATCGTGCCCGCCGACTACAACCAGGCCTACCGCGCGGTGCTCCACTCCTACGAGAACCCCGAGCCGATGTACATGCGCTTCGGCCGCCCTGCCACGCCCGTCGTCTACGAGGAGATCCCCGAGACGCTGAACAGCGTCGACGTGCTGCGCGAGGGCAAGGACATCAGCCTGATCGCCACCGGCCACATGGTCTGGCGGGCGCTCGAGGCCGCCAAGGCACTCGAGGCCGAGGACGGGGTCGAAGCCGAGGTCCTCAACGTCGCCGTGATCAAGCCGATCGACCGCCAGACGATCATCGAGTCGCTGGCCAAGACCGGCGTCGCCGTCACCGCCGAGGAGCACCGCATCGTCGGCGGCCTCGCAGACGCCGTCCGCGAGGTCGCGGCCGAGCAGCACCCGGTGCCGATCTTCGCGGTCGGCATGGGCGATGAGTTCGGCGTCTCCGGCACCGGCGAGGCCTGCATGGAGCACTTCGGCCTGACGAGCCGGGGCATCGCCGACCGGGCCCGCGAGGCACTGCTGCTGAAGCCGATCGTTTCGCACCCGCCGCTCCACGGCCCCGAGTGGACCTGATCTGACGGTCTGGGAGCCCGCGATGCTGTGTCATCGGCGGGCTCACGTGCTGGCGCACGCATCGCCCACCTCTTTCTCGCCTCGCGATCTCCCAGCCTCGTCAGATCTCTAGGGGGCGCTTCACTGCGGGTTGCCGACCGTATAGGTCGGTAGATCGCGTCAGAGTCCGCCGGCCGGCGGTATCTGCCCGCGCCGGGCTGGGTAAGTTGCCGACCATGATCGAGATCGAGCGGAAGTTTCTGGTGGAGGAGGTGCCGGACTGGCTGGGGGAGTGTCCTCCCGAGCTGGTCGAGCAGGGGTACCTGGCACTGGCGGAGGAGGTCGAGGTGCGGCTGCGGCGACTCGACGGCGAGCGCACCCTGCTGACGGTCAAGCGTGGCGGTGGCATGAGCCGCCAGGAGGTCGAGGTTCCGATTGCCGCCGAGGCGTTCGAGGAGCTCTGGCCGCTGACGGAGGGAATGCGGGTCGCGAAGCGGCGCTATCGGCGCGATGTCGGGGCCGGCACCCTGGAGATCGATGTGTACGAAGACACGCTGGAGGGAATGATGGTCATGGAGATCGAGTTCGATGACGAGAACTCGGCAGCCGACTTCGATCCCCCGGAGTGGGCCGGCAAAGAGGTGACTGGCGATAAGCGTTACGCCAACCAGACGCTGGCGAGCCGGGGGCGACCGTGACCCCGAAAGACGGAAGGCAAGATCCCGATGAGCGCAGCGACCGACGAGACGACTTCCATGACCGAGCCGCGCAGCTACAGCCTGCGACCGGAGAGTGAGCGCGGCGCCGACCTGCAGCGCGTGGTCCGCGGCCGGATTTCGCGAGCGCTGGAGGAGTTCACCGACACCGCGGCCGATGACCTCGGCAAGGGCATCCACGAGGGGCGCAAGCAGCTGAAGAAGACGCGCTCGATGCTGCGCCTGCTCCGCGAACCACTCGGCGATGACGTCTACAAGGCGGAGAACGATCGCTATCGCCAGGTCGGCCGGCGGCTTGGCCCGGCCCGCGATGGCGAGGTCAAACTCCAGACGCTCGCGGAGTTGCACGAGGCCGGCATGCGCCTGCCCCGCGGCAAGCTGCTGGCCTGGCGGACCAGCCTGGAAGACGAACGTGAGGCGGCGCTCGAGGGGGCCCGCGAGTCCGACCTGCCCTGGGCTGTCGAGCAGCTGCGCAAAGGTTTCTCGGTTGCCAACCAGTGGGAGCTGCCGGAGGGCGGCTTCGAGCTGGTCAAATCAGGACTCGACCGCGCCTACCGTCGCGGCCGTAACTGCTTCGCTGACGTCCGCGACGAACCAACCGACGAGCGCGCCCACGAGCTGCGCAAGCGGGTCAAGGACCTCTGGTACATGCTCGACGTGCTCAGCCCGCTGTGGCCGGAAGTGCTCGAGCCGAGCGCCGACGAGGCCCACGATCTCTCCTCCCTGCTCGGCGACCACCACGACCTCACCGTGATCGTCGCCGACGCGCAGAGCCGCGACGAGACCGAACTCACGGCAGAGGCGATCGCCGTGGTCGAGGAAGCAGCGAGAGAGCGTCAGGAGCGGCTGCTCACGGAGTCCATGCCGATCGGCCAGCGCCTCTACGCCGAGAAACGCAAGGCGTTCGATCGTCGCCTCGAGGGCTACTGGAACGCCGGCACGATCTGACGGTCACCGCTACGTCAGGTCCTTCGGCCGAGCGAAGTCATCGAGCAGGGCCGCGCCGGGGCGGAGCTCCTGCCAGGAGCCCGGGAACTCCAGGGTGGCCAGGGCGCCGGTGGGGTACTTCGCCCTGAGGCGGGGGAGCGCGTCGCCGTCGGCGGCGAGGAGTTCGGCGAGGCCGGCGAGGCCTGGGTTGTGGCCGATCAGCAGAACGGCGTGGTAGGCGTCCGGTAGCTCGCGGAGCAGGTCGAGCAGCTCGTCCGAGCCGGCGCCGTAGATCCGCTCCTCGGTCCAGCTGTCGGTGCCCTTGGGCAGCTTGAGGCTGATCCGGGCCAGGGTCTCGACCGTGCGCTGGGCGGGCGAACAGAGCACCGCGTCCGGGCGGATCCGGGCTTCGGCCAGATGGGCGCCGATCAGCATGCAGGCCTTGCGGCCGCGCTTGCTCAGGGGCCGCTCGCGATCGACTTGATCCGGCTCCTTCCAGCTCGACTTGGCGTGGCGGAGCAGATAGAGGCGACGGGTGGGTCTCATCGCACCGCCTCGCGAGAACGGGAGCACCAGACGTTCCCCGAGCGGCTCAAGTGGGTTTCGGCTCCTTGTCCGGATCGACGTGGGCGCGGCGGCTCTGGCCGATTGGGAGGCCGGCGATCCGGCGGGAGTCGTCGCTGAGGTGCTTGCGGCGGCGGCGCATGTAGAGCTTCCGCTGCACCAGCAGCGTCAGCATGCCGCCTCCGACGATCGCCACGACGTTGATGATCAATTGCAGGAAGGCGTCGCCGGCGATGGCCCAGTCGGCATAGGCCGCGGCGACGCCCACGTTCGCGGCCGCCGGAATCGTGGCGACCGAGATCAGCACCCCGACGAGCACACTCGACTTGGCTGTGGTCAGGCTGAGCATGCCGACCACGCCTGCGAGCGCCGCGACGTAGAAGCTGAAGAAGTTGGGCTCGGCGATGAACCTGGTGAGCGTGTGGGCGTCGAAGTCGATCGTCTCGGGGAGCTCGCCGATCAGGTTCAGCAGCAGGGTCGCCACGAACGTGGCCACAATGCCGAGCGGCAGGCCCACCAGCAGGGCACGCGCCGAGCGCCAGGCCAGCCCGGGCGTTCGGTTGACGATCCCGACGCAAATCCCGGCGAGCGGGCCGAAGTCCGGGCCGACGACCATCGCGCCGACGATCAGGATGGGCTCGTCGAAGTAGATCCCGACCCCGGCGATCAGCATCGCCAGGACCATGAAGGCGAGGAAGCTCGAAGTCAGCTCGACGCTCTCGCTGGTCCGGGTGTTGACCTGCTCCCAGATCACCGGATCGGCGCCCCGATGCCCGGCCGCCTTCTCGGCTGCGGTCGCCGCGTCTGAGACCTCGCTGTCGATTTCCTCGATCGCGATCGAGCCCTCGACGTCGATGTCGAGCTCCCGGAGGTCGGCGATGATCACGCTCGCGTCCTCGCGAGCGACGTCACAGAGGATCACGTCGCCCTCGGGCCGGCGGGCCGCACGCTCGAGAAAGATCAGGTTGCAGACCGTGTCGGTGTCGTCGAGCAGATCCAGCGCATGCTCGGACTGGTAGCTGGGAACCACGATCCGGAGGTGAACCACGGCTCCAGAGTAGTTCACGGGTGCGGCAGTTCGGAGTCCACGCAACCCAGAGCCCCGGTTTTGCCGGGAATCTTGCAAGCAAATCGTGAGCGTTTGTTTACACTGCACGACTCCACCCCAAATGGACCTGAGGAAGGACGCATCGGGCTGCGCGCAGGAACGCGGAGGCCCTTGCAGAAAGAGCGGGACGATGGCTACAGCTAGACGACGCACAAGATCGCGCACACGCCGCTCGCGGATCGAGGAGCCGGCGCAGACACACGCGCGTCGCAAGCGCGCGCCACTCGTCCAGCTGCGCGACACAACAGTCGTCTATCCGGGCGGCCACGTCGGCCTCGAGCGCGTCTCGCTGTCGGTGGACCGCGGCGAGTTCGTCTTCATCGTCGGCCCGACCGGCTGCGGCAAGTCGACCATGATCAAGCTGCTGATTCGTGAACTCGAGCCCGCCAGCGGCAAGGTGATGGTCGCCGGCAAGGACATCAACGACATGGGTCGCGACAAGGTCCCGGCCCTGCGCCGGCGGATCGGCACCGTCTTCCAGGACTACAAGCTGCTCCCCAACCGGACCGTCTACGACAACGTCGCCTACGCGCTGCAGGTGACCGGCACCCCGCGCCGCGAGATCAAGCGCCAGGTCCCTGAGATCCTGCGCATGGTCGGCCTCGGCGCCAAGATCCACAACTACCCCGATCAGCTCTCCGGCGGCGAGCAGCAGCGTGTCTCCGTGGCCCGCGCCTTCGTCAACCACCCGCCGCTCCTGCTGGCCGACGAGCCGACCGGAAACCTCGACCCCGAGACGTCGATCGGGATCATGCAGCTTCTGTACCGGATCAACCGCTCGGGTACGACGGTGATCGTCGTGACCCACGATCGCGAGATGGTCGACAAGATGAAGCGCCGCGTCGTGCAGTTGCACGAGGGCCGCGTCATCCGCGACCAGGCCGCCGGCATGTACGCCTCCGAGGAGGACACCACCGAGTTCGGCGCCCGCATCCGTAGCGAGATGGGCATCGATCCGCTGACCGGCGAGCACGAGGAGTACTGAGCATGGGTCGTTTCGTCTTCTTCCTCGGCGAGGCCTACCGGGCGCTGCGTCGCAACGCGGCACCGTCGGTGGCGGCCATCGTCACCGTCGCGATCACCCTGCTACTGGTTGGTGTGCTCGTTCCGGTTCTCGACGCATCCGGCTCCAAGACCAACGACGTGCGCGAACAGATCGCGGTCAAGGTCTTCCTCTTCAAGCAGGCGGAGAAGTCCGAGATCCAGAAGCTCCAGGACGAGATCGCCACGTTCGCCCATGTGAAGGGCGTGGAGTTCGTCTCCGCGCAGCAGGCGATCAGTTCGCTCGAGGAGCGGCTCAAGGAGAGCGACATCCTCAGCGCACTTAACAACCGAAATCCGCTGCCACCCTCTTTCAACGTGACCCTCGACGATCCCGACAACCTCGAGGCGGTCGTCAGCGCGATCAGCCCGCCCGATGCCTCGGGCAAGCCGCAGCCGATCAGTGGCGCGATCGAGGACGTGCAGACTGCCGAGCAGACCGATGAGATCCGTCAGGTGACCAACGCCACCAAGATCCTGCTGCTCGTCATCGCTGTGCTACTGGGCTTCGCCTCACTCTTCCTCGTCGGCAACACGATCCGGCTCTCGATCTACGCCCGCAGGCGTGAGGTCGAGGTGATGCGCCTGGTCGGAGCGACCAACTGGTTCATCCGCTGGCCGTTCGTAATCGAGGGAATCGTGGTCGGCCTGGTAGGCGCAGCAATCGCGGTAGTCATACTGTTGGTCGGAAAGACGATCATTGTGGACCCGCTATCTGACAACTTCGCCTTGGTCGAGAACCTCAACACGATTGCCTTCGGACCGCTGCTCGCCATTCTGGTGGTCGCGGCGATGTCGGTCTCGGCGCTTGGCAGCGGGATTACGCTGCGCCGCTTCCTCAAGGTTTGAACGACTCGCAAGAGGGTGACCGCAGCGGTGCGGACTTCGGCCGTGGCCTGCTCGCGGGCGCGATCGTCGCGATCCTGCTGCTGGCGCTGATCGCGCCGCTCCGCGAAGCGATCCTGCCGGACACCACGAGCAGCGACCCCGTTTCCACGGCCCAGGAGTTGATCAAGGACCGCTACTTCCACGTCACCGATCAGGAGGTCCTCGATAACGCCTCCATCGAGGGCATGGTCCGCCGGATCAAGAAGGACAACGACGACCGCTTCTCCCACTACTTCGACCCGGAGGCCTACAGCCTGTTCAACGCCGCCAACAACGGCGAGTTCAGCGGCGTAGGTCTGACGGTCAGCGAGGTCAAAGCCGGTCTGCGGATCGCGCGGGTCTTCGAGGACACGCCGGCCGAGAAGGAAGGCCTGATGGTCGGTGACGTGATCACCGCCGTCAACGGCGAGTCGATTGCCGGGGACTCATCCGAGGAATCGTCGGCGCGAATCAAGGGCCCACCCGGGACCGAGGTCGAGCTGACGGTCAAGGACGGCGAGACGGGCAAGAGTCGCGATCTGATGGTCGAGCGCGCCAAGGTCACGGTGCCCGCGGTCGATGGCCGGATCATCGAGCAGGACGGCAAGAAGATCGCCTACGTCAGCCTTGCCACCTTCTCCAGCGGCGCCCACGGCGAGCTGCGGGCCAAGATCCAGGAGCTGAACGGCAAGGGCGCGGAGGGGCTCGTCCTGGACCTCCGCAGCAACGGTGGCGGCCTGCTCGACGAGGCCGTGCTGGTCAGCTCGATCTTCCAGGAGGACGGCCCGGTCGTCACCACCGAGGGCCGCGCCCGGCCCGAGGAGACCCTCGAGGCGACCGGCGGCGCGCTGCCGCAGGTACCAATGGTAATCCTCGTCAACGGCGACACGGCCTCCTCCTCGGAGATCGTCACCGCCTCGCTGCAGCAGAACGACATCGCCGAGGTGATCGGAACGAAGACCTTCGGCAAGGGCACCTTCCAGGAGGTGATCGAGCTCGAAGACGGCGGCGCGCTCGACTTGACCGTCGGTGAGTACCTGACTTCCGATGGGAGCTCGATCAACGACACCGGGATCAAGCCGGACATCCGCGTTCCGGATGAGGACCCGGCCGATGGCGACGACACCCTCGACCGCGGGCTGCAGGTCGTCGCCGGCGAGATCAACTCCAACTGATGGCGCAGCGGACGGAGGCCCTGCTCGGACCTGACCGCGCGGTGCTCGTCGCCGAGCGGCGCGGCCGCTACATGGTCGGTCGCCCAATGTTCGACCGCGGTGAGCAGCTGCCTCTCTCGCGCGGGAAGGCCCGCACCGAGGAGGGCACGATCGTGCTCTGCCGCGTCAACCGCCGTGGCGCGCAGCCGATCGCCGAGCTCGGCAACGTCGATCGGGCCCGCGACGTGGTCGCCGGATGGCTCGCGTACAACGCCCTGCGCCCGACGTTTCCCGATCGGCTGGAGAGCGAGGCCGGCAACTCGACCAGCGCCCTACAGCGGGATCCCGGCGAGCGCCACGACCTGACCGCCGAGCCCACCTTCACGGTCGATCCCGCCAGCGCCCGGGACTTCGACGATGCGGTCTCGGCCCGGCGCGAGGGCGACGGGGCCCGGATCTGGATCCACATCGCCGACGTCGCTGCGCACGTCAAGCCGGAGAGCGGCCTCGACCGCGAGGCTCGTGATCGGGCCAACTCCACCTACGCGCCCGGCAACGTCTCGCCGATGCTGCCGCGCAGGCTCAGCGACGAAGCCTGCAGTCTGGTTCCCGGTGTCGAGCGCCTCGCGGTGACCGCGGAATTCGAGCTCGATGGTGGCGGCGAGGTGCGCTCGGCCAGCTTCTATCGCTCGCTGATCCGCTCCGATCACCGGCTCGACTACGACGAGCTCGACCGGATCTTCTCCGGCAAGGAGCAGGCCCCGGAGCTGATCGCTGAGCCCCTGAGGATCGCCCGCTCTGTTGCGGCGCAGCTCGCCGACTCGGCCCAAGGGCAGTCGCTCACAGTGGTCAGCTCCGAGCCGGACTTCGAGTTCGATGACGAGGGCAACGTGAGCGCCGCCGTGGCCCTCGAACAGACCGAGTCCCACCGTCTGATCGAGCGCCTGATGATCCTCACCAACGAGCAGGTCGCGTCCCTGCTGGAGCGCAAGGGCGTGCCCTCCCTCTACCGCGTGCACGAGCAGCCCGACCCGGCGCGGATCGAGTTCCTCTTCGAGCAGCTCGCGGCGCTCGATCTGCCCTCGCCGCCGCTGCCCGAGAACCTCGGCCCGAGCGAGGCCGGCGCCCTGGTCGCCGAGGCGAGCGCGATGGTCGCCGCCGAGGCCAAACGTCGCGGTCACGGCGCCGCGAGTGTCTCGAGCCTGGTGCTGCGCTCGCTGAAGCCCGCTCGCTACGACTCCGAGAACCGTGGCCACGCCGGCCTCGCGAGCACCGCCTACTCCCATTTCACCTCGCCGATCCGCCGCTACCCCGACCTGGTCGTGCACCGGGCGCTGCTCGCCGTCATCGGCGCGGGCGAGACGGCACCCACCCGGCACGACGTTGGTGCGGTCGCCCTCTACTGCTCCGACAAGGAGCGCGACTCGATGAAGGTCGAGCGCCGCGGCGACGACATCTGCCTTGGCTTCCTGCTCCAGCGCGAGTTGCGCGAGCGCGGCCAGTCGCAGAAGTTCGAGGGTGAGATATCCGGCGTCATCGCTCCCGGCGCCTTCGTACGCTTCCGCGGAGAGATGTCTGACGTCTACGAAGGATTCCTGCCCGCGCGCCGGATCCCGGGCGATCGCTACGAGCTGAACGAGAGCGACTCCGCCCTCGTCGGCCTGCGTACCGGTCGCCAGATTGGGATCGGCGACGCAATCGAGATCGCCGTCGATTCGATCGAGGCGCCGCGCGGCCGGGTTGATCTGGTGCCGTCCGAGAGCGACGAGGACTCGCGCGGCCGGCGCGGCAATCGCGGCAGCGGGGACGGCAAGGGCCGCCCGAAGCCGAAGGGTGACGGGCAGAAGTCCGGCAAGGGCAAGGGTGATGCCCGCGAGACGGCCGACGCCGACTCCAAGCCTAAGAAGAAGAACAAGCACCAGCAGCGCAAGAACAAGAGCAAGGGCAAGCCCAAACGGGCCGGCTCCGGCAAGCAGGGCAAGGGCTCCGGCAAGCAGGGCAAGGGCTCCGGCAAGCAAGGCAAGCAGGGGCAGCGATGACCGACATTCCGGCACGCGGCAACGACGTCGCGACCAACAGGGCGGCTCGGCACAAGTACGAGATCGTCGAGACGTTCGAGTGCGGCGTCCAGCTGCGCGGCACCGAGGTCAAGTCCCTGCGTGGCGGCAAGGCCAGGCTGCAGGACTCCTACGCGGCGATCGAGGAGGGCGAGGTCTACCTGCGCGGCTCCCACATCCCCCACTACCCACCGGCCAGGGAGAACCACGATCCGGAGCGACCGCGCAAGCTGCTCATGCATCGCTGGGAGATCGAGCGCCTGATCGGCCGCATGCAGCGCAAGGGCCTGACGCTGATCCCGACGAGGATCTATTTCAAGGGCAACAAGGCGAAGGTCGAGCTGTCGCTGGCGCGGGGCAAGGAGCACCAGGACCGCCGCCGGGAGATCCGCGATCGTGACGTCGCGCGCGACATCGCGCGGGAGCTGAAGGATCGCAATCAGTAAGAGGGAATCCAGAGCGCCGGGAGTATGTATCCCCGTGCAGGAGTTCCCTGCTGAACATCACTTTTCATGCCGTCGCACCGCGGTTGCCCCGCTACGCTGCGCTGGTTGAATGTCGTGCGAAGGACCAATGCCCGACCGGGTCCGAGGAGACAGTGAGCGAGAGCAACGACAAGCAGGAGGATCAGGAGGAGACCCCTGGGGTTTCCGAGCCGAGCGCTGAGTCGAGCCCGCCCGCCGAGCAGGCCGCCCACCCCGATGAATCCGCCCCCGCAGGGCCCGAGGACGAGGCCTATGGTGAGGCCACGGGGAGCGAAGACGGATCCGGCGAGGACGCACCGCCCCGCGAGGTGGTCGTCTCGATGGAGGGCAACCCGACGCCGCCACCGACGCCGCCCAGCGAGGACCCCGCAACCGACGCCAAGCCCGACACCTCGGCTTCCGAAGCCGCCGCTGCGCCACCGACATCACCCACGCCCCCAACGCCCGAGGCCCCGGCCCCGGGTGGGGGCATGGCGGGGCCGGCGAGCATCCCGCCTCCCGTCGGGCCTCCCCCGGAAGCAACGCCCGGCCAACCGGCTTCCGCCGCCGCTCCGACCCAGATGTCGCCGCGCGAGCGCCGCAAGCTGGACCGTGAGGCCAAGAAGAGGGAGAAGGAGGAGGCTCGCAAGAGCGCCCGCGAGGAGCAGGCCCGCAAGAAGCTCGCCAAGAGCCAGGAGAAGGCCCGCAAGGCTGAGCAGAAGCGGCTCGAGCGCGAGGCGTCCCAGCAGGCAAAGGCGAAGGCCGCCGCATCCTCGTCAGCTTCGCCCACACCCGGCGCTCCCGCGCAGTCTTCCGAGCAGGAGCCTTCGCCCGCCGCCGAGGCGGCCGGTCTGGCAGCGAGTGGAACCGCAACCGGCCCCGTTCCCGCTCAGCAGGCGCCCCAGTCAACTCCGGCCGAGAACAGCCCCGACACTCCTGCACAGGGCGATGCCGCCCCCGCCGGCTCAGCCGACGCTGCCGGGACCGCGTCCGAGACCGAGCAGAGTAGGCCGGTGGACCCGGCATCGGAGACGGCAGAGGGACCACCGGCTGAGGCTTTCGACGCGCCTCTGGCTCCCGTGCAGCCCGCCAAGGCGGACGAGGGTCGAGAGCTTTCCCGCAAGGAGAAGCGTGAGCTGAAGAAGCGTCAGAAAGCAGCGGCCAAGGAGAAGGCGCGCGCGGAGCGCGAGCGGGCCAAGGCGGAGCGGCGCCGCGCCATCGAGGAGCGCCGGATGCAGAAGAAGGCCGGCAAGAAGGCGAAGTCCGCTCCCGCCGCCCCTGAGCAGGCATCCACCGCGGCCGCCCCCGCACAGCAAGCTTCCACGGACGGAACCCAGGCGGACGTCCCTCCCCGCGAGATCGCCCCCGAAGTGCAGTGGCCGCCGCCCGAGCCGGACGAGGCCCACTCGCCCGAGCAGGCGGCTGAGGACCGGCTCGAGGATGCCGAGCTGCGGGAAGAGGAGGCGCTCGTCAAGGCCGAGGAGCGTCAGGCCGTAGCGGCGGCCGAACGGCGCGTCCGCGAGGTGGAAGAGATCCAGCGCCTTGCCGAGAACCGCGTCGCGGAAGCGGAGATCCAGCGGACCGGACCCGGCGATCCCTCAGCGGCCCAGGAGAGCGCCACCGAGGAGCCGGATGAGCCCGCCGCACCGTTCAGCGCCGAGTTGCGGGCGACCGAGGAACAGATCCAGCGTCGTCAGGAGCGCGACCGCCAGCTGATTGCCTCGCTTGAGAAGACGGAGCTCAACATCAGCTCGACCCGCGAGCGCACCGAACAGGCTCTCGAACAGGCCGGCGAGCGCCTGACCCAGATCGAGGCGCAGGCCCAGGAAGCTGAGGAGCGCGCCGAGCGCGCCGAGCGCCTTGCTGAGCTGCGCCAGCAGGAGGCCGAGCGGGAGCGGCGCCTGCACGAGATGCTCGAGCGCATCAACCAGGCCGAGGAGCACGCTCGCGACGCAGAGCGCCGCGCCCGCGATGCCGTAGCCGAGGTTTCCCGACCGTCACCGCCGTTGGAGCCGCCCCGGCTCTTGCCGGCCGAACCCGAGCCGCCCGCACCCGCGCCCCTCGAGCCGCCCGCGCGTCCGACACCGCCTGCCCGAGTGGCCGAACCCGAGCCCGCTGCGCAGGAGTCAACTCCGGCGCCCGCCCCCGAGCCGAAGCCAGAGGCCACCGCCGATCCGGATCCGGAGTCCGAGGCGTCGGTCGCTGACTCGATCAAGGGACCGAACGTGACGCCGATTCCGACGCGGCCGCCTGCCGAGGGCGCGCAGGTCAACGTCAACACGGCGACCTTCGAGGAGCTGCGCGACGTCGGCCTCTCGGTCACCCAGACGGGCCGTGTACTGGCCTACCGCGAGCGCACCGGGGGGGTCAGTTCACTGGACGACCTGGACGCGATCCCCGGCTTTCCCAAGGATTTCCTCGACTCGGTCAAGTCGCGCCTGACCACCTGATCAGAGTCCGTAGGACTCGATCAGATTGAGCCAGATCTCGTTCCGGGTCGGGAACGCGGGGACGGCATGCCAGAGACGCTCGAGCGGCACTTCGCCGACGATCGCGATCGTTGCGGCGTGCAGGAAGTCGGCGGTCTGGAAACCGACGAAGGTGGCCCCGACGAGCACTCCGCGATCCTCGTCCACGACGATCCGGGTAGTGCCCCCGGTGTTGCGCCCGTAGAAGGAGGCACCCGCGGTGCCGGCCGTCGTCACGTCCACCTCCCGGGCGTTGATCCCGGCCTCCTCTGCCGCGGCGAGGGTCAGCCCGACCGCCGCAACCTGGGGATCGGTGAAGGTCACGCGTGGGGATCCGGGCCCGTCGTTGAGCGTCCTGGCGCTCTCGTCGCCGAGGATCCGGTCCGCCGCCACTCGGCCCTGGTACTTGCCCATGTGGGTGAGCAGGACCCGGCCGTTGATGTCGCCGATCGCATACAGCCAGTCGCGCCCGCCGACCCGCATCGCGTCGTCCACCTCGACGTAGCCACCCGGCTCCAGTCCAACTGTCTCGAGCCCGACATCGTCGCTGTGCGGCTTGCGGCCGACCGCGACGAGCAGCCGCTCGGCGCTCACCTCGGAGCCGTCGTCGAGGGTGGTGGTGATCGGGCCGTCCGAGGTCTGGGAGACCCTCTCCACCTTGTGGCCGACCCGCACGTCGACGCCGCGCTCCCCGAGCGCCTCGGCGACCTGTTCGCCTGCGAAGGGCTCCTCGTTTGGCAGCAGACGCTCCTGGGCCTCGACGAGCGTGACCTCGCTTCCGAATCGCGACCATGCTTCGGCCATCTCGCTGCCCACCGGCCCACCGCCGAGGATGATCAGGCTGGCGGGGACCTCCTTCGCGGTCGTGATCTCGCGATTGCTCCACGCGGCGGCGTCCGCAAGGCCCTCGATGGGCGGCATCGCCGCACCGCTGCCGCCGGCGAGGATGACCGCCTTGCGAGCGGTTAGATGCGTCTCGCCGTCAACGGCCACCGTGCGCTCGCCGGTCAGCCTGCCCTGGCCGCGGAACAGCGCAATCGAGCGCTCCTCGAGCCAGGGCAACTGGGCGGAGTCATCGAGGTCGTGGATCACCTCGTCGCGCCGGGCCAGCGCGGCTGCGACGTCCAACTCGCCGTTCACGGCCTCGGCGGCGCCAGGGACACGCTCGGCCTCGGCGAGCAGCTCGCCCGGGCGCAGCAGTGCCTTGGAGGGCATGCAGGCGTAGAAGCTGCACTCGCCGCCGACCAGGTCGTTCTCGACGATCGCGACCGAGACATCGTTGTCGGCGAGCCTGCCGGCGACGACCTCTCCCGCCGGGCCGGCGCCGACCACGATCACATCGAACTCGGTTGTCTCACTCCCGCTCATGCTCCGCCTCCTCCTCCTCTTTATCGAGTCTCGTCAGTGCAGAGGGCAAGAGGATCCGGCTGCGGAGGCTGCGTTGGGCATGCTCGGGATCGTGCGGCTCCCCGGAGACCTGGACGAGGCGGGTCATCGTCACGAAGCAGACCCCGCCGATCGTGTTGCCGACGACAGCCACGGCCATCCGCCAGGTGACCTCCCACACCGTCGTGTCGGTCGCGCCACTCATCACCGCCAGCATCACCTCGCCGAAGCTGACCATCGCGTGGTTGAGGACCGGCAGCAGCAGCACGTAGCCGATCAGCAGGGCGAGGATCACCCGCGTCGCCGAGCTCGCGGCCGCTAGCGTCAGCCAGGTGTAGAGCGTGATCGCGATGCCCGCCACGACCGCGCTGGCAAGCGCGGCCGCGAACTCGCGCTCGACGAACTTCTCGCCGAGGAAACCGGCGGCATCGAAGGCGCTCTGCGGCAGCACACCGTCAACGGTGAGCAGCGCGGCCAGCACCGCGATGCCGATCAGATTGAAGAGCAGCGACAGAGACCACATGCGCAGCAGGGCCTTGCCACTGCCGCGCCCGGCGAAGAAGGCGCCGACGGGCACCAGGAAGTTCTCCGTGAACAGCTCCGAGCGACCGATTGAGATGAAGACGAAGGCGATCCCGAACGGCAGGGCGCCGATCGCATGGCTCATCTCCTCGGTGGTGACGCTGAGCAGTGCCCCCGAGAGGGTGAAGACGACCCCGAGCGCGAGGGCGATGTCGAAGCCGCCCAGCAGCGCGGTCGAGGCCTGTCCGAGAATGCCGCGGTCCATGCGGCGCTCGCCTTCCTCGAAGCCCTGATCCCAGATATCGCGCGGAAGCGCACCTTCTGCCATCGGGGCATCGTAGATTAGGTTATGCCTCGCGGGTTGCTTGCGGTCGGCACTGCCCCGCCGCTCTCCCGACCGGAGGAAGCTCTGGGATCATCCGCCGCCGTGGCAGATCCCCTTACCAGCGCAGCCGACTTTCAGTTGGATTCCGCCGTGAGCCCCGAGGGTGACGGCGCCTACAGCGCGGTCGTCTCCCCGGCCTGGTCGGGACCGCCGGGGCCGAACGGCGGCTACATCGCAGCGCTGCTGCTGCGCGCGATCCGGGCAGAGGTGGACGACCCGGAAAGGCTGCCGCGCTCGCTGACGATCCACTACATGCGCCCGCCGGCGAACGGCGAGGTTGCGATCGAGGTCACGGTCGAGCGCTCCGGTCGGACGGCGAGCACCTGCACGGCGCGCATGCAGCAGGGAGGCAAGACCACCTGCATCGCGCTCTGCGTGCTGAGCGGGACGTTCGAGTCCGTCGCCGACTGGGCCACTCCGCGGCCCGAGGTGCCCGCTCCCGGAGAGATCGAGCCGCTGCCCGTGGCCGGGATGCCGCCGGAGATCTTCAAGCAGCACGAGTTCCGGATGACGTTCGGCGATCCGCCGTTCACGGGGTCGGAGGGCTCGGTGGTCGGCGGCTGGATCAGGACCAGGACGCCCGTGCCGCTGGAGCCGGAGCTGCTCGCGATGTACTCCGACGTCTGGTGGCCGGCCCCGTTCCCGAGGCTGACGGCGCCCTGCCTGGCGCCGACGCTCGATCTGAGCCTCCACTTCCGAGCCGACACTTCCGGCCGTGGTCACGAGCAGGTACTCGGCCGCTTCAGCTGCAGCACCTCGGCGGAGGGCTTCTTCGAGGAGGACGGCGAGCTCTGGTCCGAGGACGGCACGCTGCTGCTGCAGTCGCGCCAGCTCGCCTTGATCCGGCCCGTGCCCGACGCTGTACCGTGGGATACCCCGCCCCCTGACAGGACCCATGGCCAAGCGTAAGCGCCGCAAGCAGGCCTCCCAGCGCCCGCGCAAGCGGGTCGAGACCGCCCACTACGAGGACGCCGAGGGCAACGTCCTGCGGCTGCGCAAGGCACTGAGCCCGGCGACGATCGTCAAGCTGGGGGAGAAGCCCAGCGGCGCGGCGACGACGATCGAGGACGCCCACCACCGGCGCGAGGAGATGCTCTTCGAGCGGCTCGTCGTCAGCTGGGAGATCAGCGGGCTCGAGCCGCTCACCGATCAGAAGCTCCTGCTGGGCCGCTTCCGCATGGCCTCGCCGGAGGAGCGGCGCTGGATCCGTGAGTCGATCGCCGAGCACGTTGGGATCTGGATTCCTGGCGTGGATCCCGGTCCCTGACTACAATGGAGGGACGACATGGGGGCGAAACAGACTCGACGTGGAGTCTTTTCGATCCGGTGTTGCGAGTCGAGGATCCTGGGTTGGCCTCGTTAAACACCCCGGGAAAACCAAGAAGTGCGGACTCTCATGAGTTCGCCCTCGCTGCGTAAAAACCAGTAGAGGGAGTCGTTCCGGATTGCCCACGATCCGGGTAGGCGGCTTCATCAGTGGGCTCACCTTCCGGCAGTTTCCTCGGCCGGCGGGGACATCAACAGGAGGATTTGGCCCCGGCAACGTGCCCCTTGGATTGACCTAGCCGGACGCCGAGAACAGACTCTGAGGGCACGCTCGTAGACGCATCGGGTCGTGCTCCGCGGACGCCGGGGCAGTACCGGCCGCCTCCACTGGAGACCGACATACAAAAGGGCCGCCCCGGACGGGGCGGCCCTTCGCTTTGGGCCCGAGCGCCCGCGGGCTCTACCCTCCCGGATCGCATGGCAGTAGCGATCGCATCCCAGCTTGGAATCCACGTCGGCGGCAAGCCGCTGTTCGCGGACGTCTCCTTCAAGCTCCAACCGCGTGAGCGGATGACCCTCTCCGGCCGCAACGGCGCGGGCAAATCGACCCTGCTGCGGATCCTCGCCGGCGAGCTGCTGCCCGACACGGGCGAGCTGAGCATGCAGAGGGCCGCGCGGGTCGCCCTGCACGACCAGCGGCCGCCGCGCGAGCAGGACCTGAGTCTCGGCTCCTACGTCTACGCGGCGCGCACCGACATGCTCGAGCTCGAGGCCGAACTGGAGAAGCTCGAGGCCGAGATGGAGGCCGGCAGCCACGACGAGGCCACCATGGAGCGCTACTCGGAGGCCCAGCAGGCGCTGGAGACCGCCGGCGGCTACCGCTGGCGCGACGAAGTGCTCTCGGTGCTCCGCGGCCTCGGCTTCGACGCCGAGCAGACGGAGCGCTCGCTGAGCACCTTCTCGGGCGGCGAGCTCACCCGCGCCTCGCTCGCTCGCGCGCTCGCCACCAACCCGGACCTGCTGCTACTCGACGAGCCGACCAACCACCTCGACATCCCCTCACTGGAGTGGCTGGAGACCTACCTGCAGGGCATCGACGCCGCCGTCGTCCTCGTCGCCCACGATCGCTGGTTCCTGGAGGCTGTCGGCACCGCGGTGCTCGAGATCGAGGCCGGCCGCGCCCGCTTCTTCTCCGGTCCCTGGCATGCCTGGCGCGAGGAGCAGGCCGCGCGCGAGATCGCGCTCGGCAAGGCGATCGAGCGCCAGCAGGCCGAGATCGAGCGCATGGAGCGCTTCGTCGAGCGCTTCCGCTATAAGGCGACCAAGGCCAAGCAGGCCCAGTCCCGGGCCAAGCAGATCGAGAAGTTGAAGAAGGACGCCGTGAGCCGCGACCCCGCTGACACGCGCAGCCTGGGCTTCAGCTTCAGCAAGGCCGAGCGCACGGGCCGCTTCCCGCTGAAGATGGAGGGCATCACGCTGGAGGTCCCGGGCCGCACGCTGCTCGAGGACGCGACCTTCCGCCTCGAGCGCGGCGAGCACGTGGTCGTGGTCGGTCCCAACGGGGCCGGCAAGACGAGCCTGATCCGGGCGATGACGGGCGAGAGCGAACCGGCCTCCGGCCAGGTCAAGCTCGGCCACAACACCCAGCTCGGCTACCTCTCCCAGCACGCCGACACGGCGGCCGGCACGGGCACCGTGCTCGAGGCCGCGCAGCGGGGCACTGGCCTCACGGGCCAGAAGGTGCGCGACCTGCTCGGCCACTTCATGTTCAGCGGCGCCGAGGTGGACAAGCAGCTCACAGACATCTCCGGCGGCGAGCAGCGACGCCTGTCGCTGGCGATCCTGGTCGCCTCGGGTGCCAACGTCCTGATCCTCGACGAGCCCACCAACCACCTGGATGTCGAGAGCCGCGAGGCGCTCGAGGACGCCCTGCGCGGCTTTGAGGGCGCTGTCGTATTGATCTCGCACGACCGGGCGCTGCTCGAGGCGGTCGGCTCCCGCACCGTCGCCTTCGAGGACGGCACCCTGCGCAGCTTCCACTCCGGCTGGGCCGAGTACCAGCGGGCCCGAGATGAGGAGGGCGCCGCGGCAAAGGCGGCCAAGTCCGGAGGTAGCAACGGCAACGGGACCAGCGGTGGCGGCAAGAGCCGCGCGAAGGCCGGGAAGACCGCGGCCAAGGGCCCCTCCAAGAACGCCCTCCGCAAGGTTGCCGATCTCGAGAAGCAGATCGAGCGGGCCGAGAAGGAGATGAAGAAGCTCGAGGACGAGTTGGCCGATCCGTCGGCCTGGTCCTCGCCGACGAGCAGCCGTCGCGCGACCGAGCGCCACGCCAGGGCCAAGGTGGCCCTGGAGGAGCTCTACGCAGCCTGGGAAGCCGCCGGCAACGCCACAGCCCCGCGCTGAGCGGTATTTGAGCCCCATGCATACCCTGGGATGGGCTCAGGGTCGGTTCAGGGTGGCACCCGATTGTCCTCGAGCGCTCTGTGCCCGATCTTCTCCTTGAGGCTGCCGCTGATGAACGCGGCCGGCCGCAAATCCGGGCCGGCAATGCCGGACTTCCCCAGGAGGAGTACCAATGCAACCTCAGATGAATGTTTCCCAGGCCAACGGCAATAGGTGCCAGCGCAGCGGGGTCTCCCGATGAGCGCCGCTGTCGCTGAGATGCGACGCCCGGCGGACGACCGCGTCCTGTTCGGCGTCTGCGCCGGCCTCGCGGCCCGCCTGCAGCTCGATGTGACGCTGGTCCGCGTTGTGACCGCGGTCGGGCTCGTCGTGCTCACCGCGCCCTTCCTCGTGGCCTACGCCGCGTTTGCGCTGGTCGTGCCGCGCACGGACGGGCGCATGCTGATCGGCGGGGAGCCCGCCGATCGCAGGGAGTCGATCCTCGGCTGGCTACTCGTCCTGACGGCGGCTGGTGTGATCATCGCCACGCCGGGACTGCTCGGCACCGGCGACATCGGCCTCTTCGGCATCGGTGCCCTGATCGTCGGCCTCAGTCTGGTGGGCCTCGCGGTGAGCCGGTCGGAGTCCCGCAAGGACGCGGGCGGGGTGCAGGGGCCGCCCCCCGTACCGCCGAACGCGGCGGCCACCGACAGCGGTGTCGCCGGGACGAGGCCCGGGACCTCTGAGACCGCGGTGCTTGGGGAGCAGCCCACCGAGGTGCAGCCCCAGTACGAGGGATCCGGCCACGACGCGGGCGGGGCCCCCGGAAGTCCCGCACCGCGGGCTCCCTCCGTGCTGGTCCCGACGCTTGCCGCCCTCGCCGGGCTCGTCGGTTTTTCGGCGGTGGTTGTCTCCGTCTTCGACCTCGACGTGACGGCCGCCTCGATCGCGATCCTGTCGGGCTCGATGGCCGTCGCATGCGGCGGCGTGGTGATGGCCACCTGGGGCCGCCGGGGCAGCGTGCCGCTGATCATCGTCGCCACCTTCCTGGCGCTGTTCGCCTCGGCGATCGCCCTGACGCGTGACGAGATCGATCGCGGGGTCGGCTACCGGGAGCTGGCGCGCACGACCCCGAACTCGATCGAGAACGGGTTCGAGATCGGGATCGGCTACATGCAGATCGACCTCCGCGACGCGCAGCTGCCGCCGGGGGAGACCACGATGCCGCTCCACGTCGGCCTCGGGGCCGCCGGGATCCTCGTTCCACGGGACCTCGAGGTCGTCTCGAGCGGCGATTCGATCGGTGGCGACGTGGACCTGCCCGCGGGAGTGGTTGCCGCCGCCGAGGCCGAGTCCGAGTCCGGGGCGAGCGGTCGCAAGGCGGGCAAGCGCAGCGCGACTCCGGCCGAGCCGCCGGTGCTCGTGATCGACGCCGATATCGGTGTCGGTGAGATCGACATCAGCCGTGAGGGACAGAGCGGTCTGTTTTGAGCGCAGTCCCCGGAACAGCTCCGGCTCCCAGCCGCACGGGTGATCCGCGCCCCCCGCTCCGGCGGGCGGGCGCGGATCGCGTCGTGGCCGGTGTCTGCGGCGGCCTTGCCCGCACCCTGCGCGTCGATCCCGCGCTGATCCGGGTAGCCGCTCTGTTCGCCACCGCGATCGGTGGGGTGGGGCTGGTCGCCTACTCGGTCGCCACTGTGGTCCTCGAGGAGCCCGAGGCCGACGACCCGGTGGCCCTGCGCCGCGGGCGAGTATCGATGCTGCTGGCGATCACGCTTCTGGTGATCGCGATCGTGATCGGGCTGGCGATCTCCGACACCCTGATCGATCCTGGCGGGCTGATCTCCGCTGCGCTCCTGATCGGCGGCGTTGGCCTCGTCTGGCGCCGTAGCGGGGGCGCCGGGCCGCTCTCCACCGGCGACGACGGGGGCCGGGTCGTCCGGATCATCACCGGGCTCGGTCTCGTACTGGGCGGGGTCATCCTCTACGGCGGCACCGGCACCGACCTCTCCCGAGCGGGATCGGCCGCGATCGCTGCGGGCATCGTCGCCGCCGGAGCGGGCCTGATCTTCGCGCCGCGGCTCGCAGCCACGCGCGAGGCACTCGACGAGGCCCGGCGAGAGCGGATCCGCGCCGAGGAACAGGAGGCGCTTGCCGCCCGCCTGCACGACTCGGTCCTTCAGACGCTGGCGCTGATCCAGCGCGAGAGCGAGGAGGGGGGCCGCGCGGCGGCTCTTGCGAGGCGGCAAGAGCGGGAGCTTCGCGATGTCCTCTATGGGCACCGGCGTCCGGACGAGGCGACGTTGAGCGCCGCGATGCGCGATGTCGCCGGGCGGATCGAGGAGCAACACGGGATCCGGGTGGACCTCGTCCAGACCCGGGATCTGCCGCTCACCGACGCTACCGAGGCCCTGGCGGCCGCGGCGGGAGAGGCCCTGACCAATGCGGCCAAACACGCCGGTGTCGATACCGTGAGCGCCATGGTCAGGGTCGACGATCAGCGCGCGACGGTTTTCATCCGTGACCGGGGCGCCGGCTTCGACCCCGCGGCCCCTTCCGAGGGTCAGGGAATCAGCGGCTCGATCGAGGGCCGGTTGGGCCGGGTGGGCGGCAGCGCCACGATCGACTCAGCCCCGGGCTCGGGCACCGAGGTCGAGTTGAGCGTGCCGATCCCCGTGGAGCGGGGCGCGTGAGTCGCCCGCTGCGCAAGATCGTGCTTGTTGACGATCACGAGATCTTCCGGGCCGGGCTGCGAGCCGGTCTCGGCCCCACCATCCAGGTCGTCGGCGAGGCCGGCGGGGTCGAGCAGGCGGTACCTCTGATCCGCGAACTCGAGCCCGAGGTCGTGCTGCTCGACGTGCACCTTCCCGACGGCGGCGGCGAGACGGTGGTCGGCGCTGTGCATGCGGAACGACCGGCGATTCGCTTCCTGGCGCTCTCGGTCTCCGACAGCGCTGAGGACGTCGTCCGGGTGATCCGCGCCGGGGCCCGCGGCTACGTGACCAAGTCAATCGCACCGGAGGACCTGGTGGATGCGATCCACCGCACCGCTGAGGGCGACGCGGTGTTCTCGCCGTGGCTCGCCGGCTTCGTGCTCGATGCTTTTACGGGCGAGCCCAAGGAGGGTGGTGGCGAGGGTTCCTCGGTCGCGAGCGCCGAGCTCGACCAGCTCACCCCACGGGAGCAGGAGGTCCTGCTGCTGATCGCCCGCGGCTACACCTACAAGGAGATCGCCGGCCGCCTGCACCTCTCGGTGAAGACGATCGAGACGCACGTCTCCAGCGTGCTGCGCAAGCTGCAGCTCTCGAACCGCAACGAGCTGACCCGCTGGGCCGCAGGACGCCGGATGATCTGAGGCTGGGCGTCAGGAAGCACGTGCGAGTGCTGGAGGCCGCCGCCCTGGTGGACCCACAAGCGCCCGCTCGCGCCACTGCTCGCTCGAGCCGGGTGGGCTGGCGGAGGTGGAGGCTTGGATGGCTTCCTACCGCGAGATCGCCGAGGGCCGCCTCGACAGGCTCGCCGGGCTGCTCGAGGAGCAGGACGCCGGGACCCAGCCTTCAGGCAACAGCAACAGCAACGGCGATGACGCCACGAGTAGCGACACAGAAGGAGAAACACGATGAGCACGGAGACCCAGCAGGACGCGTCCACGCGCACGATCGTCACCCAGCCCGCCGAGCGGGAGATCGCCATGGAGCGCATCTTCAACGCGCCGCGGGAGCGGGTGTGGGCGGTCTACACCGACCCGGAATTGATTCCCCGCTGGTGGGGCCCGAGCCAGTACACGACCGAGGTGGACAAGATGGACTTCCGCGTGGGCGGCGAGTGGCGTTTCATCCATCGCTCCGATGACGAGGAGTACGCCTTCCGGGGCGTCTACCGCGAGATCGTGGAGCCGGAGCGGATTCAGCAGACGTTCGAGTTCAGTGGTTGGCCCGGGTATATCTCGGTGGAGACGGCCACGTTCGAGGACCACGGCGACGGCCGGACCGGGTGCGGACCGTCTCGCTGTTCCACACGACCGAAGAGCGCGACGGCATGGCGGCCTCCGGCATGGAGGCCGGTCTGAACGAGACCCACAACCGGCTCGCGGCACTGCTTGCCGAGGGCGACTGAACGAGGCAGACACGAGCGGGACGGCGAGCGCCCGGCCCTAGACTCGGTGCATGGATCTCGGTGCCCTACGAGACCGCGTCGCGGGGGCGTACGGCTCCGGCCGGCGCCGCCTCATGGGGATCGCGTTCACTGTCTCGGTCGCGCTGCTCCTGGCGATCGCCGTCCAGTCCTATGCGGTCAAGCCCTACGCGATCCCGTCCGGTTCAATGGCTCCGACGCTGCAGGTTGGGCAGCGGGTGATCGTCGACCGCTTCTCCGAGCGACTCGGCTCGCAACCCGCGATCGGTGATGTGCTGGTCTTCACGCCGCCTCTGAATGCCGTACCCGAAGAGCAGGAAGGCGGCGCTCGACTGCCGGAGTGCGCGACGCCTCCCGTCGAGCGCGAGCCCGGCCAGCCCTGCTCCCGCGAGGGTGGCCAACCCGCTGAGCAGGCCTACATCAAGCGGGTCGTCGCCGGGCCGGGCGACAGGCTGAAGATCCTCGGCGGCATTCCGATCGTCAACGGACAGCCGGTGAAGGGGGACTGGGAGACGGTCCCCTGCAGAGGCGCGCTCGCCTGTCGTTTCCCAGCGGAGATCACGATCCCTCCCGAGCACTACTTCATGATGGGCGACAACCGCCCCGACAGCGAAGACAGCCGCTTCTGGGGTCCGATCCCGGCGGAGTGGATCATCGGCCGCGCGGTCGCCACCTACTGGCCACTCAACCGCATCGGCGGCCTCTGAGTCTCAGCTGCGACGCCGGCGCAGCGAACTGTCTTCGAGCGCGCCCGGCGTGTAGCCGAACCCCTCGGCGAGTGCCGAGGCTACTCAAGCGGCATCGGCGGCCTCCGCGAAGGCACGCTGGCACTTCGACCCGGATAGCCGACCCTATAGGTCCGTAGAACGCGTCAGAGTCAGCCGGGGAGCGGGCTTAGGCGTCACTACCGCAGCCGTAAGCGCGGCAGGGCTCCGGCAACGAGGCGGGGAACTCGCTAGGCCCGAGGTTGACGTTCAGCCGTCAGGAACGGCACAAACTCAACCTCGGGCCGCGGGCCCTGGCCTCAATGTGTGCCGCGCTGGTCCATTTCGCCGCTTTCGCTCCGGTCGACGCCGGCCCGTTCGTCGCCCTCGCCGTCGGCGCTGTCGTCATCGACGATCGGATCTTGCGAGTCGGCACGCGGATGCTTGTTGATGCCGCTCCCCTTGCGGGTGTACAACCCGTAGCTAAGCGCGAAGACGAGGATCACGAGCACCGCGAGCAGGATGAAGCTGTTGCCGCTTACCGCGGCCGTAGGTCCCAGTGCATTCATTGGATTTCCTCCTGGATAGGTCCAAGCGGGTGCGAGATCCGCACCGGCCCAGAAAGAGACAGGCATACGCCGGTCTCTCCTCCAGGTACCCGAACGTCCTCCTGCGTAACCCCCCGGGTGCCGCGGAGGCAACCCTTCGCTGCGATCTAGATGCAGCCGTCCGAGCCCGCGCCGCCGGCGCTCACCACGCCGACCTGGCCCCAGACGACGCTGTCGATGTGCCAGGCGCCGTCATACTCGGACATGCTTAGGCCGACGCGGGTCTTGTTGGGAGCGGTCAGCTTGAAGCTCGCCCCGTCGCTGTTGTCCCGCGGCTTGAGGATCGCTTCCGGGAGCCCCTCGGCGAGCTCGCCAACAGGGCCCGCGCAGAGGGGGAATGAGCGCAAGGTGCTGTCGAAGCCCTCGATAGCCGCCGAACAGTCCTCGGCCTCCGCGAGCGTGGTCATCTCCACGACGCCGGAAGGACTCAAGAGCCCGCAGCCGGCGTCCCCGTCCCCGGCGGCCAGGGCCTCAACAAAGCCTCTCCCGACCGCTTCCGGATCCGACCGGTCAACGTCAGCCAGGGAACTCCCACCGCCCCCACAACCGGCAGCCCCAACAACAGCCAATTCCCAGCACGGAGTCCCTCTCCCCTTCTCATAAGACAAGGCTACGCCCACCACACGGAACGGCCCGCTGCCGGTACGCCGGTCGAGCGGGTGGCGCGTGGGAGACCCCGGCGACAGGCCCCGCGAGCGACCAGATCCGGGCCTGCGTCACCCCGAGGTACGCGCCCCGACGCTAGGCCGTGACCGTCTCGCGAAGCGCGTGGTCAACGACCCGGGCGCAGCGGCGGCCCTCGGCGATCGCGGTGACCACGAGCGAGGCGCCGACCCGGACGTCGCCGGCGGCGTAGACCCCCTCGATGCTCGTCGCGAAGGCGCCGGCCTTGACGTTGCCGGAGCGGTCGAGCCCGACGCCGAGGTCGGCGATCAGGCCCTCGTGTTCGGGGTTGGTGAAGCCGATTGCGACCAGGACGAGGTCGGCCGGGGCGACGAAGTCGCTGCCCTTGACCGGGACGAGGTTGTGGGAGGAGGTGCCGATCACCTTGCGGGCCTGGGCACGGGCCACGTGGCCGCCGTCGCCCTCGAGCCCGATGACCTCGGTGCCGAAGTCGCGCTTGCCGCCCTCTTCGAGGGCGTAGGTGGTCACCAGGCGGCGGGGCTGCTCGGGCCAGGGGGTGTTGGGGTAGCGGCCGCTGGAGGGGACCTCCGGGTAGACATCCATCAGGGTCACCTCGGTGGCGCCCTCGCGCATCGCGTTGGAGACGCAGTCCATGCCGGTATCGCCGCCACCGACAACCACGACGTGCTTGCCGGCGGCGCTGATCACCTGCTCGGGCGGCGTGGCGCGAAACTCGCGGCCCTCCATCTCGGCCACGGCCCGGTTGCGCTGGTAGAGGTACTCCATGGCGTAGTGGACGCCGGCCAGCTCGCGGCCGGGAATCGCGACGTCGCGCTCGACCCGGGAGCCCATCGCCAGGACGACGGCATCGAATTCCGAGCGCAGCTCGTTGACGCTGAGATCGACGCCGACCTCCACACCGCAGCGGAACTCGATCCCCTCGTCGGCGAGGATCGCGGTGCGCCGCTCGATGATCCACTTCTCCAGCTTCGCGTCGGGCACGCCGAAGCGGAGCAGCCCGCCGAGGCCCTCGTCGCGCTCGAAGACGGTGACCGAGTGCCCGACCTGGTTGAGCTCGTCGGCGGCTGCGAGGCCGGCGGGCCCGGAGCCGACCACGGCCACCTTGCGGCCGGTGCGGTCCTCATCAGCGGGTGGGCTGGCAGTGACCCAACCCTCCTTGAAGGCGTTGTCGATCGTCCAATACTCGATCTGCTTGATCATCACCGGGTCGTCGTCGATGGCCAGCACACACGCTGACTCGCACGGCGCGGGGCAGATCAGCCCGGTGAACTCGGGGAAGTTGTTGGTCGCGTGCAGCTGCTCAATGGCCTCCTGCCAGTGGCCGGTACGGGCCAGGTCGTTCCAGTCGGGGATCAGGTTGCCGAGCGGACAGGCGTTGTTGCAGAAGGGCACGCCGCAGTCCATGCAGCGCGAGGCCTGCTCCTGCAATTCCTCCCTGGGCAGCGTCTCGTAGATCTCCTTGTAGTCCTGCACGCGCTCGGCGGGGTCCCGCTCCGGCGACGCCACGCGATGCACCTTCAGAAAGCCCTTGGGGTCGGCCATCAGGCTGCCGCTCCCCGCTTCTCGTCGGGGGCCTCCGACTCGAGCCCGTCGCGCTCGCCGCCAGGGGCGCTGCCGTTCTCCTCCGCGGCGCGCGCCATCGCCTCCTTGAAGCCGCGTGGGATCACCAGCGTGAACTCCTTCACGGCCTCCTCCCAGCGTCGCAGCAGGACCCGCGCAACGTCGGAATCGGTGCGGGCAAGGTGCTCGCTGAGCAGCTCGTGCAGCGTCTCCCGGTGCTCGGGGCCCAGCGGATCGAGATCGACGAGCTGGTGATTGGTGCGTGCCGCGAGCTTGCCGTCGGGGTTGTGCACGAGGGCGATGCCGCCGCTCATCCCGGCGCCGAAGTTCTGGCCCGTCTGGCCGATGACCACGATGCAGCCGCCGGTCATGTACTCGCAGGCGTGCTCGCCGACCCCCTCGACAACGGCGCTCGCTCCCGAGTTGCGCACCGCGAAGCGCTCGCCGACGCGGCCGCTGAAGAAGGCCTTGCCCCGCGTGGCCCCGTACAGCGCGACGTTGCCTGCGATCACGTTCTCAGCGGCCGCGAAGTGGCTCTCGCCCGCCGGCCGGACCGAGAGGATGCCGCCGGAGAGACCCTTGCCGGCGTAGTCGTTGACGTCGCCCTCGACCTCGACCGTCACCCCCGGCGCGAGCCAGGCGCCGGCACTCTGGCCGGCGGAGCCGCGCAGCCGGATCTGAATCGAGCCGTCGGGCAGGCCGGCGGGGCCGTGGTCGCGCACCACCGCGTTGGAGAGGGTGCCGCCCACGGCCCGGTCGCCGTTGGTGATGACCGTGTTGACCTCGAGCGGCTCGCCGATGTCCTCGGCCGAGGTGAGGTTGCCCGCCGCGCGATGGGTCTCGTAGCGCTTGACGAGCAGGCGCCTGTCAAAGCTCTCCCCGGCCTCGCCGTGCTTGCTGCCCTCGACGAAGCCCTTGGGCCGGCCCTCGGCGACGGGCGGCACCGCGAGCAGCGGGCGCAGGTCCAGGGTCTCGGTCTTCCAGTTGGTCTTGTTGAGCTTCGGATCGAGCAGATGGGTGCGACCGACCAGCTCGGGCAGGGTTCGGGCGCCGAGCTGCGCCATCAGCTGCCTGGCCTCCTCGGCCACGTAGAGCATGTAGGTGACGACTTGCTCGGGCGTGCCCTTGAAGCGCTTGCGCAGCTCCGGATCCTGGGTCGCGACCCCGACCGGGCAGGTGTTGAGGTGGCAGACGCGCATCATGATGCAGCCGGCGGCGATCAGGGGCGCGGTGGAGAGGCCCATCTCGTCGGCGCCGAGCAGGGCGGCGATCACGATGTCGCGGCCGGTCCGCATCTGCCCGTCGGCCTGCAGCACGACGCGGCTGCGCAGCTCGGAGTCGAGCAGCGCCTGCTGGGCCTCGGCCAGGCCGAGCTCCCAGGGCACGCCCGCCGACTGGATCGAGGACTGCGGGGAGGCGCCCGTGCCGCCGTCGTGGCCGGCGATGACGATGTGGTCGGCGCCTGCTTTGACGACGCCGGCCGCCACGGTGCCGACACCCGCCTCGGCGGCGAGCTTGACCGAGACCGAGGCGCGGGGGTTAGCGGCGCGCAGGTCGTAGATCAGCTGCTTGAGATCCTCGATCGAGTAGATGTCGTGATGCGGCGGCGGTGAGATCAGCTCCACACCCGGGGTCGAGTGGCGCAGGCGGGCGATGTAGCTGTCCACCTTGTGGCCGGGCAGCTGGCCGCCCTCGCCGGGCTTGGCGCCCTGGGCGACCTTGATCTGCAGCTGGTCCGCGCGGCTCAGGTAGTCGATATCGACCCCGAAGCGCCCGGAGGCGACCTGGCGGATGCGGCTGCGCCGCTGATCGCCGTTCGGATCGGGGTCGTTGCGGCGCGGGTCCTCGCCGCCTTCGCCGGAGTTGGACATCCCGCCGAGCCGGTTCATCGCCACTGCAAGGGTCTCGTGCGCTTCCTTCGACAGGGCGCCGAGGCTCATCGCGCCGGTCGAGAAGCGCTTGACGATCTCGGCGGCGGGCTCGACCTCCTCGAGCGGCAGCGGCTCGTCCTTGACGCGCAGGCCGAGCAGGCCGCGCAGCAGCGCGTGTTGGGCATTCTCCTCGTTGACCCGGCGCGAGAACTCCTCGTAGGACTCGAGACCGGCCTCGGGAGTCTCCTCGCGGACCGAGCGCTGCAGGCTGGCGATCGTCTGCGGGTCCCACATGTGACGCTCGCCGTCGAGGCGCCAGCGGTAGACGCCGCCCTGGGGCAGCAGCTTGGCGTGGTCGGCGGCCAGCAGCCCCTCCTCCACGTGCTCGGGCAGCGACAGGCCATGGGCCTCGGGCCAGCCGCGCGCATGGCGCGCGAGCGCCTCGACGGCGAGGCCCTCGACCCCGATCCCGCCGAGCCGCGAGGGGGTGCCGGTGAAGTGCAGGTTGATCAGCCCGCGGTCGAGGCCGACCGCCTCGAAGATCTGCGCGCCGCGGTAGGAGTGGACGGTGGAGATGCCCATCTTCGAAAGCACCTTCTTGAGTCCCATGCAGAGGCCGGTGATCGCGCGCCGCACGGCGTCCTCGGAGCGCAGGCGCTCGCCGCCGACCACGATCTCGTCCATCGCCTCGATCGACTCCAGCATCAGGTACGGGTTGATCGCGGTCGCGCCGTAGCCGATCAGCGCCGCGAGGTGGTGGATCTCGCGAGGCTCGCCGGACTCGATGATCAACGAGGCCTGCAGGCGAGTGCCCTCACGCACCATGTGCTGGTGCACGGCCGCGGAGGCGAGCAGGGAGGGGATCGGCACCCGCTCGGGGCCGATCTCGTGGTCGCTGATGATCAGCATCGTCGCGCCGCCCGCGAGCGCCTCATCGCACTCCACGCAGACCCGGTCCATCGCGGCCTGCATCCCCTCGGGTCCTTCACCGAGCGGCCAGGTGGCGTCGATCGTGAACGCGGCGAGCTCGGGCTCGTTGGCATTGCGCAGACGGTCGATGTCGTCGTTGGTGAGGATCGGCTGGTCGATCTCGATCTGGAAGGAGTCGTTCTGCTCGAGGTCGAGCAGGCGGCCCTTGGCCCCGAGCCGCGTTGTCAGCGACATCACCACGGCCTCGCGGACCGAGTCGATCGCGGGGTTCGTCACCTGCGCGAAACGCTGCTTGAAGTAGCTGAACAGCGACGGCTCGTGCTCACTGAAGGCCGCCAGCGAGAGGTCGTTGCCCATCGAGCCGGTCGGCTCCTTGGCCTGCTCGACGAGCGGCTGTAGAAGGATGCGCAGATCCTCCTGGGTGTAGCCGAAGGCGCGCTGACGGAGGTCGAGGGGCAGCTTCTCGGCCGGTCGCGGGGCGGGCGCCTCGATCTCGTCGAAGTGCTTGGTGCGCTCGGTGTCCCAGCGGCCGTAGGGGTTGCGACGGGCCTCCTGCAGCTCGATCTCGCCGTCGGCGTGCACCGAGCCGCTCTTCAGATCGCAGATCACGAGCTGGCCGGGGCGGAAGCGGCCCTTGCGGTAAATCTTGGATTCGGAGACGGTGAAGATCCCGGACTCCGAGCCCATCGCCAGCCAGCCGTCGTCGGTGATCATCCAGCGGCCGGGACGCAGGCCGTTGCGGTCCACCATCGCGCCCAGCGTCTTGCCGTCGCTGAAGGCGAGCGCTGCGGGGCCGTCCCAGGGCTCCTGCATCCGCGCGTGGTAGCGGTAGAAGCCCTCGAGATCGGCGGGCATGTCGTCGCGGCCCTCGTGTGCCTGGGGCACCATCATCATCATCGCGTGCGGGAGTGAGCGGCCTGCGAGCGTGATCAGCTCCAGCGCGCGGTCGAAGGCGGCCGAGTCGGAGGCCGTCTCGGGAATCAGCGGGAAGAGCTCCTCGAGGCCCGGGAGCAGCGGCGAGCTGAGCGTCGCCTCGCGGGCCCGCATCCAGTTGACGTTGCCGAGGGCGGTGTTGATCTCGCCGTTGTGGGCGAGCATCCGCAGCGGCTGCGCCAGCTCCCAGCTCGGCAGTGTGTTGGTCGAGAACCGCGAGTGGACGATCGCAAAGCGGCTCTTCAGTGTCGAGTCGACCAGGTCCGGGTAGAACTCAGGCAACTGCGGCGCCGTCAGCATTCCCTTGTAGACGATCGTCCGTGAGCTGAAGCTGGGGAACGAAGCCTCGAATCCGAACTCGATCTCCGCCCGGCGCCGGGTGAGGAACAGGGCTCGCTCGAACTCGTCCTGGTTGGTGTGCTGATCGCCGGCGCCGATCAGCAGCTGCACGATCTTCGGCGCGGCCTCACGGCCCATCTTGCCCGCGGCGCTCGGCTCGACCGGGACCTCACGCCAGCTCAGCGGCTGGTGGCCGTCCTCGGCGACGAGCTGCTCGAGCCGCATCTCGATCTCGCGGGCGCGGGCCGGCTCATGGGGAAAGAAGCAGACGGCGACGGCGAGGCGGCCCGGCGGCGGCAGCTCCGCGGCCCGCAGGCCCGCCTCGGGAGCGCGCAGCCGGAAGAAGTCGTGGCTCAGATCGAGCAGGATCCCGGCACCGTCACCGGTCGTCTCATCGGCGCCCGCAGCGCCGCGATGCTCGAGCCGATCGAGGGCGATCAGGCCACGCGAGACGACCTCGTGGCGGCCGATGTTATCGAGGCGCGCGACGGCCGCAACTCCACAGGCATCCCGGGCCGAGGCCGGATCGTGAACGCCACCTGTGAACGCCGGGCGGGCGAGTTCCCCGGTGCGCCGGGCGAGGGCGTCCGCAGGGGACGGGGCTCCCTCGAGGGGGCGGATGTCGGGGTCGTTGAAGCGTTCGGTCATGGGCTGAAGATGGGGTGGAAGGGGTCCTCGTGGGCCTCGGAGTGCGAATACGTACCGCGCCGTAGAAGGGCTCGAGCCCTTTGTGGGAGCGGTGGCCGGAGCCTGATACGACCTCACGCGACACCGGCGAAGACGGACAGGTTCGCGGCCCTACGTGGCCGAAATAGTACCGGCAGAGGCCTCCCGACGACGGCCTTGCGGCGGTACAAGATTCCGGAGCACCGTTTGTACCCCTGGGACGGGGCGCAGGACCGGGCCGTCGCGCGGTCAGGCGGGGGCGGCGACGTCGGCGGACACCGCCATCGCGTCGCGCACGCCGAGCTCGGCGTCGCAGCGCTCGCAGATCCGGCGATCGTTGACGGCCCCGCCGCAGCCCTTGTGGACGATCCGCACCGGCGGTTCCTCACCTGGGCCGAGCAGGTGCTTGTCGCCGAAGCCGATCAGGGCGACCATCACCGGCCAGAGGTCGAGGCCCTTCTCCGTGAGGAAATACTCGTAGCGAGGGGGGCGTTCCTGGTAGGCCCGCTTCTCGAGGATCTCCTCGTCCACCAGGCGCTGCAGCCGGGCGGCGAGAACGTTGCGGGCTACGCCCAGCGAGCCCTGGATCTCATCGAAGCGCCGGTTGCCGAGGGAGACGTCACGGATCACGAGCAGGCTCCAGCGCTCGCCGATCAGCTCGAGGCTGCGGGCGATCGAACATTCGAGGTCGTAGTCGCGGGCGAGCATTATTGGGTGTTGGGGCTCCAGGGGTTGTGTGCGTTTGCGCACAGAGGGTTGCTTGACGCAACTCTACGCGGTACGGTGCGTTGTGTCAAGCAACTGGCTAAAGCTGGCCGCGGAAGGAGACGCCCATGAGCGTCATCACCATCACACCGAATCTGGCCCTCGAGGTCACCTTCACCACCGCTGAGATCCTCGCCGATCTCAGCTACCCGGAGCAGGGCACCAAGGCCGCATGACGACGGCCAACGTCCCCGATCGACGCTGTCGGATCGGCCCGGCTGCACGCCGAGCGCGATCCGGCCGCCGGCGCACGGTGATAGCGGCTTGACGGGGCCGGGTCAGACCGGCGACTCTCGAGCAGATTGCCGCTCGCGTTCGTCTCCTGATCAGGACCTAACCGCCGGGCTCAGGCCCGTCCGGCCTCCAGGAGGCGGCGCAGGAACTTGCGTGTCTCCGGGGCCTGAGGATCCTCGAGGATCTGCTCAGGCGGGCCGACCTCGATCAGCTTGCCCTCGTGGAGGAAGCCGACCCGGTCGGCAACCTCGCGGGCGAAGCTCATCTCATGCGTGGCGAGGATCATCGTCACGCCCTCGTCCTTGAGCTCACGAACCGCGCGCAGGACGTCGCCGACCAGCTCGGGGTCCAGAGCGCTGGTCACCTCATCGAGCAGCATCGCCCGCGGCTTCGAGGCGAACGCGCGGGCGATCGCGACGCGCTGCTGCTGGCCTCCGGAAAGGTGAGCGGGACTGTCATCCTCGCGGCCCCCGAGCCCGAAGTGGGCGAGCAGCTCGCGGGCGGTGACCTCGGCCTCGGCACGCGGCACCTCGTGGCCCTTGTGGATGCCGAGCACCACGTTCTCGAGCGCAGTCAGGTGCGGGAAGAGGTTGTAGGCCTGAAAGATCAGGCCGAGACGCCGGCGGACCGAGACCTCGTCAACGGAGGGGTCGGTGATCACCTCGCCGTCGAGGAAGATGTCGCCATCGTCTATCTCCGTGAGCAGGTCGATGCAGCGCAACAGAGTGGATTTGCCCGAGCCCGAGGCTCCGATCAGCGCCACGGCTTCGTGCTCGTGCACCGATAGGTCGATCCCGCCGAGGACCTCGAGCTCGCCGAAGGACTTGGTGACCCCGCGGAGCTCGATCACCGGCGTCCCGGTGCCGACGGGCACGGCGGCGCTCATCGGACCTGCCCCCGCTGCCAGCGATCGAGCAGGCGGGCCAGCGGGATCGTCACGGCGAGATAGAGGACGGCCGCGGCGAGCAGCGGCGTGTAGTTGAAGTCGGTCGAGGCGGCGATCTGGGCCTGGCGGAAGGCCTCACCGGTGACCCCGAGGATCGCGATCAGGGCGACGTCCTTCTGGAGCGCGATGAAGTCGTTGAGCAGGGGTGGGCCGACCGACCGGATTGCCTGCGGCAGCACCACGTGGCGGGTCGTCTGGCGCTCGGTCAGACCGACGGCCAACGCCGCCTCCCGTTGCCCCGGATGGACCGAGCGCAGGCCCGCCCGGTAGACCTCGGCCACGTAGGCGCCGTAAGAGAGGGTCAGCGCGAAGCCGCCGAGGATCACCGGATTGGTAGGCAGCCAGCCAAGCGCGGCGCCGCTTCCGTCCGGGTCGGCGACCGCGAGCGCCGGCACCCCGAAGCCGACCAGATAGACGAGCAGGATCGTCGGGATGCCGCGGAAGATGTCGGTGTAGAGCACGGCGAGGAGCCGGGCCGGGAACAGCGCCGCCGCGGTCGATGTACGCAGGAGGGCGACCAGCAGACCGAGGGCGAGGATCGCGACCTCGGCGACCATGAAGACCCGGATGTCGAGCCAGAAGGCCTTCGCGATGCCCGGGAAGGACTCCTTGAAGACCTCCCAGTTGAAGAATGTCTCCCGCAGGCTGGGCCAGCCGGGGCTGGTCAGGACGGCAGCGGCGAGGCCACCGATCACGATCACCGTCGAAACTCCCGCAATCAGCATTCCCCGCCGATCGCGCGCCCGGTACGCCGCTGCCCGCTCGGCCCGGCGGTCGCTGACGCCGGTGTCTCCGGCCTCCCCGCCCGATGTCAGGGCGCTCGCGGCTACTCGAGCACCGGAGCCTTGGTCGCGTCGCTGATCCATTCCTTCTTGATCGACTCCAGCTCGCCGCCGGCGCGCAACTCCTCGACCGCGGCCGAGACGCAGGCGGTCAGCTCGGAGTCCTTGCCGAGCAGGGCACCCCACTCATCGCCGTCGGGGGCGGGGAACTGGCCGACGATCTGGCCGTCCGGAACCTGGACCGCGGTGAGGAAGAATGCGGTTGGGACATCGACGACGACTGCGTCCACCTGGCCCTGCTTGAGGGCGGTGACGACATCGTTGGAGGTGTCGAAGACCTTCGGCTCCGTGCTCGGCTGGATCGTTGAGGTGACCGCCTCGAGGCTGGTCGTCCCGATCTGCACGCCGATCGAGGCGTCGGCGAAGTCGGCGAGCGAGGTGGCATCGGCCAGATCCGAGCCCGTGAGCGCGACGAGCGCCTGGTCGGCCTCGTAGTAGGGCGCGGAGAAGTCCACGGCCTGGGAGCGCTTCTCCGTGATCGAGATCTGGTTGAGGTCGAAGTCGAAGTTCTTGGGACCGGGACGGTAGGAGGAGTTGAACGGCTCCACGACCCAGTTGACGTCGGCCTCGGCGAAGCCGAGCTGGTCGGCGATCGCGTAGCCCACGGCGCTCTC
>JBBRAH010000026.1:0-46134 GCA_038206985.1 Solirubrobacterales bacterium
GCCTAGTTCGGCTCGAAGATCTTCAGCGTCTCCGGGTTCACGCGGTCGTGTTTCATCGCTTCCGCGGCTTCGTCTGCCTGCATTGCCCTGTCGAAGGTCTCGCGGTCGGGTGTCTCGATCAGCACCGCGACCAGGTTCGACCCGTCTTGCGGCCGGAACGGCGTTGCCGTGATTCCGTATTCGCCAAAGAACTCCTGCCGCGCCGGCGAGTTGAACCAATGATCGACGTCCTCGACCTCGTGCGTGGCCAGGATCTTCTCCATGTCATCATCTCCTCGTTGGGGCGCGTCTTCCGCGTTTGCGGCTCAAGCCGATCCTACACAGGCCCAGATCAACAGGCTGATGCTGGACCTGCCCCGAAAGCGGGTCAGGTCCATGCGGCAGCTGCCGGGAGCCACTGAAAGCCCTAGTCCCACCTCGCCGGGATAGCCCTCATTGGGCACCAGGCCCGTTCTGGTGCCCGAATCGGGAGTAATCCACGGTAATCCCCAGCAATCGGTCCGGTCTGGCTCAACGCCGCACCAGGCCACATCCCGCTTGCCAGAGCCGAACTGCTCGACTCAACGCGACCAACTCCCCACGCCTTACAAGCAGGGGGTCACTGGTTCGAGCCCAGTACCGCCCATGGTCACAAGCCGCTCAACCCTGTAGTAGACGCTAGGGCCCATTTCTTGAGGACTCCGCGACCGGCCAACCGCAACCGGCGCTGCAATCGCAACGGTGCCAGGAGGCAGGTTCTGCGGAGACCGAAGCCGCGAGACGGTGAAGCCGCGCAACCGACCGGTGCTCACCCCACGGGACACGGCCGAAACGCTACCGAGGGTGGGTGTTGAGGATTCGGGGCCGACCTGGAGACCGGATCCCGACGACTCCCTTCAGGGCGTCCTGCTCAGCGGCCTCGGCTCAGAGCTTGTCGCATTCCTGCAGTCCGAAGTCTGCGGCCAGCTGCTCGGCTTCCTCGAAGGGGCTCGTGCTGTTCAACGCCGCCTCCGGATCAGCCCGCGCGTCTTCGATCGACCGATCGAAGGAGTCGAGGATCTCAGCGACCTGCTCCTCTTCGCCCGTGGGGGCGGCGAGGGTGCGGATCTGGTCGACCGCGCCCTGGACGGTGGGCAGGAGGGTGTCGGTAATCAACTGCGTGAGCACCTCCGGCGAAGGCTGGCCTGACGAGGACGCATCGTCGATGGCTGTCTCGAGCGAGTCGTTGGCATCCGCACAGATCTGATCGGCCTGCGCGATGAACTCGTCCTTGCTCAGCGCCTCCGGTGTCGTCGAGCTCTCATCTCCGCCTCCGCAGCCTGCGAGAGCGATTGCCATCGCCAAAGCCGCCGCCGTGAGTCTGCACGCGTTCAAGTGTTCTCCCGTCTTTCGCATCGGCCTGGTCCGCGCGACCTTAACAAGGGAGCGGACTGCTTCGCAACAAGCAGCGTGCTCACATCGCAGGTTGGAGCGTCTTCAGGTGGTGCTGGGATGCCGCAGCGTCGCCGCGGCTCAGGAGTAGACTGCGGTTTGAGCGCCGTAAGCGATTCGCGGCATAAAAACACGGGCATCAGCCCATCAGTGAAGGAGTCCACCATCTCAGTCGTCACCATTCTGATCATCGTCATCCTTGTCCTGCTCGCGATCTATCTGGCTCGGCGGGTCCTCTAGCGTCCGAGTCGCTGCGGAGCCCGGGTAATCGGTAGGGATTCGCGGCTCCAGGTCCGAGCTGCCATCCGCTGCGGCTCCTGGCGATGGAGGAGACTGCCAGGTTTGAGCAATCTCAGGTCGCTGCCTCGGCCCGCTCGCGCCGCTCGTCGACGAGAAAACTCCCGACGACGCCGGCGAGCGAGGCGATCAGGATGAGGCCGAGGAGGAACCCGGCGATCATCACGACCTTGCCGCCGGGGCTGGCGGGAACCGGGTCGGCCTGCATCGCGATCACGGTGGAGAGTGACCACACGATTGCATCGCCGAACGTGTCGAACGCTTCCTCGCCGGAATCGCGTTCGAACACATAGATCAGCTCGCTGATTGCGATCGCGCCGACGACGCCGACTGCGGCGAGGTAGCTGATCCTGGAGCGGATCAGAAACTTCGCCGTGCCCGCCGCGCGATAGGAGGAGGACAGCACCCGAGTGGCCGGGAGGGCCCTGCCCAGCCGCGCGAGACGGAGGAAGCTGAGCACGCGGAGGAAGGGGAGCAGGAGCAGGATGGGGCGCCACCAGAACCTCCGCAGAAACTGGAGCCGGGCCGGCGCGAGCCAGAGCTGCACAGTGAACTCAACCGCGAACGTCGCCCAGATGAGCCAGCTGATGATCTCGATCGCGCGCGAGGCGGCGGGACTCGTCTCGACGGTGAGGTCGAAGCCCACGAGCAGCGCGAACACGACGCCGAGCCAAGCCATAAAGGGGTCGGCCCGCTCGGTCGCGGCGGCGGCCCACTGCTCGAACCCACTCTCGGTCCGCTCCGGTCTCGGGGGGAGCCGGGGGAGTGGCTCGGCGCCCCTCCCGCTCGGGTCGACGGACGTCCCGCCGCGTGCACCGCTGTCCCCTCCGTTCATCACCTCGGAGCGATCGTAGAGCCGCGCTCAGTCGTCGCGCCAGTTTCCAGCGCATGTTAGATTTGTCACAGGCGCGTCGGCCGGTGGTTCTCCACTCCGCGACTGTTGGCGACTTCCTCGCTACTTTCGTCCCTCGCTCGGCGCAGACCTCGACTGGATCTGCCTGCGGAGAGGTTTCTGAGATGTTCGAAGAGCGAAGCCGGGGAGTGACGATCGTCGATCGCAGCATGATCGCGCCGCGAGCGATCGTGCTGTTGGTCGGCCTGGCGGCGGCCCTCGTTCCGGCCGTGGCGGCGGCTGACTCAGCCGCGGCGGGTGGAGGGCATGCGACGAAGCTTGGCAGGCTGACCCAGCTTCCCGGGGAGCGCGGTTGCGTGGTCGACGGATCGAGACCGAGCCGCTCCTGTAGCTTGGTGCGGGCTCTCAATGGGCCCGGCCCGTTCCTGGGTTCGCGGGCCGTGGCGGTAAGCCCGGACGGCAGGAACGTCTATGTGGCCGCCTCGACGAGTGACTCGATCGCGATCTTCAAACGCGACCATCACAAGGGGACGCTGACGCAGGCCAAGGGTGCCGCGGGTTGCATCGCGGCCGAGGGCGCCCATCACTGCGCGACGGCGATCGGTCTCGACGCCCCAAACTCGGTCGCCGTCAGCCCCGACGGCCGCACCGTCTACGCGACGTCTCGTCGGAGTGGTTCGATCACGATCTTTGGCCGCATTCGCAAGAACGGGCGCCTCAAGCAACTCGAGGGCAACGGCTGCATCGCAACAGCGCCTACCCCCGGCTGCGAGGCGGGCCGCGCGATGCTCGGCTCCGACGTGGTCGTCGTCAGCCCCGACGGCCGCAACGTCTATGTCGGCGCCTTCTTCGGCAACTCGATCGCCGCCTTCGGCCGCCGCTCCGGCGGCTCCCTGCACCAGCTGAAGGGCTCGGCGGGCTGCATCACCAACGCACCCACGGCCGGCTGCGCCACAGGGCTGGCGCTGGACGCTCCCGAGGGCATGGCGATCAGCAACGATGGCCGCAGCGTCTTCGTCGCCAGCGCCGTCTCCAATGCGGCCGTGACCTTCGCCCGCAATCGGGCCAGTGGAGTCCTGACCGAGGCACTGGACGGCAGCGGCTGCATCGTGGACGAGGACCTCAGCGGCTGCACCACCGGCACTCAGCTGAGCGGTGCGAACGCGGTCGAGGCCAGCCCCGACAATGAAAATGCCTATGTGACGTCGCTGTTCAGCAACAGCGTCACATCCTTCACCAGAGCCTCTTATTCCAGCCTCACGCAGAACCCGGGGACCACGGGTTGTCTGGTCTACCTGATCGCGGTTGGCTGCTCGCTCGGCCACGCGCTCGAGGCACCGGAGGGCATCACCGTCTCACCGGACGGGGCCAACGTCTACACCGCATCCTTCGAGTCGGGCGCGATTGGCGTCCTCGATCGCGACGCTGACACCGGCGGGGTGATGCAGAAGTCGGGCCGGCCGGGCTGCCTCACCCACCCCTCCAACTCCGACTGCAAGCGCGGCCGCGCCCTGCGCGGGGCCAGTTCGCTGGCGCTGAGCCCCGACGGCCACCACCTCTACGTCACCGCATTTCGCAGTGACGCCGTCGCGGTCTTCCGGCGTCGAGTCCCACCCAACAGGAGAGCGGCGGACGGCGCGCACTCCCAGCAGAGAGGACAGCATGGATCAATCGGCTGAACGCGAGCGCAAGCAGGGGCTGACCCGCAAGCAGCTGCTCGACTCCGGAGCGGCAGCGGCGGCGGGGGCGGTTCTGGCCCAGGGCGCCGGCTCGGGGGTGGAGCGGGCGCTCGCCGCCTCCAGAGGCTCAGGCTCGAGCGCCGCCGGCATGAACGTGATCCTCTTCCTCACCGACCAGGAGCGGGCAATCCAGCACTTCCCTCCGAACTGGCTACGCAAGAACCTGCCCGGAATGCGGCGCCTGAAGCGACACGGCCTGAGCTTCGACTGCGCCTTCACCAACGCCTGCATGTGCTCGCCGGCCCGCTCGACCCTGATGACCGGCTACTTCCCCGCCCAGCACGGCGTCAAGTACACGCTCGAGCAGGGCATGGACCCGCCGAAGTATCCGCAGGTCGAGCTGGCCACTGACTTCGACAATCCCGCCTCGGTGATGGCCGCGGCCGGGTACAACGTCGTCTACAAGGGCAAGTGGCACTGCTCGAAGCCGGCCAACCCCGGCCCGGCCGACCTCGAGAAGTACGGGTTCTCGCGCTGGGATCCACCTGACGCCGGCGCCAACCAGGACGTCTCCGAGGCCGGCGGCGGCAGCGTCAACAACGACGGTCGCTTCATCTACTCGGAGGGCAACACTGCCGACGGAACCGAGGGCGCCCTGCAGTACCTGGAGTCGACGGCGGCCCAGCAGCAGCCCTTCTTCCTGGTGATCTCACTGGTCAACCCGCACGACGTCCTCTTCTACCCGAGCTCGTCGTTCGAAGATGCCGACTACGACGATTCCTGGCTTGCGGGAGACATCCGTCTGCCGGCGACGGTCGACGAGAAGCTCTTGACCAAGCCCAGGGTCCAGAGGGAGTTCCTGCGGATCTTCAATTTGACCGGGAAGCTGAAGACGCACGAAGAGAAGCGCAACTACCTCAACTTCTACGGCAACCTGATGCGCTCCTCCGACGCCTATCTGGGCACCGTCCTCGACAAGCTCCAGGAGACCGGCCTCTTCGACGACACGCTGCTCATCCGCACATCGGACCACGGCGAGATGGGCCTCGCACACGGCGGACTGCGACAGAAGAACTTCAACGTCTACGAGGAGGCGACCCACGTGCCGCTCGTCTACTCCAACCCAAAGCTCTATCCCCGGCCGCTGAGCACCGACGCCCTCGTCTCACACGTCGATTTTCTGCCGACGCTGGCGAGTCTCGCGGACGCACCACAGAGCGCCCGGGCCGACTGGGAGGGGGTCGACTACTCACCCCTGGTCTTGCGCACCTCCGCCAGGAGGCCTCAGGACTATGTCGTCTTCACCTACGACGACTACCAGTCGGGCCAATCCCACGGCCCCTATCCAGGGCCCCCGAACCACATCGTCAGCATCCGCGAGCGCCGCTGGAAGATCGCCAAGTACTACGACGTCGAGCACGAGAAGAAGCCGGAGTGGGAGATGTACGACCTGCGCAAGGACCCAAACGAGAAGACCAACATCGCCTTTCCCGGCTACGACCGCTCACCGGCGCAGGAGAAGCAGTTCAAGCGGCTCAAGCGGAAGCTGGCACGCGTCAAGAAGAAGCGACTGCAGCCGCTCTAGGGCTCATCCGCGAGCGGCCTGCTCAGGTCCGAAACCGGCTCACGGCGGTGGGGTCGACGATGCTGGTGCCGCCGTCCACAGCCAGAGTGACACCGTTGACGTAGGCGGCGTCGGGGCCGGCGAGAAAGGACACGACCGAGGCAACCTCTTCGGGCTCGCCTGGTCGGCGCATCGGGTTGTCGCGATGGGTCAGCCGGTAGGCCCCTTCGCGATCCGTGTCCTGCGACTCCGCCACCTCATCCATGTCGGCATCCCCCATCGGGGTCCGGATCCAGCCCGGGCAGATGCAGTTGGCGCGCACACCCTGCGGTCCGTAGTCGCTGGCGATCGTCCGCGCCAGCATGATCAGGCCAGCCTTGGAGGTGGAATAGGCGGCCCATCCAGGCCCCGGCCGGTAGCCATTCACGGAGGAGATGCTGATCACGCATCCCCGATGCTCGATCAGCGCCGGAAGCGCTGCCTGGGTGACCAGGAAGGCGCCGGTCAGGTTCGTCCGCATGACCCGCTCCCAGCTCTCCAGGGTCTCCTCGAGCACGGCACCGGTGTCCCCGATCCCCGCATTGTTGACCAGGACATCGATGCGGCCGAAGCGCGCGATGGCCTGCTCCGCGAGCCGTCGGGCATCCTCGGGATCGCCGACATCACCGGGGGCCGCCACCGCGATACAGCCCGCCGCCCGCAGTTCCTCCACGGCGGCCTTGCAGGCCTCGGCTCGCCGCCCACTGATAATCAAGCCGAATCCATCGGCACCAAGGCGGTGCGCGACTGCGAGGCCAATGCCGCTGCCGCCGCCGGTCACGATCGCGCAGCGTTCTGGCTGATCAGTCACGGGCTGAATATCTCACCGCGTAGCGGCTCTGCCTCAAACGGGATATCGGAGAATCGCAGCCACGGGGCCCTCACCGGGGATGTCGGCGGCGCGCACGGCCAGGATTCGACCGTCGTGCTCCATCGTGCGGCGCGCGATCTCATCGGCAATCCCATAGTCGCCGACTCCACTGTCGTCGGTCTCAACCAGCCCGGACTGTTCGTCGATGCTCCCGCGGAGCCTGACGTCGATGTCGACGAAGAGCGTGTCAATCGCGCCGAATGTTGCCGCCCTGGCCACGTCGCCAAGCTCAACGACGCCTCGGCCTTGTGATGCGCGCTCCTCAAAGAGGGAGCGCGTCCGGTCCAGGTCGTCGGCATAGATACGGTCGAGCACCGCGCGGGCCCCTTCACTGATTTCAGCGTCAGACAGCTCTTCGGGGTTGCCGCGGATTCCTTCCTCTGCGAGGTTCGGATTGCTGTCGATCGAGCGGAAGATCGCGTCCAGGGGTGGAGCGCCGGCAAGGATCAGCGGTAGGTCACGACCGGCGAGTACGCCGCGCAGAGCGGTCTCGATCTGGCGGGCGTACTGGGCCATCCGCACCTTCTGTCCCTCCGATCCCTGGAGGCGGCCGGTCGGGCTGCGGCCTCCGATCGATGCTTTGCCGGCCGCCGAGGCAACGTCGGCGGGCAGGTCCGGGACACGGACATCGTGGGGCGGTACATCGGCGGCGATCTCAAGTAGACGAGCGGACCCCTGCGCCAACGCCAGCACGAAGCAGGCGTTGGGAAATGTGACGGCCCGGAGTAGCTCCTTGATGTCGAACCGGTCGGCGACGCCGGCGAACTCCGAAAGCGAGTTCGCCAGGCGGTAGGTCCTGATCGAAGCCGGAGTGGTAAAGACCGCGAGGCTGTTTGCCTGGTGCGCCCAGAAATGATCGTCTGCCCCGAGGTCCGCGAGCGAGTCGCTGATCGCCCTGCGCTCGTGCGACGGGGCACCGCCGTCCTCGAGCTGCTGGTCGACTTGCGAGCTCAGGTTCTTGAATAAAATCCGATCTCCCTGTGCCTCGATGGTCACGGGAGTCGTAGGCATATAGAGCGTCGCGCATGGGGTGGAACGCTCCGCGGCCAGCCGTCGTAGGTCCGCGCGCGTAGGTATGTCGGCATGCATTGATCAAGCCTACGGCAAAGCGCGACCTGGGCTCGACGGAGGTAGGGCCCGAGCGCACGCGCCGGGGGCCGCTACCGCTCGGTGGTTGCCCCCTGGCCGTGGGCGGCGAGGTCGTAGGAGACCTGGCAGAAGCCGTGGTTGCAGTAGCCACCCGGGTTCTTGGCCAGATACTGCTGGTGGTAGTTCTCGGCGTAGTAGAACTCGCCGGCGGGTGCGATCTCGGTCGTGATCTCGCCGAAGCCGGCTGCCGTGAGGCTCTCCTGGTAGCGGTCCCGACTGGCGGTCGCGGCCTCCATCTGGGCCTCTGAGTTGGTGTAGATCGCGGTCCGGTACTGGCTGCCGCGATCGTTGCCCTGACCCATGTGCTGGGTCGGGTCGTGGTTCTCCCAGAAGACCTTGAGCAGTTCGTCCACGGAGATCTTCTCGGGGTCGAAGACGACCAGCACCGCCTCGGTGTGGCCGGTCATCCCGGTGCAGGTCTCCTCGTAGGTGGGGTTGGGCGTGGTGCCGCCTGCGTAGCCGACCGCCGTGGTGTAGACGCCGTCGAGCGACCAGTAGAAGCGCTCCATACCCCAAAAGCAACCGGCCCCGAGGATCAGCGTGTCGAGATTCTCGGGGAAGGGCGGGATGATCCGGGTGCCGTTGACGTGGTGTGGCCCTGGATCGGGCAGCGGCGCGTCACGGCCGGGAAGGGTTTCCTCTGGGCTGGGGACGCCTTTGGCGCGGGATCGGAACAGCATTTCGATGCCTCCTGTCGGGATCGTCCGTCGGTGCTCGACGTACTCTCAACAGGGTAGCCCGCGGGCCTTGCGATCAGATGAAGAGAGTCGGAACGTGCCGGCCGTAGAGGCTCAGCGGCGGCACTCGACGCCCTTGCACCTCTGCAGCGCCGCAGCTTCCGCCTCGAGCCGATCGACGATCTTGGCGTAGTCGGGGTTGGGCGCCAGGTTGATGAGTTCGTCGGGATCCTTGCGCAGATCGTAGAGCTCAACCTCGTCGAAGGACCAGTGCACGTACTTGTAGCGATTGGTCCTCACCCCGTAGTAGGGAACGTCGAAGGCGGTGAGCGGCGTATAGAACTTGAACAGTGGGCGCAGCGCCTCGACCGGCACGTGCCGGCGCTTCGGCAGCTTGCGCTTGCCTTTGGCAGCGGGCAGCAGGGAGATCCCGTCCTGGACGCGGCCGGCTTCGGCGTTCGCCATGTCGAGGATGGTCGGCGCGAGATCGACATCGATTGCGTTGCGGCCGAGCGTCCGACCCGGCTTGATGCCCGGTCCGGCGATCACGGTGGGCGTGCGGATCGAGGGCTCGAACGGCAGGAACTTGGAGCTGCGGATCCGGTGCTCGCCCTGCATGAAGCCGTTGTCGGAGTTGTAGATCACGTAGGTGTTGCGCAGCTCGCCAGCGCGCCGCAACTGCTTGAGGATGCGGCTGATCTGGTCATCGACCGAGCGCACGGCCCCGAGTCGGCCCCGGTAGTTGGCCGTCATCTCGTCGATCTGTGCCGGGGTCAATTCGGGCTGCTCGTTGATGTTGGAGAGCTTGTCGGAGACATCCGACTCGTTGAAGGAGGGAGGCCTGGGCAGCTCGACATCGTCGAAGGTGTGGCGGTAGCGCGCCGGCGGGCGGGGATCGGGCCCCGGAGCCCCGGGCCGCAGTCCCTGCAGGTGGTTGGTCTCCTCGGCGTGTGGGCCCGGCGGCGAGTAGTAGAGGAAGAACGGCTTCTTCGATGGCGCGCTGTCGCGCACGAAGCGGGCGGCGTAACCACCGGTCACGTTCATCGTGTAGTCCCTGTTCTTCTGCGCTCCGAACTCGTCGTAGGGGTCGAACACCTTGTGGAAGATGCCGAGCAGCTCCTGGAAGCTGGTCGGGGGGTGCGCGTTCGAGACGGTACCGAGCCGCAGCTGCTTCTTGGCGTAGTCGCGGTCGCCGTGGAAGTCGAGCTTGCCGTTGTGGTTGATCGCGTAGTTGAAGTAGTCGTAGGTGGACTGATCGACCAGCCCCGCCCATTCGTTCCAGCCGGGTGGCACCTCGCGGCGGTCGCGCACGCCGTACTCGTTCAGGAACTTGCCGACCAGAGCCGTGCGATAGCCGGCGGCCTGCATCCAGGGTCCCAGCGAGTTGCTCTGGTTGCGCTTGCCCGGCAGCGAATCGAACGTGTAGTAGCCGCCGTCGTTGGAGAAGAAGTTGCTCAGCACGTGGTGGTTGTGTGCGAACTGGCCGGTCAGCAGGGTCGTCCGCGCCGGGCAGCAGAGCGCGTAGGAATTGAAGAACTTCGAGAAGCCGGTGCCGCCCTTGATCAACTGCTTCTGGACGGTGGGCATGTACTCGAGGTCGCCGATCGTCGCGTCGTCGGACTGGATCAGGACGATGTTCGGGCGCTCCTGATCGCGCTTGGAAACCTTTGCTTCGGCGTCGACGGCCCCGACCAGCATGAAGAGGGCTGCGAGCACTCCGCCTGCAGCGAGCCCCAGCCTGCCCCTCCACCGATAGTCCAAGCCCCACTGCCCCAAGATCCCCGTCCTTCTCCGAACCCGCGGCGGTCGCCGCAGCACGACAAAAGCATAGTCCCCGGCGCAACGGACAGCTGCTCGTCGGCTCAGCCGGCAGGCACCGCCAGCAGCGTGATCGCGCCCATCAGCACGGCCAGCGCCCCGAAGCCGATCTTCCGCGGAAGGCCCTCGGCCGTGCGCATCGCGATCAGGGCCTGCAGCGCGTAGTAGGCGGCGAAGGCGCGTGAGGCGATGGCGATGATCGCGAAGGTGCCGACCGTGGCGGCCAGGAGGATCGCCGCTGCGCCGCTGACCAGGTAAGGGCGCGAGTCGCGCATCCAATCGAGCAGCCCGCGGAGGTTGCCGTCGGCGGCGACCGTGTCGGCGGTGGCCGCGCTGAACTGGCTGAGCACGGCTGCGAGTACCAGGGGCAGCGCCAGGAACGGCGCCACCCGACCGGTGATGTCGAGCAGCGTCTCGTCGGGGCCGTCGCTACCGCCGAGGCCCATGACCGGCGTCGCGACGATCACGAAGCCGATGTAGATCGATGCCGCGACCGCCTGCGCGAGGCGTGAGGCCCAGATCCGCGTCTCGCCGTCGTACTCGTCCCCCAGGTAGCGCACGGTCTCGAAGCCCTGCACGGTGATCACGATCCCGCCGAGAACCATCAGCACCTCCCCGAGCCCCCTGTTGGGCACCGGCGGCAGATCGAGCCCGGGCCCGAAGAGGGTCGTGGCGTCCTCGATTACGAGCGCCAGACCGAGCAACGTGACGAGGACGAGTACGGCGATCAAGCCGGCCCGCTCCAGGAGGTCGAGTCCATGGAAGCCGCGCGAGATGCCGATTCCGATGATCAGCGCCACGGTCGCGCAGGCGATGATCTTCTCGGCGGCGGGCGAGCCACCGTCGGCTGCGAAGCTGACGATGTACTGGGCCATGATTCGCAGATACAACGCCACGGAGATGATGTAGGCGACGACGATTACGGCGTCGGCGGTGCGGTCCAGGCGCCGGGAGGTCCTGTCGAGTTCGCCGCTCTCGGTGAGCGGTTCGACCACCCGGACACAGTGGCGAACCGCGGTCCCCGCGAACCAGGCCACGGCACAGACCGCGGAGACCCCGATCACGGAGAGAGCGCCCAGCGTGCGCTCGAGGACCGGGACGATGATCAAGAAGCCGGAGCCGAAGATCGAAGCCAGAGGGGTTGCCGAGGCAGCGAGAACACGGCGTCGATCGACTGACTCGGGCAAGGCGGGAATCATTCGATCACATCCCGGCCCGCAGGGCGCGTCGGCGCCAGGGTCGTTCGGGAGTCGGCGTTCGCTCTCACCCGCCGTCCAATAGCCTGAGTCGATGCGCGCAACCGTCATGTACGAGGCCGGTGACGTCCGCGTCGAGGAAGTTCCCGACGCGACGATCAGCAAGCCGACCGATGCCCTGCTCCGCGTCACCCGCTCCTGCATCTGCGGCAGTGACCTGTGGCCCTACAAGACCATGGAGCCCGATCCCGAGGGCGCACGAATGGGTCACGAATTCATCGGTGTTATCGAGGACGTCGGCTCCGAGGTCGAGAGCGTCGCGCCCGGCGATGTGGTCGTCGCTCCCTTCGTCTTCTCCGACGGCACCTGCGACTTCTGTGGCGAGGGCCTGCACACCTCCTGCGCCAACGGTGGGTTCTGGGGTCGGGACGGCGTCGACGGTGGGCAGGCCGAGGCGGTCTGCGTGCCGCAGGCCGAGGGCACGCTGGTCAAGTTGCCGGTCGAGGTCGACGACGCGCTGATGCCCTCGCTGCTGACCCTCTCCGATGTGCTCTCGACCGGCCACCACGCGGCTCGCTGCGCCCGGGTCGAGCCCGGCAAGACGGCGGCGGTCGTCGGCGACGGCGCCGTCGGGCTCTGCGGCGTAATCGCGGCCCGCCGGCTGGGCGCCGAGCGGATCATCATCCTCGGTCGTCACGAGGACAGGACCAACCTGGCCCGCGAGTTCGGCGCCACCGACGTGGTCGCCGAGCGCGGCCGCGAGGCGGTCGAGGCGGTCCGCGAGCTCACCGGTGGAGAGGGAGCCCACGCGGTGCTCGAGTGCGTCGGCCTCGAGGAGGCCTTCGGCACGGCGATCCGGATCGCGCGCCCCGGAGGCGCGGTCGGTCGCGTCGGCGTGCCCCAGTTCGACTCGCTCCCCGCCGCGGGTCTGAGCTTCTTCAACAACGTCACCGTGAGCGGCGGTGTCGCCCCGGCGCGCGCATACATCGAGGAACTCATGCCGGAGGTGCTCGACGGCACCCTGCAGCCGGGACGCGTGTTCGACAGCGAGATCGGCCTCGGTGAGGTTCCCGACGGCTACCGGGCAATGGATGAGCGCGAGTCGATCAAGGTGCTCGTCAAGCCCTGAGGCTGGGTTTCCGGGAATGGAAGATCAGGGTCCAAAGGCGATCACGGGCGGCGAGCTCAAGGCCCAGATCGAGGCCGAGCGCGAGGGCCGGCCGTTCCTCGCCTATCGCAACGCCGATGGCGAGCAGCAGATCCTGATCGTGGGGCCGGAGCAGAAGGAACTCTGGATCGGGCGGGCCGGCTCGACCGACATCACGCTCGACTGGGACAAGGAGGTCTCGACCCTGCACGCCCAGCTCGAGTTCATCGGCACCGAGGGCTGCACCCTGGTCGACGACGGCCTCTCGACCAACGGCTCGTTCGTCAACGAGGACCGCGTCTCGGGGCGCAAGCGGCTGCACGACGGCGACATCGTCCGCACCGGGCGCACCCGGATCCTCTTCCGCGCTCCGGGCGAGCGGCAGGAATCGACGGTGATCTCCACCGACGCGATGACCGCGGCCGGCGTCTCCCCCGCACAGAAGCGCGTGCTCGTCGCGCTCTGCCGGCCGTTCAAGGACGGAGCCGCCTTCGCCACGCCGGCCGGCAACCAGGACATCGCCGCCGAGCTGCACCTGAGCGTCGACGCGGTCAAGACCCACCTCCGCGCTCTCTTCGACAAGTTCGACCTGGCCGAGGTACCGCAGAACCAGAAGCGCGTCACGCTCGTCCAGCGCGCTCTGCAGAGCGGCCTGATCAGCCAGCGCGATCTCTAGGCCGCTACACCCCAGGTCTTAGGCGACTGCGTCCGCCCGGCCGGCCGTGGGGCGCGAGCTCGCGCCGAGCAGCAGCCGGGTGATCAGTTCGGGGTCGTCCCAGTTGGGGGTGTGCCCGCAGCCGGGCAGAACGATGAACTCGGCGCCGGGCGGCCTGCGGTGCTCCTTGGGGGGAGCGACGAGCTGGTCGAGCTCGCCCCAGGCGACGGTCACAGGAACGGTGACCTGCTCGGGATCCTCGAAGATGTGGCGCCGCATCTCCTGGTTGGAGGCGTTGTAGCCGGGGGCGTCGGTCCACTCGCGGATCAGCTGCAGTGCGTCGTCGATCGGAACGTTCTCGGGGCGGCCGATAACCGTGCGCAGCATGCCCTCGCGGGTGCCACGGTGTCTGGCGAGCCCCAGCACGAGCGGCTTCAGCACCTTGGCCAGCCAGCGTGTGTTGACCGAGCGCGGGCCGAGCGGATTCTGCCACAGGCCGGCCGGGGAGAGCAGGCAGGCGGAGGCGGCGCGGTCGGCCTTTGCCATCTCGAGCGCGACCCAGCCGCCGAGGGAGTTGCCGGCGACGTGCGGGCGCTCGATCCCGATGCCGGCCAGCATCTCGCTGATCGCGATCCCCATCGCGGCCGCCGTGGGCGGGGTGTCGCCGTGGAGCACCGGCGAGTCGCCGAAGCCGGGCATGTCGAGCGCGATCACGTCCCGCTCGGTGGCCAGCGCCTCCATCTGGGGCTTCCAGACCATGCGCGTGGCGCCGAGGCCGTGGATCAGGACCAGGGACTCGCCGGCTCCGGCACGGTCGTAGGAGATCTCGTTCACTTCGGCGATTATTCCAAGCGGCGGGGGCCGGGCCTAAGCTTCGCGGCGTGAGAGCCGCATTCCTCGCCGTCACGGCGGCGATCGTCGTCGCCCTGGGGTTCGCCATCCCCACCCTCGCCGGCGCGGAGGAGAACCCCGCGGGTCAGCCGCCCTTCGGCGCCGAGCCACTGGCCGAGCTGACCGAGGTCAACAACCTCGACCGGCCGGTCCCCGCCTTCGAGCTGACCGGCGCCGAGGCGCTGGCGATCGCCGATGAGGCCCGGACGGTGATCGACGAGCGTGCCGAGAGCCCGGAGATGGAGCCGACCGTCTACACCCGGGGCAGCGACCGCTGGCAGGTGAGCTACTTCGATCCCGATGGGAAGGAGGTGGCGCAGGCCGTGGTCGGCGACGACGGCACCCTGATCGAGGCCTGGCGTGATCAGCAGGTCGAGGTCAAGCTGGCCCGCGGCTACGAGGACGCGGTGGCCGGCAACGTCAGCGAGGCCTGGATCTGGATCCCCCTCTGCCTGATCTTCTTCTTCCCCTTCTTCGACCCCAAGCGGCCGCTCCGGCTGTTGCACCTCGACCTGCTGATGCTGCTCTCGTTCTCGGTCTCCCAGTTCTTCTTCAACAAAGGCGAGATCGTCGCCTCGGTGCCGCTTGTGTATCCCGTGCTCGGCTACCTGTTCGTGCGCATGGCGCTTGCCGGGCTGCGACCGCGCTCCCGTGAGGACTCGGGCCCTCTGGTGCCGATCGTGCCGATCCGCTGGCTCGCCTGGGGTGCAGCAGCGCTCGTCGTGTTCCGGATCGGGCTGAACATCATCGACTCGCAGGTGATCGACATCGGCTTCGCGGGAGTTGTCGGAAGCGACCGGATCTCCTCCGGCGCGGGCATCTACGACGGGCAGTTCACACCGCTGATCGACCGCGGCGACAGCTACGGGCCGCTCAACTACCTGCTCTACGTCCCCTTCGAGCTGGTCTTCCCCTGGGGCGGTGGCCTCGAGGGGCTGCCCGCCGCCCACGCCCTGGCAATCGTCTTCGACCTGATCATCGTGGCCTTGCTCGTGGTCTGCGGGCGCAAGCTGCGCGAGGGCGCCGAGGGGCGGGCGCTCGGTGTGGCGCTGGCCTTCGCCTGGCTCGCCTACCCGTACACCCTGTACGCGCTCAACGTGAACGGCAACGACGCCGTGGTCGGCGCCTTCCTGCTGGCGGCGTTGCTCGCCCTGCGGTCGCCGCTGCTGCGGGGGATCGCGGTCGCGGCCGGTGCGGCGGCCAAGTTCGGGCCGCTGGTACTGGCGCCGCTGTTCGCCGGCGGGACCGGCGAGCGGCGCTGGCGCTCTGCCGTGATCTTCTCGGTGGCGTTCGTGGTCGTCTGGGCGCTGGTGCTGGTTCCGCTGCTCCCTGAGGGTGGGTTCCGGGAGTTCTATGACCGCACGTTCGGCTACCAGGCTTCCCGCGGCTCACCGTTCAGCGTCTGGGGACTCGAGCCCTCGCTCGGCTGGCTCCAGGACCTGGTCCGGGTCCTGCCGGTGCTCGCCGGGCTCGCGGTCTTTTTCATTCCGGGGCGCCGGGACCAGTTGCAGATCGCGGCGCTCGGCGCGGCGCTGCTGATCCTCACACAGGTCGGCTCAACGCACTGGTTCTATTTCTTCATCCTCTGGTGGACGCCGTACGTCCTGCTGACGCTGTTCGGTGGCCAGGCGCGCGTGACGCCGGCCGAGGCGGGCGGCGGGTCCAGCGCCGAGGGAGAGCGCCGTCAGCGGCCCATGATCGCGCCGGGCTCGTAGCCGCGGCGACATGCGAGCCGCGCCAGCGGCGGCATCAGCACGCGGTCGAGGCCGAAGGGCCGCATCGGGGGCGAGCCGAGCACGACCATCGGCCGGTAGTGCGTGGCGAGGACCGCGGCCTGCAGAACTGCCGAGGGGTGCTTGGGCAGCCCCCCGCGGGTCAAGCGCCCGGCCTGTGCCAGCTCGGCCGCGTCGCCGAGGAAGCCCGCGAGCATCTCGGACGGTGGCGAGACCCAGCAGACGGCGTGGGCCTCAGCGTCGCTGCGGTTGCGGTAGGCGTGGCGCTTGCCGGGCGGTACGACCACGGTCTCGCCGGCGCCGGCCTCCCCCCACTTGCGGCCGCTGAGTAGCTGCAGACGCCCCTCGAGAACCTCGAACTGCTCCTCGATGACCGGGTGGATGTGCGGCGGGACTCCTCCTCCCGGGCGAACCCACATCTCGACCCGGGTCACCGGCTGCCCGTCGCGCTCGGTGTCGATGAAGCTCAGTTTGTGGCCCAGGACCGGATCCTCGAACTCGATGGGCTCTGCGTCAGGCATTCCGACCTCCTGTTGAACTAACCTAATTACTATTAGGTTAGCGGAATCGACATCCGAGGCACCACCCCGGCGGCGGCTCAGCCGCGAAGCGCGTCGTGAGCTGATCGAGGCCGCGGCGCTGGACGTGTTCGCGGAGTCCGGTTACCACGGGGCCGCGATCGCCGAGATCGCCCACCGCAGCGGGGTGACCCCGCCCGTGGTCTACGACCACTTCGACTCCAAGCTCGACCTCTACCGGCGACTGTTGGAGCGCACCAGGGGTGAGTTGCTCGAGATGTGGGCGGAGTACCTCGACGGCAGCGCGCCCGCGAGCGAGCGGATCCCGGCCGCGATCGATGCCTGGGCGCGCTACGTGCAGTCGCACCCGTTCGCGCCCCGGATGTACTTCGTCGAGACCACCGGGCTGCCCGAGGCCCGGGCGATGCACGAGGAGATCCAGGGTCAGGCGCGGCTGGCGCTGGCGGCGATCCTCGGGGGCGAGGCGGCGGGACTCGCGACCACCGGAGGCGACGGCGAACCTGACCCGTCGCTGGAGATGGCGGCCGAGGTGATGCGCGCGGGCCTGACCGGATTGGCGACCTGGTGGCTCGGCCGGCCCGAGGTGTCGCGGGAGCAGATCGTCGCGATCGCGCTCGATGTGGTCTGGGTCGGGCTCGAGCGGGTCAGCGCCGGCGAGCGCTGGTCGCCCGGCGCATAGGATGGCCGCCATGCCCTCCCCACCCGAGAACCTGACCCGCACCAGCTACAAGCGGATCGGCGCGGCCGCGGTCGTGACGATCGAGAGACCGGAGCGCCGCAACGCCGTCGACCGCCAGACCGCCGAGGAGCTGCTCGCCGGCTACCGGGCCTTCGAGGCCGACGAGGAGGCCCGCGTGATGGTCCTCACCGGCTCGGGCGAGCTCGCCTTCTGCGCGGGCGCCGACCTCAAGGCTCTCTCCGAGGTCGGCGAGAACCCGCCGGAGGAGATGGTCGATGCCTACGTCGACCGTCCCGAGGGCCCGATGGGCTTCACGCGCCTCACCCCCACCAAGCCGACGATCGCCGCGATCAGCGGCTACTGCCTCGCCGGTGGTCTGGAGCTGGCGCTCTGGTGCGACCTGCGGATCGCGGCCGAGGGCGCCAGGCTCGGCTACCCGGAGCGGCGCTGGGGCGTGCCACTGATTGACGGCGGCACCCAGCGGCTGCCGCGGATCGTCGGCCTCGGCCGCGCCCTGGACCTGATCCTGACCGGCCGGATCATGGAGGGAGCCGAGGCCCAGGAGTGGGGCCTGATCAACGAGATCGTCCCGGCCGGCAAGCACCTCGAGCGGGCGCTCGAGCTGGCCGAGGGCCTCGCCACCTTTCCCCAGGAGACGATGCTCGCCGACCGCGACGCGGCGATCTGGGGCTCCACCATGCCGCTCGAGGAGGGCATCGCCTACGAGGCCCGCTCCGGCCGCGACGTGCTCAACATCGCGATCCGCGGCGCCAGCCGCTTCGCCGGCGGCGAGGGCCGCGGCGGCCAGGGCGCCGGCGCCTGACGCGCGCGCAAACTCTGACGCGTTCTACTGACCTATACGGTCGGCTATCCGCAGTGGAGCGCCGGTGTGCCCCGGGGCGCACGGACTGGGCCGGCGCGGCCGCCTAGATCCGGAACTCGCCCAGGAGGCGTTTCTCGGAATCGCCCTCGACGTGGGCGATGACCTCGACGTGGCCCTCGAGCTTGGTGCCGCGGATCTTGGTGGCCAGGAGGTCGTCCACCTGGAAGACGCCGGCGGAGTTGTTCATCTTGATCTCGACCCGGATCGGGCGCTCCTCGCCCTTCTCGATGTTGACCTCGTCGATCGCGGCGGCCGAGATCGCGTGGATGCCGACGTCGCCGCGCTCGACCGGGAGGCGCGCGCGGCCCTGTGCCATGTCGAGCGCGTCCGCGATGCGGACCACCGCGGCCTCGAGCGTGTAGGGCTCGCCCTTGCGACGGTGGCCGATGATGCAGTGCTGGGCCTCGGCGACCATCACGGTCAGCTCGGGCTCCGAGTAGATCTCGGCCAGCATCTCACGCAGCTTGCGGTCGGCGATGAACAGGCTGTAGGCCTCGTGGTCGACGCGATGGATGCTCATGCCGCTGTCGTGGAACAGGACGCCGGCGGTGACGATCACTTCGGCGTCGCGGTCGCTGAGCCCGTGGTCGCTGACCGCCGCGGGCTCGATCCCGCCCTTGACCGCGAGCCGCAGGATCCGCAGGGCGATATTGGCCACGATCTGGATGTGCACGCGGCTGTGATCGGACATGTTGAGCCGCTCGGAGGTGACCTGCTGCATGTACCAGCGCCCGGCAAGTTCCTGGTCGGCGTTGGCAGCAGCGAGGAACTTCTCGAGGCGTCGACTGCCCCGTGTGGGAACGCGAACGCCCGCGGTGTCGATCCGCTCCGAGAGAGGCTGGGGATCGGGCGTCATCACAGGGCAGTGTGCCGAACCCATCGGAGGATGCGGGTTTCCGACCGATGACCGGTCTAGTTTTTGGCTTGTGAGCGAGCAGCGGCGCAAGCTCGAGGCAGCCGGCGGGGTACCGCGGCAGGCCCGTCCGAGGACCGCGGTGTGCCCGGTGACCGGCGTCGCGATCCCCGAGTGCTCCTGCCGCCGCTGCGTCGAAGAGTTGATCCGCCGCCACTCCCCCGCCCTACTCGACCGGCGCTTCGGCAATCAGCGATCAGGCGGCCGCCACGCGGCCTGAGCCCTCCGATGCCCCCGCCGCTCGCGGCCGCAACCTCAGATGGGGTGCTGCGGCTGACGCTCAACCGTCCCGAAAAGCGCAACGCGCTCTCGATCGAGCTGCGGCGGCTGCTGGCGCAAGAGCTCGGCGCGCTCAACACCGAGGACGTTGGGGCCGTCGTCCTGACCGGAGCCCCGCCGGCTTTCTGTTCGGGAATGGACACGACGCAATTCGGGGGTGACGAGGACAACCGCCGGCAGCTCGTGGAGAGCAGCATCGACTGCATGCAGGCCGTCGGCAACTGCCCCCTACCGGTGATCGCCGCAGTCAACGGTCCGGCGCTCGCGGGCGGCTTTGTGCTGGCGCTCGCCTCCGACGTGCGGATCGCCGAGCCTCAGGCCCGGTTCGGTTTCCCCGAGCTGCCGCGCGGGATCCCGCCCTCGTTCGCCTGGGCACGAGCCGCATTGCCCGCCGCCCTGGCCCGCGAGCTCTGCATCAGCGCGTGCCTGCTGGACGGCAAGCAGGCGGTGGCGAGCGGCGTGGTCGGAGAGCTCGTCGGTGAGGGTGAGTCAGTGGAGCGTGCGACAGAGTTGGCCGACCAGATCGCCTCCCGCCCCCGCCGGGCCACCCTCGAGACCAAACGCCGGATCCTGCTCGAGCGGGAGCAGTTCTACGGCTTCCTCTTCGAGGATGAGGAGCGCATGTTCAGGGCCGCGCTCACCGGCGACGGCGAATAGCCTCCTGGCGACGCTCCGGTTCAGCCGAGGACGGGCGAGGCTGCCTCAAGCAGCGGCGGCCAGAGCAGCAGCTCGATGATCGCCGACACGACGAGCATCGGCAGCGCGATCGCGACCGTCACGAGCGTGGCGGCGAGCAGCTCCTGCCACTCGCTGCGCCGGCTGGCGATCAGCCAGGCGGCGAGGGGCAGAAAGACTGCCGTCAGTTCGAGGAGTGCATGGGCAGCACGGTGAGGATCAACTGCCATGTGGGGATGTCGAGCGCGTTGCCGAGCGTGGCGCCGTAGAAGCCGAGGGCGACCGACTGCGCGATCAGGGAGAAGGTCGTGACCGCCACCACGAAGCCGATCGCGAGCGGTCCGGCCTGCTCGTGGATGAAGCGGCGCCAGCCGCTCATCTGTGAGGCAGCCAGAGGCAGGGAACTCCCCGCGATGAAACCGGCAACACAGGCCGTCGCATGCAGCGCCAGGACGAGGAGGTTGGAACCGACGATCCCGAGGAAGTCCCCGGCCTCTATCGGGCCGCTCACCCCGGGGATGTAGATCCGGGTGATGTCGGGGGTGGACAGCAGCGAGCAGACCCAGGTGCCGGTCAGGAGCAGGACCGCCGTCGCCAGCGCCCCTCCGAACCAGCCGCCCAGAACCGGCCCCGGAGCCTCGGCCCAGCGGCGCAGGGTGCCGCACGTGTCGCGCAGACCCTGGACGAGGACGAAGTCCTGGCCCCCGGCCGTCGCCGCGGCGTGGCGCGGGCTGATGTCCTTCGGGCTCGGGCTCACCTGATCTGCATCGACAGCGCCAAAGCGCCGGTTGAGGGTCGTCCATGCCTGCTCACCAGATCCGGCGCCTCAATGACGAAGGGCCGGCCACAGGTGGCCGGCCCTTGTGCCGTCAGATTCCAGAGCTCAGGCGAATGCCCGAGCCGATCGGCCTATGAACCGCAGACCGGCCACGGGCTGGAGCCGGACTGCGCGTACAGCATCGCTGCGCGGTAGTCCTGCTCGGCAACCGAAGCGGCGGCGGGGTCGCCGCTGCCGCCCATGGAAGCCCAGGTCCCGTAGTCGAACTGGTACTTGCCCCGGTAGGTGCCGTCGGCGGAGGTGGCAGTCGGGTCGCCACCTGACTCACAAGCGGCAATCGATTCGAGAGTGCCCTGCGAGACACCAAGCGAGTCGGGGCTCGCGACCTTGGGCTCGGCGGCGGCCTTCCTGGCCTCCTTGACCTCAGCGCGGAGGCCCTGCATCTTCTTCTCGAGGTCGGCCGGCTTGATCCGGACATCCGTCGCCTTCTTCTTCGGGGCGACGTCGAGCTTGTCGGCCTTGCGGTAGAGCTTCTCGTAACCGGACCGGGCCTCAGCCGCGTCCAGCGAGCGCTCGAGATGGGAACGCTTCAGGTTGACGTCGATGTCGAGGTCGGCGACCGGGTCGGCCGCCAGGGCGGGACCGGCGAATGCGGTCGCTGCCAGGGCTGCGGCGGTCGCGAGCGCAGCTGTGGTGTAGCGCGCGGACCTGGGGTAAGTGTTGGGCTTGTTGTTCATCGTCATGGCACCTCCATCGGGTGTGTGGCTCCACGCGTCATGTGTGGGCCGAACCTCCGGGCACGGCAATGCCGGCCACGGGGTGCGGGGTGGCGCGCCATCTGTTGTGAGGCGCGGACGCGGGTGCGGCCCCGGGCGGGAGTGGTTGTTTGCGAACCTTCATTGAGGTCCGCAGCCCGGGGGGTGGGTTGACACAAGAAATGCTGCCAGTCCAGGACCCGTTTATGTGTGAGCACGCTCACACTTGCAAGAAATTACTCATAGTTCGTTAATACTCTTGAGCACCCCATGAACAAGCCATCTCCACCTGACCCGACAGCGCGAAAGCCCTACCTGGCGCTGATCGATCGCTCCTTTGAGGGCCGCGCAGCGCTTGGAACCGGGGTCTCCGGGGCGATCCTGCGCCGGGTCGCCAGAGGCGATCTGCCGACAACCATGCGCGTGCACAGGACCGGTCGCAGCCTCGCCTTCGGGCGAATCGACCGGCTGGCCAGCGGCTATCCGCGAGCGGTGCAGATCGCCCGCGAGTTCGGCTACGAGCCGGTCGAGCGAATGGCCGGTGGGCGGGCCGCCGTGTTCCACGAGGGCACGCTCGCCTTCTCCCGCGCCAGCCGCGAGCCGAGCCTCCGCTCGGGGACCGGTGAGCGCTTCGGACAGATGGCGAACCTGATCGCCGGCGCGCTGCGCCGCCTCGGCATAGACGCACGGGTCGGCGAGGTGCCGGGCGAGTACTGCCCCGGCGAATGGAGCATCAACTGGGCGGGGCGCACCAAGCTTGCCGGCATCGGTCAGCGAGTCGTCGCCGGTGGCGCCCACGTCGGCGGCGTGCTCGTCTTCCGCGGCGAGCAGGAGATCCGCGACGTCCTCGTGCCGATCTACAGCGAGCTCGGACTCGACTGGGATCCGGAGACCGCCGGCAGCGTGGCCGCAGCCCTGGGCTCGCCGCCCGTGGTCGCCGGCGATCCCGATCCACTTCTCGGCGAGCTCAAGACCGCCCTACGCGCGGAGCTCGCGGAGACATACGAGCTGGTCGAGACCGAGGTGGACGAGCAAACGCTCGCGATGGCCGAGGAGCTGCGCGGCTTTCACACGCCGCGCGTCTGAGCAGCGGTCGGGTCCGGGGCGCCGGGGCGCCCTCACTCGTACTGCAGGGCCTCCATGACCTCCACCCTGGAAGCACGGCGGGCGGGCCAGATACCGGCGACGACCCCCGCGAGCGCGGAGAGGATCAGGACCGCGATCAGACCGGCGAACGGAATCGACAGCACGAGCCCCTCGTCGGCGAGCGCCGTGATCGCCGCCAGACCGATGCCGATGCCGATCGCCGTGCCGATCACGGCGCCGATCATCGCCGTGATCACTGACTCGTAGCGGACCATCTGCCGAACCTGGCGCTTGGAGGCGCCGATCGCGCGCAGCATGCCCAGCTCGCGCTTGCGCTCGAGCACGGTCAGGACCAGCGTGTTGACGACACCGACGAGGCTGAGGATCACGGCCATAGTGAGGAGCACGTAGATCAGGAACACGGCGCCCTGGATCGCCTCCTTGTTGTCGTCCTTGAGCTGCTGTTGCGAGCTTGCCTCGGCCTGGGGGAAATCTGTTGCGAGCAGGTCGTCGACCTCAGTGCGGACGGTGTCGAAGTCGGCGCCCTCGTCGAAGGAGACCAGGACGAGCGCGTCCTGGCGGGTGACGAAGTCGTCGCGCAGCGTCGCGATCGGCAGCGCGACCGATTCGACCAGCAGCGATACGCGATCCCTGACCGAGCCCTTGACCTCGGCGCCGACCGTCTCCCCGCTCGGGGTCAACACGCTGATCGTGTCGCCGACTGCGACGTCGTTGTCCTCGGCCCACTTGCTCTCGACGATTGCGCCGTCGTCTCCGAGGTCCGCCAGTGTCGCGTCGGAGCCGTCGACCCAGTCGAGCTCTGCGGCGTCGGTGAGCGTGGCCGCGTCCCAGCCGTAGATCAGCTGGTCCTCGCCCTCGGGAGTTCCCTCGACGTGCCCACCGGCTGCGGCCAGCGGCGAGGCCGACTGCACGCCTTCGAGGTCGCCGACCCCCGGAGCGATCCTGGCCGAGATCGGCGAGAAGCCGTCGACGTTGAAAATTGCCACATCGCCGGTAAAGGTCTTATCCAGCGCCTCGCCGACGGACTTGGTGAGTGCCGAGCCGAGCATCAGCACGAAGACGACGAGAGCGGCCCCGATCATCAGCGCCGAGGAGGTGGTTGCGGTACGGGCCGGGTTACGCAGCGTGTTCTCTCGGGCAAGCTGGCCCGTCACCGGACGCAGTCGCTGAATCGGCCGCCCGATGCCGGCCGCGAATGGCGCCACCGCCTTGCCGCCGAGCGCGGCGATCCCAAAGAAGAGGAGGACCAGGCCGAGGCCCATCGTCCCCAGCGCCGCCCCGAAGTCGGAACCGCCGAACAAGCCGAGGAGGATCAGAGCTATCCCGACGACCGAAAGCACCGTGGCGATGATCGAGCGCCTCCGGCTGCCGGCCTCCGCGGGCTTGCCGCCGTCCTCCCGCAGAGCCTCGAGTGGACTGACCCGAGTCGCGCGAACCGCCGGAATGGCGGCCGAGAGCAGGGTCGAGAGCATGCCGACCGCCAGCGCGATGACCACGGTGCGCGGCTCGAGCGGCAGACCGGACTGGGGCAGCTCAAAGCCGAGCAGACCGAAGATCGCCAGTAACACCTTGACGAATCCGGCACCCGCGCCGATGCCCACGATCGAAGCCAGCAGGCCGATCGCGAGCGCCTCCACGATCACGGCACTGAGCACCTGCCGGGAGGAGGCGCCAATGGTGCGCAGCATGCCGAACTCGCGGGTCCGCTGGGCCACTGTTATCGAGAAGGTGTTGAAGATCAGAAAGCCACCGACGAAGACAGTGATCCCGGCGAAGACGAGCAACAGGATCGTCAGGAAGCTGAAACCGTCCTTGATGTCCTGCGAATCCTCGGTCGCGATCTCATCCCCTGTCCGCACCTCGACCAGCTTTGGCGGTAGTGCGGCCTTGATCCGGTCGCGCAGCTCGTCGGGGCTGACGCCATCGTCGGCTTCCGCGGCAATCTGATCGAACTCTCCCTGCTTGGCCGTGATCCGCTGCGCCTCGGGCAGTGTGAACTCGACCAGGCTGGCGCCGCCGAGCGGCACGCCTGAGCCGAAGCGGCTGATTCCGACCAGCTCATAGTCACGAACCCCTTCAGCACCGGTGATCGGCACGCTCTGGCCGAGCTCGTAGCCCTCCTCCTCGGCAGTAAAGGAATCGATCGAGACCTGATCGTCGGCCGCGGGCGGTCCCCCCTCGATATAGGTGTAGGGCGTGAACGGCTCGGGCTCGACGCTGGTCGCGATGTGCGGCGGGCCGCCCTGCGGCGGGCCGATCCGCTCGCCGTTCTCATCGAGAATCGCGATAGTCGTGGCATCGCCGATCGAACCCGACACCTGCTTGACGCCGTCTACGGCCTCCACCTCGGGCAGCAGGCTCTCGGGCAGCGCAACGCCGGACTCGGGCAGGTCGAAGCCGGCGTCGATCTCCTGTTTGGCTCGCACGCTGACGTCGATGCCGGCATTGGCCTCGGAGAAGATGTCGTCGAAGGAGCGGTTGACCGAGTCGCTCAGCATCAGCGTGCCGGCGACCATCGCCACGCCGAGCAGGATTGCCAGGGCGGTGAGGCTGCCGCGCAGCTTGTGCGTCGCCAGCCCGCGCAGCGCGAGCCTCAGCACGCCGGCGCTCAGAGCTCCCGCATCAGCCGGATCACCTCGTCCTCACCGGCGACCTGCTGGTCGGCGGCGACGCTGCCGTCGGCGAGCACGATCACCCGGTTGGCGTAGGAGGCGACGCGGGGATCGTGCGTGACCATCACCACGGTCTGATCAAAGCCGTCGACCGCACCACGCAGGATGTCGAGCACGGCGGCCGATGAGTTCGAGTCGAGGTTGCCGGTCGGCTCGTCGGCGAACACGACAGCGGGGCGCGAGGCCAGAGCGCGAGCGATGGCTACGCGCTGCTGCTGGCCGCCGGACAGCTCCGAGGGCCGGTGTGTGCGGCGGTCGGTGAGCCCCACCATCTCGAGTAACTGCGCGAGCCAGGCCGGATCGATCTCGTCGCCGGCGATCCGCACCGGGAGGGCGATGTTCTCCTCGGCGCTGAGCACCGGCACGAGGTTGAAGAACTGGAAGATGAAGCCGAGCTTCCGACGCCGCAGCTCGGTCATCCCCTTGTCGTCGAGACCAGTGACTTCGATGCCCTCGATCCATGCCTTGCCCGCCGTCGGCTTGTCGAGACCGGCGAGCAGGTGCATGAGGGTGGACTTGCCGGATCCCGAGGGACCGACGATCGCGGTCAGCTCGCCGCGGGGAAAATCCAGGTCGACCCCCGCCAGAGCGTCCACTGCAGCCTCGCCCTCCCCGTAGCGCCGGGCGAGCCCACGACAGGCGACGATCGCGTCGGCCTGTGGGCCGGCTGGCGTCGGCTGCGTGGCGGCTTCCATGCGCCCTGAGGTTAGTGACGCGAATGGTGAAATGATTGCCGGGCTGTGACCGGAATCGCCCCGACAGACACCGCGCCGAAGGAGGCGACCGGGCTGCGCGCCGAGGGCGCAGCGGCAACGGGCGCACTGGCCCTGGCGGCGCTGGCCGTCGGAGCCCTGGCGATCGGCGCACTCGCGATCGGGCGCCTGCGGATCGGCAACGGGGCGATCAAGCGCCTGCGTATCGACGAGCTCGAGGTCGGCACCCTGAGGGTCGGCAAGCTCGAACTGCTGCATCGCCCCACGTACTGGGAAGATGTCCCCGGATGAAGATCCTCGCCTTCAGCGATCTGCACAACGACCGGGGCACCGCCGCCCGGCTGGTCGAGCGCAGCGGGGAGGCCGACCTCGTGATCGGCGCGGGCGATTTCGCCTCCCAGCACCGGGGCCTGGAGAAGACGATTGCGGCCTTGTCGGCGATCACAGCGCCGACCCTTCTGGTGCCCGGCAACAACGAGAGCGAGGTCGCGCTACGCGGCGCCACGGAGGGCTGGGAGTCCGCCACCGTGCTGCACGGCGAGACCGCGGAGATCGACGGCCACACGTTCTTCGGCCTGGGGGCCGGGATCCCCACCACGCCCTGGGGCTGGAGCTTCGATCTCAACGAGGAGGAGGCCACGGAGATGCTCGAGCCGCTGCCGGCAGGCGCGACCCTGATCCTGCACTCCCCTCCCTACGGGCATTGCGATCAGAACTCAGGCGGGACGAGCCTGGGCAGCGCCTCGATCGCCGCGGCGATCGAGGCCAAGCAGCCCGCGCTGGTGCTCTGCGGCCACATCCACGAGAGCTGGGGCGCCCGCTCGGAGATCGGCTCCAGCGCGATCGCCAACCTCGGGCCTGACGGCACCGAGTTCGAACTCGACTGACGATGGCCAAGAAGAAGCAGCCCGAACCCACACCGAAGCTGCCCCGCAACGTCTACGAGGACGAACTGCTGCGCCTGCAGGCCGAGCTGGTAGTGATGGCCGATTGGGTCACACGAGAGGGCGCGCGGGTCGCGGTCGTCTTCGAAGGACGTGACGCCGCCGGCAAGGGCGGCGTGATCAAGCGGATCACCCAGCATCTGTCCCCGCGAATCGCAGGGATCGTCGCCCTGCCGGCACCCACCGAGCGTGAGCAGACCGAGTGGTACTTCCAGCGCTACGCGGCCCATCTCCCCGCCGCCGGCGACATCCGCCTCTTCGACCGCTCCTGGTACAACCGGGCCGGGGTCGAGAAGGTGATGGGCTTCTGCAACGCCGATGAACACCGGCGCTTTCTTCAGCAGGCGCCGACCTTCGAGCGAATGCTGATCGACGACGGGATCATCCTGATCAAGTACTGGTTCAGCGTCTCCAACGCGGAGCAGGAGCGGCGTTTCCGGGCGCGCATCGAGGATCCGCGAAAGCAGTGGAAGCTCTCGCCGATGGACCTCGAGTCGCAACGCCGCTGGGTGGACTACTCGCGGGCCAAGGATGAGATGTTCGTGCACACGGACACGCCGGAATCTCCCTGGCACGTGGTCGAGTCAGAGATTAAGCGCAACGCGCGGATCAACTGCATCAGCCACCTGCTCGGGCAGGTCCCCTACGAGCGTGGCAAGACGACCAAGATCAAGCTGCCGAAGCGACAGAGCGACAGGGGCTACGTGCGACCCCCGCTGGAGACCAACAACTACGTGCCGGACGCCGCGGCCAAGCTGATGGCCGGATAGCCTGCCCTGAGCATGACCCCGAGCGTCGGCATCCCGCGACTTCCGGTCGGCCCCGATCCCTTCCGGCGGATCAATGTCCCCAAGGACCTCGAGGAGATCACGACGGTCGCTGAGGAAGCGCCGCCCGAGGCCGGAGGCATCGACTCCGAGGGTGTGGAGCGGATGTGGACCGGGGTCGAGAAGCTGTTCCGCAGCGGTGTGCATCCGGCGATCTCGCTTTGCGTCCGGCGCGAGGGTGAGGTGCTGCTCGACCGCTCGATCGGCTGGGCCAAGGGGGTCGGCCCCGATGCCGCCGAGGGTGACGCGCCCGTGCTCAACACGCCCGGGACGCCGCACGTCATCTACAGCGCCTCAAAGGCCCTCACCGCAATGCTCGCTCATCTGCTCGACCAGCAGGGCAGGATCCACATCGGTGACCGGGTCGCGGAGTACATCCCCGAGTACGCCCGGCACGGCAAGGACGGGATCACGATCGCCCACGTGCTCTCCCACAGGGGCGGCGTGCCGAACCTTCCCGGCGAAGCCTTCGACCTGGAGATGGTCAACGACCGCGAGGCGATCGTCGAGATCCTCTGCGACGCCAAGCCGAAGTCGCGACCGGGCGGCTCGCTCGCTTACCACGCGATCTCCGGCGGCTACATCGTCGGCGAGATCATCCACAGGGTGACCGGCAAGCCGATCCGCGAGGTGCTCGCCGAGGAGATCCTCGATCCGCTCGGCTTCCGCTGGACCAACTACGGGGTGGACCCCGCCGATGTGAGCGCCGTGGCCACCAGTCACTGCACCGGCGCACCGGTCGTACCGCCGATCTCGAACCTCCTGAAGCGCGCCCTCGGGGTCAGCGTCGGCGACGCGACCCGACTTTCCAACAAGCCCGAGTTCCTGACCACGACGATCCCCGCCGGCAACACGGTGACCACTGCCAACGAGCTGTCCCGCTTCTTCGAACTGATGCGCGCCGGCGGCGAGCTGGACGGGGTGAGGATCTTCGAGCCGCGCACGCTGCGGCGGGCCCTGACCGAGCAGTCCTACCTGGAGATCGACTTCACGCTCGGGTTCCCGACCCGCTTCAGCCTCGGGATGATGCTCGGCGCCCGGGTGCTGAGCATCTTCGGCCCCGACACCGAGCTCGCCTTCGGCCATCTCGGCTTCACCAACATCATCGGCTGGGCCGATCCGCAACGAGCGCTCTCGGCTGCGGTCATCACCTCCGGTAAGCCGATTCTCTATCCCGAACTACCGGTCTTCTGGAACATGATGCGGACGATCGGGCGTGTCTGCCCGAAGGTCGAGACCAGCGCCCTCGCGTTGGCGCCGACCGCCGCGGCCACCGGCTCCGTTTGAGCCCGGGCCCTCGCGGGCATCTTCACCTCACCCAACAGGAGAGGTGATGCTCAGATGAGCGACGCAGAAGGTGTCGGAGAGACCGTTGACGTTGGTCGGGCGCACGAACTGCTCGGTCGCAGCGAGGCTCGAGCGATCGACCTGCGCGGCGAGGACGAGGTCGCGGAGGGACACGCGCCCGGAGCGGTGATGGTCGTTGACGGCGATTTGAAGGACGCCGCGGAGACGGTCCTGCGGGGCGACGACCTTCCGGTGCTCGTCTTCTGCGAGAGCGGCGAGCGAAGCGAAGATGCGGCCGCGGAGCTGCGCGAAGCGGGCATCGAGGCAGCTGCCATCGAGGGTGGCTGGTCGAAATGGATCGGCGCGGGAATGCCCACGCAGCCCGGCTCCGACGAAGAGTACGACGGACCAGAGCTCAAGCAGCCCGGAAACGCGTGAGCGCAGCGGTCCGGCCGCCGGGCCCGGGCCGCACAGATCCTCGCCGGTCGGCCGGGGTGCTCAGGCGCCGGCCTTCTCCTCGGCGGCTTCGGCGGCTTCGGCCTTGGCGTCCTCGGACTGGCTGTGGGCGGCGCGATCCTCGTAGGAGGCGCGCGCGCCCCGATCCGGCGTGGAAAGCACGTCGTCGGCCTTGAGCAGGCGGGCGATGCCCTCGCGGCCGGAGCGCGGCAGCAGGTTCATCATCGTGGCGATCGCCGCGGTGTTCTTCGGAACCCAGACGTCGAAACGGTTGGTCTCGATCGCCTCGACGACGGCCTCGGCCACCTCCTCGGGCTCGAGCGTCTTGACGCCGCGCGCCTCGTGCAGTCCGGAGCCCAGCTCCGTGTTAACGATCGCCGGCATCACACAGCTGACCTCGACGCCGGTGTCGCGGAGCTCGCCGCGGGCAGCTTCGGAGAGTCCGACCACTGCGTGCTTGGTCGCACAGTAGGTCGCGCCACCGGGGAAGCCGGCCTTGCCCGCCTGGGAGGCGATGTTGACGATGTGGCCGCTGTTGCGGGGGATCATCCGCTCCATCGCCAACTTGGTGCCGAAGATGACGCCGTGCAGATTGATGTCGATCTGGAGCTTGGCGATCTCGTCCGGCTCGTCGACGAGCAGGTTGAGGGGCATGATGCCCGCGTTGTTGACCACCACATCGACGGGGCCGAGTTCCTGCTCCGCATCATCGAGGAACTTGGCAAAGCTGCTTCGACTGGTGACATCCAGCGGGAAGGCAACGCAGTTGCCCCCGAGTTGGGTCGCCGTTTCCTCGGCGAGCTCCGCGTTGAGATCACCGATCGCGACGCGAGCGCCGCGCCTGATCAGTGACTGCGCCGTGCACTTGCCGATTCCCTGTGCTCCACCGGTGATCGCGACGACCTTGCCGGATACCGACTTGACCTGCTTTCGAGCCATTGGCTCTCTCCTATCCCTCGTAGCTGTCCGCTTGAAACTCGTACTGGCTGCTCAGCCAGACATCATGGCGAACGGTAGCGGCGCACGCAATGCCGTCCGGCCACAGGCGTCAGGCCGCCTCGAGCACGGCCGCCGTCAGCGCCAGCGCAACCTCGGCCCGGGTGCGCAACGAGGAGGCGACGATGTGCTCGTCGGGTGCGTGCGAGCCGGCGCCGAGTGGGCCGAGACCGTCGATCGCGAGCAGCGGGGCGCCGGCGGCGAGGTGGCTCGCGTCGCTGGCACCGCCGCGTTCGACTCCGTGGATCGGGCGTCCCAGCAGCCGGGAAGCGAACTCCAGAGGTGCGGCGGCGCGCTCGGCCATGTCCATCGCCGGCCAGCGACGACCCATCTGGGCCTCCAGGCTCACATCGTCCAGCTCGGCGGGAACGAGATCGATCAGCTGCTCGATCGCCGCGAGGCTCGCCGCGCGCACGTCGAAGAACAACTCGCCCTCGCCGGGGACGATGTTGAAGGCCCCGCCCGAGCGCATGATCGTCGGCACGACGGTGATCCGGTCGGGCCCCTTGGGCGCGTTGTGATCGGCGAGTCGCGTCGCGATCGCGGCCAGGGCCAGCAGCGCGTTGCGACCCTCCTCGGGCTCGGAGCCGGAGTGCGCCGCCTGGCCGGTGGCGGCGACCTTCACGGTGCCCGCCGCCTTGCGCGCCACCACGACGGCCTCCTCGCCTTCAGCGGTCAGCTCGCCGCCCTCGAAACAGAGGCAGGCGTCGTAGTCGGCGAAGCGCTCAGCGTGGATGAATGGGACCTCACGCCACTCCTCGTCCACGACCAGCAGCAGGCTGACCTCCTCGAAGTGCTCCGGCTCGGCGGCGAGCGCGCGCAGGACACCCAGCGAGAGCGCGACCCCGCCCTTCATGTCGATCGTTCCCGGTCCGCGGAGGAGATCGCCGTCGGGATGCAGGGGATGGTGAGCTTCGTGGGAGATGACCGTGTCGAGGTGGCCGAGCAGCAGCAAACGGCCACGTCCGGTGCCCGGCAGGCGGACGATGAGGTCCTCGGCGTGGTCCGCCGAGGAGCAGGGCAGACGCTCCAGTTCGAGGCCCTGGGCGTCGGGCAGCAGCGCGCTGGCGACGGCGACCACGGACTCCGCGGCCTCGACATCTCCGGACGGCGAGGAGACGTCCACCAGCGCCGCGACATCGCGCTCCGCGCGCGCGGCGATCCGCTCGCCCCAGGACTCAAGCCAGGGATTCCACTCTTCGATGCCCATCGCGACCACGCTACCCGCTGGCCGGGCGAGCCACCCCGGTGCCCGCCCATGCACTAGCTTCAACCGCGGATGAGCGGGATCGAAGCGGGCAACAGCACCGGCCTCACGCCGCTCGGAAATGAGCCGGTCTTCGAAGGCGGGGTGCAACGGGTCGCGGAGGACACCTGGGCATGGCTGCAGCCGAACGGAGACCTCGGTGAATCCAACGCGGGTCTGATCGTGGGGAACGGTGAGAGCATCCTCATTGACACCCTCTGGGACGAGCGCCTCACTTCGCGGATGCTCGGCGCGCTGGCGCCCGTGCGAGATGGCGCCCCGATCACGCAGCTGATCAACACCCACGGCGACGGTGACCACTGGTACGGGAACGGATTGCTCGGCGGGGCCGTGATCACCTCAACGTCGCTGGCCGCGAAGCAGATGAAGGAGGAGCCGCCCGCCATGCTCACCCGGATGGCGCCGCTGCCGAAGGCCGCGGGGATGGCGGCCTCGGTGCCGTTGGTCCCCGGACGGGACCGGCTGCGGGGTCTCGCAGCGTTCGGCGAGGCTTTGGCTGCGTACGAGTTCGACGGGATCGAGCCGCGCCTACCCACCGCGACCTTCGACGGTTCCACTTCGATCGAGATCCCCGGACGCAAGGTCGAGGTGATCGAGGTTGGGCCGGCGCACACGCCCGGCGACGCGATCGTGCACGTGCCCGATGCCAGCGTCATCTTCAGCGGCGACATCGTCTTCAACGGGGTGACGCCGATCATGTGGGCCGGACCGGCGAAGAACTGGATCGCCGCGCTGGAGAAGATCCGCGACCTGGCGCCGAGCGTGATCGTGCCTGGGCACGGGCCCGTCTGCGGACTGGAGCGGGTGGAGGATCTGATCGGCTACTGGACCTATCTGGTCCGCCACGTGCCCAACGGAGCCGGCGACAAGATCGGCGAGCTGGCCGAGGAACTGATCCTCGGCGCCGAGTACCGGACCTCCCCCTGGGGCGAATGGCGCGGCTGTGAGCGCACGCTCGTCAACATCGCGATGATCGCCCGCGAGCGTGACGGCGAGACGGGGCCCATCGGTGTCCCCGGGCGAATTTCGCTACTCAGTGCGATGGGTGCGCTGCGCGAGCGGCTCGCCGCCGCCGGCATGGCCTGAACCGACCGCTCAGCTCCAGCTGTCCCAGCGCTTCATCGGCTTTGTGGGACTCATCGGGTTGCCGCCCTCGTACCAGCCCGGGCCCGACCACATCTCGAAGTGGAGGTGGCAGCCCGAGGCGTTGCCGGTCTCACCGTTGAAGCCGACCAGCTCGCCGGTCCGGATCCGATCGCCGGTCTTCGGCAGTGATCGCTTCTGCAGGTGCATATAGACGTAGTCGCGGCCCGTTCCGCGGCCGTCGATGACGACGTAGTTGCCGGCGGACGAGTGGTAGCCGCTGTACTGGACCTTGCCGCCCTTGACAGCGCGGATCTTCTTGCCGCACTTGGCGAAGATGTCCTGGCCCTTGTGGCCGCGGCCGGCGCCGAGCCCGTCGCCGTAGGTGTGGCGAGCGCGCAGCGGGAAGCGGTGCTTGTAGAAGCGGAAGCGCGGCTTGCCCTCCGACTTGCTCAGATCAGCCTTCTGCTTGCCGGGCCCGTAGACCTTGAACACGTGCTTGCCCTGGCCCGTCCAGCCGCCGTCACGACCGCCCAGCTTGCCGTTCCACTCGACCTTCTGGGCATCCTTGCCGGCGAGGCTCCTGAACCGCCAGCGGCGCTTGACCTTGCCGCTAGAGACCTTGACCGCCTTGACGACGACATCGCGCTTCTCACCACTCGGCCCAGCGAGCTCGAAGTCGAAGCGCGCCTTGCGGCCGGAGTCGAAGTAGGTGGTCCGGGGACTGGCGTTGGACGCCCGCAGCGCAACCCGCTCGTTCTTGCTCGAGCTCTCGGCCTTCTGCTGACTCTGCTCGTCAGCGGCTGCCGGCTCGGCGGCTGGTTCATCAGCTGCAGCCTCGGCTTCGACGGCGCCGATCCCGGCGACCAGGCCGATCGAGAGCAGCGCCACAGCGAAGGTGGCGCGCTGGTAGAAGCGGTTGTAACCGTGCATTCGAGAGCTCCTTCCTGGCCGCGCGGGTAGGACGAAAGCGCGGCGCACCGGGCTATGCCGGGTCGGGTCCATGTGAGCTACTCCCAGTGTAACACTCACACAACCCTAATAGTTGCGGCGGGCTCGCGGGTTGGGCGACTCCGCGGAACCGGTCAACTACCCCGATAGGGGGAGGTTCCGCGGAACCGGGGACCACCAGGACGGCCGGCAGCGCCGCCCCTCCTCACTCCCTCATTGCAGACCGTCCCGGCACCGCGCCCGAACGCTCAGACAACCGCACCCTCGGACACCCTCGGCCGCAGCATCACCTCGGCGCCGCCGCCAGGACTCACCGTGATCGCGCGGCGCCGCGTCCGCTCGGGCCGGGGACCCGCGGCCTCGAGCGTGTTGACCCGCAGCAGTTCGCGCAGGACGATCTGCATCTCGAGGATGGCGAAGCTGGCGCCCACACAGCGGCGGCGGCCGCCGCCGAAGGGGATCCAGGTGAAGGTGCCGGGCTCAGAGTCGAGGAAGCGCTCGGGACGGAAGGCGTAGGGGTCCGGGTAGATGGCCGGGTCGTGGTGGACCAGCCAGGCGCTGGCGATCAGATGCACCCCGACCGGGTAGGTGAAGCCGCCGATCGTGACCGGCTGCTTGACGGCCCTGGGCGCAGCATTGGTGAGGACTGGTCGGCGGCGCAGGGTCTCGCGGATGGTGGCGAGCAGGTAGGGCGCCTCTTCCTCCCCGGCGTCGATCTCCTCGACGAGTCGGGCCAGGACATCGGGGTGGCGGGCGAGCCTCTCAAGCGCCCAGGAGAGCGAGGTGGCGGTCGTCTCGTGGCCGGCAACGAGGAGGGTCAGCAGCTCGTCGTGGATCTCGACCTCGCTCATCGGTGAGCCGTCCTCGTGGCTGGCGCCGAGCAGGGCCGAGAGGATGTCGTTGCCCTCGCCCTGCTCCGGTGCCTCGCGGCGGGCGCGGATCTCGGCGTAGATCAGCTCATCGGCGCGGGCGCGAACGCGGACGAACGCGCCCCAGGGCCCACGTCCGAACGGCGCGTGCTGGGCCTGCGGGATCAGGCTGAGCGGGCTGAGCCCAAAATCGAGCATCGCCGTCAACGCGTCGCGCAGCTGCTCCAACCGTGAACCCGTGTCCAGCCCAAAGACTGCCCGCAGGATGACCTCCATGGTCAGCTTCTGCAGCAGCGGATGGGCGGGCGCGGCGCGCTCGCCACGGGGCCAGGACTCGATCTCGTGGCGGGCGACATCGGTGATCACTTCCTCGAGGCCGGCCATCCGCTCGCCGTGAAAGGCGGGCAGGAGCAGACGCCGTGCCTCCAGGTGCTCGCCCTCGTCGAGCAGCAAGATGGAGTTGGGGCCGACGATCGGCTCGAGGATCCACGCACCCTCGCCCGGGTGCAGAACCTCAGCCGGCGCGCCGAAGAGCTGCTTGAGCTGATCGGGATCGGAGATGATCACGAAGGGCTCCTGGGCGGTGAGCCTGATCGTGAAACGGGAGCCGTAGCGGTCGCGACAGCGTTCGACGAACGCGGTCGGCCGCGACCACCAGCCCACCGACTGCATGATGGCCGGCATGCGCGGGCCAGGAGGAAGCTGGACCGCGCGGCTCATTCGCGTCCCTCAGTCCCTGGGAGCGCCGTCGAGCAGCTCGATCCGGTAGTCGTCCGGATCGCGCACGAAGCAGAGTCGGGAGCCGCCGTCGCGCACGCTGTAGGGCGGCTTCTCGGGCTCGATGCCCTGTCCCGCCAGAGTCTCCAGCGTGGCGTCGAGGTCGTCGACCACAAGGGCGATGTGCCCGTAGCCGGTACCGATCTCGTAGGGCTCGGTGACGCCGTGGTTGAGCGTCAGCTCCAGGCGGGCGCCGTCGCCGGGCAGACCCATGAAGAGGTTGGTCGCGTCGTCGCCGATCGGCATCCTCGCCATCTCCTCGAAGCCCAGCTTCTCGTAGAAACTCTTGGCACGGTCGAGGTCGAGCACGCGGTAACAGGTGTGAATCAGTTCGGCCATGGGCGCAGCCTAATGCACGGGCCGAGGCGGGCCGGGAACTGTGGCCACCCGGCTACAGCCCGGCGGGATGGCGGGCGACGAAGCCGGCCGAGGAGCGCGCGGCCGTCTGCCAGCGCGGTCCGGACCCGCCGCTGCCGGAGGTGTCGAAGCGCAGCCCGGCGATCACGACGTATACGTGGCCGGAGTTGGCGTAGACGGTGATCCACTTGCCGGCGCCGGACTCGCCCCAGAACATCAGTCCGGTCGAGTCGAGCGGCGAGCTGAGCAGGCCGCCACCGTGCAGCGCGTAGCTGACCGCGCCGGAGCAGTCGTAGCCGGAGGCCTCGAAGGAGCCGTGGCCACCGCCCCAGACGTAGGGCTTGTCGGAGATCGCGTTCGCTGCCTCGATCGCGGCCTTGACGGCAGGCGGGGCGCCGGCGGGCGGGATCGCCTTGCCGTCGGACCCGAGCTGAGCAGACTCGCCGGCCACCGGCGCAGGAGCGGGGTCAGGGTCTGACGCGGTCGGGGGCGGAGGCGTCGTACTCGGCGGCTCGACCGGCTGGGAGAGCGCCTTGACGAGGTTGTCCTCGCGGGAGTCGAGACCGGCAAGAGCCTGGCGACGCTGCTTGCGAGCGGCGGCGAGCTGCGTCTGCTGGGACTCGAGGTCCGCTGCCGAAGAGGCGAGCCCCTCGCGGCGGGCGGCGATCGCGTCGCGAGCGGCCTCGACTCGGTCGCGCGTGTCGGCGAGCTGGGCGACGAGACCCTCGGCCTCCTCACGCAGCGAGCGCGTCCGCGAGATCACTGAGGTCTGGTAATCGCCGATCCGCTGCAGGTACTCGTTCTGGGTGGCGAGTGCCTGGAAGTCGGCGGACTGGAGGAGCACGGTGTCGATCCGCTCCTCGCCGCTCTTGTACATGGCGACGAGCATCTGCTCCATCTCCCTCGTGGAGCGGCGCAGCTCGACGCGCAACTCCTCGAGACGGGCGCGGCCATCCTGCAGCTCGGCGCTGGCCTGATCGAGTTCTTCCTGGCGCGCGGTGAGCTCGGCGTCGGCGGTGCTCTCGCGCTCTCGCAGGCTCGAAACCTGGCCGATCAGCTCGTTGATCTCGCCGTTGTGGCTCTGCAGTTCGTCGGAGATCGCCGACTGGCGTTCGCGCACATTCGCGAGTTTCTCGGCCTTGGTCTCGCCTCGGGCGGAGCCCGCCTGCAGCAGCCCGGCGGCGCAAAGCACCACGGCAACCAGCAGCGCACCGAGGAGGCGCAGTCGCGGGTTGGTGCCGACGGGGGTCTGGGCTGAGGGCATAGGCGTGGTTAGGCGTGGCGCTGCCCGGGCACCCCTGATCTGCAAGGGATGAGCGGGACGGAAGCGGAGCGGGCACCTTAGCTGCGAGTGGTCGGATTCCTAAGGATTCCTCACAATTGTGCAAGATCTCGCCCATTTGCAGGAGGTTCGCGACCGGCGTCGTGTGAGCCGGCTCCCCGGCCCGCGGCCTCCTTGCTCGTCCAGCTACACAGAAGCCCGGCCATCCGATCGAGCGTCACGCGGGTCCGGGCGCCGTCGACCGTCCGGAATTCGGCTGCCGCCGCGAGCCGCAGCCGGGCAAGCCCGGGGCGCTCGTCGCGGGCGAACTGCGAATACTGGCCGCTGACGCTCATCCAGCAGGCCTCACCGCGGCACCCAGCGGAACAGGAACCGCCGCCTGACCATCAGCCAGAGCAGGCCAAGAGCGGCGATCTCGACCACCGAGTTGCCCACCAGGCCGAGGCCGCCGCCGGCGAGCAGCGGCACGCTCGCGATTGCCAGGCATACGAACACGTGCATGATGAACACGTAGAAGGAGTTCTGCCCGAGAGGAAGCAGAAGCGGCGCGGCTACCCGGTTGAGGCGGTGCTCGTAGCGACGAAAGCTGAGATAGAGCGCCGCGGTCATGGCCATCAGCGCCGCGATCCGGGCCAGATCGAGGGTGCCCTTGTCGAAGTGGGTGCGCTCCCAGGCCTCCCAGGCCGCAGGGCCGAGCAGGAGCTGGCCCGCGAGCAGGCCGAGCGCGCTCGCCGCGGCAAGCGCGACTACGCCCCCTAGGAGCAGGCGCCGGTGTCGGGCGAAGGTGGAGGCGAGGCGATCCCGGTGCCAGCCGACGAGGATGCCGTGCACGAAGAGGACCTGCCAGATCAGGATCGGGAACGGGGTGCAGCTCGCGACCGACCACGAACAGCGCCCAGCTCGCGACCATGGCCGGCACCCACCAGCCCCTGTTGAGCGCCCAAAGCAGCGCTGGCGCTGCTGCGAGCGAGGCGACGAAGAAGCCGAGGATGTTGAACTGCCAGGGCCCCGCCTCGAGCGTGGCGATCGCCAGCAGCAGCCGCGGCAGATCCTCGTAGGCGTACATGTCACGGGGCGGCTCCATCGTCGGTGAGATCGCCAGCGCGTCGGTGGCCAGACCGGGGAGCAGGGTGAGCAGCGCGACCAAGCCGACGACCGCGACGGAGGCGAGGTAGAGCTTGCGAGATCGGCGTAGCAGCGTTGCTGTTGTCGCCCGGCCGCCGAGTCGACGCCAGCGCCTGCCGAAGACGACCCCGACGACGACCCCTGAAACTGCGACGAGCATCTCAGCGGCGGAGAGCACCGCGCCGCCCGGGTACTCGACCGCCGAGACGACCTGAGTGTGGTTCAGCACCAGAATCACCATCGCCAGGCCACGGATGAGGTCAAGTGCCGAATCGCGGCTCGGCACCTCCACGCTCCGATCCGCCGTCCAGCTCTCCGGGACGTGGTCGGGACTGGGACCGACCGAGTCTGGTTCGCGCCTTCTCGGGGGGTCGATCCGTAGCTCCATGGCCTCGGGATCCGGATTCGACGTGGCAAGGGACGGGCGCGGCACAGGCACGAGTTAGGGTAGCCTAACAAAAACCGATTACTTTAGTCGGCTTTCGAGATACCTGCTCTCACGCTCGACCTCATTCCCGACTTCATCCCTGTGCTCGGCTACGTGATCATCGTCGCGGTGGTGGTGCGCATGGTCGTCCGGCGAGCGAGCCGCGAAGGGCTGAAGAAGCGCTGGACCTTCGGGTGGCCAGGTGAGGAAGGCCCTCGGATCCGAGAGCAGCTGGAGTGCCGCTATCGGCGCATGCCGGCGAACACGTAGTCGCGCAACGGCGGCTCCGCCGCGGCGCTCGGGAAGGTCGCGATCGTTGTCGCCAGGGCGGCTCCGGCAGCCGCGAGGTCGGTCGCGACGGTCAGCGCATCGACCCCGGCTGGGCGGGGTCGCGACCACCGGTTCTCAGGGAACCGGAGAGCCGCTCAGACGGAGCTCAGCAGGCCCTCGAGATGCGGGGTGCCCTTGCGGGCATCGCGCACGGCGAAGGCGATCGAGCCGGCCTTCGGGGTGTTCGGGCTCGAAGCGAACGAGACCCGGGCGGGGAGCAAGATTGGGCGCTTGAAGCGGACCTCGACACCGAAACCGTCGGGCAGATCGCCTTCGATCGCGGCCAGGGCGCGGGCCTTGGTCCACATGCCGTGGGCGATCGCCTTGGGGAAGCCGAGCGGCTTGGCGGTCCACTCGGACATGTGGATCGGGTTGCGATCACCGGAGACCGCTCCGTAGCTGCGGCCGAGGCCGGCGTGAAGCGTCCACTCGGCGGCGGCCGGCAGCGCTGCGAAATCCGTGGACTCGAAGGCGCCGGACTTGGCAGCCGCGGACTCCTCGCCGCCGGAACCGCGGTGCAGGGTGGTGCTGGTCGATTCCCAGACGAGCTCGTCGCCGACCCGCGCCTCGCTGATGAAGGAGAACTGCCGGCCCTTGGGATGCGGCTCCAGCGGCGTGGCGCTGACCCGAATCTCCAGCGTCTCGGAAGCCTTGATCGGCCGGTGCTGGGTGATCGAGTTGGTGATGTGCACGAGGCCGATGCCGCCGAAGGGGAAGTCCTCCTCGGTCATCAGCGCCATGTGCAGCGGGAAGGCGAGCATGTGCGGGTAGGTCGGCGGCAGCGTGTCACGCAGCGTGAACCCGCAGACCCGGCAGTAGTCCGCCAACTTCTCGGGATCGACCGTCGCGGCCGGGATCACCAGCGTCGTCTCGGGAATCTCCTTCGAGCGGCCGCCAATCCCGAGAAACGGGACCTTGTCGGCCATCGGGATCCCGCCCAGCGCCACCTTGCCATAAAGGCCGAGCAGGTTGGGCGGTGCGTCGAATGTGCGTTCAGTCACTACAGGCCTTCCTTCAATGACGGGCGTCTCTGACCAAGCAGATCAAGGAGCCGGCCGACGCAGTGTGGCGGAGCCACATAAGTCGGCCGGGGACGCGGAGATGCGAAGTGTCAGAGGCGTCCATCATGCGCCGATCAGGCTCTGGCCGCATACGCGGACCAGGTTGCCGTTCAGTCCCGTCGAGGCGGGGCTCGCGTACCAGGCGATCGTCTCGGCGACATCGACCGGCAGGCCGCCCTGGCTCATCGAGTTGAGCCGGCGTCCGGCCTCCCGGGTTCCAACCGGCATCGCGGCCGTCATCTGGGTCTCGATAAAGCCGGGGGCGACGGCGTTGATCGTGGCGCCCGCCCTGGCGACGACCGGAGCCATCGAATCAACCATGCCGATCACACCCGCCTTGGCCGTGCCGTAGTTGGTCTGGCCCGAGTTGCCGGCGATCCCCGCAATCGAGGAGACGCAAATCACGCGTCCGTCCTTGTTCAGCGTCTTGCTCTCGAGGAGCGCATCGTTGATCCGCTCCTCGCTGGAGAGGTTGATGTCCATCAGGACATCCCAGCGCTCAGCGTCCATGTTGACGATCTTCTTGTCCTTGGTCACGCCGGCGTTGTGCACAACGATGTCGACGCCGCCGTGCTCGCCCTTCAGCGCCTCGCAGATCGTCTTTGGCGCATCGGGCTCGGTGATGTCGACGGTAATCTCCGAGCCACCGATCTCGCCGGTCACCCGCTTGAGGTCCTCGGCCAGCGGCGGAATGTCGAGCCCGACCACATGCGCCCCATCACGGGCCAGCGTGCGGGCGATCGCCTCGCCGATGCCGCGCGAGGCGCCGGTGACCAGCGCCACCTTGCCGGCCAGCGGCGCGTCCCAGTCCAGCTCGGGAACCTTGGCGCCGTCGCCGACCCGGACCACCTGGCCCGAGACATAGGCCGAGCGGGGCGAGAGGAAGAAGCGCAGGGTCGAAGCCAGGCGCTCCTCGGCGCCAGGAGCCACGTAGACGAGCTGGGCGGTGGCACCGACGCGGGCCTCCTTGGCGATCGAGCGGGTGAAGCCCTCGAGCGCCCTCTGGGCGGTAGCCTCGCGCGGGCCAGAGCAGTCCTCGGGCGGCGTGCCGAGCACGATCACGCGGCCGCTCGGCAGCAGGTGGCGGAAGCTCGGCTTGAAGAACGCCCAGAGCTCGCGCAGCTTGGTCGAGTCGTCGATCCCGGTCGCGTCGAAGACGAGCGCCTTGAACTTCTTCGAGCTCGGCGCATCCGGGTTCCAGATCCCGGCATCAAGATCCGCCTTGGCCGCGCCTGCGCGCAGCTCGTCGTCGGGCGGGGTGTCGACCTCGGCTTCGGCGAAGGCGAGGACCCGGGCGATCTGCTCGCCAAGCCGGCCTGAGGGCGCGGCGCCGAGCAGGACGGTGCCCTCGACGACCGGGGCTCCCGGCTCGTGGCGGTCGAGCTCGACCGGCTGGGGCAGACCGACGTTCTTGGCGATGAAGCCGCCGACGGGGTTGTTGACGAGCTGGCTGTACGTATCTGACATTGGAATCGGTTCCTTCCAGTCGGTTGAGGACTGCCTACCCGGTTGGCGGGTTTTCAGCCCTCGAGGATCGCGACGACGCCCTGGCCGCCGGCGGCGCAGATCGAGATCAGGCCGCGTCCGCCGCCCGCCTCCTTGAGCTGCTTGGCCAGCGAGGCGACGATCCGCCCACCGGTCGCGGCGAAGGGATGACCGGCGGCGAGCGAGCCGCCGTTGACGTTGATCTTGGCCCTGTCGACCTCACCGAGCGGCGCATCGAGGCCGAGCCGCTCCTTGCAGAAGACCGGGTCGGCCCAGGCCTTCAGCGTGCAGAGCACCTGGGCGGCGAAGGCCTCGTGGATCTCGTAGTAGTCGAAGTCCTGCAGGCTGAGGCCGTTGCGCTCGAGCATCCGTGGCACCGCGTAGGCGGGCGCCATCAGCAGCCCCTCCTTCTTGGTGACGAAGTCGACCGCGGCTGTCTCGGCGTCGACGAACCAGGCCCAGGGCTCGAGGCCCTTCTCCTTGGCCCACTCCTCGCTGCCGAGCAACACGGCTGAGGCGCCGTCGGTCAGCGGCGTTGAGTTGGCGGCGGTCATCGTGCCGTCGGGGCCGCCGAAGACCGGCTTCAGCTTGGCCAGCTTCTCGACGGTTGATTCGGGGCGCAGGTTGTTGTCGCGCTCAAGCCCGAGGAAGGGGCTGACCAGATCGTCCTGGAAACCGCGCTCGTAGGCGGCGGCGAGATTCTGGTGGCTGGCCGCGGTGAGCTCGTCCTGCTCGTCGCGGGTCAGGCCCCACTCCTTGGCCATGATCGCCGTGTGCTCGCCCATCGACAGGCCGGTGCGCGGCTCGGCGTTCTGGGGGAAGTCGAGCGGCATCGAGGGACGCAGCTTGGCGACGGCCTTCAGCCGGTCCACATTCGAGCGGGCGGAGTTGATCTCAACGAGAACACGGCGGATGTCGTCGCCGATCGCGATCGGGGGATCGGAGGTGGTGTCGGTGCCACCGGCGATCGCTGAGTCGGTCTGGCCGAGCGCGATCTTGTTGGCGACCAGGATCGTGGCCTCGAGGCCGGTGCCGCAGGCCTGGCCCACGTCGTAGGCCGGGGTCTCGGGCGCCAGCTTGGTGCCGAGAACCGACTCGCGGGTGAGGCTGATGTCGCGGGCCAGCTTGACCACGGCGCCCGCTGCAACCTCGCCGAGCCGCTCGCCGGCCAGACCGGACTGGGTCACGAGGCCGTCGAGCGCGACGGTCAGCATGTCCTGGTTGGAGGCCTTCGCGTATGGGCCGTTGGAGCGGGCGAAGGGAATGCGGTTGCCGCCGAGCACGGCGACCTTGCGGGTCTTGTCGTTCATCAAATCTCCTTGGAGGGGTGAGGTGGATCTTTAGCGCCTGCGCTCCCGCCGCGCATCGGCGGCGGGCTCGCGCGCGGATTGCTCCGCGGCGCCTCTAGCGCAGCTCGGCCGAGGTCTTCTTGAGTAACTGGCGGGCGATGATCAGCAGCTGGATCTGCTGGGTGCCCTCGAAGATGTCGAGGATCTTCGCGTCACGCGCCCACTTCTCGAGCAGGCTGTTCTCCGAGTAGCCGAGCGAGCCGGCCAGGGCCACGCAGCGCAGGGAGATTTCGGTTCCGGTCCGCCCCGCCTTGGCCTTCGAGTAGGAGGCCTCGAGCGAGTTCAGCTTCTTGTTGTCGGCCATCCAGGCGGCCTCCATCATCAGCAGGCGGGCCGACTCGTACTCGGCCTCCATGTCGAGGAACTCGGCCGCAGCCGCGCTCTGGGCCAGGGCGGGCTTGTCGTAGTCGATCTCGACCCCGGCCTCTTCGAGGATCTTGCGAGTCTCCTCGAGGCAAGCGCTGGCGAGGCCGACGGCCATCGCGGCGACCAGCGGACGGGTGTTGTCGAACGTCTTCATCACGCCGGAGAACGACTTCTTGGTGTCGATCTCGGAGCTGCCGAGCAGGTCCCCCTTCGGAACCCTGCAGTCGGTGAGGATGAAGTTGGCCGTATCGGATGCCTTGATCCCGAGCTTGTGCTCGAGCCGGTCCAGCTTCAGGCCGGGGTTGTCGCGCGCGACCACGAACGACTTGATCGCGGCGCGCCCCTGCTTGGGATCAAGTGAGGCCCAGACGACGATCAGGTCGGCACGATCACCGGAGGTGACGTAGATCTTCTCGCCGTTGAGGACGTAGGAGTCGCCGTCGAGAGTGGCGGTCGTGCGGATCGCGGCCGAGTCCGAGCCCGCCTCGGGCTCAGTGATCGCCATCGCGGCCCACTTGCCGGCAAAGCGCTCCTTCTGCTCATCGTTCGCGACGGCCGCGATCGCCGAGTTGCCGAGACCCTGTCGCGGCATCGAGAGCAGCAGGCCGACGTCGCCGTAACACATCTCGGCGACGCTGAGGACGCCCGCGAGGTTGGCGCCGTTCTTGTTCGAGCCGTCGTCGTCGGTGGTCGCTTCAGCCTTCGGCTTCGAGGCGGAATCGCCGGCGGCACCGGCGCCCTGGCCGCCAGAGTCGTTGAGTCCGTCGATCAGCGCCGCGAGCATGTCGAGCTCCTTGGGGTAGGTGTGCTCGGCGAGGTCGTACTTGCGCGCGATCGGGCGCAAGACCTCCTTGGCGACCTGGTTGGCCTGGTCCTGGAGGGGCTTGAGCTTCTTGGGGACTTCGAGTGAGATAGCCATGGTGTGTGTCCTTCCGGATCAGCGCGGTGCTGATCTAGACGAGGAGTGCTCCTTCCATCAGTCCTACGGCGCGCAGGTCGCGGTACCAGCGCTCCTCGGGATATTCCTTGGTGTAGCCGTGGCCACCGAGCATCTGGACTCCGTCGGAGCCGATCTGCATGCCCTTGGTGGCGCAGAGCTGTCGCGCGATCGCCGTCTCGCGGGAGAAGTCCTTGCCGCGGTCGGCCAGCCCGCAAGCGCGGAGAGTGGCCAGGCGCATGCCCTCGGTCTCGATCGCGATGTTCGAGATCGTGAAGGCCACGGCCTGTCGGTGGCTGATCGGCTCACCGAACGCGGTGCGCTCGTTGACATATGGAATCACGTGGTCGAGCACGGCCTTGGCGGTGCCGCAGGCGACCGCACACCAGCCGAGCCGCCCGAGCCGGACGCACTCCGCGTAGGAGTCGGCGGCGCCCTCGGCGAGCAACGCCGAGGCGGGCACCTTGACGCCCTCCAGTTTCAGCCGGCCGGTTGATGCGGCACGAATGCCCATCGCGGGCTCGGCCTCGAACAGCACGCCGTCGCTCCTGGCTTCAACGATGAACAGAGCGGGACCGGAGCCCTCGAGCTCGGCACCGATCACGAACAGCTCGGCGTGAGCGGCGCGCGGCACGAGTGCCTTGACACCGTCGAGCACGTAGTCGGAGCCGGCCTTGCGGGCCTTTGTCTCCAGCTCGAAGGGATCGAACAGCGGTCGCGGCTCGAGCAGGGCCAGCGCGGCGGCCGGCGGGTTCTCGCCGGTGAACTCCGGCAGATAGGTGCTCTGCTGATCGGCGTCGCCCCAGAGGCTGATCGCGCTGCTCACGGCTGCCGGAGCGAGGATCGCGACCGCGAGGCCGGCGTCGCCATGGGCGAGCGCCTCGGTGAGGAGGAACGAGGTCACGGCCGAGCGCTCCTCGAAGGCGCCACCGAGCTCCTCGGGGACACCGAGCGCGGCGGTGCCGAGCTCGTTGGCGGCGTCGAGAATCTCCTGCGGTGCCTGGCACTCATTGTCCGCGTCGGTGGCCTGCTTGCGCAGCTTCTCGGCCGCGAAGTCACCGAAGGCCTCGGTGATCATCGCCTGCTCGTCGCTGGGCGTGAGGTCGAAGAGATCGGCGGGCCGCGGCTTACCCTGGCGGGCCGGCTTGCCGAGCTTCTGGGCCGCGCTGAAGGTGCGGCCCGCGGCGGTCGCCGCCTTGAAGCCGTTGCGGGTGCCGTTGTAGATCAGTTTCTCGGCGGGCTCGCGGAGGCCGATGCGGTCAACCACTTCAAGTTGGGCGAAGCGATTGAGGGCGCGGAGGCCGGTGCCTATTGCCTGGTCAGCGATGCTCATCTGGATGGATCCCTTGCTCGTGGGTTACGGACGGTTGCGGGTGCTGAAAGCGGTGCTCGTGTACTCGGGACTGGGGTCGGCGACGATTCGTGACGGGTCGCCGACGGGTCACGAACTCTAGCAGGGATTACACCGTTTGGTGACACATAGGCGGATGCAGCGAGCTCCGATCGGGGCGCCGCCTGACACGGCCCGGGCGTCGGGCGTAGGATTCGCCGCTCCGTACCGTCTGCAAGCCATCTCCGCGAGGTCCCAAGTTGCGTTCTAGTCGTCTGCTCCTTTCCCTGTTCGCCCTGTTCGCGACTGTTGCCGCGCTCGTCGTCGCCGGTTGCGGTGGGGATGACTCCACCAGCGGCACCTCAGCGAGCGCGGAGTCCGGGGCCACCGAGCTCGCGGACTGCACGCCCGAGACACTGGCGACGCTCAAGTCGGGGACGCTGACGATCGCCACCGACAAGCCGGCCTACCCGCCCTACTTCGAGGACGACGACCCGACCAACGGCAAGGGCTTCGAGAGCGCCGTGGGCTACGCGATCGCCGACCAGCTCGGCTTCGCCGAGGCCGACGTCAACTGGGTCGTGGAGCCGTTCAACTCCTCCTACCGTCCCGGTCCCAAGAACTTCGACTTCGACCTCAACCAGATCTCGATCACG
>JBBRAH010000027.1:0-42748 GCA_038206985.1 Solirubrobacterales bacterium
GATCTTCGAGCGCCTCGAGCAGCTGGCGCCGGAGCCCAGCCTCTACCCCGCGGCCAGCGCGGAGGCGATCCGCGAGGCCGAACTGTGGGGGGACGGCGCCTTCCAGGATCTGGGGCGGCGCCTGCCCTGGGGCGCCATGCACTTCCGCCCGGAGTCTCTTGGCACCTTTGGCGGCGCCGGCCCACTCGACCCGGCCGGAACCGACTTCGCGATGCGCCTGATCCACGGCACCTGGAAGTACCACGGGATCACCGCCGAGACGCTGGCGGCCGACCTCGCGGGCCTGCCCGCGATGCTCGAGCAGGTCGAGGCCTACGCGGACCAGGGCCTGATCGGTGGGGAGCAGCCCACCGCCGCCGACCTGCAGATCGGCTCCACGCTGCGCGTGCTGCTGACTGTCGGCGACCTGCGGCCGCTGCTCGAGGCCGGCCCAGGCGCGGACATCGCCATGCGCTTCTTCCCCGACTATCGGGGCGAGATTCCCGCCGGAGCGCTGCCGGCCGGCTGGGTGCCGACGCTCAACTGACGCCGCCGGCCGCACGCTCCAGGACCTCGGCCATGCGGCCGACCTGGATGCGGATGTCCTGAGCTGCCGCCGCCTCCCGCGCCGCGGGATTCGGAGTGGGCATCGCGGCGCAGCGCCGCAGACCCTCGAGCAGCGCCTCGGGATCACGGGGATCGACGAGCACCCCGGCCTCGGCGGTGACGAACTCTGGTGGACCACCAATCGTGGTGCCGAGCACGGTGCGCTCCATCGCCAGACCCTCGAGCGCCGCCTGGCCGAAGGGCTCGATCAGTGAGGGCTGGCAGACGACGTCGGCCGCCGCGACCCAGGCGGGAACCTCGCTCTGCGGGATGCGGCCGACGACCCGGGTGCCGGGGCGATTCTCCAGGCGCCCCCGCAGCTCGCCGTCGCCGACGAACGCGAGCCGCCCCTCGCCCAGGCGCTCGAACGCTACGGCGAGGGCTTCGACGTTCTTGCGCTCGATCAGCGAGCCGACACAGACGAAGGCCGGGCCCTCGCCGTCCCAGCCGAGCTCGCGCCGGGCGGCCTCGGTCGGGCGCGGCGAGAAGGCGTCGAGGTCGATCCCGCAGTTGGCGATCGTCAGCTTCTCGCGCGCAGCGGGGACCGAGGCGCAGAGCTGCTCGGCCAGCCAGCGCGAGTTGCAGATCACGGCCGAGGCGCGCCCAACCACCCAGCGGGTCGCGGCGGTCACGCCCGGCGGCCCGCCGAGATTGGCGACATCCTGGCCGTGAGCCATGACCACGGTCGGCGTGCGAGCGGCGAGGCCCGCGAAGGCCCCCGCAGCCCCGGCGGGGAACAGCATGTGGGTGAAGATCACGTCGGGCCGGAAGCGGCGGGCCGCCCGCACGGCATCGGCACTCAGCCGCGCGTACTTGCTGCGCTGCGCCCTGCGGTGGTCGATGGCGACCAGCTCGAGCTCGTGGCCGAGCCGCTGCAGCTCAGCGTGGATCGGCGGCAGGAAGCTGCCGAGGTCCGGATCGTCGGGACCGGGCCACATCTGGGTGACGAACAGAATCCGCATTGCAGGCGCTGGATCATGGCGGGATCCGTCGCCGATGGACGAGCGGATCAGCCTCGACAATCCCCAACGGCGCCGAATAGCCAGAATATGAGCATGCCCACGAACTCACTCAACACCACCTCGGTCGTCCGCGACCGCCGCATCGAGCAGCTCGTTCCGCTCGCGACACCCGCACTGCTGTTGCACGAGCACCCGCTGACGGACGAGCTGGAGCAGTTCGTTCTCCGCAGCCGCGACGAGATCACCGCGGTCCTCAACCGCACCGATCCCCGGCTGCTCGTCGTGGTCGGCCCTTGCAGCGTGCACGATCCCGAGGCAGCCCTCGAGTACGCCCGGCGTCTCGCCGAGCTGACCTCCGAGCTGCCCGACCTGCTGGTTGCGATGCGCGTTTACTTCGAGAAGCCGCGGACCACGACCGGCTGGAAGGGGCTGATCAACGATCCCCACCTCGACGGCTCCGGCGACGTGAACACGGGGCTACGCATGGCCCGCGACCTGCTTTTGGAGGTGCTCGCCCTCGGCCTTCCGGTCGGCTGCGAGTTCCTCGATCCGATTACTCCGCAGTACATCGCCGACACCGTCGCCTGGGGCGCGATCGGCGCGCGGACGACAGAGAGTCAGACCCACCGGCAGCTCGCCTCCGGCCTCTCGATGCCCGTCGGTTTCAAGAACCGCACCGATGGCAACGTCGCCGTCGCCGTCGATGCCGTGCGCGCGGCGGCGGCCCAGCACAGCTTCGCCGGCGTGGACCTCTCAGGCACCTCGGCGATCCTGCATACCTCGGGCAACAGCGACTGCCACATCATCCTGCGCGGCGGCCGCGACGCGGTCAACTACGACGACGACTCGATCGAGGAAACGCTGGAGAAGCTACGGGCCGTGGCTCTGCCGGAGCGCGTGATCGTCGATGCCTCCCACGACAACAGTGGCAAGGACCACGAGCGCCAGTCGGTCGTCGCCGCGGAGATCGCCGGTCAGCTCGCCGCCGGCAACGAGGCGATCGTCGGCGTGATGCTCGAGTCCTTCCTCGAGCCCGGCCGTCAGGACCTCGGCGGCGAGCTCACCTACGGTCAGTCGGTGACCGACAAGTGCATGAGCTGGGAGGCGACCGTGGAAGCGCTGCGCAGCCTGGACGAGGCCACGGCCGAACGCCGCAGCTGAGCGACCGTCCGCTTCGCCACACTGCCCCGGTGCGAATCCCGCTGAAGCGCCGCCCAACCCGCCGCCCAAACCGCCGGAGGACAGCCCGGCCCGCCGGTAAACCGGGCGCCCGGCGCCGGGCGACACCACGCCGCCATCCCTCCTACTTCGTGGTCGCCGACCTCGACCTGCTGGCCGAGATGCTGAGGCTCTGCAGCCTGCCCGCCCTCGGTGGTCCGCAGGGTCGGCTGGCGCTCGAGCCGCCGGAGCTGACCGTGCGCCGCGCCTCGCGCAAGCCGCGCCGCACACTCGGCTTCGCGGTGCCCGCCGAGCACCGTCTCTCGGTCACCGCCTACCCCGGGATCCGGCGCAGCGATCTGCTCGAGACGCTCACCCACGAGCTCACCCACCTCGCGGTCGGCAGCTCCCCCGAGAGCAGGCGCTGGCACGGGGAGGCGTTCGCGGCGACGCTCGCGGCGACCATGGAGCAGGGCTACGGGATCTGCGGAGTGCGCACGCCAGCCGCGCGGCACGGCGGCTATGCCGCGGCGCTCGAGCAACGCATCGCTCGAGTCTGAGAGAGCGGTTACTTGTTCTTCTTGTCGCCGGGCGTGTCGGTGTCGATGCCGGGCGCGTAGGCATTGTCGTCGTAGCCGTCGCCGTCGGCGTCCGTGATCGTGGGTTCCGTCGTCGAGGTCGAGTCGGTGGAGGTTGCGTCGCTGTAGTCGCTGGAGCTGCTCGTTTGACCGCTGAAGTACTGGGAGAGCTGGGCTGGGTTCTCGGGCTCAGGGAAGTCGTCGCACGGCTCGCTCGCCGCGACGAGCATGAAGTCGTGCCAGATCGGCGCCGAGAGTGAGGCTCCGTAGCCCGGGAGCGGCGTGCGCTCGTTCGGGTTGCCTGTCCAAACAGCGGTCGAGATGTGCGGCGTGTAACCGACGAACCAGGCGTCGGACTGCTCCTCGGTGGTACCCGTCTTGCCGGATGCCGGGCAGGGGATGTCGTTGCCGACCGCGGTGCCGAAATCCAGCGTGCCCTTCATCACGTCGGCGACCTCGTAGGCGACCCCGTCGCTGACCGCGCGCTCGCCCTTGGGGTCCTCGGCCTCATCGACCTCGCCGTCGGGGAACTCGACCTTGCGGATCGCGGTCGGATCGTGGTGGACACCGCCGTTGGCGATCGACGCGTAGGCGTTCGACATCTCGAGCACTGTGCAGCACTGGCTGGTGCCGCCGAGAGCCTCGGCCGGAACGCCCTCGAGGGGTGAGGTGATACCGAGCTTGCGGGCCATCTCGGTGAAGTTCTCGGGCCCGACGTCGATGCCGAGCTGCGCGAACACCGTGTTGACCGAGTTCGCGGTCGCGAGCCGCAGCAGGCCGGGGCCGCCGCCGCTCACCTCCCAGGGCGGGGCGCCCGGGGACGGCGTGAGCGTGATCGTGCTCGGACCCGGGTACGTGGTCGAATCGGGATCGATGCCCTGGTCGACGGCGGTGGTGAGCACGAACGGCTTGAACGAGGATCCCGGCTGGCGCTGACCGTCGGCGGCGAGGTTGTACTGGCTGGCGTCATATGTCTGCGAGGAGGCCATCGCGATGATCTCGCCGGTGTCCGTCCGCGTCGAGACGAGCGCGTTCGCCGCGCCGGTAATCGGATGAGCGGCGATCGCCTGCTCGGCGGCCGCCTGCAGCTTCGGTTCCAGCGTCGTGTAGACCTTGAGGCCACCCTGGCGTACCGTGCGCAGGCCGTACTCGTCGATCAACTCGTCCTGCACGTAGTCGAAGAAGAACTGCTGGTCGCGCGACTCGTAACGGCGACCCCGCTCCAGACCGAGACCGGAGTTCTGCAGCTTGATGGACTTGGCCTGATCGATGTAGCCATGGTCCGCCATCGCCGCGAGCACCTGGTTGCGGCGCTCGGTAGCGCTCTTGGGATCGGTGATGGGGTTGTAATCGCTCGGCGCCTGGGGCAGACCGGCGAGCAGCGCGGCCTCCTTCAGCCCGATGTCCTTGGCGTTCTTGTTGAAGAAGACCTCGGACGCGGCCTCCACACCGACCGCCGTGCGGCTGTCGGTCGTCCCATAGGAGGCGGTGTTCAGGTAGGTCTCGAGGATCTCCGGCTTGGTGTGCTCTTCCTCGTACTCCATCGCCATCTTGGCCTCGATGATCTTGCGCTCGATCGTGTCCTCGGGATCGTCGATGTAGAGGTTGCGGACGAGCTGCTGGGTGATGGTGGAGGCACCCTGCCTGACCTCGTTGGCCTTGAAGTTCTCGACGCCGGCACGCACGATCGCCGGGTAGTCGACGCCGTCGTGGGAGTAGAAGTTCTCGTCCTCGATCGCGATGGTCGCCTGCTGCAGCGACTGCGGCACGTCCTTGATCTTGACCGGGTCGCGGAGGATCTGGGATTGGACGAACCCGAGGCTGCTGCCGTCAGCTGCGAAGACCTGGGTGTTGGCGCCCTCGTCGGTCGCCTTGAGCGTGTCGATGGACGGTGCGGAGTCGGCGATGTCGAGAACTCGGAGCGCCGCGCCGGCCAGGCCGAGGCCCAGGAACGCAAAGAGCACGGCGAAGCCAAGCAGGAGTTTCCTGCCCACCTTGCCGCGGGAGCGGCGCCGTCTGTCCCGGGTTCGGGCGGACATAACCAACGAAAAGGGTAGCGAGCCCATCGCATGGGCCCGCCGGGTCTGGGTGCGGGGTTGCGCTTACGGCGCTCAGCCCAGGTGCGGCAGAGCGCGGGCCGCGGCGATGTGGAACTCGGCCATTTCCAGCAGATCGGCGAGGGCCAGCTCCTCGTCGGCGCTGTGCATCCCGGCTGCATAGGCCACCTGATCGGTAGCGAACACAGGCGCGAAGCCATAGGCGACCGTGTCAAAGGCGCTGCGGATCCAGGCCGAGTCGTTGAACCCGGGCGAGATGATCGGCAGCAGCTCGGCTCCGGGCAGCCGCTCGGCCACGTATCCGGCGATCGCCTCGAACAGAGCCGAATCGAGCGGCGAGGAGGTGCCGCCCTCCAGCGGCTCCAGCAGCTCCAGCTCCCAGCGGCAGGCCGGGCCGTCGGCAAGCGCGGCGGCGATGTGCGCCTCGATTGCATCCAGCCCCTGACCGGGGAGGGTCCGGCAGTCGCAGACCACGTCGGCAAAGGGCGGGATCACGTTGGCGGGCTCATTGGTCTGCAGACCGGTCGGGGTGACGGTCAGCCGCAGCATCGCGTCGAGCATCCCGGCGAGCAGGGGATGCTGGGCCTGCGCCCAGGCGATCAGCTCCGCGTCACCATTGCCCGCGACGCCCAGCGCCTCCAGCGCCCGCCCCACGATCTCGTTCTCCGACCGCGCCGCGGCCAGTCCGCTCAGCGCGCGCACCGCGGTGGCGGCGTAGGTGACCGGGTTCTCCGCCCCGAGGGGGACGGAGGCGTGCCCGCCCCGCCCGAAGAAGCGGAGGCGGACCGAGCAGACCCGCTTCTCCCCCACCCCGACCGTGACGAAGCGCCGGCCGTCGGCGAGCTCCAGCAGGGAGCCGCCGCCCTCGTTGAGCGCGTAGTCGCAGCGAATGTCGGGGCGCTCGCGCACCAGCCAGGAGGCCCCGACGTCGGCGGTGTTGCGCTCCTCGTCCGACTCGGCCACGAGGACCACGTCCCCGGAGGGCCGCTCATCGCTGCGGGCCAGCTCCGCCAGCGCCACCGCGCGTGCCGCCAGCTCGCCCTTCATGTCGGCCGCGCCGCGGCCGAGGATCCGGCCGTCCTCGATCGTGCCCCCGAAGGGAGGCACCGACCAGCCCTCCGCGGGGGCCGGGACGACGTCGGTGTGGGCGAGCATCAGTAGCGACGGGCCTCCCCCCGAACCCGCCAGCCGGGCGATCAGGTTGAGGCGCTCGGGATCGGGCCCAGCGAGTTCGCACTCGACACCGGCGGACTCCAGGTAGCCGGCGAGCAACTCGGCCGCCGCCGTCTCCGCGCCCGGTGGATTGGACGTGTCGATGCGGATCAGATCTCGACAGAGGTCCGTGACCTCGGTACCGAGGCGCTCGCGGTCTGCCCCCTCGGCCGCGTCGGGGTTGCCGCTCACGGGCGACCGTCGGCGGCCGCCAAGCGCCGCACCTGATCGATCGGGAACGCATCCTGCTCGCTCCCGTCGCGGCGCCGTCCGGGCCGCGCGGCCACCAGGCAGTTGAGCACCGCCTCGTGCGCCGCCTCGTAGGCAGCGGCAAACAGTGGATTGAGCAGTTGTCTGGTCTCCCGCAGCACCCCCGCCTCGGGCTCGGCGGTGGCGAAGGCGATGCCGATCTCGCCGGAGCCCTCCGAGGCGTATGACCCCGCCCGCGAGAGGCCGAGCAGCGGGCGCAGCGCCAGCCGCCGGAGCATCTGCGCACCGAGTGGCGCGTCGGTCGCGCACACCGCAATGCAGGAGCCGTGGGGAGGCTCCCGATCGGGCGCGGGCTCGAGCCGCGTGCCGAGCAGATCCAGATAGGCGCGATCGCCGAAGTTGCAGAGCAGCAGGACCCCAACGCGATGGGCGCCCACGCGGCGGGATGCCGTCCCGATCCCGCCGGGGAAGTCGAAACAGGTCATGCCCGTCCCCGCGCCCACGCTGCCCTCGGGGACCTCGATGCCGAGCGCCGCTCGGGCCGCCCCGACATCAGTGGCGGTCACAGTGCGCGAATCGGCCATCTCGCCGTCGTCGCACTCGCCGACCACCGGGATCAGGACGCGCTCCGGCCCACGGCCCGAGGCCTTGATCGCCGCCTGAGCGACGGTCCCGAGCGCATGCGTGCCGCACAGGTATATGGGGGTCTCGAACTCGCCGCACTCGTCGATCTCGAGCATCCCCGTCAGTTCGCCGGTGCCATTGACGCTCGCCACTCCGCCGGCCGCCGGCAGCCAGGGCGGCTCGACCACGGTCACCCCTGTCCGCTCTCCGCCGGCGGCCTGGGCATGACCGACGCGCACCCCGGGTACATCGGTGATCGCGTTCCTGGGACCCGGTTCGAGTAGGCCCACCGGCCCGGCGAGATCCCGCCATCGGGGGCACGCCGGCTCAGCCATCGGCGGAGTCGTGGGTGTGCAGCAGGCAGGCGACCAACCGGCCGTCTGCGATCTCCTCGAGCGCCGGGTCGACGCTGTCGCAGGGCGCAAAGCGACGCGGGCAGCGCGGGTGGAAGCGACAGCCCGTGGGCACGTTGGTCGGGTCCGGCAGCTCACCCGAGAGCAACTCGCGGCGCCCCCCTCCCCCCGGGGCAGCGAGCGGGATCGCGTCCACCAGAGCCCGGGTGTAGGGATGCTCGGGCTGCTCGATCACGGCCGCTGCGTTGCCCTGCTCGACGACCCGCCCCAGATACATCACCGCGATTCGATCACACAGCGACCAGGCGAGGCTCAGATCGTGGGTGATGAAGATCAGGGCCAGCCCGCGGCGCTTCTGGAGGCCGATCAGCACCTTGAGGATCTGGGTCCGGACGGAGGCGTCGAGCATCGAGACCGGCTCGTCGCAGATCAGCCCCTCCGGCTCGAGCACGAGCGCTGCGGCGATCGCCACGCGCTGGCGCTGCCCGCCGGAGAGCTGGTGCGGGTAGCGCTCCGCGTACTGCTCGTAGTCCATGCCGACGTCGTCGAGCGCCTGCCGGACGCGTGCGTCATGTTCGTCGGCCGCGATGCCCTGCACGATCAGCGGCTCGGTGACGATCGTCGCGACCCGCTGGCGCGGACTGAGGGTCTGGTACGGATCCTGGAAGATCATCTGCACCCGGCGGCGCAGCGCGCGCAACCCGGCGCGTCCCTCGATCGGCTCGCCGCTGAGCAGCACGTCTCCGGCGGCCACCTGCTGCAGTCCCATGATCGCGCGCGCCAGGGTGGACTTGCCGCAACCCGACTCGCCGACGATGCCGAGGATCTCGCCGGGCTGCCAATCGAGCGCAACGCCGTCCACAGCGCGAGACACCTTGCGGCGGACGTTGAACTGGACGGAGATGTCGCGGACCTCGATCAGCGGCCGCACGGCGTCCGCGGTCGTCCGTGGTGTTGATGATCCCACCATCAGCGCAACCCCAGTCCGCGCTCGCCACCGATCACCGGCAGCGACGCAAGGAGGCTGCGGGTGTGCTCGTGCTCGGGGTGCTCGAAGATCTGCTCGACCGCCCCGGACTCAATCAGCTTGCCCTCGGACATCACCGCGATCCGGTCGCAGGTCTCCGCCAGGACCCCGAGGTCGTGGGAGATCAGGATCAGCGCCAGCCCGAGGTCCTCGCGCAGCTGCTCGAGGAGCTCGAGGATCTGGGCCTGCATGATCACGTCGAGGGCGGTCGTCGGCTCATCGGCGATCACCAGGGAGGGCTTGCAGGCAAGGGCCAGGGCGATCATCACCCGCTGGCGCTGGCCGCCGGAGAGCTCGTGCGGGTAGCGGCGGCCGATGCCGGCGGTCAGGCCGACCATCTCCAGAAGCTCGGCGACCCGCGCCTCGAACTGGCTGGTCCCGCCGCCCCGGGCGTGCAGCTCGATTGCCTCCGTGATCTGGTGTTCGACCCGCTGGACCGGGTCGAGTGAGTTCATCGCGCCCTGGAAGACGAGGGAGACGTGGCGCCAGCGCACCTGCCGCATGCCGGCCTCGGTCCGCTTGTGGATGTTGATCTGCTCGTCCGGGCCCTTGCCGGGCAGGCGCATCACGATCGATCCCTCCTGCTTGAGGGCAGGCGAGAGCAGCTTCATAACGGCCAGCGCGGTGGTCGTCTTGCCGCAGCCCGACTCGCCGGCCAGGCCGAGAGCCTCACCGGGCGCAAGGTCGAGATCGACGCCGTCGACGAGCACGTGGGCGCCGCGGGTGACGCGCAGGTCGCGGATCTCGAGCAGCGGGGCCACCTCTAGAACGCCGGATCCTCGTCGCGCAGGCGCGGGTTGACCACGTCCTCGAAGAGGTATCCGATCAGGGAGACGGCGAAGACGAGGAGGGCGATGCAGAGCCCGGGCGGAATCACGTACCACCAGGCGCCGGCGCTGGGGGCGCCCGAGCTGAAGGCGTTCTCGAGCATCGAGCCCCAGGAGATCTTGGTCGGATCACCCAGACCGAGGAACGCGAGCGAGGCCTCGGCGAGGATCGAGACCGCGACGATGATCACCGTGTTGGCGAAGATCAGCGGCAGCGTGTTGGGCAGGATGTGGGTGCGGATGATGTAGCGGTCCTTGGCGCCGAGGGCACGGGCGCGCTCGACGAAGGCGCGCTCGCGCAGAGTGAAGACCTGGGCGCGCACGATGCGCCCGGTGCCCGCCCACGAAGTGAGTCCGATCACCGCGATCAGGACGGTCAGCGAGGGATCGAGCAACCGGGCGAGAACGATCATCAGCGGCAGCGCGGGGATCACCAGGAACCAGTTCTCGACGGCGTCGAGGATCCGGTCGGTCCATCCGCCGTAGTAGCCGCCGGCGAGACCAACGGTGGTGCCGAGAATCGAGGAGATCAGCGCGGCGGCGAAGCCGACGACGATCGAGACCCGGGCACCGACCAGAAGCTGGCTGAAGACGTCGGAGCCCTGCTCGGTGGTACCCAGAGGATGCGCCCAGCTCGGCTTGGCGAGGATGTCGAGGCTGGAGGCGGTGGGATCGTCGGGGGCGATCAGGTTGCCGAAGATCGCCAGGAAGATGAAGAAACCGAGCACCGAGAGGGAAAAGCGCCCGCGCCAGGTGCCGAGCAGCCGGGAGCGCGCGGTCAGCTCCCCGGGCTCGACGGGAGCGGGCTCGGGGGCGCCGAGTACGACAGCGCCGCTCATCGTGCCTGCACCCGCGGGTCGAGGAAGAAGTAGAGAATGTCGGCCAGCAGATTGGCGAGGATCACGCCGATGCTGAAGACGAGGAAGGTGCCCTGTAGAACCGGGAAGTCCTTGGTGTTGATGGCGTCGAAGGTGAGCTGCCCGAGACCGGGCCAGGAGAAGATCGTTTCGATCGTGATCGCGCCGCCGACCACCGCTCCGAACTGGATGGCGGCCAGGGTGACGAGCGGCAGCAGCGCATTGGGCACCGCGTGCCGGTTGATGACCCGCTCACGCGGCAGGCCGATCGCGCGTTTGACGGTGATGAAGTCCTCGGTCATCACATCGACCATCGAGGAGCGCATGATCAGGAAGTACTGACCGAGCAGCATCAGGGTCATGGCCGCCACGGGCAGGATCATGTGCTCGGCGACGTTCAGAGCCTCGGCGAAAAAGCTCGAGAACTCGATGCCGGGATCAACCTGCTGGCCCGCGGGCAGGATCGGGATCGCGACCGCGAAGATCAGGATCAGGATGATCCCGATCCAGTACTCGGGCGAGGCATAGGTGAACAGGCTGAAGCCCAGTAAGCCATCGTCGGTCTTCGTGCCGCGCCTGCTGGCGGCCATCACCCCCATCCAGGCGCCGATCAGGGTCGCTAGCGCGGTGCCGGTCCCAACCAGCAGCAGAGTCCAGGGCAGAGCGCTCTTGATTTCGTCCCAGACGGTCTCGCGCGAGCGCTGGCTGATCCCCAGATCGAGCGTCAAGGTATCGCCGATGTAGTCGGCGAACTGACCGGTGATCGGCTTGTCGATCCCGTAGTCGGCCCGCAGCTTGGCGATTTCCTCAGGCGAGGAGTTGGGCAGCCGCGCGAGCTGGGTCGTCGGATCGCCCATCACCCGGAACAGGAAGAAGTTGAAGATCAGAACGAAGACGAGCGTCAGCACCGCTGCGCCCGTCTTCGCCGCCAGCCAGCGGCTGGTCAACTACCGGCCCCCGCTGACTGCCCGATGTTCGCGTTCTCCTTGATCGTCCTACTCCTCGAACTCCAGGGGCTCGTCGTCCTTGCGGCGACCGCTCCGCGAGCGGAGGAACATCGCGCCGCCGCCGAGAATCGCGATCGCGGCGATGATCGCCACGACGATCCCGGCGCCTCCGCCGTCGTCGCTGCCGCTGCTCGAGGACGAGCCATCGGCCGGACTGATCGCCAGCAGGGGTTCATAGGAGACCTGCTCGCAGATCAGATCACCTCCGTCGCTCGGGCAGGCCGGCTCGACCCCCTGGATCCGGTCGGTCCGGTACGCCTGCAGGTTGGCGTCCTCGGTGAGGATCAGATACCCCATGTCCTCCTGGACCAGGGCCACCATCTGCTGGATCAGCGCCTTGCGCTCGGCGGTGTCGAACACGCCACGCTGCTCGTCGTAGAGCTTGTCGTACTCGGGGTTCGAGTAGAAGCCGTCAGAGAGGCTGCCGATCTCGTCGGTGGTCAGCAGGCTGAGCAGGAAGCTCGGGTCGTAGGGATCACCGCCCCAGCCCCAGATGAACGTGTCGAAGTCCGGCGCCGGCTTGCCGTTCTGGAAGCGAACGGTCATCTCCGTCAGCTTGTCGACGCTGATCACGTCGACGTTGAAGATGATCCCGACGTCAGCCGCCTGCTCGGCGACCACCTTGGCCGCCTGAATGTTGCTCGGCGACTCCGAGCGCACGGCCAGGTCGAAGCTCAGCTCCTCCCCGTCCTGGGTCCGTGCCTCTCCCTCGCCGTTGTCCTGCCAGCCGGCCTCATCGAGGATCTGCTTGGCCATCTCGGGATCGAACTCGTAGTTCTGCTCCGGCGTCTCGAAGAACGCGGTGTAGAACGAGGGCAGAATGCCCGCCCCCGGCGTCGAGGTGCCGCGCGAGCTGATCGCGTTGACCCGTTCGCGATCGACCGCGTAGGCGATCGCCTGGCGCACGGCCGTATCCTGGATCGCAGTATTGCGTTCCGCGTCGGGACAGAGGTCGTCCGGGCAGATGTTGAACGCCAGCTCCGTGTACGAGGGCGAGGGGCTCGAGAGCGTCTCGATGTTCGGGTCCTCGCTGATCCGCTGGAAGGTCGAGGGATCGACCTCGACCACCATGTCCACCTCGCCGAGGCGCAGCGCCCGCTCGACGGCGTCCTGGTTGCCGTACTTGATGTACTGGACCTCGCCGAAACCCGGCTCAGGACCGTTCCACTCGGGGTTTTGCTCAAGCTGGACGATGCGGCCGCGGTCGAACTCGGTGACCATGTACGGGCCGCTGCCGACCAGCGGCAGATCCGGCTGGTAGGAGCCGGTGAGATCCTTGATCGGCACGTCGCCGTAGATGTGCTCAGGGATGATGTAGACGAAGATGCCGCCCACGATGCGAGCGTCGGGCCGCTTGGTCGTGATCACGACGGTCTCGTCATCGGGCGTCTTGATCGAGGTGATCTCATCCGTGTAGCCGGAGAAGATGTCGCCCTCACCGCCGAGGGTCTCGAGCGAAAACTTGACGTCGGCGGAGGTGACCGGCTCACCGTCGGACCAGACCTTCTCGGGGTCGAGCTTGAAGGTGACGGTCTTACGATCGTCGGAGACCTCCCAGCTCTTCGCGATACCCGGCACGGGGCTGAGGTCCTCGGTACTGAAGTTGGTCAGCAGGTCCCAGTTCAGCGACCAGACGTTGTAGTTCTCCTCGTCAAGGGCCACGAACGGATTCAGGGTCTGTGGATCCTGGGCCCAGCCGATCCGCAGGACCGATGGATCGCCGGCGGAATCGGTGGATGTGGAGGTCGCGGAGGTGTCGTCCTGCGCAAGCGCCGGCAAAGTCACCAGCCCGAACGCCGCCGCGGCGATCAGCGCGATCAGCGCCATGCCCACTTTGGTCTGCCCACTCGTCGTGGTCTTCCCCGACTGTTCCTCAGCCCCGAATTTCATGCTCATGCTCCTCTGTCGTTGTTGGTTTGTCCGCGCCGGCGACCGCGCCCTCGAGCACCTCGAGGGTCTTGGCCGTGGCGTCAAGTCGTGCGCGCGCACCGAGCGGCATCGTCGCCATGTGCTTGCCGTGCCCGAAGGGCACGTTCGAGATCGCCGGAACGCCGAGCGGCGCGATCAACTCGTCGAGCATCTCCTCGATCGAGAGCGTTGACTCAGGCCCGTCCGGCAGGGTCTGGTACTGGAGATTGACGCTGGTCCCAAAGACGAATCCGGCAATCCCATCGAGCTTGCCCGCCAGGCGCAGGTGGTTGATCGCCGTGTCGATCAGATAGGGCTCGGTGTTGAGGTCCTCGACCAGCAGGATGCAGCCCTCGGTCTCGACCTCGTACGGCGTGCCGATGCTCGAGCAGAGCAGGGTCAGACAGCCACCGGCCAGCGGCGCCTCGGCGATGCCGTCCCCGTGGGTGACGACGTAGGGATCCTCCGGATCCTCGAAGACGCGGCCCAGGGGCTCGGGCTGCAGTGCCCGGTGGAACCATTCCTCGGTCTCGGGGGTCAGTTGGTAGTCGCCCTTTGCGCGGGTGAAGCGCAGGAAGCTCGGGCCGTAGAAGCTCATCCAGTCCGTATAGGTCGCCACGAACAGGTGCAGCGCGGTGAGATCGCTGAAGCCGCAGACAATGCGCGGCGCGGCGCTCCCGACCGCCTCCCAGTCGATCAGCAGGTGCAGCCGGGCCGTGCCGTAGCCGCCCTCGAGCGCGTGAACCATGTCGATGCCGGGCTCGGTCAGGGCCCACTGGAGGTCCGCCGCCCGCTCGGCATCGCTGCCGGCGAGGTAGCCGTGAACCTTGCGGTGATTGGGGCCGAAGACGACCTTGTGGCCACGCGCCTCGAAGTAGGCGGTCGCCTGCTCGATGCCGGAGCGCAGCTGCGGAGGGGAAGCGGGAGCGACGACGGCGATCGTCGCGTTCGGGGGCAACGCCGGCGGCTTGGTCCGCGCGCGGGGAGCCATCAGGCGGCACCTTCCTGCGCGCGGGCGCCGCGGGCGACCGCCCCGATCGCCTCGCCGATCAGCTCGGGCGCGGCCTGCAGGGAGCCGAGCACCAGCTCGATGTGAACCTCGGCGACCTGTTCGAGCGGCAGCGGTCCTTCGCGGTCGAACCAGAGCGCCACGCCCGTGCACTGCAGGAGGATGGCGTAGGTGGCGACGTGGGCGTCGGAGCTGCGCAGGGATCCGTCGCGAATCCCGTCACGGATCATCTCGCTGAAAGTCGCCTGGTAGGCGTCGCGCATCGCGACCAGCCGCTTACGGGGCTCGGGGGCGAGGGCGCGGATCTCGCTGTCGGTGACGAACGCCGATTTGGGGTGCAGACCGTGGAAGAGGACGTGGGCGCGGACGGCCGCGGCCAGGCGCAGAGCCGGTCGCTGATGCTCGGCAACCGCCTCCTCCACCTGGGCCTCGAGGCGGTGCATGAACTCATCCTGGAGGCTGACGAGGATCGCCTCCTTACCCGGGTACCAGTGGTAGATGGCGGCGGGCTGTACGTCGGCCGCCGCGGCGATCGCGCGCATCGAGGTCGCGTGGTAGCCGAGCCTGGCGAACAACTGGACAGCAGCGCTATCGATGGTCTCGCGGGTTTCGACTCCGCGCCGAACAACGCGCACGCCGTCGTCCGGTGTCTCATCCGTACCGCTGCCGGTCGTCGCCACCATGCTCAAAGGATTCCCAGCAGTTCCGAGGTCTGGGACTGATCGGCGACGTCGCGCCCCAGGCGTCCGGCCAGCTCGACCGCCATCTCGACGAGCGCCGGATTCGAGGGGGCGAGCTCGCCGCGGCGGATATAGGCGACGTCCTCGAGCCCGGTGCGAATGCCGGGCGCGCCCAGCAGCAGGGCGAGACCGAGCAGCCGCCAGTGGTGGCGGCCGATGCAGGTGACGGTCCAGAAGGTGTCCGGCGGCAAGGGGCGCAACATGGCACCAAGCGCCTCCGGCGAGGCATCGATGCCCCCGGGCACGCCGAAGACGAGGTTGATCCGCAGCGGCGCCTCGATGATGCCCTGCTCCAGCCAGCGCACGGCGCTGATCACGTGCCCGACATCGAAGGCCTCGACCTCGAGGGCGATGCCGGCATCGCGCGCCCGCTTGACGATCCCGCGGCCCGCCGGCGGCGGTGTGATGAAGGTCTCGTCACCGAAGTTCATCGAACCCGACTCGACCCCGGAGATGTCGGGCCTGGCCTCGAGACCGGTCGTGCGTTCCTCGATCGTCATATCGTTTGCGCCACCGGTCGAGACCATGGTCAGCACGTCACAGTCGGCCCGGATCCGCTCCATCACCTCGACAAAGAGCTCAGGTCTGCCGCTCGGCGTGCCGTCGTCCTCACGCACGTGCAGGTGGGCGACCGTCGCCCCCACGCGGGCGGCCCCGATCGTCGACTCCGCGATCTCGGTCGTCGTGTACGGAATGTTGGGGTTGGTCTCCCGAAAGACGTCGGCGCCGGTGATCGCGCAGGTGACAACCACGGGGGCAGCATCCCATCCGGTCGTTGCGGGCTTCACGCTGATCCGGACTCCCCGACGCTGAGCCTCGTGCGCTCGGCCGCTGTGATCTTCCGCGGGCTGCGCTGCTCGGGATCCCAGAGGACGAGCCCGAACTCGCCCTCGACGAAAGTCTTGCCGTCGGCGTCGAGGATGCGCTCCCGGGTTGTCAGGCTCGAGCGACCGATCTCGCTGATCGAACAGAAGACGGTGACGGCGCCCGGGCCGGGCTCGATCTCCGCGAGCCAGCTGACGGCGCAGCGCCCGACGACATACTCGTCCCGGCCGATCCCGTGGCCGGCCAGGAACCGGTCGCGGCCTTCCTCCATGTAGGTGAGGGCGACGGTGTGGTTGACGTGGCCGAGGCCGTCGAGGTCGCGCCAGCGCATCTGCACCTGGTGCTCGGCGGGTGCCGGTGCCGGGATGCTCATCCGACCTCCACGGCGGCGTTCGGCGCGGCGGCTGACTTCTCCAGCACCTCGCGCAACCCGGGCGAACGGCGGTAGAGGTCGAGCGCGTAGGAGCCGAGATCGGGTGCGTAGCCGCTGCCGATCAGCATGCGCAGGTCGCGCCCCATGCCGTCGGCGGTCAGCGCAGCGGTCTGGAAGCTGGTCGCCATCGAGAAGAAGAGCACCGTGCCGCCCTCCGCGGTCAACAGAATTGCCGTCGGCTCGCAGCCGGCGGCGCTGACGACGACCACGGTCAGGTCCGCCTCCTGACCGCCCGCGGCGTGGACCGCCTCGAGCGCTGTGAGCGGGTCGCGGAGATCGGCGCTTACGGCGATGTCGCACAGGCCGGCGGCGCGGACGGCCTCGACCGCCGCAGGGTCACGGTCGACTGCGATCACGGTCCCTCCGCTCATCGCCTCCCGGGCGGCTGCGAGGGCCAGCCTGCCGGCATGGCCGGCGCCAAGCACCGCGACGGTGCCCCCGGAGGGAGCGAGAGCCCTGGTGTGGGAGGCGGCGCCGTAGACGTCGTAGAGCTCCAGCGCGGTCTCGACCGGGATGTCGGGAGGCAGCGGGCCCCATGGCGCCGCAGCGCTCACATAGGCGAAGCCGCCCACCCCCACCTGGGCTGAATCGGGGTCCAGGTCCGTGATCTCGTCGAGCCGCAGTGGGGTCAGCGTGAGTGAGGCGAGGGTGACGATGCGATCGCCCGGCGCGGGCGGGGAGGGGAACGCGTCGCCGACCGCGCTGACCGTGCCGAGTGCCACGCCACCGGAGTCGGTGATCGGGTTGTGCATCTTGCCCCGATCGGCGACGATCCCGAGGATGCGCTCGGCCATCCGCTCAGGATCAGCACCGCAGCTCGCGCGGATCTGCAGGAACGAGGTGGCATCGAGACAGAGTCGCTCGACCGCGACCTCGAACTCGGCGCTGCCCGCAGGACCGCTCGCGTCCAGGCGCTCGGCGGGCTGCGGGAGGCTCGTTGCCGGCGCTAGGACGCGGTCCGCCCCGAGGCGGCCCGCGATGGTTTCCCTGGAACCCGATGACATGAACGTTCGTTAGGTTATTGGTCTTGTCAAGCACATATTGCTGAATTTGACTCAGGGGTAAATGATCGAACGTTCAGTTGGACAATCTGTCGCAGGCGCGATCGGCATGCCGTTCGTCTACAGCGAAATGCAGGCACGCCACGAGCCCGACGGCGAGGTCTGGGTGGGTGTCCGCACGCCGGGTACGGAGCTGCCGCAACGAGCCGAGCGGATCCTGAATGCGCTGCGTGTCGCGGGCGCGGCGGAGCATGTCGCCATTGATCATCCGGACGAGGAGGCACTCGCGCTGCACGACCCCGACCTCTGCGCCTATCTCGAGAGCGCCTGGGAGGAGTGGCAGGCATCCGGCCTCAAGCGGGACCCGGGCCAGAACCGGGTCGTGCCGTATCTGTTCCCCCACCCCGGGCTGATGGCCGGGATGCGCCCCGGGGGGCCGCCTGAGCCGACCGCTGCGGCGGCGCGCGCGGGTCGCTTCTGCTTCGACACGATGACCCTGATCGGGCCGGGTACGTGGGGTGGCGCCCGCGCGGCCGTGGACGTGGCCTTGACCGCCGCCGACCTGGTCCGCGACGGAGCGCCGGCCGCCTACGCGCTCTGCCGGCCGCCCGGCCATCACGCGAGCAGCGGGTCCTTCGGAGGCTCCTGCTACCTGAACAACACGGCTGCCGCTGCCGCCCGGCTGCAAGCCGGATCCGCCGGCCCGGTTGCGGTGCTCGACATCGACGCCCACCACGGCAATGGCGCCCAGGAGATCTTCTGGACCGACGCCTCCGTGCTCACCGGCTCCGTCCACGTGGACCCGGGCGCCGGGTGGTTCCCGCACTTCCTCGGCTTCGGCGATGAGCGCGGTGCCGAAGCCGCCGAGGGCACCAACCAGAATCTGGCCCTGGCTCCGGGCTCCGGCGACGAGCTCTGGCTGGAGGCGATAGGGACGCTGCTCGACTGGGCCCGGGCCGGTGGTGCGGCGGCCCTGATCGTCGCGCTCGGCGTCGACGCCGCCGGCGCGGATCCGGAAAGCCCCCTGCAGGTCAGCCCCGCGGGGTTCCGGGCGGCCGGCAGCCTGCTCGCAGGAGCCGCCCTGCCCACCGTCTTCGTGCAGGAGGGCGGCTACGACCTCGACTCGATCGGCGCGCTCGTCGTCGAGACCCTGTCCGGTTTCGACGCCCGCCGGGCCGAGCTCAGCCGGGGGTCGGGCTGAAGCGCACCGGCAACCGCTCGAGGCCATAGACGCCGGCGATCGAGCCGTACTCGACCTCCCCGTCGAGCTCCAGATCACGCATCCGCGGGGCGAGGAAGGCAAGTGCTTCCTGCAACTCGGCCCGGGCGAGGTTGGCGCCCAGGCAGTTGTGGATTCCCGCGCCGAAGGTCATCGGCTTGGCCCGCCCGCGATCGGCGGTGATGTCGAAGTCGAGCGGCCGGGAGATCGTCTCGGGATCGCGGTTGGAGCTGAAGGTGCAGACCATGAGCACCGTTCCCGCGGGGATGGTGACGTCGCGATACGCCACCTCCTCGACGGTCATCCGGGCCGTGAACGGAGTGATCGGCTCGAAGCGCAACACCTCCTCGACCGCGGCGGGGACCAGCTCCGGCCGCTCGGCCAGCAACCGCCACTGATCCGGATGGGCGGCAAACAGCCTGACCGCTTGCGCCAACTGCGCCTGGGTGGTGTCCACCCCTCCGGCCAGCACGTTCATGATCAGGTTGAGGCACTCGTCGTCGCTAAGCGTGTCGCCCTCGTGCGTCGCGGTAAGCAGCGTCGAGACGAGGTCGTCGGCAGGGTCGCTGCGGCGCCTGGAGATCAGTGCCCCGGCGTAGTCTCCGAACTCGACGATCGCGGCTTCGATCGCATCGCGGTCGGCCGCGATCGCCGCCGGATCGAACTGACGCTGAAACTCGGTGGCCCAACCGTGCAGGCGCTCGGCGTCCTCGGCGGGCGCTCCGACCACGGTGGCGATCATCAGCGACGGGTACCACTTGGCGAAGGAGCCGACGAACTCGCAGGAGCCCTCGCCGGCGGTCAGCGGCGCCCAGAGCGCTGCGAGGTGCTCGCGCATCACGTCGCGCAGGGCATCGGCCCGGCGCGAGTTGAAGGCAGGGTTGACCAGATTGCGCAGACGGCGGTGGTCGTCGCCCTCGGTGGCGATCAGGTTGCGCCGGATCGCGTCCGAGAGTGGCCCCTCGGTGATCCCGAAGGCGTCGGCGACGGCCGCCGCGGGAAAGACCACCTCGCGGCTGCGCAAGAAGTGCGAGGCCGCCTCGCGCTCCAGCACGAAGTACCAGCCGAGCTCGGAGGAGGCCAGCCAGCTCTCCCCCGCCAGGCGGTTGAGGGTCTCATGCATGCGCTCACCGCGCAGGCCGGGATCGGTGTAGTCAAGCTCCGGCAGCTCAAGCTCGCTGACGCTCTGCATCGGTACCAGCCTATTCCACGACTGATCCACGCGAAAGGGCGCCCGTGGGCGCCCTTTCGAAGCTGTCTGATGTTTGCGGTGCCCGCTCAGCCGCAGGACGGCCAGTGCCCGCGCCCGTCGCGCTTCTTGAGCGCCACGGCAACCACTGCCTGAGTGCGGTAGTTGTAGCGGATGGGATCGCCACCGGGGCTCTTTGGGGAGGCTCGCCAAGTGGCCTTCATGAACTGGAAAGCGCCGCGGTAGCGGCCGCCGCCGCCGATCGCCTTCGGGTCGCCACCCGACTCGCAGGCACTCGTCCGCGTGGCCCAGCGCTTCTGGCGCTTGGAGGTCCGGTTCCAGATCCGGTCGTACTTCGACTTGCCGGCTGGCTTGGAGTGAGCATCGTTGCTCGTCGCCTTGGTGCCGAGGCCGCCGGAATCGCCCGCCCGGGCGTCAGCGGCGACGGCGATCGAGAACGCGGCCAGTGCGGCCAATGCAACCAGCCACAGCCTCGATTTTGAGGTATTCCAGATTGAAAAGTTCACGGTCGTAAGCCTCCAGGAGTCTCTTTTTCAACGCTTACGGGGTTAGCTGTCGGGCTCGCGCCAAAAAGAGCCGGCGCTACGCAACAAGTAGTCGCGATTCGCCCCAAACAAGTGGGTCCCCCGTTCCCTGCGGCTATGTGAACTCGTGCCGACAGGAACTCAGCAGGTGGCGGCACGTTAGCAAACTGTGAGGGGGAAACGAGCAAGTCACGATTGTGCCGGTTGCGATGCGGGCTCGATCCGCGCTTTGCTGCGCGCCGATCAGACGCTCGCTGCCGAAGCCGCCGACGGTTGAGCCGGGGAGCAAGCCGCTCGCAAGCTAACCTCGCCGGGTGGCCAGCCGTCCTGTGGGCAAGATCGACGCGCGGCCCGTACGGGTGCTTGCAGCCGGCGGGACGATCGCAATGACCGGCGAATCGGGAGCAACTCCCGACCTCGACGGCGACGCTCTGATCGACTCGATCCCCGACCTCGCGACCCGCGGCGGGCTCGAGGCGGAGACGATCTCCAACCTGCCCAGCACCCACCTGACCCTCGACATGCAACTCGAGATCTGCCGCGCGGCCCGGGATGCGGCGCGCCGCGGGATCGGTGTCGTTGTCACGCACGGCACCGACACCCTCGAGGAGACGGCGATGCTCTGCGACGTCGTCCACGATGCCGAAGCGCCGATCGTCTTCACCGGCGCCATCCGCCCAGCCTCGGCACCCGGCGCCGACGGTCCCGCCAACTGCGTGGACGCGATCAGCGTCGCGGCCAGCGAGGCCGCCGCCGGGATGGGGGTACTCGTCTGTTTCGGCGGCGAGATCCACCACGCGCGCTGCGCGCGCAAGACCGACACGACCTCGCTGGTCGCCTTCTCCTCCCCTCAGACCGGTCCCCTGGGCCGGGTCACCGAGGGCCACCCGACCATCTGGTCGCAGATCCCGCGGAATCCGCCCCTCGATCCTCCCCACCTCAACGGCCGCGTGTTCGTCGTTCCCACTTGCGCCGGCGACGACGGCACGCTCGCTCGCGCCGCCCTCGACAGCGATCCCGAGGGCGCGGTCGTGGGCACGCTGGGCGCCGGTCACCTCGCCCCCGCCCTGCTCGATCTCTGGGCGGACGCGGCCGAGCGCATGCCGGTGATTGCCTACAGCCGTCCCGAGCGTGGCGTGGTGCTCAACGCGACATACGGCTATCGCGGGTCTGAACGCGACCTGCGCGAGACGGCGATCATCCCGGTGGGCTTCCTCTCGCCTCAGGCTGCACGAATGAAGTTGCTGGCCTGCCTCGCCTCGGGCTTGACGATCGAGGAGATCCGCTGGGCCTTCAACCAGGACGATGGCTGAGACTACCGGTGACTGTGGGTCGCTGATGTTGCAGGCCGGCGAGAAGTTCCCCGACCTCGACCTGCCCGACCACACGGGCCGGGCCCGGACGCTCGCCGAACTCGCCGGGGGCGATCCGCTCGTCCTGATCACCTCGCGCGGTTGGTGGTGCCCCAAGGAGCAGCGCTTTATGCGCGGGCTGTGTGCCGTGCAGGACGAGTTCGAGGTCGCCTACACGCGGATCGTCGTGCTCAGCGTCGACCCGCCCGAAGTTCTGTCCGCATTCCGCGCCGGACTCGGCGCGCGCTTCACCTTTCTCTCCGACGCCGAGCGCCGCTGGCTTCCCCGGCTCGGCCTGCTCGAGAGCACCGACGACGTGCACCGCCCCTATAGGCCGGCCGCCTTCAGCCTTGCCCCGGATCTGAGCATCCACGCCGCCTACAACGGCTACTGGTACTGGGGCCGGCCGACCATCGAACAGCTGCGCGGCGACATGCGCGCGATTACCGAGGGGGTTCGCGACGACTGGGCGCTGCCCCCCCGAGCCCGGCGAGGGTGGCTGAGGGCCCGGGCGTGGCGGTGCCGTTCGCGTTCATCGGCTGGGACGGTGAGCTGCTCAGCGCGCCGCCGGCCCGCGGCGCCCGGAGGGTCCGGATCGACTCCCGCTGCCTCGAAGGTGAGCCGGAGGCGGGTGTCTGGGCCGGAGTCTGCTGCCTGTCGGATCGTGCGGCGGTCGTCCGCTTCGACGAGCCCGAGGTCCAGTATGCCCGGCGCGAGGCACTGCAGTGGTGGATTCCCCTGCTCGGCGACGCGCTGATCTGCCTGACCACGATCGCGGTGGATGCCAGCTACTGCGCCGGGGCGATCACCGTGTCCCGCAGCCGGACCGCCCTCGAGCAGGATCCGTTTCGCTCCCTGTTCCCGCAGACGATCGTGCCCACCGGGATCTTCTCCCGGGTCCCAGCACCGGCCGGTCCCGTGATCGAACGCTACGCCGGCGCACCGTGGCCCGGCGGCCACTTCCCGGCGGCCGCCGGTCCCCTCGGCGACCCCCGCCTGACGAGCCGCCGTGAACGGCGGGGGAAGATCGCGCAGGCGAGTGGCGCACCCTCCCGCCGCGCACGCTACCGCCGGTAGGGGATCAGCGCGCTGCGCTCGACGGCGCCGTCGAGCCGGCCCCGAGCGCCTCGAGCAGCCGGGCGACCGCCGGGCTCTCGGCCCGTGCCTCGCCCGTGGTCAACTCGTAGAAGTCGCGCATCGTGCAGCGCAGTTCCGCATCGGCATCTTCGGCAGCCCCGTGGCGGACGTCGGCACGGCCGGCGCGGACGCGGATCACAAAGTGTTCGCCGTCCACGTCGCAGTTCACCGCCAGTGCCGGCAACTCCACGGCCTCCTCCCCGACCGCAGCGCGCCGCCTGTGAGCGGCGGCCATGGTCGCCGCAAGCCATGAGCCCCTCGTCGTGTAGCCGCGGGCGGCGTCGCGCTCCGGGTCCAGTAGTTCGAAGCCCCAAAGCGCAAGTCCCTCGACGACCTCGCGCAGGCCCTCGCCGCGCTCGGTCAATCCGTAGGCAGCTACCGCCGCCGGCGGCGGTAGCTCGACCCGCTCGACGATCCCGCCCTCCTCGAGCGACTTCAGGCGGGCGCTGAGCAGGTTGGGACCGATGCCCTCGAGCGTCTCGCTCAGCGCACCGAAGCGCTTCGGACCGAGCAGCAGCTCGCGGATTATCAGGAGCGTCCAGCGCTCGCCGATCAGATCCAGCGAGCGGGCGACCCCGCAGATCTGGGTGTAGTTGCGAGAGGCCACCCAGATGGGAGGCGCGCCGGGCGAAGCGCTTCGACAGCTCGCGAGCGCCGGCTTCTACGACGGTCTACAGGCCGGCTGCCTGGTCGCCGCCGGGGTCTGCTTCGTGGGTTCGATCATGGTCGCGGCGCTCCTGCCCTCCAAGCCGGCCGAGGCAGAGGCCGAAGGGGACGCGCAGCCGCACTCCGCCGAGCTGGCGCTCGAGCCGGCCTGATGCTGAGTCCCCACCCCGGCGACAGCATCCGTGTTACGTTCGACCCGTGAGCGCGATGGAGATCGACTCGGGCCTTCGTGAAAAGCGCGAGAGGCTCGTGCGCGAACACATGGAGTCGGAGAATCAGCACGACTTCGAGCTCACGATCGACACCTTCGAGCATCCCCGCTACGAGATCGTCCCCACCGGCGACGTCTTCGACGGCCCCGACGAGGTCCGTGACTACTTCGACGCCTCGCGAACCGCATTCCCCGATCAGCGCAACGAGCTGATCGCGCTGCACCACACCGATGACGGCGTGATCGTCGAATTCACCCTGAGGGGGACCCACGAGGGACCGCTGCGTGGCATCCCGCCCACCGGCAAGGAGTTCAGCTGCCGTTGCACCTCGTTCTTCCTGTTCGAAGGCGAGCAGCTCGTCTGCGAGCGCGTCTACTTCGACTCCACCACGATCCTCGGCCAGCTCGGCCTCGTGCAGCCCGGACCGACCATTACCGATGGCCCGTCCGACGAGGACGGCGCCGACCCGGCAAGCGACGAAGAGGAGTGACCGACATGGCTGACGCGGAAACCAACAAGGCCCTGATCGAGCGCTTCTACGGCGCCTTCGCGGACAAGGACGGTGCGACGATGGCTGCCTGCTACGCGCCCGGCATCCACTTCTCCGACCCCGTCTTTCCGGACCTCCGGGGCGAGCGTGCCGGAGCGATGTGGAAGATGCTCACCGGCGTCGATGGCGACCTGCGGATCGAACTGCTAGAGCACTCCGCGGACGAGCGCCGCGGCTCAGCCCACTGGCGGGCCCACTACACCTTCACCGAGACCGGGCGGCCGGTCGTCAACGACATCCAGGCCGCCCTGGTTTTCGAGGACGGGCTGATCAGCGAGCACCGCGACAATTTCGACTTCTACCGCTGGGCCCGTCAGGCCCTCGGCCTGCCGGGGTTGCTGCTCGGCTGGACCCCGATCATCCGCAGCGCCGTGCGCCGCAAGGCGGGCGCCCGCCTCGACGCCTACACGGGCGCCGACGGCGGCTGAACGCGGATCCGGTCCAGCCCCGCCGTCGCGCCCGGCAGGCTCAGTCCGGCTGCGGGACCAGGCGGATATAGGGAACCGGGGATTCCCACTCGCCGAAGGTCTCCTTGGCCTCATCGTCGGAGACAGCCGGCGTGATGATCACCTTCTCGCCCTGCTGCCACTGCGCGGGAGTCGCCACCTTGTGGTTGGCGGTGAGCTGCAACGAGTCGATGACGCGCAGTACCTCGTCGAAGTTCCGGCCCGCGGTCATCGGGTAGATCAAGATCAGCTTGACCTTCTTGTCGGGGCCGACCACGAACACGTTGCGGACGGTCGCGTTGTCGGCAGGAGTCCGGTCGGTCGGCTCACCCTCGACGTCGGCCGGCAGCATGCCGTAGAGCTTGGCGACCTTGTAGTCGGCATCGGCGATCAACGGGTAGTTGGGCGCAGTTCCGGTTGCCGTCGCGATGTCCTCGGACCACTTGCCGTGATTCTCGAGTGGATCCACGGAGATGCCGAGGATCTTGACGCCCCGCTTGTCGAACTCGGGCTTGATCGATGCCATGTAGCCGAGCTCGGTCGTGCAGACGGGGGTGAAGTTGCGCGGGTGTGAGAAGAGAACGGCCCAGGAATCGCCGATCCAGTCGTGAAAGTTGATCGTTCCCTCGGTCGTCTCCGCCTCGAAGTCAGGCGCTGTTTCGCCAATTCGCAGACTCATCTGGTTCCTCCGATGTTCATGGGTGTGGGTGGTGTTCGGACGTACCCCTCAGATTGTCACAGCGGGCAAGCCGGCGGTCAGAGGTCGATGACGTAGCGGGGCTCACGCAGCGACGCACCGTGCCACTCCCGGACACGTGCGGGGCCCTCCTCGCGCCAGCCGCGCCGCTCGTAGAAGCGGCGCGCAGCCACGTTGCGCTCCTCGGTGTTAAGCCAGGCCCGGCGGTGCCCCGCCTCCCGCAGTGCGGTGAGAGCCATCTCGAGCAGGGCCTCCCCCGCACCGCGGCCGGCCCCACGGGGATGGGTGTAGAGGCGCAGGATCTCGCCGTTGCCCGAATCCCAGGCGACGAACGCGAAGACGCCGTCGACGTCACAGGCGAGGAGATCGGCCGGGTGCCGGCGGCCCCGGCTGGCGGCCTCGATGCGTTCGGCGCCGAGGAACTCCGACCAGGCCTCCAGCCCCGCCGCGGTCAGCACCTCGCCGACCGCATCGACGTCGGCCAGGGTCGCGGCCCGGATCCGCCACCCGGCGTGAGTGTCAGCGTCGATCGTGGACATCGAGTCTTACGAATCATCCCACCCGCCCGGCGGCGAGCGCCGCCGATCGCTACGGTGAACGGCGTCTCCTCCGCAGCCGACACCCCACTCTCCCTGACGGTCGGATGCACGCTCGGCATCGAGACCCAGCAGCCGCTCTCGGCGATTCTTCAGGTGGCTCCGTCCGGCAGCGACCTGCAGATACGCAGCGAGCGCTGGGACACCCGCGGCGATCACCACGGCTACATCGACGCCTTCGGCAACCGCTGCGAGCGGATCACAATCCCGGCAGGCCCGTCGCGGATCGTCTATGACGCGGAAGTGCAGCTCGCCCACTCCGGTCGCGATCTACTCGCCCCGGGCACTCCCGAGACACCGATCATGGAGATGCCCGACCCGCAGATCGTCTACCTGATGCCGAGTCGCTTCTGTCTGCCCGACGAACTCGGCAATGAGGCCTGGCAGCGTTTCGGCGATCTCGCGCCAGGCTGGGAACGCGTCCAGGCGATCGTCGATTTCGTCCACAACCACATCGAGTGGATTGCGGGCGCATCGAACCCGTGGACCACGGCGGTCGATGTCTTTCGTGCCGGCCGGGGCGTCTGCCGCGACTTCGCCCACCTCGCGATCAGCTTCTGCCGGGCGCTCAACATCCCGGCCCGTTACGTCTGCGGCTACATCCCCGAGATCGAGGTGCCCCAGCCCGCCGAGCCGATGGACTTCGCCGCCTGGTTCGAGGTCTATCTCGACGGCGGTTGGTACACCTTCGACGCCCGCAACAATCGCCAGCGGGTCGGCCGGGTGGTCGTCGGCCGCGGCCGCGATGCGGTCGACGTGGCCCTGATCACCTCGTTCGGTCCGCACACGCTGACCGAGTTCGAAGTCCGCGCCGCCTAGAGCATCAACCCGGGGAGCGCCCCGGCCGCGACTGACTAACTGTCCGGGAAGCTGGTGAAGAGCGCGGACTTGTTCTTCTTGCCGTTCTTGCCCTTGTTCTTGCCGCCCCTGTTATCGGACCTGTGCTTCCCCTTTGTCCGGATCGAGCCGCGCATATAGGGATGAATGCGACAGAAGTAGGTGTAGGTCTTGCCCGGCTTGGTCAGCGGCGGCGTGGTGAAGGTGTCCGACCCGGTCGTCACCTCTTTGCTGGTCCCCCTGCCATAGCCGAGCTGGCCGGAGTCGAAGTTGATCGGGCCTCCGGCAAGCGGGTAGCCGATCCCCGACCCCTTGTTGCAAGGCGCCTTACACGAGGTGATGCTGTGCCAGGACTGCTGCTGTTGCGGCAGCGAGGCGGGTGCATCGAGGTTGGTGAAGGTGACGGTCGAGCCCGGCTTTACCTTCGGCGGCCGCATCAGCCGCTTGGGGAAGCGACGGACCGCCGAGTAACCGCCCTGGGAGTAGACGTAGCTCTTGATTGTCAGGCCATTCTGCGGCACCAGCCCGGCGCTCTTCAGCTTGCGGGGGTCGGGCAGGTTGAGGTCGTTGCGGGCCTTCTTGTCGATGTTCTCGGGCAGCCGGCCGTGGCTGAGAATGCCGCCCGCGTCATACATCGCCTGCACATCCGCGGCATCGTCGAAGGGGTCCTTTGCGGCCGGGTCGTCGGCGGTGCTCCAGGCCAGCGGCAGGATTCCCATCGACTCGTACCAGGAGGACTTGCGAACGTCGTAGGTCACGCTGATGGTGAGCAGGTCGCCCTCCTTGAGCTTGACCCGCCAGTCAGGCGGCGTGACCTTCATCGCCACGTCCCAGCTGACAGCGCCGGCCGGCTCGAAGTAGCGGGCGTCGGAGCGGAAGAGGTCACGGATCTCCGAGGGGTCGTCGCCGGCCTTGCTGCCCGCATCGGGACCATCGCGGGCTACCTTGAGATCGACGCTCTTGCCGCCGGGATGCAGGTGGCCGGAACCGAAGACGAGCGTCGCACCGCCGGCCGGAATCGTCCAGCGGCGGGCGTTGCTGATCTTTTCGCGTTCCTCGAAGCCGGGCTCGGCGGGATTGGTCGGCACCTCGTCAGGGAACCTGTACAGACCGTCACCGTTGCGGTCGTAGGAGGGCTTGGCATCGAAGACCGGGTAGATCTGCGGCGCGCCGGCGACATCCATCCAGCGGATCTCCGCCGGCTCGATGTCGGTCCGGGCGGGCTCGGTCTCGGGTACCCAGTCGATCTCCCAGGTGATGTAAACCTGCCGGTTCTCCGAGGCGGTCAAGTTGTGGATCATCTGGTTGATGCCCCAGTTGGCATTGCCGTCCACCTTGATCCCATAACCCTGCGGAAGCTTCGGGATCGTCTTTTCTTCACCGGCGGCGAACGTTGGGCCGCCGCCCGGCGCCAGCCAGACGACGTGGTGCAGGTGCAGGTCCCAGACCGAGGGAGTGACCAGCTTGCCGGACGGCTTGATTTCCACCATGCTCGGCTTGAAGCGCGTGATGTAGCCCTCCGCGTCCGAACCGGAATTGAAGATCGACGTGTCGCCCGGACCGCTCACCTTGTTGGCGTTGGGACAGGTCTTGGTGACGTTGAAGTCGTTGAGGTTCTGGCCGGGATAGATCGGGATCGCGTTCGTCCGGCACTGGTAGGTCGTCATATCCGAGTAGGAGGCGGCAGGCAGAATCGGCTCGCCCGCGCCGGCGACCGAGACCGGGCCCAGGACTGCGCAGAGCAGCCCGACCGCAAACCCCCCGAACGTCCCCCTGAGAACCATGGCGCGAGTATGACTGTTCGGCCCGGATGTCTCAAGCCGCAGGTCGATGCGGCCTCCCTGCTTGCTCCTCGGACGGGCAATTCTCACGCGGTTACTCCCCAGCTGGTGGATGACGACATCGTCCCCGGACAGGCATGCCCGATGAAACCCCTTCTACGTGATCGGCATCCGGGCTCTCGACCTTTAGCGCTCGCAGCTCACCGGCGAGCTCTCGCCTACAGTCCGGCCCGTGAACGATCCCCGAGATTCTGCCATCGACACCGACGACCTCGCTCACTGCCTGCGCGTGATCGCGGCCGTCGAGACCCTCCCTGTCGATCATCCGGACGCGCTGGCGGTACAGCGCGCGACCTCGGGCCTGTACAAGTCCGTGCGACTCCGCCGTCGGGCCGAGAAGCGGCGTGCGGTCCTCGACAACGACGAAGCCGTGACCGCGGCCACGGCAACCGGGGCGCCCGATCGGATCGATGACGAGACCCGCGGCCTGCCGCTCGCCTCCCGCGCCAATGGGGCCAGCGCCGGTCGCCTTCTCCAGCCGCGTGCCTGCTACGTGTGCAAGGAGCGCTACGTGGACGTGGACGCCTTCTACCACCAGCTCTGCCCCGAGTGCGCGCGACTCAACCACAGCAAGCGTGAGGCGCGGACGGACCTGCACGGCCGGCGTGCTCTGCTCACCGGCGGCCGCGCCAAGATCGGCATGTACATCGCTCTGCGGCTGCTGCGCGACGGCGCCCACACCACGATCACGACACGTTTTCCGCGTGATGCGACACGGCGTTTCCGGGCGATGGACGACAGCGGTGAGTGGCTCGACCGGCTGCGAATTATCGGCGTGGATCTGCGTGACCCGGGCCGCGTCGTGGCGCTCGCCGACACGGTCGCCGAACAGGGGCCGCTCGACATCCTGATCAACAACGCCGCGCAGACCGTGCGCCGCTCGTCCGCCGCCTACGCCCTGCTTGCCGAGGCCGAGCGCGCTGCGCTCCCCGAGGGCCCGGCGCCCGACGTGCTGACGATCGGCCCGGCCCGCTACTCCGAGCAACCGGCCGAACTGCACCCCGGTCCGGGCGACGGGCGCCACTGGTCGCCGACGCCGGATGCGGTCGCCTCGCTGGCGCTGAGCGCCGGATCCGCCTCGCCGCAGCGGATCGAGGAGGGGACGGCGATCGACGCCGGCGGCCTGGTCCCCGATCTCGATGCCTCCAACAGCTGGGTACAGGGCGTGGACGAGGTGGACCCGGTCGAGCTGCTCGAGGTCCAGCTCTGCAATTCCACCGCTCCCTTCATTCTGATCTCGCGCCTGCGGGGAGCGATGGAGGCCTCGGCGGCGCGGCGCAAGTACATCGTTAACGTCTCCGCGATGGAGGGCCAGTTCGGCCGCGGTTACAAGGGGCCCGGCCACCCGCACACGAACATGGCCAAGGCCGCGGTCAACATGCTGACCCGGACCAGCGCGGGCGAGATGCTCACGAGCAGCGGCATCCTGATGAGCAGCGTCGACACGGGCTGGATCACGGACGAGCGGCCCCATCCGCAGAAGATGCGGCTCGCCGAGGACGGATTCCACGCACCGCTCGACCTGGTTGACGGCGCCGCCCGGGTCTACGACCCGATCGTGCGCGGCGAGACGGGCGAGGACCTCTGCGGCTGTTTCCTCAAGGACTACCGGCCCTCGCCCTGGTGAGGGCCGGCGTCGCTTGTACCCACCGGACGGGCGCTACCAGCTGCCGTCAGCGGCAGGCTCCAGGCCCCCGCGGATCGCCTCGAGCGCGGTGGCACGAGCACGCAACTTGGTGCCGAGGTGGGCCTGCTCGTTGACGGCAACCATCGCGGCAACCGCCTCTGCGGTCGCGCCCTCGAGCTCTGCGCCCGCGACCACGCGATCGACGAACCCGGCGGTGCACGCATCCTCGGGTGTGAACAGCTCCCCCGAGAGCACCGCCCGGTCGTGCCAGGAGCGCGTCAGGCGGTGGCCGGCGAGCGCGATGCCAAAGCGCGGGATCGTCAGCCCGATCACGACCTCGTTGAGTCCGATCCGGAACTCACCGGCCGTCGCGATCCGCACGTCCGAGGCGAGGAGGATGAAGCCGCCCATCGCGATCCCATGACCGGTGCAGGCCGAGATCACGGGTCGCGGAAACGAGAAGAGGCGCTCCGCCAGGGAAGCGCCGAGGCCGAGCATCTCGTTGGTCCGCTCGCCGATCGTCTTCAGGTCGAAGCCGGCGGAGAAGCTGCCCTCGCGCCCGGTGAGCACGACGATGCTGCCCTCCTTCTCGGCCTCGTCGAGGGCGCCGTGGAGAGCCTCGAGCATCGGTACCGACAGCGCGTTGACGCGGCCGTCGTCGATGCGGATGGTGCGGACGCCGTCGTTCAGCTCGCTGCTCAGCAGCTCGGTCGCAGACATGGCGCCACTCTATCCGTCCGCAGTGGCGGTCGAGGCCCCGGAGGGGCGCTGATCTAACGCTTGAAAGTCTTGTTCTCGAAGGGCTCGTAGTCGCGGCACGGCTGGCCGCGGAGGCCCGGGCAGGGAGGCAGGGGCGTCGGGGCGCCCAGGCCGGGAACGACCGGGAGCACGAGGCGCGAGGGGTAACGACGTGAATGCGCGATCGCGACCCAGGGCTGCCCGCTCGGATCGGTGGAGGTCTCGGCGAAGGCCCAGATCGGCTGATCGCCACCGGGAGCGGAGACCGTGACCCTCAGGCGCGAGCCCGCCCGATAGACGTGGCCCTCGTAGTAGAGCGGGATCCGAACCTTGACCCAGCGACCCTTCGGAAGGGTCCTCGCGTCCTTCCTGCGTAGGCTCGGCTCCGGCGTGGTCAGTGCGCTGAGCTTGCGGTCGAGCTTGCGCGCGCCGGTCCGCAGCCAGCCGCTCTGCACGAAGGTCTCCTTGCCGTCCGGGCGCACCTCGGAGATGGTCGCCTGCAGATCCACGTTGCGGGCCGAGGAGCGCACCCAGGCCTGGACCTCGCCCGCGCCGAGCACCGAGGTGTCTTCCTTCAGCTTCCGGCTCACATAGGAGAGCGCCCGGCCGGGTGGGTGCTGGGTCCATTCGTAGACCGGCGAGGCCGTCCACAGGCCTCCGGAACCGGAGCCGGGGTTGCCCGTGAAGTCCGTTGGCGGCCGTGCGTCGGGCGCCCACTTGAACTTGTCGGCCCCGCCACCCTTGCTCTTGTCGCGCAGGCTGCCGCCCCGGCCGAGGTACCAGGATCGCGGCGTCATGCGTCGCGGCGGGAAGCTCGTGAACGAGCGCTCGAATCCCGGCACCGGCCTGCCGACTGCTCCCCCCGCCCCGTTGTCGAAAAGGACCCGGACGGGACGCAGATTCTCGAAGGCGGCCAGCGCCGAGTCGTAGTCGGGCTCCGCCTGGATCGGATCGTCAGGAAGCTGGACCCCCGAGATCCCCATGAACGCGTTGTACAGGAGCGGCGCCGTGTCCTTGACGCCCTGCGACAGTTGGGGCTTGCGTTCTGCGACATAGAGTTCGAGGAAGTCGTAGAACCGGTTGAAGGTCTCCGGGTCGAGCGAATCGATGTGGGTGCCGTTGACGAACGTGAACCACTTGCGATCGGTGCCCGTGAAGTGCGAGGTGAGCGCCGGGCAGTGCCCGCCGGTCTGCTCGTCGGTCCACTGGCAGGCCATGAAGACGGGCACTTCGATCTTGTGGACGAACTTGATCGGTGCCAGCGGATCGGCGATCGCCGGACGGTAGTAGTCGTTGCGGCGCGTCTTCGCGATCACGTCAACGGCGGCCGGGTGCAGGTCCTGGTTCTTTTCGCAGACCTCGTCGCCGTTCTGGATCCGCGTCCAGGCCCAGCCCTGGCCGCTGTCGGGCCCGGCGGGCTTCGCGTCATCGACGCGGTCGGCGGCCCACTCAAGGGCGAAGCCCGTGTTGAGGATGCCCCCGGGGTAGAGCGTGGTCCGCGAGTCGTCGAGGACCGAGAGCGGGGTGATGGCCGCGAGGCTCGGCGGACGCGTCGCCGCGACGAAGAGCTGGCTGATCCCGCCGTAGGAGATGCCGAGCATGCCGACCTTGTCGTTTGCAACCCAGGACTGGCGCGCGACCGTCTCGATCACGTCGTAGCCGTCGAGCGACTGCAGCCGCTCGAAGTAATCGAAGGCGCCGCCCGAACAACCGGTGCCGCGCATGTTGACGTCGACGACCGCGAACCCGAGGATGTTGGCGACCGGGGCGATGCCGCTCTGCGGCCCAGCGGGGTTGGCGTAGCCGTAGCCCGAGTACTCGACGAGCGTCGGATAGGGACCGTCCTCGGGGGGACCGGGCAGGCTCACGTTGATCGCCAGATCCGTGCCGTCCCTGGTCTTCAGATATCCGTAGCCACCCGCGGGTAGATCCTGCTGGTAGATCGATTTGCTCGGCGGTCGGGAGCGCGGCGTGAGCACCCGGACCCGCTTCGACTCGACGCCGCCAGAGACCACGGTGTAGCCGCCCCCGGGCGCGACCCTGCGGAAGATCTGCCCGCCGAGCGACCCGGCGTTGCGCTTTGCGACGACCTCGCCGCGGCGCATGAGCTTGAGCTTGGCGCCCGGCTCCGCGCCGGTGACCTGGACCTGCTCGACGCTGCCGGCGACTTTGAGCGATGCTGCCGCCCGTGCCTCGGCGGTAAGCAGCGCGATCACGCACAGGGCGGCGAGCATGCCGAGGGCGGCACCTGCGCACCGCCGAACGTCCCCCAACCCCGAGATCCTCTCCATCGAGAGCTTAGCTTGACATGTCTGGAGGTCGGGCGTCCCCCGGGATGGCGACCCCGGCGCTAGCCCGAGCGGGATACTGCCCGCAGATGTCTGAACCGAGCGAGCCTCCCAAGCCGCCCAATCTGCTGCTGCTGATCACCGACCAGCAGCGCGCTGCGCAGCACTGGCCCAACGACCCCGGCTGGCTGCGCGAGCTGATGCCCGCCGACCACGAGCTGGCGCGCACCGGCCTCAGCTTCGAGAAGGCCTTCTGCGTGAGCTGCATGTGCTCGCCGAGCCGCGCGAGCCTGCTGACCGGCACCTGGCCGGCACGCCACGGTGTGCCGCTGACCCTGACGGCAGCCGACCTGCAGCCGGATCTGCGCAACACCCCGGCGGTGCTCGGCTCGATGGCGGGCATGCTGCGATCCGGCAACTCGCCGCGCCGCCGGATCGCCCGGCAGTTCGTTCGCGGTGCGCGCGGCCGCGACCCCGACGCGGGCAACGAGCCGGAGTTGACCGCCGGCACGGAGACACTCGGCACGCGACTGCGGACCGCCGGCTACCACGTCGCCTACAAGGGCAAGTGGCACCTGACGCAGCCCCTCGAGGGCGAGTGGGGCGCCGCCGACACCGAGCGGATAGAGCGGGACTTCGGGTTCGCCGAGTGGGAGCCGCCCGACGCGGGCGAGAACGCAAAGGCCGAGAACTTCGGCGGCGGCAACGCGGGAACCTCGGGTGAGGGTTGGGATGAGGACTACACCGCGCAGGTCGAGCGCTGGCTCGGCCAGGCCCAGCTTCCCGAGCCCTTCTGCCTGATCGTCTCGCTGGTCAACCCCCACGACGTGCTCGGCTACCCGAGCTCCTTCGAGGAGGGCGGCTACAAGGTCGAGGACTTCCGTGACCTGGGCGTCCAGCTCCCCGCCAGCTTTGACGAGAACCTGGCCAACAAGCCGTCGGTCCACGAGTTGATGCGGCTCGGGATGACCGCCTACCTCGGCCCACTGCGCAACGAGCGCGAGGCGCTCGACTACGTCAACTTCTACGCCCATCTGCACCGGGTCGTCGACGCGAAGATCGGCCGCGTGCTCGGGGCACTGGGCGACCCCGGCGACCCTGCCTCGCTGCGCTCGCGCACGGTGATCGTCCGCTGTGCCGACCACGGCGAGATGGGGCTCGCGCACGGCGGCCTGCGCCAGAAGGCCTTCAACGCCTATGAGGAGACGATCCGGGTGCCGATGATCGTCAGCAACCCCCTGCTCTTCCCCGAGGGGCGCAGCACCGACGCCCTGGCGACACTCGCCGACGTGACGCCGACCCTGGCGGCAATGGCCGGCATCGAGGATCGGGACGGCCTCCAGGGTTATGACCTGACCCCACTCCTCGCGCATCATGCGTCGCCCGCAAGGGAAGCCCTCGACCGCGCCGGGACGTCGCTCGAGCAGATCACCGACCACCCCTCTCCCGCGGCCGGCGTCCAGGACGCGGTGCACTTCACCTACGACGACCATCAGGCCGGCACCGCGCTGACCAACGCGCCGGGGCAGCCCAACCGGGTCCGCGCGGTTCGCGACCACAACTCCAAGTACGCGATCTACCTCGACCCCGAGGGCCGCAGGAGCCCCGAGTATGAGCTCTACGACCTCGGGCGCGATCCTAACGAGACCGGCAACCTGCTCGACCACCGCACAGGCGAGCCGTTGCAGCCCGGCTCCGGTCCACTGCGAGACCGCCTCAGTGAGCAGCTGGCCGAACTGAGCGAGCGGCTCGGGACCGAGGTCGGTCCGCCCCCCTGATCAGCGCCTGCGCCAGGCTTGACATTCAGCCGTCCCGGGCGGGCCGCGCGTGGTCGTCCCTGCGCTTGACCAGCAGCCACTGCGGCTTCGATCCCGGTCGGATCCGCTGCAGCGCGAAGCCGCCACTCAGCTTCTCGCCGTGCAGCACGAAGACGGCGTGGCCGCGCTCGATCGCCTCGGGCCACGGCACGCGACCACCGCGCTCGTAGGTCCCGCCGTCCCAGGGCTCACCCCCGCGCTCGCTGAGGGGCGATTCGAATGCCATGCGCCTGGTGGCGGGATCCATCGCGGGCTCCTTTGCAAGATTCCAGACGCGCATCGTGCCATCGACCTCGAGAGAAAGGGCGTAACCGGTGCCCCGCGCGCCGAGTCCGCTCAGGACTTCGAAACGGCCGGCGCTGACGCCGCGGATCGCGAACTGCTCGTGACCCTCCGGCTGGACCTCGTCGAAATCCAGCTCGACACGCTGGGCCTCGGCCGGGCCCGAGCGCAGGAACTCGAGCAGCGGCTCCACAGCCTTGCGCCGGCCCTCAGCGTGGCAGAGGACCTCCCCATCGTCGCCGTGACGCACCCAGCCGAGAACGCCCAACTCGTGAGCGCGGGCGACGGTTGCATCCCGCAGGCCGGCCCCCTGGACCGTGCCGCTTGCGACAGCGCGCACAGCGTACTCAGCCGGCGGCTTGGGATGCCCTGGCACGGCAACAGGCTCTCAGCCTGTCCGCTTTTCCCAGAGCTCGACGAAGCCGTGGTCGATGAAACCCAGCCGCTCGTAGACGCCGGCGCCGAGCGCGCTCGCGCGCAGCGACGCGGAGCGTACGCCCTCCTGATGTCGCCGAGCCAGGACCTCGCGCAGCAGGCGGCCCGCTATTCCGCGGCCCCTCCACGCCGGCAGCGTGGCAACGCAGGTGACCAGCACGTCGTCATCCGCGCACTCGAGCGTTGCCACACAAGAGATCAGCTCACCTCCGGCGGCCGCGAAGTCCCGCTGCACGCCGGAGATCTCGCCGCCTTCGAGCGCGGCCTCGAAGCCGGGACCCTCGGTCCCGTAGGCCAGATCGTTGAGGCGACCGACCTCCGCCGCCGACCCCTTGGCTGCCACGACGCCGTCGCCGGGTGGCGGACCTTCAGCCAGATCCTCGAGCCAGAGCGACATCGCGCGGGGCGCACCGTCGAGGGAGTGGCCGCGCTGCTCGAGGAATGACGCCGTAGCGCGATCGTGGTCCGGAACCCAGACCGTCCAGGCTCTGACCCCGGCGCGGGCGTAGGAGTCCTCGAGTTCCGCGTAGGCGCCGCGCAACGCATCGGGGTCGTCGTAGAAGACGGCGTTGGGGATCGAGCGGTCGGGCGCTCGGGGCGTGGTGCCCGCCACAACGCCGTCGCGGCGGACCGGGCTCGATTGGCCTCCGGCGAGGACGACGACATCGCCCTCGGTGCTTGCCAGTGCGCGTCGCCGCAACTCCTCCATGGGCGGTGATTGTAGATCCACGACCCGGGGCGGCGGAATAGGCTCCCGGCATGGAGCAGACCCAGGTGAGCGAATCACGCCGCACCCAGACCCTCGTGGCGATGGTCGCCGCCGCGGGGATCGTGCAGCTGCCGACGGCCGCGATCGTCGTCGCCCTGCCGACGATCCACAACGAGTTCAACACGTCCCTGGCCGAGCTGCAGTGGGCGGTGACCGCCTTCTACATCCCCTTCTCCGCTCTGCTGATCGCCGCCGGGCGCCTGGCCGACGTGTTCGGGCGACGGCGGATGCTCGTCCTCGGCGCGACGCTCTTCGCGGCGGGTTCGGCGGTCGCCGGAGCCGCCCCCGACGCCCAGCTGCTGATCGCCGGCATCGCGATCTCGGGAATCGGGGGCGCCCTGCTGATGCCGTCCTCGATGTCGCTGCTGACCAACGTCTTCACCGGTGCACGACGCGGCTTCGCAATTGGCATGTGGGGAGCCGCAACCGAGCTCGTCTCCGGGATCGGCGTGCTCGTCGGCGGCGTTCTGACCGGCGAGCTGAGCTGGCGCTGGATCTTCATCGTCAACATCATCTTCGCCGCTCTGATCGTGATCCTCGCGTTGCGCGCGACGCCGGAATCACGCGATCCGACAGCGCCGCGGCGCATCGACATTCCCGGCGCGCTGCTGATCGCCGTCAGCCTCACCTCCGTCACCCTGGCGCTGATCCAGGGAGCCGCCTGGGGCTGGGGCTCGGCCGCGATCATCGGCCTGCTGGTCGCATCCGTGATCGCGTTCGCAACGTTCGTGGTGGTCGAGCGCCGCACCACCAACTCTCTGGTCGACTTCGACTTCTTCAAGCGCCGCAATTTCGCGGGAGCGACGACGACGATCTTCGTCATCGACTTCTCCTTCGGAGCGATGCTCTTCTTCCTGCCTTCCTACTTCCAGGAGGTGCTTGGCTACGGAGCGACCGAGACCGGCCTCCTGCTCTTGCCGCTCACCGGGCTCATGGTGGTCGCCTCACCACTCGGTGGGAAGATCGCCGCGAGGGTCGGACCGCGGCCACCGATCGTCGGAGGTCTGACGCTGATGGTGATCGCGATCTACTGGATCTCGACGCTCACGGTGCAGACCGACTACGCCGAGCTCTGGGTGCCCACGGCGATCATGGGCTTCGGCGTCGGCGTCGCTCTGACCCCGATGAACCTCGCCGCGATGAACGCGGTCTCCCGCCACCACGCGGGCGCCGCGTCGGGGTTGCTCGTCACGCTCAGCGGCCTCGGCGCGACCCTTGGCGTCGCGGTCACGGGAGCGATCTTCACCGGCCTGCAGACCAGCCGCACGGTTGAGTTGGTTGGCGACGCCGGGGTGTCGGTGAGCCGCGATCAGGCCATGACCCTCGAGGGTGTATTGGCCGGCACCCCCGGCGCCCAACAGACACTCGACGGGCTCGCCGGCAAGGATGCCTCCGCCGTCGAGCAGGCAGTGCGCGAAGCCTTCGTCTCAGCGCTGGGCACCAGCCTGAAGATCTCTGCCGGCCTCGTCGCGGCCGGAATCGTCCTGGCGATCGCCCTCCTGCGCGACACGGCACCCGCGGATGCCGAGCCCGTGGATCAGCTCACCCCCTCGGTCACACCGCGACCGGCGCCTCTGCGCGCGGCGAATGAGGGCAGCGTTTCGGGTTGATGGCGAAGCCCGATCGAAAACCGGCGAGACGGCCCCAAACCGCAGATGGGGCCGCCCCGCCGGAAGCCGACCTACCCGGCTACTGGCGCTTCATCACCACCTTGACGGTCTCCTCGCACTTGCCCTTGTAGATCGTCGTTTTCTGGACGAGCTTCGTGGCGCTCTTGAACGTTCCCCGGATCCTGAGGTCGACCTTTTGACCGGCGAGGTTCTTCGTCTTGCCGTCGAACTTGTACTTGCCCTTCTTGTTGATCGCCAGGTTGTCGATCGCGACCGGCACGTTGTTGCCGCATTCGTAGATTCCGTTGGCCAGATCGACCTTCTCGGCCTTCTTGTTGCCGTCGCTGTCGGCGTGGGTGGTGGCGAACGTAGTGCTGCCGGTCTTCGCGTACTGGGTGCCCTCGGGCGGGCGCTCGCCGGCCAGGGCCAGGGCCGGAATCACCAGCATCATTGCCATCACAGCCCCTGCGATCGTGAAGCGCTTTGCGCTCATGTCAATTCCTCTCGTTTGGGAGCCCCGTTGACGGCATCGACCGGGCGCTCGCGCACGCCCTCCTGCCACAGTTCGAGCTCACTGAGGAGCTCAAGGCGACCGGTGAACGAGCGAGGCGACCGGCCGCTTTCGCTGATCTGCCCGTGGATCGAGCCAGCGGCCGCGTCAAACGACACCTCGATTGCCAACGTGGACCCTTGGTATTGCATCGCGGGCGACAGTAGGGCGCGGAAGGCACGACGACACTAGGACCCCCTCCCAGACTTCCGACTGTCAGCGAAGAGCCGGTTCGCCGCTAACGTGGCCACCGTGACACCTTTCCCGCTACTCGAGCGCGGATCTGAGCTCGCAGCCCTCGATCGCGCGGTTGAGAGCCTGCTGATCGATGCCGAAGGCGAAATGCTGACCCTGAGCGGCACCGCGGGGATTGGCAAGACCCGGTTGCTGCGGGAACTGCGGCAGCGCTGCGAGAGCCAGTCGCTTCAGATCCTCCGGGCGGATTGCATGCCACTCGAGCAGGACTACTCCTTTGGCGTCGTCATGCAGCTCTTCGAGCGGCAGTTGCTCGCCGAGAAGCCGGGCCGCGAGGTACTGCTCGAAGGCGCGGCAGCGAGCGCCGCCTCGATCTTCGCTGACAGGCCAGGCCCCGGTTCGGCCGCCTCGACCTTTCAGCTACTGCACGGCCTCTACTGGCTGACCGCGAACCTCGTTGCCGGTTCGCCGACGCTGATCGTGATCGACGACGCGCACTGGGCCGATCTGGCGTCGCTCAGATTCCTCAACTTCCTCAGCCAGCGGCTCGAGGACATTCCGGCACTGCTTGTGATCGCAAGCCGGCCTGGAGAGGCGACCGGCGAGCGGGATGAGCTCCTCAACCGTCTTTCAATGCGCAGCCATCCGTCGAGCCTGGAACCGGCGCTGCTCAGCGCCTCCGCCGTTGCCGAACTGGTTCGAGGGGAGCTCACGCGACCGGCGAAGGCCTTCTGCGATGCATGCGCCGATGCAACGGGCGGCAACCCGTTCTTGCTCGGCGAGCTGATCGAGGGCGTCAGGTCCGGCGGCGTGCGGCCAACCGCAGAGGCCGCAGCGGGCGTCTCGAGACTGGCTCCGGCAAGCCTCGGGCGCGCCGTGCTGCTGCGACTGAGCGAACTCCATGCTGCCGCGATCGACCTCGCCAAGGCCGTCTCCGTGCTCGGTGACGATTCGCAGATGAGGCACGCTGCGGCCCTGGCGGCACTTGGGGCTGAGGAGGCGGCGGAGGCGGCTGACGCCCTCTCCGAGGCCGGCGTCCTCGATCTCTCCGACGGCATGCGCTTCGTGCACCCGATGATTGCCTCAGCCGTCTACTCAGAACTGGGCGAAGCAGAGCGCGGAAGCCTTCACCGGCGGGCGGCCGAACTGATGGCGGCCGAGGCGGGGCGGACCGAGCGCATCGCGGCGCACCTGCTGGTAGCGGTCAATACCGGCGATCCGGCTGTCGTCTCGACGCTGCGGGAGGCGGCGGGTGAGGCCCTGCAGAGAGGCTCACCGGAGTCCGCGGTCGACTATTTGAAGCGAGCTGTCGCCGAGCCGGCCGATCGCATGGCCGATGTCCTCGCCGAACTCGGACGAGCCCAGATGCTGAGCGGCCAGGTACAGCAGGCCGTTCACACCCTCACGCAGGCGCTGGAAGGTGCTGACGACGCCGTCAGCAAGGCCACCCGACACAACGCGCTGGGGCATGCCCTCTACGCGACCGGCGAGCTACCGCGAGCAGCAGAGCACTTTGCGGCCGGCGCCGATGCCGCCGAGCGAGAGGACCCTGAACTCGCGCTCCGCAATCAGGCTGACCTGATCAGCTCCGGCATGCTGGTTCCCGAGCTGCACGCCGACATCGCCGCACGGCTTCCCGAGGCGATCAAACGAGCCCGCCACGGGTCGCTCACGAGCTCGGGCAGAGCGATTCTGGCCAGTGCGGCGCTGCTGGCGGTACTTGGCGGCGAGCCGGCGAAGGCCGCCGTTGCGATGGCCGATGAGGCTGTGGACGAAGGCCGGCTGATCGCCGAAGAGGGCTCGGAGAGCCCCACCATCTACTCGGCGACCGGGGTCCTCAACACCAGTGGCGAGTTCTCCCGGAGCATGGACATCCTGAGCCAGGCGATGGAGAGCGCGCGGGAAACGGGCGCGGTCATGGGCTACGCAACCGCGATTTACTCCCGCGCGCATCCACATCTCGCACAGGGCAGACTCGCCGAGTCGATCGCCGATTCCCGCGCCGCACTCGACGCCCAGCGCTATGGCTGGCGTCAGTATCTACCCGTCGCGTACTCGCTGTTGATCCAGGCCTTGCTCGAGCGCGGCGAGCTCGATCAGGCGCGAACCGAGCTGGAGACCGCCTCGGAGGAGGACTGGGACACGGATCTCACCTGGTCGACGATGTTCTGGGCCCGTGGTTTGGTCCATCTCGCCACCGGTGAACCGCGGGAAGCCCTCGCGGATTTCCGCACCTGGGGTGAGCGTTGGCCGGTCCCCAACCCCGCCTTCTATGCCGAGTGGCGCTCCAGCGCCGCCGTCGCGGCAGCGATGCTCGGCGATCACGATCAAGCCGTCGAGCTCGCTGCCGAAGAGCTCGATCTCGTCGCCCGGTTCGACTCACAGCGCTCCACGGGGGTAGCTCTGCGCGCGCTCGGCCTCGCGCAACGTGATGAGACGGGAATCGAAACTCTGCAGACAGCCGTCGATGCGCTGACTGACAGCGAGGCCACGCTCGAGCTGTGCCGGGCCACCGTCGACCTCGGCGCGCTCGAACGACGCAACGGTCGCCGCGCCGACGCCAGGGGAACCCTTGCCGGCGGCCTCGACCTCGCCCAGCGGATGGGTGCGGGAGCGCTGGCGCGGCGGGCGTCCGAGGAGATCAAGCTCGCGGGCGGGCGGCCGCGCAGCCGCAGTCTCAATGGCGCCGACGCGCTCTCCCCCGGCGAGCGCCGTGTCGCGGAGATGGCCGCCGGCGGCATGACCAACCGGCAGATAGCCCAGGCCCTGTTCGTGACCCCGAAAGCCGTCCAATGGCACCTGACCAACACCTACCGAAAGCTGGAGATCGGCTCACGCGAAGAGATCGCGGCAAAGCTGGCGCCGGATTCGGCGCAGGCTGATTAGCCGGGATTGGTCGCGGTGACGAACCACACGGCCCCGGTGCCCACCACCGAACCGTCCGGCTGCTGCCATCCCGCGTAGTGCTCGGCCAGGGCGGCATTGATCTCGGGTAGGCGACTCTCGCCGAGTTCGCCGTTGAGCCGGATCAGCTCGGCCCCGGGGCCGATCGCGAGCATCGCCTCGAGAGCCTCGTCCATGTCCTCGCCCACGTAGTAGTCGAAGTCGCGAGCCTCGAGTTCGATCTCCTCGTACCCCGCGGCTTCCAGGATCCCCGTCGCTGTCTCCGGGTTGCCGAGCGAGAACGGTCCTGGCCCGCAGGTGTCCTCCTCGTACTGCTCCGGGCGCGAGAGGAACCGCTGGACGACCTGCTCGGTCTGCGCGAAGAACGTGCACTCGTGCTTGCGACGCCAGCAGATCTTGGCGAGCCGGCCGCCCGGCTTGAGCGCAGCACGGATCGCCCGCATCGCCGGTACGGGGGCCGCGAAGAACTGGGTTCCCATCCGGGAGAAGGCGTAGTCGAAGCTCGCATCCCATGACGCCGTCTGCGCGTCTGAGGTCTCGAACTCAACGTTCTCGACCACGGCCTCGGCAGCCTCGCGGCGAGCGTCCTCGACGAAGCGAGCCGATGAGTCCGTGCCGAGCGCGAAGCCATCGGGCCCGACCAGCTCTGCCAGCCGCTGCGTCGTCCCGCCGAAGCCGCAGCCGATGTCTATGCAGCGACCATCCTCAGGCGGCGGGAAGCCGCTGAAGAGCTCTTCGGTGATCTCGTCGAGAGCGCCGACGAAGACCCTGCGGTGCTTCTTCCATCGCTCGTAGAGGACCGTGTCCCATGCTCGCACGGCCTCCTCGTTCGCTGGTGCTGTTGCGCCCGATGGCGGCTGCATCCCCGTCACC
>JBBRAH010000028.1:0-38834 GCA_038206985.1 Solirubrobacterales bacterium
CAGCCCAATGACAAGCAGCGAAATCCCCAAGACTCTCGATGCCCTCCTACGAATCCCCGCGCCTTCGGGGTACGAAGCCCCTGCTGCCGCCGCCTGGCGCGAGGCCGCCTCGTTCGCCGAGGTCAGCTCCGACGCGCTCGGTTCGAGCGTCGCCCGTGTGCCGGGCGGCGACTCTGAGGCACCACTGTTCGCCGTGGTCGGCCACATCGACGAGATCGGTCTGGTCATCACCCACATCGACGATGAGGGCTTCCTCTGGTTCGCGCCGATTGGCGGCTGGGATCCCCAGATCCTCGTCGGCCAGCGCGTCGTGCTCGCGGGTGCCGGGGGAGAGGTTCCCGGCGTGTTGGGCAAGAAGCCGATCCACTTGCTCAAGGACGACGCCCGCAACAAGGTCGCCAAGATCTCCGACATGCACATCGATATCGGTGTTGCCGATCGCGACGAGGCCGAAGAGCTGATCCGCGTCGGTGACTGCGCTGTGATCGCCGCCGAGCCGCTGGTACTGCCGAACGGCCGCCTCGCCTCACGCTCGATGGACAACCGGCTCGGCTCCTACGTGGCGGTCGAGGTCGCCCGGCGCGTCGCCGAGGGGGACGGCATCGCCGCCACCGTCGCCGGCGTAGCCGCGGTGCAGGAGGAGATCACGATGGCCGGCTCCCGGACGACCAGCTTTGCCGTCGAGCCCGACGTCGCCGTGGCGGTCGACGTGACCCACGCCACCGACGCCCCAGGCATCGACAAAAAGGAGAACGGCGACCACGCCCTCGGCTCCGGCCCGGTGATCGGCCGCGGCTCGACCCTGAGCCCGGGCGTCGCGGCCCTGCTGATGGAGACCGCCGAGGCCGAGGGCATCGATTACACCCTCGAGGCCACCGGTCGCTTCACCGGCACCGATGCCGACGCGATCCAGCTCTCGCGCGCCGGAATCCCCACCGGCCTCGTCTCGATCCCCCTGCGCTACATGCACTCAACGGTCGAGCTGGTCCAGCTCTCCGACGTCGAGGCCGTCATCCAGCTGCTCGTCGCCTTCGCCGGCCGCCTCGACGCGAGCAGCGACTTCAGCCGCTGAGCGGGCGCTCCGGGGTCTGCCGCGGCCCTCGCGGCGGTGGTCGCAGGCGCTTCGCCGCGACTTGCCGCCCGTATAGGTCAGCAGAACCGGTCAGAGTTCGCCGGCCCCGGTTCCGTGGACCCGGGGGCGGCCAACCCGGCTGCTCAGATCCGCTCTCTGACGTCCGTCGGCTCCGCGGTGCGATCAATCCCGCGCCGAACAAGAACGCCGCGATGCGGCCGAGCGTCGCGATTGGCGGGCTCGCGGCGCAGTGAACTGCCTCCCCGTTCGAAGTGCGTCGGGCGACACCTCGGGCTTGCTACCTTGGCCGGCAATGGACTGGGAGCTAGGTAAGGGGACGTGGCGGACGTGCGCGCTCATGGCGGGGGTGCTTGCCGTAGCTGTGGCGGGGCCGGTGTCAGCGAAGGCCGCAGGCGATCCGACCGAGGTCGATTGGGTGAGCCGGATCGGCGGCTCGCAGAACGACTTCGCTCAGACCGTTGAGGTCGACCCGGCGGGAAACGTCTATGTCTCCGGGGAGACCGGCTCAGACGACTTTCCCCAGCAGGGAGGGCTTGGGCTTAAGCCAGGCCCTGATTTCTCACATCTGCCAGATGGGGTGCCCCACGATCCGAACATTGGCGTCTCCCAGCCGTTTGTCGCCAAGTACAGCCCCGCCGGCCATCTGCGCTATGCCACGGTTCTGCCAACCACGCTCGAGGGGCCCCGGGGAATGGCGGTTGACCCGGAGGGGGCGGTCTACGTAGCCGGTTGGGGTCTACCGCGAGACCAGCGGTATCCGCAGGCGGACGCGGTGGTAATGAAGCTCAGTCCCAGTGGGTCAGAACTCGAGTACACGACGATCCTCGAGACCGACGGCTACGACTTCGCCGATGCGATCGCGGTGGACCGCAATGGTCGAGCCTACGTCGGTGGGCATACCAGCACGGCGGTCGACGAGGGGCATGAGGTCGACGTGGCCCCCGATGGTGCAGTGCTGATCGCCGGCACGGCAGGCGACTCAGAGAGCTTTCCCGGCCACGGCAGCTTGGGAGGGGGCATCAGGCCGCCGCGTTCGTCGTTCGCGTCGCGGATCGGCGCCTGACTCACGCGACCCTCTACGGCGGCAGCGATCAAACGGAGGGCGCCGGAGTGGCTGTCGGGCCCAATGGGCTCGCCTACGTCGCGGGCTGGTCGACCTCCGACGACCTGCCAGGTGCCTCGCCGCCACCTCCGGGCAGACGCAGAGTCGATTCGTTCGTTGCGGCACTCCGGCTGAACGCCTTCGTCGACAACCCCGCGGTACGCACCCTGCGAGGCAAGAAGTCACGGGCGAGGTCCACCAGGGCCGTGTTCAAGGTCGGGGCCGCGGAGCGGGTCGAGGTCAGCGGCTTCGCACGCGTGCGGATTCGGGTCGCCCGGACCACGCGAACCATCGTGCTGAAAAGTGGCAAGCGAACGGTGCCCGCCCGGGATCGCAGAAGGCTGGTGTTGCGACCTGGAAGCCGAGGGCAGGAGCGGGTCCTTGCCCGCGCCCTGCGCAAAGGCCGCGATCCTCGTGTGAGTGCGCGCATCCGCTTCCGCGACAGGGACGGAGCGTCGGTCACAAAGCGACGCAGGGTCCGGCTCGCCCCCTGAAGCGCTGGCTAGGCCCGCTCGTCTGAGCGGGCTTGGCCGGCCGCCTCGACGCAAGCAGCGACTTCAGTCGCTAAGCGGCTGGTCGGGGCCCTGCCGTGGTCCTCGCGCGTAGTAGTCGGCGATCGTTCCAGCCAGGACGGCGATCATCGCCGCCAGTGAGAAGATCGCGGCGTAGAACCAGATGAGCGGAGCGTCGCTGCCCAGGTAGGTCTCGGCGTAGCCGAACGGAATCCCCATCGGGACGCCGGCCAGAATCGGCACGAGGAACGCCCAGCGGTTGCGGATCAGCAGCCCGTAGACGAACGAGGCGACCACCCAGATAGCCAGCCCGACCCCGAAGTGCTCGGCGTTCGAATTGCAGAGCGCGAGCCCGATCACGAGAACCAGGAGGTAGACGAGCGTCGCGGCGAACCTTTCGGCCATCCTCAACACCTACCCCGGCCGGCACTCGAGGTTGCTGCCGGGCCATGAAGGTCCACCTGTCCATTGACACCACCCCGGCAGCTCACGCTGTAGCGCAGGCCGCCTAAAGGGTCAGACAGCAGACCTCAGTAACCGGACTGGCAGGTGGCGGTTCCGCGGAACCGGTGCGCGCTGGTCGAGCGTGGATCTCGCGCATAGACACACTGCCGTGATCGAGAGGTTGTCCACGCCCAAGCAGCTCCTGCCTGCAGAAGTCGGGACAACCGGCGGTGTTCGGCGCCTGGCGCTTCGCCCAAAGACATACTGACCGCTAGACCCGCGGCGTGAGCATCGCATCCCGCCTCTAGTGGGCTTCGTCGGCCGCGTGGGCCGGGGGGCGGGACTCCTCGGCCAGGGAGGTGATCTCCAGGGGGCCGCGGGCCGCTTCTTCGAGGACTTCACTGGCCTCGTTGGCGGAGCGGGCGTAGAGCTCGACGAGGAGGTGGACGACGATCTTCTCCTCCTCGTGCTTGTGGAAGCGGACGTGGGTGAAGAATTCGCGCGTGCCCGCGTCGCCGAAGGCGCCGAAGGTGAGGCTGTCGGCGGCCTCGGGACCGGCGCAGACCTCGACCATGTCCTGATCGACGCTGACCGTGCAGGATGCGACCCAGGGGGTGCCGGCAACGAGGCGCTGCCAGCGGCCCTCGATCGGGATCACGCGACCCTCGTCGATGCCGAGGTGCGGCTGATCGTGCATGCAGTCGAGGCACTGGACGACGGCTTCCTGCACCTCCTCCATCCGCTCCAGAGGCTCGCCGCTGTCGGGGTCGATGCGGAGGATCGCGTCGTAGTGGACCTGCGCCTCCAGACGCTGCGACCAGCACCGGTAGCACCGGAGCCAGGCGCTGCGATCGTCGTTCATCTCCTCACTCATGCGCAGCCCATTGTGAAGGCTGCGCCCAATCCCCGTGCGGTCCGGCTCGGCGCTGCCCGCTCCCTTGCGCTTAGATTGGCCGGTGCGGCGGGCGGGAGCCAGAACGTGGGCGAGCGGTACGACCGCCCTGTGCTTGACCCTCGCCGCTCTCTTGGCGACGGGCTGCGGAGGCGACGACGCGTCGTCTGGCGCAGAGGACAGTATCCGGGCCGTTGCTGCCTCCTTCCTGCGGGCCTATGCATCCACTGACGAGGCGGTCTGCTCGCTGGCCTCGAATGCGGAGCGCAAGCGGGTGGAGCTCAACGCGATCGCCAGTGGCGGCGCCGAAAAACTCAGCTGCGAGGCATTGATCAAACGCCAGGCCGACGAGTACCAGAGCTCCGATACCTCGCTCCTGTCTGGACCCGCACTCCGCGCGGCCGCCGAGACCATCGACGAGGCGAATGTCAGCATCGACGGCGACACGGCACTGGTCAGCTTTCCGGAGACGCAGGGAGTGCCGCGCGAGGTCAGCTCGATCTTCCTCGTCACCGAAGACGGCGAGTGGAAAGTCGACGACTTCCAGCCCTGAGCGCGGACGGTGGCCTCGAGCCTCAGGGCAGGCTGATCGGCAGCCTGCGCCGGGCGAGGAACAGGGTGAGGCCGAGCGGACCGGCCCACCAGGTGAGCAGCAGCGCCAGCCGAGCGGGCTTGCCCTCCTCCAGCGACATCTCCCAGATCCAACGGCCGACGAACAGATCGAAGGCGATGTAGTGGGTCCAGGCAGCGAGCATCGCGTCGGGGTTCTGCAGCAGTTCGGAGACCTTCTCCGGCCGCGAAAAGTCGGGCGGCGAGCCCGAGCTCACGGCCGAGGCCGCCAGCGTGGCCGTATAGGTCAGGCCCAGCGCTCCGTAGAGAGGCACGAGCCGGGCGGCCATCCAGGCCGTGGCGCGGCTACTGGGCAGCAGGATCATCGCCAGCCAGACCGGCATGGTGCTCACGTTGACCAGCTTCCAGAGCAGTTGGTGCCGGGGCTTGGATTCGCTCATGCCCTGATCACGACCGGCCTCAGGCCGGCTGCGGCTCGGAGGCGTGCTCGGCGACCAGGGCAGCGATGTCGGCCATGATCCGGTTCATGTCGAAGTCCTTGGGCGTGTAGACCCGGGCGACCCCGGCCTCGGCGAGCTTGGCCTCATGCGCCGGGGGAATGATCCCGCCGACCACGACCGGGACGTCGACGCCGGACTCCCGCAGCAGCTCGACCACGCGCGGGACGAGCTCGAGGTGGGAGCCGGAGAGGATCGAGAGGCCGACCACGTCGACGTCCTCCTGTAGGGCCGCGGCGGCGATCTCCTCGGGTGTCTGGCGGATGCCGCCGTAGACGGCCTCCATGCCGACGTCCTTGGCGCGCACCGCGATCTGCTCGGCGCCGTTGGAGTGACCGTCGAGGCCGGGCTTGGCGACCAGGATCCGGATCCGGTGGCCGATCTGCGTGGAGGCCTCCTCGACCTTGGCCCGCACCTCGGCGAGCAGCTCGGCATCGCCGCCCGTCGCGGAGCCGTCCACGCCGGTCGGGCCCCGGTAGGGACCGAAGACCACACGCAGAGTCTCCGACCACTCGCCCGTGGTCGCCCCGGCCTTGGCAGCGGCGATCGTCGCCGGCATCAGGTTGGCGCTCTCATCGGCGGCTGCGGTCGCGAGGTCGGCGAGCGCTTTCTCGACGGCATCGCCGTCGCGTTCGGCCTTCCACTGCTCCAGCGCCTCGACCCGCTCGCGCTCGACTTCGGGGTCGGGTGTCAGGATGCCGCCGTCCTCGCCAACCGTCAGTGGAGAGGGCTCAGTCTCGGTCTGGAAGTTCTGGCCGACCACCTTCAGGTCACCGGACTCGATTCGGGCAACGCGGTCACGGTGCGACTCGACCAGGCAACCCTTCATGTAGGCGACCGCCTCGACCGCGCCACCCTGCTCGGCGACTACGGCCATCTCGGTACGCGCTCCCGCGATCAACTCCTCGACGAGGCCGTCCATCACGACGGAGCCCTCGAAGATGTCGGGGTAGTCGAGCAAATCGGTCTCGTTGGCGAGGATCTGCTGGATCCGCAGCGACCACTGCTGATCCCAGGGGCGGGGGAGACCGAGGGCCTCGTTCCAGGCGGGGAGCTGGATCGCGCGGGCGCGGGCGTTGCGGCCGAGCGTTACGGCGAGCGCCTCGAGCACGATGCGCGGCACATTGTTCTCCGGCTGGGCCTCGGTCAGGCCGAGCGAATTGACCTGCACGCCGTAGCGCATGCGCAGGAACTTCTCGTCCCTGACGCCGTAGCGCTCGCGGCCGAGTTCCTCCCAGAGGATGCCCATCGCCCGCAGCTTCGCGTGCTCCTCGATGAAGCGCACGCCGGCGTTGACGAAGAAGCTGATCCGGCCGAAGACCTTGGGGAAGTCCTCCTCGGCGACCTGCCCGCGCTCACGGACCGCGTCGAGCACCGCGATCGCGTTGGAGATCGCATAGGCGATCTCCTGCACAGGCGTCGCCCCTGCTTCCTGCAGGTGGTAGCTACAGATGTTGATCGGGTTCCACTTGGGGATCTCGTTGACGGTGAAGGCGACCATGTCGGCAATCAGCCGCATCGAGGGCCCGGGCGGGAAGGCGTAGGTACCGCGCGAGAGGTACTCCTTGATGATGTCGTTCTGCGTGGTGCCGGTCAGCGCCTCGCGCTCGACGCCGGTCTCGTCGGCGACCGCGACGTAGAGGCCGAGCAGCCAGGCGGCGGTTGCGTTGATCGTCATCGAGGTGTTCATCTCGCCGAGCGGGATCTCCTGTAGCAGGGTCTCCATGTCGCCGCGGTGGACGACCGAGACGCCAACCTTGCCGACCTCGCCGCGGGCGAGGACCGCGTCGGGGTCATAGCCGGTCTGGGTCGGGAGGTCGAAGGCGATCGAAAGTCCGGTCTGGCCCTTGGCCAGGTTGCGCCGGTACAGCTCGTTGGATCGGGCGGCATCGGAATGGCCCGCATAGGTGCGCATCACCCAGGGCCGATCCCGCTGCTCGAGGCGGTGTTCGCTGTCGCTCATGGGGGAGCATTCTATTGCCGCAGGCCGGCCGGGGGCGAAGCACCCGACACCGCGAATGAGGGATGCTGCCGCCCGTGAGCGAGGGCGCCCCCGGCAGGATCATCGACACCTTGCACGCGGGTACAGACCGTGTGATCGGCGCCTGGGAGCGGGGCGGGGTGATCATCGATCCTGGGCCGGCCTCGACGGTCCCCACTCTGCTCGAGGCCCTCGGCGATGTCGAGCCGCACGCGATCCTGCTCACCCACATCCATCTCGACCACGCGGCGGGCACCGGCACCCTGGCCCGGCACTTCCCCGGGCTGAGGGTCTACGTGCACGAGGTCGGCGCCCCGCACATTGCCGATCCCTCCCGCCTGTGGCGCAGCGCCTCGCGCCTCTACGGGGAGGAGAACATGCTCGAGCTGTGGGGCGAGGTTCTGCCGGTCGCCGAGGAGCGGATCACCGTGCTCGGCGGAGGCGAGCTGGTCGAAGGCATGGAGGTCCTGCACACCCCCGGCCACGCCTCCCACCACGTCACCTATCTCGACACGGCCGATGGCAGCGCCTATGTGGGCGACGTGGCCGGCGTCCGCGTTCCCCCGGCCGGCATCACGATCATGCCCACCCCGCCCCCGGAGATCGACGTGGAGGCCTGGCTGGCATCCATCGACGCGGTCTGCGAGCGCGCTCCCGAGCGGCTGCGGCTGACGCACTTCGGCGAGATCGGGGAAGCGGGCGCGCAGCTGCAAACGGCGCGCGAGACCCTGGAGCGGATGGCGAGCCTCGCCCGGCAAGGGGAGGCGAGGTTCATGGCGGCGATCGGTGCCGAGATCGACGCTCAGCCGCCCGGGGAGGCTGAGCGGATGCGCCGCGCGATGCCCCCCGAGCAGGTCTGGCAGGGCCTCGAGCGCTATTGGCGCAAGCGCGAGTCCTGAGCGGTTGCGGAGCCGCGTCCGCACGGATTCGTCCTCCGCGCGCCGCTACTTTCACCGACGGGTCGTGTTCGGGACGAATACACCAGCAAGGCGCCGCCGGGCAATCCGCGACCGTCTCGCAAGCTAGGCTCCGAACCCATGAAACGCTTTATTCCACTCCTCATCGCAGCAGCATTCGCGCTCGCCCTCGCCGGCAGTGCGGGAGCCGCCGGCGTGCTCGTCTACAAGAATGAGTTCAAGAACCGCCAGGACTTCAAGCAGATCCAGAAGTTCGAGGGCGGCAAGGCCTGCGGCAAGTCCTGGAAGGGCAAGAAGACGCTGGGCGTCTCAGCCAACGGCGCCCGTGAGGACTGCGTCCTGACGACCCCGGTCGAGGGCGACGGCAACCAGCCGGATTACACGATTCAGGCCGTCGGCAAGGTGCTCAAGAAGACCGACAAGAAGGTGCGCTCCTCGACCTACGTCGGGCTCGCGGTGCGCGCCAACAAGCGCGCCAGCTACGAGATGCGGATCTTCCCCAAGGGCCGCAAGTGGCAGCTGATCAAGAACGGCAACAAGATCGCGGGGGGCAAGGAGAAGGCGATCGAGGCGCTGAACAAGAAGAACAAGCTGCGCCTCGACGTCGAGAAGAGCACTGTGCTGGCCCGCGTCAACGGCGCGAAGCTGGCCAAGTTCAAGGACGAGGATCCCGAGCAGGTCAAGGGCCGCAAGACGGCCGTCACCTTCGGCAATACCTCGAACAAGAAGAAGAAGGCCCTCGGTCTCTTCGACGGGATCCGGATTCTCGTTCCGGATCCAAGCAGCTGAGTCCGGCGCCGCTTTCCGGCCGGGTGCTCCCGGTCGAAGCCACTCACTGTCCGACGCGCCGCTCGCGCGGTGCCTACGCTTCGAGGTCGATAGATCGCGCAGCCCGCGGTCCTCGGGATCTCCAGATGTCGTCATCCACGATCGAAAAACCGAAAGCGGCGGGCCCCGGCTCGGGGCTCGGCGGCAACTGGCTGGTGATCGTCCGAAACGACGACCACAACACCTTCGAGCACGTGGCTCGCACGCTCGCCCGATACATCCCCGGGGTTGACTACGGCGGGGGGATGTCGCTCGCCAACACGATCCACAACAGCGGTCGCGCGGTGGTCTGGTCGGGCCACAAGGAGCCGGCCGAGCACTACTGGGAGCAGCTTGCCTCGGCCGGCTTGACGATGGCTCCCCTGGAGCAGGGCTGAGGGCCTGCTCATGCCGCCCGCGGGCGCGGGGCCCGAGCGGCCGCGATGCCGGCCGCCGTTGCGCAGGCTCCCGAGGAACCCCCGCAGGCCCCGGGCCTGCTCCACTTCGGCTCGTAGCTGCTGCGCGCGGAGCTGAAGCATCGCGACGATGCGGTCGGTCGGCACGAAGGGGTCGGCGATAACCGATGTCCCGTCGCCGCTGCCCTCCAGCGCAACCGCGGCTACGAGGCCCCTTCCCTCCAGCTCGGCGACGAGCAGCAGGCCGGAGGGCACGCCGGAGCTGTCGCGCTGCGCCAGGGTGGCGAGCCCGGCGCTGTCACCCGCTCGGGCCCGGCGGATCGTCAAATCCGCGTCCCGCCCGGAGGCGAGGTCTGTGCTGCTGTTGCTGCTGAGGGTGCTGGTGCTCATCGGTGGCCTCCTGGGGCGAATTTGGATGGTGAGTTCACTATCCGCCAGATCGGTGATTAGCGCAATACGAATACGGGGAGGCACTGATAAGCTGCCCTTATGCTCGATCTGAAGAAGCTGCGGATCCTCAGTGAGGTTGCCAGCAAGGGTTCCTTCTCCGCCGCGGCTGAGACACTCTTCGTCTCCCAGTCCGCCGTCAGCCAGCAGATCTCCGCGCTCGAGGCCGAGGTCGGCGTGCCGCTGCTGCTGCGGCTGCGAACGGGCCCGGTTCCCACCGATGCCGGGCAGCTGCTCATCGCCCATGCGGACGCTGCGATCGCTCGCATGGAGGAGGCCGAGCGCGAGCTCGCCCAGCTCGCCGGCCTCGGCCAGGGCGAGCTGCGGATGGTGAGCTTTCCGAGTGCCAGCGCGACGCTCGTCACGGCTGCGGCTTCGGCCTTCAGCAAGCACCACCCTGAGGTACGGCTTTCGCTTGCCGAGGGCGATCCCGAGGACTCGATTCCGGCGCTGAAGCGCGGCGGTCACGATCTGGCGGTCGTCTACGACTTCGAGTTGCAGCCCTTCACCGAGGATCGTGACCTCGTCCTCTGGCCCTTGCTGACCGAACGGATGCACGTCGCGGTGTCCGCCGAGCATCGCTTCGCGGCGCACGAGACGATCGAGATCTGCGAGCTCGACGCAGAGCCCTGGCTCTGCGGGACCACCACGACGACCTGCCGGGAGCTCACGATCCGCAGTTGCCGGAACGCCAACTTCGAGCCCGACATCGCCTTCGAGAGCAACGACTACAACGTGATCCAGAGCCTCGTTGCGGCCAATCTGGGGGTTACGCTGCTGCCGGATCTGGCGCTGGCCCGGCCGACGCCCGGCATGGTCGTGATCCCGGTCGTGCCGGCCCCTCCGGTACGCAGGGTCTGGGCTGCGACGCTGGCCGCCGGCTCGCGCAGTCCGGCAACCGAGGCGATGATCGAGGTCCTGCGCGAGGTGAGCGCGGCCTTCGAGCCGGTGGCGGCGCCCGCCGCGACGGCCTGAGTCTCAAGCGCCTCTAGCCGCGGCTGTTCGACTCCATCTCCGCGGGCGCTATGCCCGGTGGGCTCCAGCCCGGTCCACGGAAGAGCACGCCGAGCCGGTTGCGCAGTCCGGGCGTCCGCTTCAGGTCGTGCCACATCGCGATGTATTCGTGAAAGGCCGCGCGCACCGGGTTGAAGGTGCGGATGTTCTTCGTCAGCCCGTATCGGACGCGCTCGCCCTCGGGCTCATAGGTGCCGAAGAGTTTGTCCCAGATGATCAGGATGCCGCCGTAGTTGCGGTCCAGGTAGACCTCGTTGGAGCCGTGATGGACCCGGTGATGGGAGGGCGTGTTGAGCACGGCCTCCAGCGGCCGGGGCAGCTTGACGATCCGCTCGGTGTGGATCCAGAACTGGTAGATCAGCGACCAGGCCTGCGCGAGCAGCACCATCCAGGGCTCGAACCCGACGAGCGGTAGCCACAGCCAGAAGGGGAAGTAAGTCATCGGGACCCAGGTCTGGCGCAGCGCCGTCGAGAGGTTGTAGTGCTGGGAGGAGTGGTGGACGACGTGGCTGGCCCAGAAGACCCGGCTCTCGTGGCTGATCCGGTGGAACCAGTAGTAGGAGAAGTCGTCGGCGAAGAAGAGCAACACCCAGACCCACCACTCGCCGGGGTCCAGGCGCAGGGGCGTGAGCTCGTAGAGCCCGACGTAGACCGCGAGCACGGCGAACTTCCAGACTCCGTTGATCAGCACGTTGCCCGAGCCCAGCAACAGGCTGGTGCGCGTGTCACGCGTGTCGTAGCCGATCAGCTCGTCCTCCTCGTCCCGGGCGTAGCGGAACGACGCTGCCTCGACGACGAGCAGCAGGATGAAGAACGGCACCGCGTAGTAGAGAACCTCGGCCACGGCGCGGAAATCTAGCGCGCCGGGCGAGGGAACCGGCCCGGTGGCCAGGGAGCCGGCGGCTCGCTACTCGGCAGCGATCAGCTGATGCCAGCCGGGTAGGACCGGCTTGTTGAAGTAGGTGAACCCGGCCTCGCGCGCCGCGGCGATCTCATCCGAGGCCCAGTAGCGGTTGAAGTCCTCGCGGTCGTTCCAGACAGTGGTCTGCCGGAACATCAGCGGATCGTCCTCGGAGCGGGTCAGCGACCAGGACGTGGCGCCGAAGGAGCCGGCACGCTCCACGGCGGGCTTCCAGGTCTTGTACCAGCGGTCCGCCCGGAACGGGTGGATGTGCCAGTCGATGACGTTTACCTCGGCCACGGGCCGGGATCTTATTGGACCCACGCACTTGATGGCCCGCAGGCTTTGCACTGCATGGGCGCCCCCCTTTGCCTCGCGAAGCCGGCGTGGTCGGAGCGGCCTTCGCGGCCCTCCGGGAGGCAGTCCCGGCCACGGAGACAGCAGCGGCCGGCAGCTAGGGAAACACAAACCCTAACCTGAGGGCCTCAGGAGCCGATGTCGGCCCAGATGGCGCCGGGTCCATCCTCGTGCCGGCCCTCTTTGTCGTCGGTCGCACCGACGCGGATCGCGATCTTGCCCGAGTGCTTGTTCTCGTGCATGAGCTGGTGGGCGCCGGGGACCCCCTCGAAACCCATCGACTGCGAGAGCACCGGCTGGATCTTGCCCTCGGCCATCAGCTGGTTGGCCTTCATGCATTCGTAGGCGTTGGCGAAGTGGGAGCCGACGATCTCCTTCTGCTTCATCCACAGGTAGCGCACGTCGAAGTCGAGCGTGTAGCCCGAGGTGGCGCCGCAGATCAACACCTTGCCGAACGGCTTCACCGTGAACACCGAGGTCGGGAACGTGGCCTGGCCGACGTGCTCGAAGACGATGTCGGGCGCGTCGCCGAGGATGCTCTTCACCTTCTTGGCGAATCCGAGTGAGGCCTTGAAGCGGGCCTTGTCCGCGGCCGGATCGACTGCCGGATGGTTCTCATCGGTGCGCATCATCTCGCCGAACTCGCGGCGGTTGATGTAGTCCACGCAGCCGAGCTCCTTGACGAGTTCACCCTTCTCATCGGAGGAGACGACGCCGACGGCGTTGCCTCCTGCGGCCTTGACCAGCTGGCAGGCGAAGACGCCTAGGCCGCCGGCCGCGCCCCAGATCAACACGTTGTGACCGGCCTGCAGCCGGCCCCGGTTGAACAGCATCCGGTAGGCGGTGAAGTAGGTCAGCCCGTAGGAGGAGGACTCCACCCAGGAGAGGCTGCGCGGCTTCGGCAGCAGCTGCTGGGCCTGGACCTTCGTGAACTGGGCGAAGCTGCCCCAGGTGGTCTCATAGCCCCAGATCCTCTGCGAGGGCGCGGCCATCGGGTCGAGTCCATGCACCTCGACGTCCTCGTAGGAGGCCTGGTTGCAGTGCACGACGACCTCGTCGCCCGGCTTCCAGTTGGTGACGCCGGGGCCGACCTTCCAGACGATGCCCGAGGCGTCGGAACCGCCGATGTGGTGGCCGTACTCGGGGTGGTCGGCGTAGCCGAAGACCGATACCGGCTTGCCGAGAGCCGCCCAGACGTTGTTGAAGTTAACGCCGGCCGCCATCACGCGGACGATCACCTCGAAGGCGCCGGGCTCCGGTACCTCGACCTCCTCGGTCTGGAAAGCGTCCTTAGGCTCGCCCTCGCGCTCCTGGCGGATCACCCAGGCAGCCATCTTCTCGGGCAGGGTTCCGGGTTCGACGTCGAGCTTGCTCACTTCGGCGGTATCTACGGCCACGACTCTCCTTGGGTTTCTTCGCTCACGGGAAGCTGAACAGGGGTGCGGGATCGTAGCGGCCGATCCCCCCTCGGGCTGCCGCGGAGCGGGGGCAGGGCGAATGCGGCGAGGCGGTCAGTTCGGGCGTCGCGGGCTAGAACCCGTACAGCTCGCCGTACTTGGAGTTCAGCCGGTTCAGCAGCGGGGCCGGATCGAGCGGTCCGCCGAGCGCCCTGTCCGCGAGCTCGGCCGGCAGGTAGCGGCCGGCGTGGCGGTGGACCCGCTCGATCAGCCAGCCACGCAATTCGCGCAGCTCGCCCGCGGCGATCAACTCGTCGAGGTCGCCGAGCTGCTCGCCGGCCTGCTCCCAGAGCTGTGCGGCGATCACGTTGCCGAGGGAGTAGGTGGGGAAGTAGCCGAAGGCGCCGCCGGCCCAGTGCACATCCTGCATCACGCCGCGCTTGTGGTCGGGCACCTCGAGGCCGAGGTACTCGCGGGTGCGCACCGCCCAGGCCTCCGCCAGATCCCCGGGGTCCACAGAGCCCTCGATCAGCTCGAACTCGAGCTCAAAGCGCAGGGCGACGTGCAGGTTGTAGGTGACTTCGTCGGCCTCGACCCGGATCAGCGAGGGCTGCGAGCGGTTGGCGGCGCGGTAGAGGTCCTCCGCCGTGGCGCTGTCGAAGGCGCCGCCGAACTCCTCGGCGAGCAGCGGCAGCGTCGCCGCCATGAACGGGCGCGAGCGGCCGATCCAGTTCTCCCAGAGGCGGCTCTGCGACTCATGAAAGGAGAGCGAGCTCAGCGGCCCGATCGGAGTGCGCTCCAGTTCAGCGGGAACCCCGGCCTCGTAGATCCCGTGGCCGGCCTCGTGCAGGGTGCTGAACATTGCGAAGGAGATGTCGTCGGGCGCGTAGCGCGTCGTCAGCCGGATGTCGCCGCTGGAGGGCGAGGCCATGAACGGGTGCACGGTCGAGTCGAGGCGCCACGTGCCGGCGTCCAGCGGCAGTATCGAGAGCAGTTGCCGGCTGACTCGCGCCTGCCCCTCGGGCTCGAAGTGCCCGCGCAGCAGCGAGTCGTCGGCAGCCTCCGGGTTCTCGGCGATCGCCGCGACGATCGGGACGAGGCCCCGCCGCACCTCATCGAGGATCCGCTTCGCCTCCGCCGCGGGCAGCCCCGGCTCGTACTCGTCGAGAAGGGCGTCGTAGGGATGCACTGCATCGGGGAAGCAGGCGGCGTACTCACGGCTCAGCTCGATGTTCCGTCGCAGGTAGGGCAGGTAGGTGTCGAGGTCGGATTCCTCGCGGGTCCGTTCCCAGGCAGCCTCACCACGGGATCCGGCGCGGGTCATCTCGGCACGCAGGTCAGCGGGTACGCGGCGCGCCCGCTCGAGCGTCCGGCGGGCGATCGCGACAGTGTCGGCCTCCAGCGATCCGGGCTCGAGCCCGGCGGCGGAGAGCTCCTCGACCAGGTCCCAGAGTCCCTCGTCGGTCTTCAGCTCGTGCTGGATCCTGCTCAGGGTCCCGAGCTGCTCGGCGCGGGCGTCGCCGCCGGCCTCCGGCATCTTGGTGCGCTCGTCCCAGAAGAGAAGCTCCTGGGCGGCACCGAGATCGTTGATTGCGCCCCAGCACTCGATCAGCGCGGCGTATGCGGATGGTCTCGCCGGGGGTGCGGTCATCGTCGGCCCATCTTGACAGCGGTGGCCCCGAAGGATGCGTTGCATCTGTCAGGGAACCGTCCGGACCCGCGACTACCTTCGAGAGTCCGATGGAAGCCTCACCCAGACATCCAGATCAGCACCTCGATCAGCTGCCGCTCGAGCAGGGCGGCTCCGTGGCGGGCGCCGTACGGGCGCTCGGGGACAGGCTCGTGATCGAGGCACTCACCGTCCACGACGAGCGTGCCGCCCGGCTCGTTCGCGAGCGTGCCGAGGCCGGTCAGGATCCTGCGGCCACTGTGATCGCCGCCATCGAGGTCGGAGCCCGGGTGCTCGACAGCGAGCAGGCCGCGACCAACGTCGATTACGTCAAGCGCGAGCTGCAGGACGGTCTCGGCTCCCTCAAGGGGGAGCTGGGGGAGACCTTGCAGGAGGGCCGCGACGATCTCGCCGAGCGAATCGCCAACGCCTTCGGCGCGGACCGCAGCGACTCGGTGCAGCAGCAGATCAAGGAACTCGTGGCGACCCATCTCGACAAGCGCGTCGGCGAGCTCACCTCGCTGCTCTCCTCCGAGGAGACCTCCAATCCGCTCGTTGCGATTCAGGTCCGGGCGACGAAGGCGATGCTCGACGTCGAGGAGCGGCATCGCAAGCAGCTCGCCGAGATGCGCGAGGGCCATGCCGCGGATTCACGCGCGATGCGCGGTCAGATTGCCGGACTTCAGGAGAACCTCGGTCGCGTCCTCGAGAAGCAGGAGGGTGACGGCCGCGTTGCCGAGGCCGAGGAGGCCGGCACACGCAAGGGCCGCAGCTTCGAGGAGCGCGTGCACGAGTCGCTGGAGCGACTCGCCGAGGCCCGCGGAGACCTCGCCACCCATACCGGGGATTTCAAGGGCGAGGGCGGCTCCAAGAAGGGCGACACGGTGATCGAGATCGGCGCCGGCGAGGGCCCGACGCTGGGCCGGATCGTTTTCGAAGACAAGGACAGGCGCCTCTCCAAGAACGCAATGCGCGAGGAGCTCAACGGAGCGCTCGCCGAGCGCGAGGCGGACTTCGCCGTGCTCGTAGTCGCCGGCGAGGAGCGGGTCCCCGCGGGGCATGAGCAGCTCACCGAGTACGAGGGCAACAAGATCATCGTGGCCGTCGATCCGGAGGAGCCTGACGCGCTCGGCCTGCTGCTCGCGTATCGCTACGCCCGGTTGCGGGTCTTGATGGCGCGCGATCAGTCGCTGCAGGTGGACGCGCCCGGCGTGCGCGATGCGGCCGAGTCCGCTCGCGCCGCGCTGAAGAAGGCGCAGAGCGTGCGACTGGCGCTGAGCAACATCGACAAGAGCTCCAAGAGCGCCCGCGAGGGGATCGATGCGATCGTCGGCGACGTCGAACTGGAGCTGGCCCGGATCGAGTCCCTGATCGAGGCCGCTGCCGAGCCGGAGTAGCTAGGGCAGCAGCAGGTCGTTCTGAGAACTCGGTCGCTCGGGCCCGACCGTCAGGTCGAACGGCTTGATGTCGGTGCCGTCCGCCTCCACCACGTAGTCGCCCTCGAGCAGCTCGAGTTTGAAGTTGGCGACTCCGCCGGGAATGATCGGATCGCTGCTCTCATCGCTCGGCCCCGTGAAAGTCAGCTGTTCAGGCTGGTCGGTGAGATTGGAGATCGTCAGGTTGACCAGACCGGCACCGATCGGCTGTCCGTCGGCTTCGTTCGGTGAAACGATGACCTTCTTGCTGTCGATATTCGCGGTCAGCTCGATTGGCGCCGGCGGCCGCGGGTTGTTCTCGAAATCCTCGCTTCCGCAACCGGCCACGCCGACTACGAAGATGCCAATCATAAGCAGGGCTATCCGCCAACTCCTCCACATACCAGGGCAATCTATCCGAACCGGCGGCGGGCGGGGGCACTAGGTGCCGCGAAGCGCTTCTCAGCCGAGCCAGACCGACTCGCGCTCCGCGAGCATTTCGTCGAGCGCGACCTGGATGCGGGCCCGGATCTCCTCCGCGATCGACTGCACGGCGGCGGCGTCGTCAGCCGTGTCCGCCGGTAGCGCCGGCACGTCGATCGGATCGAGAAAGCGGATCCGGAACTTGGCCGGCATATACATCAGTCCGGCGAGGGCGCCGAACTGCGGGAAAGCGTGGTTGAGCGGGGCATACGGCAGTCTCAGCATCCGCTGCAGGCCGCGCAGATGGGCGAAGATCGGCATCGCCTCCTCGCCACCGACGAGCGCTATGGGAACGATCGGCACGTTTGCGCGCAAGGCCGTCCGGACGAAGCCGCCGCGCCCGAAGCGGCGCAGCCGGTAGCGCTGCCAAAGCACCTTGCGGGTCGCCTTCTGGCCCTCGGGAAAGACCAGCGCCAGGTTGCCCTCGTCACGAAGCAGACGCTGCGCATTCGCCGGGTGGGCCGGGACCACGCCCATCTTCTGGGCCAGCATGCCGACCCCTGGGTAACCCTTGAACCAGTGCTCGCCCAGCATGTAGAGCGGCCGCGGGGCCGGATGTTCATTGCGGATCGCCTGCATAATCATCGGGGCATCCGGCGGCAGCGCGCCCGAGTGGTTGCCGACCAGCAGGCCGCCGCCGTTGGCCGGGATGTTCTCGATGCCCGTCGCCTCGACCCTGAACCAGTAGCGGTAGTAGAAGTTCAAGAGCGGGTCGATCGCCGCGACGACTCGCTCGGAGCGGCCCCAGTCGTCGAGGTCGCGGTCGGTCTCGAGCGCCGGCAGCAGCTCCCGCAGAGCCTCGATCTCGGCCGCCGAAGGATGCGACTCCTGGTCGGTTGGGCTCGTGGCCAGCTGGTCCGCGGCCGGGTCGAAACCCGGCCCGGGGCGCGGCTCGGGATCGGGGGCGTGGCGCACCCCCTGGGAGCCGCCGAGCAGGGGCGAGTCGGCACTCAGTCGCTTGCCGCCCAGGCCGACCAAGCGCGGGCTGCGGCTCAAGCCGGGATCTCTTCCACGAGGGCGGTCTTTCCTGAGCCGACCGTGACCTCGGCTCCGGGCTCAGCCTCACGGCGCAGGATCGCCAGGGCCAGGGGTCCCTCGGCGGGTGAGATCACGCCGCTGCCGATCGAGCCCAGCTTCTTGTCGCCGAGTGAGACGGGCTCTCCGGCGGCGAGCGGCTCGCTGCTCCGCAGGCGCCGCAGGTGGCGGTTGGGCTTGCCCTTGTAGTGCAGCCTCGCGACGGTTTCCTGACCGATGTAGCAGCCCTTGTCAAAGTTCACCGCACGCTCGTTGATCCCGGCCTCCTGGGGAATCGTCTCCGGCCCCATCTCGGCGCCGTAACGCGGGCGCCCGGACTCGACCCTGATGATTTCGGCAGCCTGCTCATCAACCGGCTCCGCGCCTGCCTTGTGCAGTTCGGCACGAACGGATTCGACCCGCTCGGCGGGGACCCAGAGTTCCGCCCCGAGATCGGTGCTGATCACCTCGACGTCGGTCTCGGCCAGCCGCAACTGCCGGTGGCTGTGTTCGGATCCGAGCGGGGCGCCTCCCAGCGCGTGTACGGCCGCGGGCCCGATCAGCGCGAGCGTGGCGACGCCCTCCCGGGCTCCGACCTCCACCTCACGGCCGACCTTGTACATGCTCAGGTGCTTTTGCACCTCCGGCGCGGTCGCCGCGTCGGTCTCGACCGTGATCAGGTCGTCGGCGAAGCGCAGTACGCGCAGCTCGGCGCGCATCCTGCCCTTGCGGTCGAGCAGTGCGGCATAGCAGCCGCCGCCGGGCTCCAGCGCCTCGACGTCGTTGGTCAGCTGACCCTGGAGGAACTCCGCGCCCTCGGCGCCGCTGACGTCGAGGATCACGTTCCCCGGGCGCTGCAACAGGCCGCAGCTCTCGCGCATCACGCGGTACTGAGCGTCGATTCCGACTGTGGGTGTGGCCGCTTCCAAGGTTCACGATTGTAGGGGCGGGCGGTCGGGTGGCATCCGAGGTGGGGAAGATCGCCTCAGCGCCGCGACGGTCGAATATGCTGCGGGTATGTCCCTGGCGAGCGCCTTCAACGAGATCGTCGCGGCACTCCCGCGTGACTGGACCGATATGCAGCTCGATCTGCGCATCGAGGATGAGAGTCGTTACATCGACGCTTCGATCCCGATGACCCAGATCAACGCTCAGCCCTACTCGCAGGCCGACTGGCATTGGCGCATCAACGTCGCCAACGGGTTCGGCCACGGGGCTCCGGCGGAGACCGTCGCCTGGGTCCTCGACATGCTGGAGCGGCAGGGGATCGAGGGTGAGCTGATCGTGCGCGACATCCACGAGGGCCGCGCCGAGGTCGTGCAGATGTGGGGCCGGCCCGAGAGCGTCCGGCAGGAGTACCGCAGCCGGCGCAGCCTCTAGCGCCGCGCGAGCCTCAGCCATGGCCCGGATCGCCGTCCTCGTAGACGACCTGATGCTGCAGAGCAAGGTCACCGAGATGTTGCGCAGCGCCGGCCACGAGGTGTCCCGCGAGGTCGGGAACGCCGAGCAGCCCGCGGAGCTGATCGTCGCCGACCTGGACGCGATCGTGGTGGCGGACATCGCCGCTCTGTCGCCGCCGAAGCTCGGCTTCTGCAGGCACACGGACGTCGAGGCCAGAAAACAGGCCGAGGCGGCCGGCTTCGACCGCGTGGTTCCGCGCAGCCGTATGGCCCGGGAGCTCCCGGAGCTGGTCGCTGCGTTGCTGGCGCCGCGCTGATCAGCCGGCGCCGGCGTCCATGAACAGTTTTCGCACCGGGGGAGGCTCCTCGACGATGCCGAAGCGCGCGCTCCAACGCGACCAGGCCTCGAGTACCTCGTAGTCGAATCCCGGGCCCTCAGGGAGGAGCCCGGTCAGCGCCTGCAGCTGTGCCCTCTGCTGTTCGGAGTCGAGGCTGGGGACGGCAGCGAGCAGGTCGTCCAGTGCCGAGGCCGGGTCCGCCGCGGTCGCTGCGTAGCCGACACCGATTGCGTCAACCGTGGCCGCGATCTGCGCGCCCTCATCGGCGAGCTTCTCCCTGGTCGTGACGATCACCAGCTCCGGATAGGTGGGAGCGCCGAAGTCGTCTACCCGGAACTCCCGGGTGGGTGTGCCGAGCTCGCGCAAGGCGACACCCTCCGCGCTCCAGAACGCGGTCGCGGCGGCGACCCGCCCGGCTGAGAGCGCGGCGATGGAGTCGAAGCCGATCGTCACCGTCTCCACGTCGTCGAGCCCGAGCCCGGCACTGCCGAGGACCGAGGCGAGGACCGCATCGTCGGAGGGCAGGCCCGTGACACCGATGGTCTTGCCCTCGAGATCCGCCGGGTCTTCGATCTCGCTGCGGTCGCCGGCGATCACTGCGGCCAGGGGTCCGTCGACGATCCGGCCCACCGCGACGAGGTCGCCGAAGCCCGACTGCTCGGCGAGCGCCAGATCCTGGATGTCGAGGATGGCGAGGTCGCTGCGTCCGCTGCGCAGCAGCTTCGGGGCGTCTGAGGAGCTGCCGGGCTCGCGAATCGCGAGCTCGACTCCGCGCTCGGTGAACAGTCCGCGCTGCTCGGCGACGTAGATCCCGGTGTGGACCGCGTTGGGCTGGAAGTCGAGGACCAGATCGAGCAGGGCAGGCGTGGCCACGCCCTCTCCGGGCGCGTCCGGTTCAGCACCGTTCCCGCCGCAGGCGCCGAGCGCGACCGCGATGAGGACGGCCGCCAGCGACGCGACGATCCTTCTCATTCGGTCGCGAGGTTAGCCGCGTCGGCGCCTCCCCGGGCCCGTGGCCGCTCATGCCGCGTGCCGATCCCTTTACACTGCCGCCGCGTAGCCGCGCAGCCGCGCGGCGAGATACCTAACTCAGGAGGTTCAGCAAGTGCAGGATCGAGGACTGGCTGCCTACATCGCGGAGCTCGTCGGAACTTTCTTCCTGGTCTTCGTGATCGGAAGCGTTGTAAGCCTCTACCTGGCAACAGGAGGACAGGCTCAATTTGGGACCGACTGGGTGGCGATCGGCCTTGTTCAAGGCCTCGTTCTCTTCGTCCTGGTGACGACGCTCGCGGGGGTGAGCGGCGCGCACCTCAACCCTGCCGTCACCGCCGCGGCGGCGCTGCTGAAGCGCATCGACCCGGTTGACGCGGTCGTCTACGTGCTCGCGCAACTCTCCGGCGGCGTGCTCGGCGCACTGCTGGTCAAGTCGCTGCTTCAGGACGAGGGCCTTGCCGCCAACTACGGCGCCGTTGACGTGAGCCCACTGCTCGCCAACGACTTCGCGGGAATGATCGTCGAGTTGATCGGCACCTTCCTGCTGGTATTGGCAGTCGTGGCGGTAGCGCTCAACCCGCGCGCCTGGCGCGACTGGGCACCCCTGGCGATCGGTCTGACGCTGAGCCTCGGCGTGATCGTGTTCGGTCCGCTCACCGGCGCCGCGTTCAACCCTGCCCGCTGGTTCGGTCCGGCCCTGATCGGCGAAGAGTTCGGCGGCGTCTGGCCCTACCTCGTGGGACCGCTGCTCGGCGCCACGCTGGCCGTTTTGTTCTACCGGTTCGTGATCGAGGCCGGAGAGCCCGAGATCCTGCCGGAGAAGGCGCCCGGCACCTAGGCACATCGGGTATCCGGGCCTCTGCCCGGGCCAGCAATTCGATGCCGACGGGGCGCCTCTCATCGAGGCGCCCCGTTCGCGTTGTGCGCCATCCATATCCTTGGCGGCGATGCGCAGGATCACCTTCTCCCGCAACTACACGCTCTCGCTCTCGCGCACGTGCCAGTGCTACTGCAAGTACTGCGCGTTCGCGACCCACCAGGCACACATCTACTCCCCGGACGAGGTCGAGCAGCAGCTCGAGGCGGCCGTGCGACGCAACGCCAAGGAGCTGCTGGTGCTCACCGGTGAGCTGCCCGAGGTCAACCCTGTCGTGGCCGAGCGCCTGCGCGGCTGGGGCCACGCCGACTTCACCTCCTACGTCGCCTGGGCCTGCGAGCGGGCAATGGCCCGCGGCCTGCTCCCGCACACCAACATCGGCGTTCTCTGCCGGGAGGATCAGGCGCGGCTGCGGGAGGTCACCGCCTCGCAGGGACTGATGCTGGAGTCCGTCTCCGAGCGCTTGATGGAGACTGTCCACGCCGGCTCCCCGACCAAGCACCCGCGGGTGCGGATCGAGGCCATCGAGACGGCCGGCGAGCTGAAGATCCCGTTCACCAGCGGCATCCTCGTCGGCCTCGGCGAGACCGAGGAGGAGCGCTTCGCTTCGCTCGACGCGCTGGCGGAGATCAACTCCCGCCACGGGCACATCCAGGAGGTGATCCTGCAGAACTTCGTCCCGCACCCCGACTACTACGGACGCGAGCCGGCCGAGATCGCCGACCGGGCCTCGCGCAAGCGCTGGTCAGCCCCCGAGACCCCCGACGGTGATGCGGTCGCCACCGCCGGCATCGTGCAGCCGCTGCCCGCCTGGGCCTCCGAGATCACGCTCGACGACATCCGGCGGCTTGTGGACTACACGGCCGAGGTTATGCCCGGGGTCGGCATCCAGATTCCACCCAACCTGAGCGATTGGTGGATGGAGCTGGCGGAGGCGGGGGCGACGGACCTCGGCGGCCTTTCGGCCAACGGGGATCACATCAGCCCCGACCACCCTTTCCCGAGCCCCAACGAGGTGCGCAAAGAGCTGCGGGACCGTGACATGGCCCTCTCGGAGCGCCTCTGCGTCTACCCGCAGTACATGACTCCGGAGTGGATCGAGCAGGGAGTCCTCGACCTGATCACGCTCAAGTACTGGAGCTTCATCCCGCGCGGCAGCAGCGGCCGCAACGCCTCCGCGGGCAGCGGCAACATCGACCCGGGACTGGCGCCCGAAGCGATCGCCAAGGGCCGCGAGGGCGCCGTGCTGGACGCCGCGGAGCTGACGGCGCTGTTCGCGGAATCACGCCCCGAGATGATCGAGGCGATGCGCGAGGCCGCCGATGGGTTGCGAGCCGAGCTCAACGGCGAGCTGGCCACATTCGTCGTCAACCGCAACGTCAACTTCACCAATATCTGCACGGTAGGTTGCGCCTTCTGCGGCTTCGGCCAGGGCAAGCGCTCGCCCGATGCCTACCTCGTTGAGGAGGAGGACTTCGCCGGGCGGATCCGCGAGGCCGTGGGCGTCGGTGCCACCGAGATCTGTATGCAGGGGGGCATCCATCCCGACTACACGCTCGAGCACTACGGTCGTTGGTTGCGCCTCGCCAAGGAGGTCGCGCCCGAGCTGCACATCCATGCCTACTCGCCGATGGAGGTGCACTTCATGGCGGACCGCTCCGGGCTGGAGCCCGGCGAGGTGTTCGACTACCTGCTCGAGTGCGGGCTGGGCTCGACGCCCGGGACGGCAGCCGAGGTTCTGCACGACGGGGTCCGCCAGCGGATCTCGCCCAACAAGCTGCCCGTCGCCCGCTGGGTCGAGATCATCGAAGCCGCCCACGACCGGGGTATCCCGACGACCTCGACCGTGATGTTCGGGCACATCGAGGAGCCCTCCGAGCTCGCCGAACACATGCGCGTCATCCGCGAGCTGCAGGAACGCACGGGTGGCATCACCGAGTTCGTGCCGCTGAGCTTCATCCCGTACCAGACCCTGCTGGGCCGAACTCACGGAATCGAGGAGATCGGCGCCGACGAGAACCTCAAGTACACCGCGGCCTTCAGGCTGGCGCTGGGCAAGAGCATCCGCAACTTGCAGGCGAGCTGGGTGAAGATGGGCCTGGACGCGGCAACCGAGGCCCTGCGCTGGGGCGTGAACGACCTGGGAGGGACGCTGATGGAGGAGAACATCTCGCGGATGGCCGGCTCCAAGCACGGCGTCCGGCTCGAGCCGCAGGACCTGATCGCCGCGGCGCGGCGCGCGGGGCGCACGCCTGCGCAGCGCACGACCCTCTACGAGGTCATCGAGACCTACTGAGCGAGGGTTGTCCCGCGGGCCGGGATGGGCGGCTCGCGAGGATCAGCGAGGCGGCCGCGAGCCAGGCGAGCAGGAGCAGCTCGCCCAGGGTCGAGCCGAGGAAGCCATCTGAGGCTAGGGCGCCGCTATCGGCGAACAGGCGTCCCAACCAGAACGCGCAGCTGAGCGCGGCTGGCAGCGCGAGCAGCGCCAGCCCGCGGGGTAACGAACCGGAGATCCTGATCGCCAGTGCGGCGAAGAGCAGCGTCAGGGCAAAGGCCCCGCCGGCCACGGCGACTCCGGCTTCGGTGACGTCGAGGAGCGCCTGGGCCGTGGCGGGGTCGGAGTCCTCCGCCCGGATGGCGCCCACGGCGAGCGTCGCGGAGCTCACGGAGGTTGCGCCGATCGCGAGAAGACCCGTGGCCTGCATCGCAGCGCCGGCGTACGCGGCCCGGTTGCCGGTCCCCGCAGTCGTCACGAGCAGTCGGATGCTGCTCAGCAGTGCGGCGCTGAGCAACAACGCCACGATCACGAGCAGCGCTGCCGTTTCGATCCCATCGGAGTTGTCGAGAAAGAAGGTGTAGGCATCCTCGGCCGGCGCTGCAGCGGTGGGCACCTCGGGGGCGGTGGCGAGCGCCGCGGCAAACAGCGTCGCGGCCACCAGGCCCGCGAGCCCTCCGATTCTGCCGCCGACTTCGCTCACGGGCCGATCCTATGGAGTCCGCCAGCCACGCCGGGGTCCCGCCGCGGGGTGACCAAGCTCACTGTCCGGGCCGGGCGCCCGGATACGCTGTGTCCGGCACCGCCTTCGCGGACGCGGAGAGAGAGGACGAGGCATGGCTGATTACACGGTGAAGCGCCTGGAGGATTTCGAGGCGATCTTCGGGGGCGGGTTCAAGCGGGTCCGCGCGGGCCTGGGGGTCTCATCTTTCGGCCTGGCCGTGATGGACCTCCCGCCCAACTTCGAGTCCTACCCGGAGCACACCCAGGAGCACGATCGCCAGGAAGAGGTCTACACCGTGCTCGAAGGGAGCGTGACGCTCGAGGTGGCCGGCGATCGGCACCAGCTGGAGCCCGGCGTCTGGGTCCGCGTGGGTCCGGGGGAGACCCGTCGCCTGCACACCGGGGAGCAACCCGCGCGCGTTTTGGCCATCGGTGGCGTACCGGGCGCACCCTACGAGGCGCCCGACTTCACCGACGAGGGCGCGCCCGACCCGATGGGGATGAAGGGGCACTGAGCCCCGCCCCGCCACGGCCGTTCGCTCAGCGGAAGAGATCCTCGCCCGGCGGGCGGATGAGGCTCGCCGCGCCCGGGCCGTCGCCGTCACCGACGCTCCCGCCCCAGCCGCGCACGACCACTACGGGCAACCCGGCGGCCTTGTCACGAGCCAGGTCGGCCGCTGCGGCGAGTTGATCGCCAACCGCGATCGCCGTGGCCGCAAGCTCCCGCCCCCGCCGGTCATGCCGCCCCCGCCAATCGTCGAGCGGATCGAGCCCGGCGCAGCCGATCGTGACCTCGGACTGGCCGATCCGCCAGGGTCGTCCGAAGCTGTCGCAGATCAAGACGGCCAGCGCCGCCCCGCTCAGCTCCTGCAGACGGGCCCGGATCTCGCGAGCGGAGCGGTCTGGATTCTCGGGCAACAGCAGCACCTCGCCCTCGCCGGCGAGGTTGGAGGAGTCGATGCCGGCATTGGCACAGATCAGGCCGGAGCGGGTCTCGGTGATCAGCACCGAGCGCTCGGCACGAACGACCCGCTTGCTCTCCTGCAGGACGAGTGCGGTCAGGGCAGGATCCTTCTCCAGGCGCTCGGCCAGTTGGAGTGCTTCGCTGGAGGGCTCGACATCGGCGAGCCGGCGCACGCGCCCCTCAGCCTTGGAGACGACCTTCTGGCTGATGCAGACAATGTCCCCGTCGCGAAACTGCGCACGCTCCGCGATCAGCTCGCCGAGCGGCTCTCCGGCTACGACCTCGCCGATACCGGTCAGCGCGAACATCTGGATGGAGCCGTGGCTCCCGCTGCCGGTCAACTCTGTTCCACTGCCAGGTGCCCGAGGTCGCCGAGCGCCTCGGCCGTCCGGGGGGCTCTGCTTGGCTCCTCTCCCAGCCGAGCCGTGAGCTCCTCCAGGTCGGAACCCGTATCGAGGTCGAGCGCGAGGGAGGGCACCTCGAGAATCAGGCCCGGGTGGCCCGCAATCGCCGCGAGGGCGAGGTGGCGCCGGCAGCTTCCCGGGCCGAAAGCGGGCTCGATGGCGCGGGCGGGGGAGAGGATCAGTCCGTTGGTGCCGGTTCCGTGCCGGTCGGGGATGACTCCCACACCGCTGGCTCGGACCCGGCCAACTGCCTCGTCGAGTTCTGCCGGGTCGAGCAGCGGGCAGTCTCCGGGGAGGAGGATCGCCCGCGCGTCCGCGCCGAGGGTCGCGATGCCGAGCAGCGCTGCCTCGGAGTGGCCGGCATCGCCGGGATCGTCGAGGGTCCCGGCTCCCGCCTCCTGAGCGAGTGCAACGGCGCGTGCCTCACCGCTGACGACGAGCACCCGATCGACCGAGCGTGCCGAGCCGAGCGCGAGGAGTACGTCGGCGAGCATCGCGGCGGCCATCGTTGCGCGCTGCCCGGGCGCCAGCGCCGAGGTCAGGCGCTGCTTGGCGGCACCGAAGCGCTTGACGGGGACTATTGCCGTGGCGCCGGTGCTCATTGGGCGCCGAGGCTACAGATCGCCCGGCGGCCCGGTTTGCGCCGTTCAGCGCCGGCGGGCCGAATCGCCGAGCCGGGTCATCTGCACCCGGGACTTCAGCGAGGACCGCGGGGCACCCCGATAGATGCCGCGAATCGGCGGCACGTCCGAGTAGGCCCGGCCGTGGCCGATCTTGATGTAGTCGGTGCCGGCGAGCGAGCGGTTCGTCGGATCCGCGGCGACCCAGACGCCGGCCGGGTCTTCCGCGGTCGGTAGCAGCGCCTCGAGCCAGGCGTGAGTGTTGACCTCGGCGGAAGCGCCGGAGTCTCCATTCGGAACGAACAGATACCCGGACACATACCGGGAGGCGATGCCCTCGCGGCGCAGCATGGTGAGCGCCAGATGGACGAAGTCCTGGCAGACACCTGCTCCGCCCGCGAGCAGATCGTTGACCGTCGATCCCACGTAGGTCACGCCGGCCCGGTACTCGAAGCGGTCGGGGACGACGTTGCAGGTACTGATCAGCGTGTCCAGTGGATCGGTGCCGCGCGCGTCGCGGGTCAGTTCGGCGATCCGCTCAGGGTTGGCGGGCGGATTGAGCGCGCCGAGGTACTCGGCGCCCGCGTCGAGGTACTCGGGACTGGAGAGGCTCTGCCAATCGGGCTTCGGGGGCTCTTCGGGGTCGCTGGTCCCGACCCGCGACTCGGCCCTGATCGTCAGGTGGTCGTGCTCGCTGCCGATCGCGAACTCGATCACCTCGGTGCCGAAGTAGTCGGTGTGCCCGTACTGGCGCGCGCCGGGGTCGATCGTCAGATCGAACCCGTCGAGCGTCTGGCCCTGACCGTGGGTGGGTCGGACCCGGAGGGCGTTGTGCTGGTCGCGGACGTCGCCCTCGTACTGGTAGTCGGCCGTGTAGATGATCGAGTACTGCATCTGTTGCTCAGCGGATCGCATGCTGTTCGGCGTCCACCTCACCCGAGAAATAGCGCTCCTCGAGGTCAGTCTCCACGCGCTCGAGCTCATGCTGGATCTCGCGGAACGCTGTCGGCAGCTCGTCCGGGCTGCCCCCGGCGCGCCGGCGTAGTTCGAGGTCCGCCATCAGCCGGGCGAGCCGCAGCGCGGGCGTCGAGCCGTCGGGGTTGGCGTCGGCGCGGGTCAGCACCTTGTGCAGGAGCGAGATCGAGGCTGCCACCGAATCGGGGAAGGCCTGTTCGTAGAGCATGAAGCGGGCGACGGGCTCGGCTCGTGGCGGCGCCGCCGCGGAGCGCATGAACGCCTGAAACCCACCGACGGCGCGCAGCAGCGCCATCGCGTTGCCGTCGCGGCGCGGGATCTCGGTGCGCTCGTCGTCGGCCGGGCGCACCGGCGGCAGCGCCACCCGCAACATGCGCAGCACCATTGCCGCGGCCTCGATGCGGCCGCCGGCGAGCAGGAAGGCGTGGGCGTCGTCGCGCTGCATGGTCGCCGCGGTCAGACCCCAGAACAGAGTCGCCCGTTCCTTCACGTAGGAGTAGACGGAGAAGGGGCCGGTGCGCAGGCCGCTGTCGAGATCGCGCCGCTCGAGGTTCATGCGGAAAGTGTTCAGGGACTCCCAGGCCTCGGCGGGGATCGTGTCGCGCAGGCGCTTGGCGCCCTCGCGCGCGGCGCCGACGTTGGAGACGATCGAGACCGGATTGCCGGGGTCGCTCGTGAGGCGGCGGATCACGTCGTCGCGGAGGCTGCTGCCTTCCGGCTTGGCCAGGCTGCCGGCGCCCATCACGACCACGACCGACTCCCAGGAGAGCGAGACCGAGCGCGGGTCTTGGGCGCCACCCTCGATCTCGACCTGGAAGAGGCCGTCAAGCATACGTGCGGTGTGCTCGGCGCGCACCACGTGTCGGCCCAGCCAGTAGAGGTCATGTGCATTGCGCGCCAGCATCAGCGTCCCTTCTCCTCCTCCTGCTGCTGCTGCTGGCCCTGTTCCGACCAGCCCACCTGGGGTAGATCGGGCATCGTCGGCGGGTCGAAGTTGAACTCGGCGGCCGGGCCGGCACCGACGCGGGGCGAGGGCCCTCCGGCCAGCACCCAGGTGTCCTTGGAGCCGCCGCCGGCTGAGCTGTTGACGACCATTGAGCCCTCGGCCATCGCGACGCGGGTGAGGCCGCCCGGCACGATCTTCACCTCATCGCTGAAGACGGCGAAGGGACGCAGGTCCACGGCACGCGGTCCGAGGTTGCCCTCGGCGTCCATTGTCGGCGAGCAGGAGAGCCAGACGACCTCCTGGGCGATCCAGCGTTCGGGATCCTCGGCCAGCAGTCGTCGCTGCTCGGTCACCTCGGCCTCGGTCGCGTTGGGGCCGATGAACACGCCCTTGCCGCCGGACTCACCGGTCGGCTTGACCACCATCTGCTCGAGCCGGCTCTCGACGTAGTCGCGCTGCTCGGGCTCGCCCATCAGCCAGGTTGGCACGTTGGCGAGCAGGGGCTCCTCGTTCAGGTAGTAGCGGATCATGTCCGGCACGTAATGGTAGATCGCCTTGTCGTCGGCGACTCCGGTGCCGATCGCGTTGGCGATCGCGACATTGCCCTCCCGGTAGGCCCGCATCAGGCCGGGCACGCCGAGCAGCGAGTCGGGCCGGAACTCGAGCGGGTCGATAAAATCCTCGTCGATGCGGCGGTAGATCGAGTCCACCCGGCGCAGTCCGTTGGTGGTCTTCATGTAGCAGGCGGCGTCACGGACGACGAGGTCGGAGGCCTCGACCAGCTCGACGCCCATCTGCCGGGCGAGGAAGGCATGCTCGAAGTAGGCGCTGTTGGCGGCGCCGGGGGTCCAGACCACAACCGTCGGCCGCCCGACACGGGTCGGCGCCGTGGCGACCAGGGCTTCGAGCAGGAGTTGCGGGTAGTCGGCGACCGGGCGCACGGAGTAGCCGGCGAACAACTCCGGCACGATTCGGCTCATCGCGATCCGGTTCTCGAGCACGTAGGAGATTCCGGAGGGCACGCGGACGTTGTCCTCCAGCACCCGCCAGATCCCCTTGTCGTCGCGCACCAGATCGCAGCCCGAGACGTGACACCAGACGCCGGCCGGTGGCTTCAGCCCAGCAGCCGCGCGGGCGAACCCGGGTCGCGTGACGATCAGCCGCCAGGGCACGATGCCGTCGCGAACGATCTCGCGCTCTCCGTAGACGTCGGCGACGAAGCGGTTCAGGGCCTGCACCCGCTGTTGCACTCCGGAGGAGATGAAGTCCCACTCCGCGGCCGAGACGATCCGCGGGATGAGGTCCAGTGGGAAGGGACGGTCCCGGGTCTGACCGTCGGGGCCGGTCGAGTCGAAGGTGATGCCGCGCTGCATGAAGATCGCGTCGCGGCGCTCGGCGGAAGCGCGCAGGCGATCGGGTCCGAGGCGGCTCAGCGATTCGACCATCGAGCGGGTGTGGACATGCGGCCTGCCACTGCCGGCGAACGCCTCGTCGAAGCGTCCCGCCAGAGGCGCGTAGTCGAGGTCGTCGGCATCGGCCGAGGCTGCGGTGTCCTTGGTTTGTTCTGGCATGCGGGTGGGGTTCAAGGGTCGAGGCTAAACCTGCCCATAAAACGGGCTTGCAAACGGAGCGGCCAACAACACGGCTCCGCGCCGGCTCACCGTAGAGACGCGGCGAACTCGAGACACGCCTCAGCCACCTCGCGGCGGCGGTCGGCCCCATCCATGAGCGTGTCGATCTGGGCTGTCGCGACGCCCGTCGGCGGCGCCTCGGGGTCGGCCGCGTCGACGACCAGCCCGTCCAGAAGGTCGCCGTAGGCCGCCGCCACTCCGGCCGCGGACGGCACCTGGCCGAGGGCTCGCATGAACTTGTCGGTTGGGCCCTTGATCACCTTGCCGGCGACGAAGGGGCTGACAGCAACCACGGGTGCCGCGGCGTCGCTCAGCAGTTCGCGCATCTCCGGCACGGCGAGGATCGGACCGATGGAGATGACCGGGTTCGACGGGCCGATCAGGATCAGATCGGCAGCGGCCACCTCAGCCTCGACTTGTCGGGTGGGCCGCGCAGCCCCGATCCCGGCGAACTCGACCTCCTCGATCTCGGGTTCGGCCCGGTCGTGGACCAGGTACTCCTGGAACCCGCGCCAGCCGTCCGGCGTGCGCACGCGGGTGCGCACGGCCTCGTCGCACATCGGCAGGATTCGGGCACGGACGCCGAGGGCTGCCCCGATCTTCAGCTGGGCCTCGGTCGGGGTCGCACCCCCGTCGAGTAGCCGCCGGCGCTCCAGGCAGGTCGCGAGGTCCCGGTCGCTGAGCCCGAACCAGTCGGGAGCGCCGAGCTGCTTGAGTCGCTCGAACACGGTGAACGAGTCATCCTTGATCCCCCAGCCACGCTCGGGATCGATCTCGCCGCTCAGCCAGTAAGTGCAGAGGTCCGGGTCGGGGGAGACGTGGACGCCGAGCGTTTCGATGTCATCGCCCGTGTTGACCAGCAGGCCGAGGCGTTCGCCGAGCACCTCCTGAGCGCCGGCAGCCAGCTTCGCCCCGCCGGTGCCGCCGGCGAGGATCAGGACGCGCGGGTCGGCTTCGCCCAACTCAGTCCCAGTGGCCGGCGCCGTCGAGGCCCGTCAGCTTGAGCCCGGCGTGTGCCTTGTAGCGAACGTTGATCGAGATCAGCAGCGGTGTGATCTGCTCAGCGATCCGCGCCATCTCCAGGGGCCCGGCGTTGATCGCCCGTAGGCCGTCGATCCTCTCGATCAGGCGTGCCACCGGCGCCTTGTCGCGCTTCCTGTCGCCGCAGATCAGCACGTCCTCGTCGATCGTCTCACCGAGATCGGCAAGCTTGGGGGCGCCGACCGAGTGCAGCGCTGCGACCACCGTGACGCCTTCGGGAACCATCTCCTCCGCCTGCTGGGCGGCTGAGCCCTGCCAGACGCCGAGCGAGCGTGTCGCCTTGCCGCTCACCGCCGCGGCGAGCGGCACGGTGCAGTCGACGAGCGTCTGGCCCTCGGCAAGCGATTCACGCAGGTTATTCAGGGTCTCCGAGTGAGCGCGGAAGGGGACGGTCAGGAACACAACCGGTCCCCGCTTGACGGCGTCCTCGTTCGCGAGCCCTTCGACCGAGGCGCCTGGAACCGCTTCGACGACCCGCGCCGCCGCTTCCACCGCGCGCTCTGCGTCGCGGGAGCCGATCACGACCGGGAGCCCCGCCTTGGCCCAGCGCACGGCCAAACCGTAGCCGAGCGCACCGGTGCCACCGAGAATCGGGACCGCCTGTTGCCCTTCGGTCATCGGCCGCGAGTCTATTGATCGGGATACTCTCTGCCCGATGAGCACGATGCGCAGCCGGAGCGAGTTGTGAGTTCGGTGGACCCCGGCGGGCTGCCGATCCCCGAGCGTGGCGACGATCCCGCCGAGATGGCCACCGGCGCTTCGCGCACTGACGAGTTCACGGTCGAGGGCCAGTTGCTGACGGATGTGGGTGGGACTCTGGGTGCCGCGGTGCTCGATGGGCGCAAGCTCCACTTCGATGTCGAGGTGCGCGAGGGGGAGCGCACGATCGGGGTCGGCACGCACCAGCGGCGCGTGATCCCGACCGCAACCGATGGCTGAGTACCCCGCCTCGGTGCAGATCCGCGAGGTTGGGCCACGCGACGGATTCCAGAACGAGCCCGAGGTGATCGACACAGCCGACAAGCTGCGCCTGATCGGAATGCTCGCCGATGCCGGCATGCGCAGGATCGAGGTCGGCTCGTTCGTCCGGGCCGACGTGATCCCCCAGCTCGCCGACACGCCTGACGTGCTGGCGGGACTGCCGGCCCGTGACGATGTCTCCTACTCGGTGCTCGTGCCGAACGAGCGCGGGCTCGATGGCGCCCTGGAGCAGCGGGATCGCTTCGACGAGATCAGCGTCTTCCTCAGTGCCTCGGAGACTCACAACCAAAAGAACGTCAACCGCTCGATCGCCGAATCGCTGACGGGTCTCGAAGCGGTCGTCGGGAGAGCGCGCGAGGCTGGGATCCGCTGTGAGGGTGTAATCGCGACTTCCTTCGGCTGTCCTTACGAGGGTGAGGTGACCCCCGGGCGGGTGCTGGAGATCGCTACCGAGCTGCGTGGCTTCGGTTGTGAGGAGATCGGCTTCGGCGACACGACCGGAATGGCGAACCCACGCCAGGTCGGCGCTTTCTATGAGCAGGCCCGCGAGCAACTCGACGACGTCCTGCTCACCGCTCACTTCCACAACACCCGCGGGCAGGGACTGGCCAACGTGCTGGCAGCGCTTGAGTGTGGCATCGAATCCTTCGAATCCAGCTTTGGCGAGCTCGGCGGCTGCCCGGTCCCTCCGGGGTCAACGGGCAACGTCTCCAGCGAGGACGTGGTCTCGATGATCGAGGAGATGGGCATCGAGACGGGCGTGGATCTGCCGGCGCTGCTCGCCGCCTCCCGCGCCGCGCAGGAGCTGCTCGGTCGCCCCCTGGGCGCGCACGTGCTGCGTGCCGGGCCGGTCGACTGGCGCCGCGGCTGAGGTCCAGATAGTCTCGGCGTCGTGAAGGGCGACGCCTTCGTCTCCGCGGTCCGTTCCCGCTCCCGCGAGCAGCTCGAGCCGCTGTTTGCGCCTGACGCTCGGTTCTTAAGCCCCGTCGTGTTTCGCGCTTACGAGGGCCGCGACGTCGTCGTGACGATCATCGCCGAGGGCGCGATGAAGGTCTTCGGAGACGACTTCCACTACGTCCACAAGTTCGAGAACGAGGACTCGGCCGCGCTCATCTTCAAAGCAACCGTTGACGGTCGCGAGCTCGATGGGCTCGACCTACTGACCTACAACGCCGACGGCCTGATCAGCGAGATGAAGGTCATGGTACGCCCGATGAGCGGCCTCGATGCGCTCGCTGCGGCAATGGCAAAGCGCTTCGAGGCGCTCGGGCTCGAGCCGCCCCGGGCCTGAAGCGCAGACCGCCATCTGACTCCTGGGTGGCGGCTGGCAATCTGCCTCCGCGTCGCGTACATTTACGCGTGGTGGATGGACCGGTCGAGAGCCGGAAGTCGCTTTCACTCGGGGAGCGGCTTTCGATGCGCAGCGCCAGCGTGCGCGGTGGTCAAGGCAATATTGACCTTGCCAAGGGCAGCCCGGACAGAGCCGTCATGGCGCGAATGTTCGCCTATCTCTACGGGCTCGGTGGATGGCTGATTCTCTTGACGCTCCTGCTCCCGCACCTGCCGGGACGCGACACTGCGCTGATCGGAATCGTCGCTGTGATGGCGCTTTCGATCGCGCTCGTCTTCCTCATCGTCTTCGATCGGCTGCCGATGTGGGTGTTCCGGATCGCTCCGGGGCTCGGCGCCACCCTGATCGCGGTGATGGCCTATGCGGCCGCCGGCCCCGCAGCCGCTGCCGCCTACCTCTTCTTCCTGCTCTGGGTCTCGCTGAGCGCCTCCTATTTCTTCTCCCTCGGGGAGGCGGTACTTAACGCGCTGTACGCCTCGGCGGTCGTCTCGGTCGCCCTGCTTGTGGCTGATGACGTCGCCGACGTGGAACTGCTGATTGTGATGGTCACCGGCACGATGCTTGTCAACGGCATCGTGATGGTCGGTCTCCGGCACCAGCTCGATGTGCTCCTCGAGCGTCTCGATCGCGCCGCCCGCACAGACTTCCTAACGCGCCTCGCCAACCGCCGCGAGTTCAACGAGCGCTTCGAATATGAGCTGGCCCGGGCCAGCCGCGTGCGCCGGCCACTCAGCGTGGTCGTCTTCGATCTCGACAGCTTCAAGCTCGTCAACGATCGCTACGGGCACGAGTCCGGCGACCGCGCGCTGGCGGGCTTTGCCGAGCTGTTCCGCAAGGGTACGCGCCGGATCGATACCGCCGCACGAATCGGAGGTGAGGAGTTCGCGCTGCTCGCTCCTGAGACCGGTACGGCGGAGGCGGGCGCGGTCGCCGACCGTATCCGGGCCGCGGTCGAGGAGTCGTTCTCCGGAGAGAGCGGGCTCACAGTCAGCTGCGGTGTCTCCAGCTACCCAGAGGCGGGCACCACGGCGGAGGAACTGCTGCGGGCCGCCGACCGCGCGCTTTACGCCGCCAAGTCGAGCGGTCGCAACCGCGTGGTCAGCTATGTGCCCGAGGTGGACGCCGCGCCGCTCTCAGGCCCGGCCACGCCCCGGGCGGCTTCGCCACCGAAGGGGCTTAGATCCTAAGCGGATCGCTGCCGGCGGCCGAGGTCGCGATCGAGCAGGTGGAGCAGATCGGTGGCGAACGCGGCGACGCCATCGATGGCATCGGGGTCGAGCTGTTCGATCCGGTCCGCCGGAGTGTGGTGGCCGATCGGTACGAACTCGTCTGCGGGACGCGCGGTCAGCGCTGCGGACCGGTAGCCATAGGCGGCCGCGGTGGAGGCCCCGCCCGCGGGTCCGAGGTCGAGGAGGGCGCGGGCGTCGTCGGCGTCCGCGAGCAACTCGCCGAGCTCGAGCAGGTCGATATCCATCGGCTGCGCGAGGGCTGGAACCTCGCGCCGCACCATCCGCGGGGTGCCCCGTCCGGCCGAGTCGAGGTCGATGAACCAGGTGGACTCCTTATCGAGCTCCTTGCGGTGGCTCCGTAGAAACTCGCGCATGCCCTGCTGAGTGGTCTCGCCGGCGCCGGTCAGTAGCACGTGGAGCTGCGCGTTGGCAAGGGGCTCCGGCCGCAGTCGCTCAAGCACCCGGAGCGCGGCAAGCGGTGCCGAGAGACCGTCGTTGGCGCCAGGTGAGGTGGGTGAGAGGGAGATCTCGCCCAGCATGAATGCGGCGAGGAGCAGCATCAGGGTCTGGGGGAGCTGCAGGATCGAGACCCAGTTGGCGTCGATGCCGGCCAGTCGCAGCCCGAGCGCCGGCAGGAGCAGCGCCATCGACCAGAAGACGACGGCCATCGGGCTGACGGGGGCCGGCCACAGGCGGCGGACGCGCTCGAAGCCGCGCAGCGCCCAGTCGTTGTAGGCCGCGCCGGTGCGGCCGGAGTCGTAGTGGGCGCAGAGGATCACCCGCGGCCGGTCGCTCTCGCCGAGGGCGGGCGCGATCACGTTCTGGGATGCGCGGCGGAAGAAGAGGCGGCGCAGGAGGTAGAAGCGCCCGCTCAGATCGAGGTAGAGAGAGGTGGCCGCGAGCAGGACGAGCGCGAAGCCGGCGGCCGGAACCTGCGCGGAAAGCAGGCTCCCCCCGAGGGCGAGGAGGCAGTGGAGCAGGTACACGCTGGACCACTGCGGGTGCACATAGGTGGGCTCGATCCGCGGCCGCGCTCCGCTCGCCGCGAGCGCCTCGGCGAGAATCCCCGCCGCCCTCCGCTCGGCATCGCTGCCCGCGCGCCGGGGGCCGATCTCGGCCAGCGCGTCCAGCGGGCTGCTGCGTGTCTCGGTTGCGCTCACCGGTGAAGCATTACCCACACGGAGGTCCGGGGGCGCCGGGGGTGCCTATGCGGGTCTGCTTTGGCGCGCCGGTTGGGGTTTCAGCGGCGCTACTCTGGCGCCGAGCCCCCGTAGCTCAGCTGGATAGAGCGCCGGCCTTCTAAGCCGGATGTCGCAGGTTCGAATCCTGCCGGGGGTATCAGCGGGCCCTGGACACTTCGCATCTCTGTGTTATCGGCGGGCTTGTGCTGGCGCACACGGCGCCCACCTCTTCCTTGAGCTGCTTGGTCCAGACCACGCAGATTTAGGCAGGCTGGGTTTCTGCTCTTCCAGGCGCTAAGTTTCCCGCCAGCGCGGTGGGCGTAGCTCAGTTGGTAGAGCTCCTGGTTGTGGTCCAGGCGGTCGCGGGTTCAAGTCCCGTCGCTCACCTTGAGGTTGGTTGCTTGGCTCGAGTCGCCTATTCGGCCAGTCCAGCAGCTTCGAGGGCCTTCGTCGCGTCGAGGTAGGTCCAAACCCTAAGCGCTTTGTCGTTCCTCAGTTCGGTCAGGGAGCTGAGGGGCGATTCGATCTCGGCGCCGCTGTTCATGCCACGGACACGGATGCGGCCGGTTGCGACCAGACGGTCTCCGAGGTCCCGAATCTCCGAGAACTCGAAGTGGATCTCGGTGAAAGCCTCGTAATGGTCTCGGAACAACTCGCCAATGCCGGCGTATCCCCGGTATACCCCCGTCGCCCCTCCGAGCGCAGAGGTCGTGGCCGAGTGCCACTCAATCTCGGGGTCGCATTCCTCCTTCATCGCCGCCAAGTCGCGGCGCTCATACGCATCGACTGCGCGTTTGAAGGATTCCACGCTCTCTTGCGACATCGCACGGACAGTATCCGTGGCGCGGGAAGTCCCGCGCCGGCTGCTGCTGACCCCATGGCCGGCGCCGGCCATCCGGGTGGAATGACGGTTGAGGCGAAGGGCCACGTGAGAGAACGCGCGGCCGAGCATCATCAGTCGGACTGAGTTGCGTTCGGCCAGCTAGGCCTCTTCGCGCCCCACGACGTGCCCTTCGTCGTCGAAGTAGAACACCGTCGTCGGCACGTCGAAATGGGAACGCACCTGCTCGGCGACTCGGTGTTCCCGCCAGTTCTCGTCCTTGCTGCCTTGGGCGTGGAGCCGGAGCACGATCAGGTCAGCATCGAAGTCAGCCAGAGCATCCGATATCGCGACGACTTGGTCCACGGCCCCTACGGTTCCTTTGGGCTTCAGGCCGCCTGCGTGCATGTGGTCAAAGACTGTCCGCAGTCGCTCGTCAGCCAACACGCGCGCGCCGTCGACGTCGGAAGCCACCCATTGCAGCCAAGTAGTCAACGTCGGGGCGATGACGTAGATCTCCTCCGCCTCGTCGATGAGCGGACGAATCGCCTCGGGGACCTCGTTGGCGTCGGCCAAGGTCTCGTTGGTAAGGACAAGCACACGCTGTGCCATCGGAATCCTCTCGGTTGGGAACGGATCATGAGGGAGATGGCGGGACGGTGCTCGGCCGGGACGTCTGGACGGCGCAGGTGAGCGCCCTCGATCCCGGCCGCCCTCATCAGCCGCTCGACCCGCTTTTGGCCGACCGTGATGCCCTGCTCTGCGAGCTCGGCGTGGATCCGGGGCGAGCCGTCGAGGCCGCGGTTGTCGGTGTGGATCTGGCGGATGCGCTCTCCTCGGGTAGGGGAGCGGCTCCTCGGCATCGGGACACTATCCTTTCGGCTGGGTACTTCCGGGGCATCTGGTCCTCCGTTCTGCCGAAGGACTCTAGAAACGCGACTCTGTGGAAGGGGGGTTAGATCACTCTCGACCTATCTCGGGTCGGCTACCTCGACCGCGGTCGAGCTCACGTTTGCTGACCACGATGGCAAGACTCTGGCGGTCGCCTCTTGCGAGGCTCACTCCCAGCCTGTTTACATGACCGACGGCTCGGAAGTCGACCTTTTCGTCCGCGACGGCAACTCAAGCCGACCGCTGAACGTCCTCGAATCAAATAAGTACATCGCTGACCGCTGGCCCCACGCACAAGCGCCCTGACGCCTAGCTCTAGCGGGCGTTCGCCCGGCCGCAGGAAGGTCTCTGTTGGGCCGTGACCGCGCACTCCTGTCGGACTGGCTCCGGCACATTTGACGTCAGACGCGGGTTGGCGGCCGGCACTGTGTCTCCTTGCTGGCCTGTCGCCTTTGTCCCTCCCGCAAGCTGCCAGCACCGCGCTCAACGCGAGCAGGACCGGAGTTAGTCGAACGTTCATCAGACACCCCACACAAATCCTACGTCGCTGGTGACCACAGGAGTCCCAAGAGCCGATGCCCGTGAGCGTGCCAGCGCCGGGCTCCTCTCCCTCCCAGTACGTCACGCCCCCACTGCCACCACCTCACCCCTCACGCAGTATCACCTGCGATGAAAGCCCGACGCGAAACGCAGTGGGGATCGACAACCCCGGTGCATGCTCTCGATCGGAAAGCTCGGCGCCGGCCAGGAGGCCTACTACCTCGAAAAGGTCGCCCAGGGCGCCGAGGACTACTACTCCGGCGAGGGCGAAGCCCAAGGCCAATGGAAGGGCGAGGGAGCCCGCGAGCTCGGCCTTGAGAGGGAGGTCGACGCCGAGCAGCTGACGGCGATGTTGACCGGCCGCAACCCTGCGAGCGGCGATCTTCTGGTCGGAGTGCGGGGGGTGTCCGGCGGGCGGGGCCCGGTCCCCGGCTTCGACCTCACCTTCTCCTCACCGAAGTCGGTCTCGCTGCTCTGGGCGCTCGGCGACCCGGCGACCAGCGCCACGGTGCGCGAGGCCCACGAGCGCTCCGTCGACGCAGCCCTCGGCTACCTCGAGCGCCAGGCCTGCTGGGCTCGCCGCGGCAAGGGAGGAGCCGAGTTCGTCAAAGGCTCCGGCTACCTCGCCGCCGCCTTCCGCCACCGCTCGTCGAGGGCCGGCGATCCCCAGCTCCACACCCACGTCCTGATCGCCAACGCGACCAAGGGTCCCGACGGTCGCTGGAC
>JBBRAH010000029.1:0-38486 GCA_038206985.1 Solirubrobacterales bacterium
GTGAAACCGCGGGAAACGCAGCCGGGCCAGTAAGCGAGCTTCATGGACAGTCTCCGTCCTTTAGATGTCTTGTGCTGTCTTTTGCCATGTCACGCTCCGGCGACTTCCTCGGCTTGGGCGGAGGCGGTGATGTCCTCGGCGCGGACCCCCTCGGCGCCGGGCATCCCCTCTTCCTCGCCGCCCTCTCCGATCACGTAGAGGTTGAGCTCGATTCGGCTCTCCTCGGCGGTCGCGAAGATGCGCTTGACGTGCTCCTGCGAGTCGCCTGGAAGCTTGTGATGAACGCCGGGGAGGAGCTTCGGGATCGAACGCATCTTGCCGGTGCGGATGCCGCGGATCGCCGTCGGGATCGACCCGAGCATTCCCCTGATGGCGCCCAGCGACGGCAGCAGCTTGCCCTTGATCCCCGGGGCAAACGACTCCTGGAGCAGCAGGGACTCGTCGAGTGTGCCCTTCTTCTCGATGATCTTGACGAAGGCGAGCTCGTGGTTGTGGCCGTTGTTGACGTCCTTGACCTCGTGGTCGTGACCGGCGAGCCGGCGCAGCCTCATGATCTGGTTCATCGGTGCAACGCCCTTCGGGCAGGCGTCGATGCACGAGAAGCAGTGGGTGCAGTCGTAGATTCCGTGGGGGTCGTTGGCGAGGTCGTACAGACGCTCGGTGGTCTGGCCATCGCGGGGGTCGCCGACGAAGCGGTAGGCCTTGGCGAGCGCTGCGGGGCCGATGAAGTCGGGGTCGGCCTCCATCGAGAGGCAGGCGGAGACGCAGGCGCCGCACTGGATGCAGGCGACCGACTGGGTGACGTCGACCATGGCCTCGGCGGGAACGATGTACTCGCGCTCGGGCGGCGGTCCGGTCGGCAGCAGCCACGGGGTGACGCGCCGGTACTTCTCCCAGTGGGTCGACTCCATGTCGACGACGAGGTCCTTGATCACCGGCATGTTGCCCATCGGCTCAACGATGATCTCCGGCTTAGATGAACCGGGTGAATCCTCCGCTTCGCGTCCGGTTCCCCCGGATTTCATACGCGCAGCTTCATCGGCGGCCTCGCCGATCTGGGTCTTGCAGGCGAGAGTGGACTGGCCGTTGACCTTGACGCCGCAGGAGCCGCAGATCGCGGCGCGGCAGGAGCAGCGGACGGCGAGCGTGCCGTCTTCGCCATCGCGGACCTGCAGGAGGCCGTCGAGGACTGAAAGCGTGGGGTCGAGCTCGACGTCGAAGGTGTCCCAGTAGGCGCCGCGCTTGTCGTCCTCGGTCGCCTCGGGCTGGAAGCGCCGGACCTTGAGGGTGTACTCGGCCATTTAGTAGGTCCTCTCCTGCGGTTGCCAGTCGGTGATGGTCACCGGCGAGTAGTCGATCTTGGGACCCTTGCCGTTCAAGGAGACGTCGATGTGCTTGAGCCACTCCTCGTCGTTGCGGTCGGGGTAGTCGGTCCGGTACTGGGCGCCGCGGCTCTCCTTGCGCTCCAGTGCGGCCATGCAAGTCGTTTCGGCCTGATCGAGCATGTTCTGGAGCTCGAGGGCGCCGAGCACGTCCTGGTTGAAGATCGTGCCGCGGTCGTCGACCCAAGCGCCTTCGGCCTCCTCCTTGAGCTCGCGGACCTTGTCGAGCGCCGACTGGATCCCCTCCTCGTCGCGGAAGACGGCGACCTTGGCGTCCATAGTCGCGCCGAGCTCGGCCTTGATCTCGGAGACGCGACGGCCCACCTTGTCGCGACCGAGAATCGCCTGGATGCGGGCTTCTTCGCTGGTGAGGACGGAGCGGGAGACGTGGTCGAAGCCTCGCCCGACCGCGTGCTTGGCGGCGTCCTCGCCGGAGCGGCGGCCGAAGATCAGGGTGTCGAGAAGGGAGTTGGCGCCGAGGCGGTTGCCGCCGTGGACGGAGACGCAGGCAACCTCGCCGGCGGCGTAGAGCCCCTTGATGTTGGTGCGGCCCCAGACGTCGGTCTTGACGCCACCCATCGTGTAGTGATTGCCGGGCTTGATGTGGATCGGCTCACGGGTGATGTCGACGCCGGCGAAGTCGCGGCCCACGAGCACGATCTCGCGCAGGGCCTCATGAATGCGCTTGCGGGGCACGACCGTGATGTCGAGGGCGACCGTCCCGTCGGGGAAGCCGCGGCCCTCGTTGATCTCGGTCTGCTCGGCGCGGGAGACGACATCGCGGGAGGCCAGCTCCATCTTGTTCGGCGCGTACTTCTCCATGAAGCGCTCGCCCTTGGCGTTGAGCAGATGGGCGCCCTCGCCTCGGGCGCCCTCGGTGATCAAGAAGCCCTTGCCGGCCAAGGTGGTCGGGTGGTACTGGATCATCTCCATGTCCATCAGCTTGGCCCCGACCCTGTAGGCCTGGGCGATGCCGTCGCCGGTGCAGATCAAGGCGTTGGTGGTCGGCTGCCAGACCTGGCCGTTGCCGCCGGAGGCGAGGATCACGCTCTTCGCACCGAACAGCTCCATCGAGCCGTCCTTGATGTTGCGGGTGATCGCCCCTACGCAGTTGCCGTCGGCATCGATCGCAAGTTCGGTCGTGAACCACTCCTCGTACCGGTCGATCAGGTGGTCGTACTTCATCAGCTGCTCGTAGAGCGTGTGCATGATCGCCTGGCCGGTGATGTCGGCGACGTAGTACGTGCGGGCCTTGGAGGCGCCACCGAAAGCACGGGTGCCGAGCGTGCCGTCGGGGGCGCGGTGGAAGGTGACGCCGATGTGCTCGAGGTGGAGCAGCTCCTTCGGGGCCTCGCGGCACATGATCTCGACCGCGTCCTGATCGCTCAGATAGTCCGAGCCCTTGATCGTGTCGAAGGCGTGCGACTCCCAGCTGTCGTCCTCGTCCAGCGCGGCGTTGATCCCGCCCTGAGCTGCGTTGGAGTGCGAGCGGACTGGATGGACCTTGCTGATCAGGCCAACCGAGACCCCCGACTCGGCGGCAGCCAGAGCGGCCCGCTGTCCAGCGAGCCCTGCTCCGATTACAAGTACGTCGTGCTCAGGCATTGATGCGGCCACGACCGAGCGATAGAGACTCTGGAATCGCGGGAGGCCGATTCTATTCAGAACCCCTCAGCCGCGGCGATCCGGTGCTGAGGCGCTCGGCAGGTCCTCAGGCAGTCAGGGGGCGCCGAGCCTAGGGTGATGGGCCGAACGGCCCATTGACCGGGGCGTCTAGCTGGTTCTTGCGGCCGTGGTGGAGCAGACCCTCGAACTGCCTGTGCGCCGACCGTCGGTCGTCGGGATCTTGCTCGGCCTCGCGGTTGGATTTCTTGCCAGCGCGACTCTCGCTAGCCCGTCCTCTGCCACCGTCGGGGATCTCACCCCCGCTGGCTGCTTCGAGCAGCCGGACGCCGGGTCCCCGTGCGTCGACGTCGAGGGTCTTGTGACCCCATTCGGGATCGAAGCCAGCCCGGATGGGAGCCGGGTCCGCGTCGCCGACTACGACGACGTCTCGGTCGTGAGCTTCGACCGTGGCGCCGGCGCGGGTGTTCTGAGCCCGGTCGGCTGCCTGCACGGGACGACCACCACCCCCGGCTGCAGCGAGGAACCGGGACTCGCCGGCACCACCCCCTTGCTGGTCGCCACCTCTCCCGACAGCCGATCTCTGTACGTGACCACCGACGAGACGAACAAGTTGCTGCATGTCGAGAGTGACCCGTCGACGGGGGTCCTGACCTATGAGGGCTGCTATGCGGAGGCGGGTGTTGACCTCAGCTGCACGAGCGTGCTCGCACTGGGCCAGGCGATCGATGTCGAAGTATCCAGCGACGGCTCCTCCGTCTACGTCACGACGATGGATGGCGACGCAGGTCTCGCTCATTTCCAGCGCAATGCCGCGACCGGAGAGCTCACCTACGTCACCTGCTACTCAACCAGCGTCCTGTGCGCCGCTGGGGGAGCCGAACTCCGCAACGGACAGTTGCTCAGCGTCTCGCCCGACGGGAAAACTGTCTACGTGGCGGACTCGGGCGGTGGCGTCAAGGACTCGCTGTTTGTTTTCGACCGTGCTTCGGCGACCGGTGCGCTCACATACCGCGGATGCTTCGGTGCCGAGGGAGCGACGGCATGCACCCTCGCGAATCAAACCTTCGACGGTGAGATCGAGAACTTCAGCGGCGCCGGGGGCATCGATGTCGCGCCGGATGGGACCTCGGTCTACGTCACCGCCCCCGCCGGGGACCGGATCTTCACGTTTCAGCGAGCCGCTACCGGCGGTCTCAGCTTCAACCAGTGCTTCGAGCTGACGGGCTCACCGGGCGACTGCGTCGAGATCGACGCGCTCGATGTACCGCTCTCGCTCAGCGTCTCGCCCGACAACCGCTCGGTTTATGTGGCGGCGCGAATCTCACAGACGGTTGTTGGATTCGACAGGGATCCTCTGAGCGGAGCGCTGACGTTCGAGGGGTGCTTCGAGCAGGTTGGCCTGGCTACGTCGTGCGCAGACGTGGAGGGTCTCGGCCAGCCGGAGGGCCTCGACGTCTCCAGCGATGGCAAGTCCGTGTACGTCACCGCCTCGGCCAGCCACTCGGTGGTCCACTTCTCCCGCGAGACCAGCGGCGATCCCCCCCCACCCCGAACCCGACACCACACTCGACGGCCTCAAGGTCAGCGCAAAGAAGTCCAGAAGCAGAAGGGCAAGAAGATCAAGATCAAGGTCGCGGCCGGGGCAGCCGAGGCGATCACCGCAACGGCCTCGGGCAAGGTCAAGGTCGGCAAGAAGTCCTACAAGCTCAAGCCCCAGAGCAAGCAGGCCGCGGCCAATCAGACCACGAAGCTGGTGCTGAAGCCAAAGAAGTCCAAGGACGCCAAGAAGATCGCCAAGGCGATCAAGAAGTTCAAGAAGGCCTCGGGCAAAAAGAAGAAGAAGCTCGCGGTCAAGGCGAAGCTCCAGGTGACCGCAGCCGATGCGGCCGCCAACGAGCAGGGCGTCAGGCGGGTCGTGGGTCTGAAGTAGCTCGGCGGCTCAGCTCAGACTGAGACATCTACCCTGCGCGGCGCTCCGCCCGGCTCCAGGTCGAAGAGTTGCGGGGCGTTGACGAGCCGGTAGCGCTCATCCAACAGGGAGACGTTGGCCAGCAGACGGTCGGTCCCGGGTGCCGCCCGACAGCCGTAGTCCTCGTGGATGTGGCCGCTGATCGTCAGTGGGCTTCCGAGTTCGTCGAGCCGCCGGGCAAGCGCCGTGCTTCCGACCCGCGTTCTGCCGTCGTGCAGCAGGTCACCGAAGCCGGCCGGTGGACCATGGGCCAGGACGACGTCCATCCCCCCGGGGATCCGCTCGTAGGCCTGCTCCAGCGAGAGGCCGCGCTCGCCCGGATCCGTCTCGTGCAGCATGAACGCCCAGCGCGGGAGGAAGCGGGAGTGCGGGCTGGCGAAGATCTTCAGGCCGGCCATCTCGGTCGCTGCATCCTGCAGATATGTGCCGGGAAGATCCGGCGCCAACGCGACCACCTCCAGCCCGAAGCGCTCCTCGAGGTGGAAGTCGTGGTTGCCCGCGCACCAGATCAGCGGCGCCCGCTCTTCGAGTTGCTCAGCCCAGTCCCGGAAAGCCGTATCGAGCCAGCGCCGCTGGACCTCGGGCGCGTGATCCTCGAGCGGGCAGACATCGCCCGCGAGCAGGTAGAGGTCGGCTCCCGGGAAGCCCTCAGGGTCGGGCAGTTGCCCGTGCAGGTCGGAGAAGGCGCAGAGCCGCATCGCTTGAGCGTAGAAGTGCGAGCGGCGCGGACCACTTGTGATCGGGCCTGCCGAGGAGTAGTGTCGATGAACGTCACAAGCGCGGGTTTCCGGCAGGGGGAAACGAGATCAGATGCACACAAGCATCAGGCGGTACCAAGTAGAAGCGGCGCACATGGACGAGTTGATGGGCCGGATCGACAAGGAGTTCGCGCGCCACATCGCCGTAAGGCCCGGGTTCGGCACCTATGAGGCGATCGAATGCGGCGGCGGTGAATTCGTCACGATCAGCGCCTTCGTCGAAGCCGAGGAGGCCGACGCCTCGCGCAGCCTGGCACGGGACTGGGTTAGGACCGCGCTTGCGGACATCCCGCTCGAGGTGGTGGAGGTCCAGCACGGCGAGATCCTCATCAACCGGGCCGACAGGAGCGTCCTGAGCCCGTCGCACTCGGACACCTCGACGGCGCTCGCTGTCGTCCGGCGCTACGCGCTGCGCGGCGACGTGCGCGAGGCGATGGCAGTGATCGAACGCAGCCTCGCCGACCCGATCACGGGGATGCCGGGCTTCCTCACATTCAGGGCGATCGACTGCGGCGATCAGGTCGTCACGGTCGGCCTGTTCGCCGACGAGGCCGGCGTGACCGCAACGGCCGAGCTCAACGATCGGCTCGCGGGTGAACTACGTGAGTCCGGCGGCCTCGAGGAGACCGAGGCGTTCGGAGGCGAGCTGAGGGTCAGTCGGACCCGGGTCCGGATGCTGCAGCCGGCGCACGGCTAGCGCCAAACCGCGTCCCTGCCGAGGCCGGCTGGATCGATGCTGGGCAAGTGCCTCCAATGCCCCGGCAGTGCCGCCGGGCTGATCGACGGTGCAGGCAGCGGTTGAAGCCGGAAAACCGGAGTGCCCGCTCCGGGTGATCGTGACCTCCTCGCCGGCCGCGGCTCGATCGACCACGCTGCCGGCTTGGCTGCGTAGCTAACGGATCGTGACCTTCATGCTTCTGTCACTGGCGCGGCGAATGGGTTGACGACCTCGACTCCGGCTATCACCTGGCCTGCGTTCAGGTCCTCGGTGAGCAAGCAATCGCAGCCGGCGGCGGAGGCCGCGGCAACGATCAACCCGTCCCAGTACGAAAGCTGGGCCTCGCCGCTGATCGAGATTGCCGAGCGGACCAGTTCCGCATCAACCGGGACGATCGGCAGGCGCGAGAACTGGGCCGTGGCCGCCGCAGCCTCCTCAGCTGGCAGCGGCTGCTGCAGCTTGCGGGAGACGTTGACGTGAAACTCGCCGAGCACCTGGGCGCTGAGCACGATGCGTTCCGCCTCATCCTCGAGCAGCCGCATCGCGGTAGCCCGCTTGACGGGGTTGCCCGCGTCGAAGGCGTAGATCAGGACGTTGCTGTCGAGGAATACTCTGCCGGCCTTGGTCATCGGCGGGGCCAGCGGGTGCGTTCCTCGTAGAGATCATCGCGCGTCCACCGCCGCCCCTCAGAGCCGCTGCTCGCCTCGCTCCTCTCGGCAAGCTCGAGCACGCTGCGAATCGCCTCCCGAGACTGCTCGGAACCCGCGTATTCGTTCAGATACTCCCGAACTACAGCGTTGACGGAGGTGTCCTCCTGCAGGGCCTTGATCCGGGCTCTCTTGAGCAGGCCGCCGTCGATGCTGAGGGTTAGATTCGCCACGGAACCAGTGTAGCACGGGTTACCTGTGCGCTAAGTCGGCTCGATCGAGCCGCGGCGGGAGCGCAGCTTCTCGAGCATCGCGTGGCGGTACTCGGCGTTCATCTCGCCGATCACCTTGATCGAGATCTCCTGCGGGCAGGCGGCCTGGCACTCGCCGTGGTTGGTGCAGCCGCCGAAGCCCTCATCGTCGTGGGTGCGGATCATGCTGCGCACGCGGTGCTTGCGCTCGGGATCGCCCTGGGGCATCGAGTTGAGATGGGCGACCTTGGCGCCGGTGAAGAGCATCGCCGAGCCGTTCGGGCAGGCCGCGACGCAGGCGCCGCAGCCGATGCAGATCGCCGCGTCCATCGCGTGTTGCTGAACCTCGGGATGGATCGGGTTCGAGTTCGGTTCCGGCTTCGGGCCGGAGCTGACCGAGATGTAGCCGCCGGATTCGATGATCCGGTCCAGCGGTGAGCGGTCGACGACCAGGTCCCTGAGCACCGGGAAGGCCGTGTTGCGGAAGGGCTCGATCGAGATCTCGGAGCCATCGTCGAAGTCCCGCATGTAGACCTGGCAACTGGTCACCTGGCGCGGGCCGTGCGGGAAGCCGTCGATGACGAGCGAGCAGGACCCGCAGATGCCCTCGCGGCAGTCGGAGTCGAAGGAAATCGCGGAGCCACCCTCCTGGATGATCCGCTCGTTGAGCACGTCGAGCATCTCGAGCATCGAGGCGTCGCCGTCGATCTCGTCTACGTCGTAGGCCTCGAAGCGACCCCGGTCCTCGTCCGTCCCCTGGCGCCAGATCTTCAGCTTGAAGTTCACTTGTAGCTCCTCGTCGACGGCTCGACGACCTCGAAGCCAAGCTCCTCGTGGTGCAACTGGGGCGCGGAGTCCGCTCCGGTGTGTTCCCAGACCTGGACGTGCGCGTAGCGCGCGTCGTCGCGCACGGCCTCGCCCTCCTCGGTCTGGTACTCCTCGCGCAGGTGACAGCCGCAGGACTCGCCGCGCTCGAGGGCATCCATGCACATCACCTCGGCGAACTCGAGGAAGTCGGCCACGCGACCGGCATACTCGAGGCTCTGATTGAGGTCGCCGGCCGAACCGTCCACCCGCAGGTCGCTCCAGAACTCCTCGCGGATCTCACGGATGTCGGAGATCGCGCTCCTCAGTCCGGCCTCGTCCCGGGTGATCCCACAGCGGTCGAGCATCACCTGGCCGAGGCGTCGGTGGAAGACGGTCGCCGCGGTGTTACCGCCGACATCGAGCAACTCGGCGACGCGGTCGGAGCAGCGCTGCGCGGTGCGGGCGAACTCCTCGTGCTCGGGGTCGACCGGATCATCGACGTTGGCCAGATAGTCGGTGACGCAGTGCGGCAGGATGAAGTAGCCGTCGGCGAGGCACTGCATCATCGCGCTTGCCCCAAGCCGGTTGGCACCGTGGTCGGAGTAGTTGGCCTCGCCGATCGCGAACAGCCCCGGGATCGTGGTCTGCAGCGAGTAGTCCACCCACAGCCCGCCCATCGAGTAATGCGGGGCGGGGTAGATCTTCATCGGCGTCTTCCAGGGGCTCTCGCCCGTGATCCGCTCGTACATCTCGAAGAGGTTCCCGTAGCGGCCGTCGATCACATCGGCGCCCTTGTCGTTGATCGCGTCGCGGAAGTCGAGGTAGACGCCGCGGCCGGTCTGCCCGACCCCGAGCCCGTCGTCGCAGACGATCTTCGCCGCCCGCGAGGCGACATCGCGAGGCACGAGGTTGCCGAACCGGGGGTAGCGCTCTTCGAGGTAGTAGTAGCGGTCCTCATCTGGGATCTCGGCCGGAGCCCGTAGCTCGTCCTTGTCCCTGGGAACCCAGATCCGGCCATCGTTGCGCAGTGACTCGCTCATCAGCGTCAGCTTCGACTGATAGTCGCCGGACTGGGGGATACACGTCGGGTGGATCTGGGTGAAGCAGGGGTTGGCGAAGCCGGCGCCGCGCTTGTGTGCGCGCCACGTCGCGGTGACGTTGCAGCCCATCGCGTTGGTCGAGAGGTAGTAGACGTTGCAGTAGCCGCCGGTGGCAAGCACCACGGCGTCCGCCGCGTAGGTCTCGAGCTCGCCGGTAGCGAGGTTGCGGGCCACAATCCCCCGGGCCTGGCCGTCGATGATCACCAGGTCCAGCATCTCGTGCCGGGCATGGATCTCAGCCTGGCCGTCGGCGACCGCCTTCTGCAACGCCTGGTAGGCGCCGAGCAGGAGCTGCTGGCCGGTCTGGCCACGGCAGTAGAAGGTGCGCTCGACGAGCACCCCGCCGAAGCTGCGGGTCGCGAGCAAGCCGCCGTACTCACGGTTGAAGGGCACGCCCTGGGCGACGGCCTGGTCGATGATTCCGGTCGAGAGCTCGGCCAGTCGCCAGACGTTGGCCTCACGGGAGCGGAAGTCGCCGCCCTTGATCGTGTCCACGAACAGGCGATGCACCGAGTCGCCCTCGTTGGCGTAGTCCTTGGTCGCGTTGATCCCGCCCTGGGCGGCGATCGAGTGGGCCCGGCGCGCCGAGTCCTGGTAGCAGAAGGTCTGCACCCGGTAGCCCATACCGGCCAGGGTGGAGGCGGCGCTGGCGCCCGCCAGGCCGGTGCCGACGACGATCACGTTGTAGTCGGAGCGGTTGCGCGGCCCGACGAGCTTGTGGCCGTCGAGCCAGTTGCGCCACTTCTCGTCGATCTGGCCGTCCGGGATCTTGGGATCGAGCGTCAGGCTCATCGGCCACCCACCATACGGACCAGGGTGAGCGCACCCTCCGGCTCGGGCAGTAGGCCGCTGAACACGGCGATCGGGATCGCGGCGAAGCCGACCGTGATTGCGACGGCGGTGAAGGTCGCGCCGCGGCGCAGGCTGGGATTGCGGTTCGGCGCGTCGATCCCGTGCGTCTGCAGCACCGACCACAGCGCGTGGCGGAGGTGGAAACCGAGGATCACGACCGAGATCACGTACAGGACAACCAGCCACCACTCCTGGAAGGCGAAGTAGATGTTGGCGTAGACATCGCCCTGCGTGAGCGGCGTCGGGTGGATCGTCAGCGTCGTGAACTGCAGGACGTGGAAGACGATGAAGGCGAGCAGGAAGAAGCCGCTGAAGGCCATCGTCCTGGAGGCGAGCGAGCGCTTGATGCGGGCCGGGTGGCGATGACCCTCGGGTCGCGCCGCGCGGTTGCGGGCGATCAACTGGCTGACGCCCGCCACGTGGACGACGAGTGCCAGGAGTAGCAGCGCCCGTACCGCCCAGAGGATCCCCTCGCGGGGGATCACGGGTTCGCCGAAGGTCCGCAACCACTCCGCGTATGTGTCGATCGCCGGATCGCCTCCGCCGGCACCCTGCAGGGTCTTTAGATTGCCGAGCACGTGCAGGATCACGTAGGCGGCCAGGATCACGCCGCTGACGCCGACAATCAGCTTCTTGCCGACGGTCGAGCCCCAGAGTTCGCTGAGCCAGCGCAGGCGCGGTTGCCGGCCCGTGCCCTCGGCCTTCGAGAGGCTGGGAGCCTGAGAGCTCATCTGCGGGACTGCTCCTTACGGGGGGTCGGCACCGCGCTGATCATATGCCTGGGACGTGCGGCGCGCTCAGGTACTCAAGCTATCTCAGGGCGCGCTGCCTTCGTGTGCCCCCTCATCGCGACTGGAAACCGCGTCGCGCAGCGCCCGTCCGACCTGGTCCAGCGTGATCACACCGGAGATCCGGCCGTCCGCATCGATGGCGACCAGCGCACCGAGCTTGCGCAGCTCGGTGTTGCCCAACAGGCTCTCCAGCGGCTCGTCGTCGCGGACACGTTGCTCGGTCGCGTGCTCGGCATCGGTCAGGTGTTCGGAGACGAGCTGACTCGCTCTTGTCACCTCGGGCACCCCGTCGGCGGCGCCGCGCTTGATCACGCCGACGAAACGGCGACCCGCGTCAACGACCGGGAACCAGGGCCACTGGTACCGCAGGAAGTACTCGTCCAGGGCCCGCTCGACGCTGGCGTCGGAGGGGATCGCCACCGGCTCAGCGTCCATCACGTCGGCGACGGAGACATCGCCGATCCGTTTGGTCAGCTCGTTGCGGACTACGGTGGCCCGCGCCGACTGGGCCAGCATCCAGCCGATCACGCCGAGCCAGATGCCAGTCACGAAGAGGTCCGTGGTCAGCACGAGGGCGACGCCGATCGCGATGAACGCGTACGCAAAGACCTGCCCGAGCCGCGCGGCAAAGCCCGTTGCGGTCTCGCGGTTGCCCGTGATCCGCCAGGCGATCGAGCGGGCGATGCGCCCACCGTCGAGCGGGAAGGCCGGCAGCAGGTTGAAGACGAGGATCAGGGCATTGATGTTGCCGAGCCAGGCGAGCACCGCGACCCCGCCCGAGATCTGGGCCGACTCGTCGAGCGTCGCCCCGTCGAAGAAGGCGCTGCCGTCCAGCGCCGTGCCGACCCCCAGGCATACGGCCGCGATCACGAGGGTCACCGCGGGGCCGGCGGCGGCGATCCGGAACTCCTCCCCGGCGGTGCGCGAGTCGCGTTCGAGGCCGGCGACGCCGCCGAACATCCAGAGCGTGATGTGGCTGATCCCGATCCCGTTGCGCAGAGCCACGATCGCGTGACCGAGCTCGTGCAGCAGGATGGAGCCGAAGAAGAGCAGGGCGGAGACGACGGCCAGGGCGTAGGGCTGGATCGAGTCGCTCGACGTGTTCAGTAGCCCCTCGTAGAACCCCGAGAGCCACCAGATGATCAGGAAGAGGACGAGGAACCACGTCCAGTCCACCCCGATCGGAATTCCCCGGAGTCTGAAGAGCGTGTAGGTGCCCCGTGTTGGCATGGCTAGGAGTTTACGAGTCGTCGGGCGCCGGCCCGCGAGGGGTCAGCGGCTGAGGCGCTCGCCGAGCTTGCCCACGCCGGCCAGGGCGCGAAGGGGCTGCAGCGTCTTCTTCACCTCGGCGAGGTGGCCGTCGAGCCCGCGAATCTCCCCGCGCATGCCCTCGAAGTGGTCGTCGAGCCCGCCGACGCTGCCGTTCAGGTTCGCGACCGCGGGGCCGAGCTCATCGACGCCCTTCCGCATGCGGGTCACCTCGGCGCTCATCTCCGTGACGTGCACATCGAGCTTGTCGAGGTGGTCCCGGACCTCCGGTAGTACCTGGACCGCATCGGCGATCCTTCTCAGCTGCGCGAGCGGCCCTGCCTCCCTTGCCATGTCTGGACCCTACTCGGGATCGGCGAACTCGGCCGCCTCGCCGCTCATGCCCGCCTGCACGGCAGTGAGCTGGTTCGGCGAGCCCATCAGCTCGCGCTGGAGGGTCTCCTCGAGCGCGAGCGCCTCGGCCGGCTGCATCTGCGCCGTCTGCTCGAAGAGCCGCTTGCCACGGCGGATGGCGTCCGGCGACTTGCTTGCGATCTCGGCCGCCAGCGCCTCGGCCTCGACCATCGGGCTGTCGGCGATTCGCGTGATCAGCCCGAGCGCCAGCGCCTCCTCGGCGCCCAGCTTGCGACCCGTGAAGGTGAGTTCCTTGGCGACGTCCATGCCGACCAGCCGGGTGAGATTCTGGCTGATCCCCATGTCCGGGATCAGACCCCATTTGATCTCGAGGATGGAGAACTTCAGGTCGGGCGCGGCGATCCGGATGTCGGCGCCGAGCGCGATCTGGGCTCCGCCGCCGAGACAGTTGCCCTGCAGCGCCGCGATCACCGGGATCGGCAGTTGCTGCCAGCCATGGGCGACGCGCTGGAAGTCGTTGGCGATCTCGCCCTCGCGCTTGTTGAAGGATTCCTCGAGTGTGCGTCCACTCGACATCACGCTCATGAAGTCGAGCCCCGCGCAGAAGCTCTTGCCGTTGCCGGAGAGGACGACCGCCCGCAGCGAGTTGTCGGCCCGGACCTGGTCGATGGCCGCGTTAATCGCGTCGAACATCGGGTAGTCGAGTCCGTTGTGCTTATCCGCTCGGTCGAGACGAACGTGGGCGATGTGCCGCTCGGTCTCTACGGAGACTCGCTGTGCCGTTGAAGCTTCGATCGGGCGATCCTAGATGAACGATCGCCCCTGATGCACCGGTCGTTGCTTCTCCGAAATCCTCGCAGGACCCGGTTCCGGTCCGCATAATGTCCAGCAGTGAGTTCAGGTCCCTTGTTCGAGCAGCCAGCCGATCAGACCGAAGACCGGGTCGGTTCCGGCGTGCGGCTGCCCGGCCAGGGATTGCCCGTGACGCCGCCCGGACTGCAGCGCCTCGTCCGGCTCGACGTCCTTCGCAACGTCTCACCCGGGCTCGCGGCGGGAATTGCCGTGACGGCGACCGATGGCGATGCGGGGGACGGACTGCTCGCGGCGATCGTGATCCTGTTCAGCACGGCGTTGCTGCTCCGCGACACGCTGCCGCTGCACCTGATGCAGGCGTCGCGGGTGTTCATCGCCATCCTCGCGCCGCTGCTCGGCTCCGGCACGATCGCTCTGGCGGCCCTGCTCGGCTCCGGCGTGCAGCCGTCGTTCGGTCAGGACTTCCTCGTGCCGGTGAGCGTCGCGGCGCTCACCGGGATGCTCACAAACCTGCTCTATCTCGGGGTCATGGCACGGCGCCCGGTCCGCGTGGCAACGATCGGCTCGCCGGTCTTCGCGGCAGGTCTCGAACGCGAGCTCAATGAGACGCGGATGAGCGCGGTGAAGATGGTCGGACACCTCAACATCAGGCCCCCCGGAGGCCCCCAGGTAGAGGGCAACGTCGGGAGCATCCTGGCCGAGGAGACGGAGCGACACGCGATCGACGTGCTCGTCTTCGGCGAAAGCCAGGGTCGAGGGGATGACGGCGACTCTTTGCTCTTCCAGCAGGCCGCCGAGTCCTGCCTCGACCTCCGGGTGCGGCTGATCGCGGGCAGTCAGTTCTACGAGCAGGTCTTCGGCCATGTGCCGCTCGGATCGATCGATTCGGCGTGGTACCTGTACATCGTCCATCCGGACTTCCGGCCGCCTGCGGGCTTTCTCAATCGCCTGATGACCCTGATGCTGAGCGTGCCGATCGCGCTGCTCGTCTCCCCGTTCATTCTGCTCGGGGCGCTGGCGGTAAAGCTCGAGGACCGCGGCCCGGTGTTCTTCCGGCAGGTCCGCGTAGGGGAGAGAGGCCGCCATTTCGAGATCCTCAAGCTGCGCACCATGAGGGTCGACGCCGAGCGCGACGGGATCCAGTTCTCTTCATCCGGCGATGTCCGGGTAACCCGGGTCGGCAAGGTCCTGCGACGTACCCACATCGATGAGTTACCGCAGATCTTTAATGTGGTCCGCGGTGAGATGTCGCTCGTCGGTCCGCGGCCCGAACAGCCGGAGATCGTCGCCGAGATGGAGCAGTTCTTCGCCCATTACAGTCGCCGCCACCTGCTGCGGCCCGGAGTGACCGGCTGGGCCCAGGTCCGTTGCGGCTACGCCGGCTCGACCCTGGGCACTGCCTGGAAGCTCTGCCACGACCTCTACTACCTCAAGCATCGCTCCCTTTTCGGCGACCTCCTGATTATGGTGCAGACGCTCGTGATCGCAGTCAAGGACGCCCACCGGCCGCTGCGCGTCCCCGAGAGTCAGTTCATCTACGGCCGCCAACTCGGGATCGATACCGAGGTCGACGAGGACGGCGGCCGGCCCGAGATCGAGGAGATTCTGCCCGCTGATCTGAATGCGCCGAAGCGTAAAAAGGTTGCGGCCTGACGGCTCGAGCGGCCGGCCGACACGCGCCGCCGGCTAGAGCAGCGGGGTGTGGCGTTCGATGATCCGGCCGAAGTCGGTGCCGGCCGGCAGCGTGCCGAATGCGTTGCCCCAGTCGCCCTCGAGCCGGGTGGCGCAGAACGCGTCGGCGACCGCCTCGTCGCCGTAACGGACCAGCAGGGAGCCCTGCAGGGAGAGCGCCATGCGCTCGACGATCCGCCGGGCGCGGGTCTCGATCTCGGTGAGGTCTTCGAACTCACGTCGCGTCGCCTCGGCGAACGAGTCCAGTCGAGCGTCGGAACCGAAGGCCTCACCGACCTCATCGAAGAAGGCCTCGACCGATTCGGGGCTCTTGACCATCGCGCGCAGGACGTCGAGCGCCTGCACGTTGCCAGAGCCCTCCCAGATCGACATCAGCGGGCTCTCCCGAAATAGCCGGGGGAGACCCGATTCCTCCACGTAGCCGTTGCCGCCGAGACACTCGAGCGACTCGACCGCATGGGAGGGGGCGCGCTTGCAGACCCAGTACTTCAGCACCGGGGTGGCGAGGCGCTTGACAGGCGCCGCGCTGTCGTCACCCTGATGGGTCTCGTCGAACTGGCGGGCGAGCCAGAGGGAGGAGATCGTCGCCGCCTCCGATTCGACCGCGAGGTCGGCGAGCACGTTGCGCATCAGTGGCTGGTCGATCAGCTGTTTGCCGAAGGCGGAGCGGTGCATGCTGTGCCAGATGGCCTGTTCGAGGCCGCGGCGCATGCCGGAGGCCGAGCCGAGGGTGCAGTCGAGCCGGGTGTGATTGACCATCTCGATGATCGTCGGCACCCCGCGGCCTTCCTCACCGAGCATCCGCGCCCAGGCGCCGCGGAACTCGACCTCGCTGGAGGCGTTCGAGCGGTTGCCGAGCTTGTCCTTGAGCCGCTGGATGTGGAAGCGGTTGCGCTCGCCGTCGGGGGTGAAGCGCGGCAGCAGAAAGCAGGAGATGCCCGACTCCGTCTGGGCCAGGGTGAGGAAGGCGTCGCACATCGGTGCCGAGCAGAACCACTTGTGACCGGTGAGCTCGTGCTCGGCCCCGGCGCCGCCACCGTTGAGCGTTTCGGCAACGGTCGTGTTGGCGCGGACGTCGGAGCCACCCTGCTTCTCGGTCATCGCCATCCCGCACAGAGCGCCGGACTTCTGCTCGGCCGGGACCATCCGCGGGTCGTAGCCGGTCGAGGTGAAGCGGGGCTCCCATTCGGCTGCCAGCTCCGGCTGCTTGCGCAGCGCCGGGATCACCGAGTAGGTCATCGAGATCGGACAGCCGGTACCGGCGTCGGCGGCGCTGATGCACATGAAGGCCGCGGCTCGAGCGACGTGGGCGCCCGGCTCGGGCTCGCGCCAGGGCAGGGCGTGGGTTGCGTTGGCGACGTGCAGATCGCCGAGCAGACGGTGGTAGGAGGGATGGAACTCGACCTCGTCGATCCGCTGCCCGAAGCGGTCGTGGGTCTTCAGCTCGGGCTTCGTCTTCTCCGCCTCGAAACCCCAGCGGATCGATTCGGCCCGGCCCGCCTCGGCGCCGGCCTTCTCGATCCGGTCGAGGGCAAAATCGCCGCCCTCGCGGGAGACAGCCTCGCGCAGGACCGTGTCGGAGGTGAAGACGTTGTAGTCCTCGAGAGGCAGAGCCTGGTTGAGGACCTCGTGCGTGGAATGGGAGACCTTTCGCTGTTCAACTGCCATGGGCGAATGATCGCACGCAGATCGGGGCCGACGTCGCTCAGTGTTGGTCCGCCTGGGCCTGCGGAGCCACCCCTCGTGGGATCTTGGAGCGGTAGGGTGCGGCCCGACCGGACTTCAAGCGACCGAGGGGCCTCGCAGCACAGATGAGCAAGATCACCGTCAAGAACCCGATCGTCGAGCTCGACGGCGACGAGATGACCCGGATTATCTGGTCGTTCATCAAGGAGCAGTTGATCCTGCCCTACCTCGATGTCGAGCTGCTCTATTACGACCTGGGGATAGAGAAGCGCGACGAGACCAACGATCAGATCACCGTCGACGCGGCCAACGCGATCAAAGAGCACGGGGTCGGCGTCAAGTGCGCGACGATCACACCGGACGAGGGTCGGGTCGAGGAGTTCGGCCTGAAGGAGATGTACCGCTCCCCGAACGGCACGATCCGCAACATCCTCGGCGGCGTCATCTTCCGAGAGCCGATCGTGATCTCCAACGTTCCCCGCCTGGTCCCCGGCTGGACCAAGCCGATAATCATCGGCCGCCACGCGTTCGGCGATCAGTACCGCGCCGAGGACATGGTCGTCCCCGGCGAGGGCAAGCTGACGCTGACCTTCACGCCCAAGGATGAGTCGGAGCCGATCGAGATCGACGTCTTCGACTTTCCCGGCGGGGGCGTCGCGATGGCGATGTACAACCTCGACGACTCGATCCGCGACTTTGCCCGTGCATCGATGCGTTACGGGCTCGAGCGCGGCTACCCGGTGTACCTGTCGACCAAGAACACGATCATGAAGAAGTACGACGGCCGCTTCAAGGATCTCTTCCAGGAGGTCTTCGAGGCGGAGTTCGCCTCCGACTTCGAAGCGGCCGGGATCACCTACGAGCACCGCTTGATCGACGACATGGTCGCCGCGGCGATGAAGTGGGAGGGGGGCTACGTCTGGGCCTGCAAGAACTACGACGGCGACGTGCAGTCCGACACGGTGGCCCAGGGCTTCGGCTCACTCGGCCTGATGACCTCGGTGCTGATGACGCCCGACGGCAAGACGGTGGAGGCCGAGGCCGCCCACGGCACTGTCACCCGTCACTTCCGTGAGCACCAGAAGGGCAACGCGACCTCGACCAACCCGATCGCGTCGATCTTCGCCTGGACCCGCGGCCTCGAAGCCCGCGGCCGCATGGACGAGACGCCCGAGGTGTCGGAGTTCGCCGCCACCCTCGAGCGCGTCTGCATCGAGACCGTCGAGAGCGGCAAGATGACGAAGGATCTGGCGTTGCTCGTGGGCGACGACCAGGGCCACCTGACGACCGAGGAGTTCCTGGCCGCCCTCGACGAGAATCTGCAAGCCGCGATGGCCTGAGGCAGGGTGCCGTGGCGATCGCCGTTGATTCGTCGCGACAACCGCAACCTATCTGCGCACTACGCGATATTGTCGTGCGCATGATTACCCGAAGCCGGATTGCGGCCATTCTGATCCTGACCCTCGCAGCCACGCTGGTTGCCTCAGCACTGGCCGCCAAGGGCGGACCCGGGAAGCTCGATCGCAGCTTCGACGGCGATGGGCGCGCCTGACCCCACCTTCGGTGGGGGTGACGGATTTGTCGAGACTGACGTTTTGGGCGTCAATGAGGGCGATGGCGCAAACGCGGTAGCCCTCGACTCCCAAGGCCGGATCCTCGTCGCGGGCAGCGCCGGCGACGGCGTGTCAACGATGTTTGCGATAGCTCGGTATACGGAGAACGGTGTCCTCGACACGAGCTTCAGCACCGCGGGAGTTGATGGCTCGTGGATCGCTGATATCGGCAACGACGGCGAGACTGACTCAGCCCGCGCGATCACCACCGATTCGAGCGGTCGGATCGTCGCGGCCGGTGACCAGGGCGGTCCCGCCGCCGAGAACAACTTCGCCGTGGTTCGACTTCTCGACGATGGGACCCCCGACGTCTCCTTCGACGGCAACGGGATCCAGGGGACAGACTTCCCGGGCGGAGTGACCAACGACGCGGGCCGCAGCCTTGCGATCGACGGACAGGGCCGGATCGTCGTCGCCGGTTTCACCAGCGGCACCTTCGCCCCGGACAAGATGGCGGTAGCCCGATACCTGCCGGACAACGGCGCCGATGACCCAAGCTTCGGTACCAATGGTGCTCGGGTCGTGGACTTCCCGGGTACCTCCGACAGCGCCTACGGCATCGTGATCGGCAAGGCAAACCGGATCATCCTCGGCGGAGTCACGGAGATCGCCGGTGCGGACCGCATGGCGGTGGTCCGTCTCAAGCAGGACGGGACCTTCGACACTGGGTTCAGCGGTGACGGGGTCACCACGGTGGCCTCCCCGCCCGGCTCCTACACCACGGCGAACACACTTCTCCAGGATCCGGACGGGCGCCTGATCCTGGCCGGCTCAGCCGACCCCAAGGTCTCGTCGTTGGGACCCTACGACTTCGCCGTCGCGCGCCTGGGGGCGTCGGGTAAGCCCGATCGCTCCTTCGACCGGGATGGAATCGTCCGCTTCGGCTTCGGGCCCGGTACCAGCGACTTAGCCCTTTCGGCGGCTCTTGACCCCCGCAGCGGCCGCATCGTCGTCGGCGGCCTCAGCCAGTCAGGCACCGATGGCTCGCTGGCCCTGGCTCGCCTGGAGGCCGAGAAGCGCTGCCTCGGCAAGGCGCCGACCGTCGTCGGGACCGCCAAGGGCGAGACGATCCGCGGGACGAACGGCAAGGACGTGATCTACGGCGGCAGGGGGAAGGACAAGATCCTCGGCAAGGGCGGGAACGACCTGCTCTGCGGCGGCCCGGGCAGGGACAAGCTGATCGGCGGCCCGGGCAAGGACAAGACGAAGCAGTAGCGCCCGCCCCGGGAACGGTTGACCGGCTAGCGTTGTGGCCCCGCCGCCACACGCGGCCGAATCCAGACTTCAGCCACCGAAGGAGCGAATCGAATTGAGCACCCCCGTCAAGGTCACCGTCACCGGCGCCGCAGGCCAGATCGGATACGCGCTGCTGTTCCGCGTCGCCTCCGGCCAGATGCTCGGCGACGACACTCCCGTCCACCTCAACCTGCTCGAGATCCCCGATGCGGTCAAGGCTGCCGAGGGCACCGCGATGGAGCTCGACGACTGCGCTTTCCCGCTGCTGGCGGGCGTCGACATCTACGACGATCCGAACAAGGCCTTCGACGGCTGCGGAGTCGGCCTGCTGGTCGGCGCCCGCCCGCGCGGTCCAGGCATGGAGCGCGGTGACCTGCTCGAGGCCAACGGCGGCATCTTCAAGCCCCAGGGCGAGGCGCTCAACGCCGGCGCGGCTGACGAGATCAAGGTCCTGGTGGTCGGCAACCCGGCCAACACCAACGCCCTGATCGCGATGAACCACGCTCCCGACATCCCGAACGAGCGTTTCACGGCGATGATGCGCCTCGATCACAACCGGGCGATCAGCCAGCTTGCGGCCAAGACCGGCGCCTCGGTCTCCGAGATCACGAACATGACGATCTGGGGTAACCACTCGGCCACCCAGTACCCGGACCTGTTCAACGCGAAGGTCGGCGGCGAGAACGCGGCCGAGAAGGTCGGCGATCAGGACTGGCTCGAGAGTGAGTTCATCCCGACCGTCGCCAAGCGCGGCGCGGCGATCATCGACGCCCGTGGCGCCTCCTCAGCCGCATCTGCCGCCAACGCCGCCATCGACCACGTCCACGACTGGGTGCACGGCACTCCCGATGGCGACTGGGTCTCGATGGGTGTTCCCAGCTACGGCAGCTACGGCGTCTCCGAGGGCATCATCGCCGGCTTCCCCTGCCGCTGCTCGGGCGGCTCCTACGAGATCGTCGAGGGCCTCGAGGTCAGCGACTTCTCCCGGGAGCGCATCGACGCGAGCATCGCCGAGCTGCAGGGCGAGAGCGACACCGTTTCCGAGCTGGGCCTGATCTAAGCCCCTGCAACGGGGTCAGGCGAGGGCGACGCAGACCGCCTTCGCCTCGGCCCGCCGGATCTGTGGGACGAGGGCCTTGTCCTGGGTGCTGACGGTGACGGTCACCGACCGGCGCCCGCTGCGCGTCGCCGCCATGAACTGCGTGTAGCCGAGGATCGAGCCGGTGTGGCCAAAGACAGTGCCGCAGCGCGTCTCGTAGCGGAAGAGCGCCAGGCCGGCCGAGTTCTGGCCCGGGCCGCGCGGTTCGGAGTTGGCGTTGCTGACGAACTCGGCCTGGGCGTCGCGGGTCGCCGGCCCGAACAGGGCGCCGCCGACGTAGCCGCGGATGAACTTGTTCAGGTTGCCCGGGGTCGAGACGATGCCGCCGGAGGCCCACGCCCAGCCGCCGAAGTCGAAGACGTTGCTCACGTCGCCGAACGGGTCGTCCTCATCCAGCCGCCCGTAGCCGTGGATGTACGGCTTCGGCAGTCGCGGCGCCGGCCCCAGCGAGGTCTTGCCAAGGTGGAGCGGCCGCCGGACCCGCCGTCCCAGCGCGGTGGGGTAGTGGAGGCCGGTCGCGGCCTGGACCATGAGCCCGACGGCGACGTTGTCGGAGTTCGAGTAGCGGTAGTCGCTTCCCGGCGGGAAGTTGAGCGGTTCGCCGGCGGCGAACGCGAGGAGGTCGCGCGGCGCCGGCGGATCATCCGGCGCAGCGAAAAGCGCCGGGCCGAATGCCGGCTGTGCCGTGAAGTCCGGCAGTCCGCTGGTGTGGTTGAGGAGCTGGGCGAGGGTCACCGCATGCCAGGCGACGGGTTGGTCTGGCAGCAGCTCGCCGACCGTGTCGTCCAGGGAGAGGATCCCGTCCTCGACGAGGCTGAGTGCGGTGCCTCCCGACATTGCCTTCGAGGTGCTCGCGATCCGCATTCGATCTCCGGGCCGCGGGAGCCTGCCGTCGCCGGTGGGGTTCGCGTTCCCGGCGCGATGGACGCTGCGTGCCTTGCCCCGCCCGATCACGGCGATCGCGGCGGGCGGTCCGTCGGGAAGCTGGACGAGCTCCTCGAGAGCGCGGTCGAGGGCCGCGCCGCCGGTAGCTCCCTGTGCAGCGGAGGGCGACGTGGAGAGCATGGCGATCAGAGTGACCACCAATAGAGCCGGTCGAGCCGTCGCGTACCCCCTGTTGCCCCTACCCACCGGTGGAAAACTAGCGCTGATGCCGGCAGGTTCCTATGAGCCGTCCAGCGCGATCGGCGGCGGCGACGGGTTGATGCCGCGGTCCTCCGACTCGCCCTCGACCTCCTCCGCTCCGGGAGCGCTGCTCGCCCCAGCCGGCTGTTCGGTCGATACGGGGGCTCCGACCGCGGCCGGTGAGGTCTGTGGAGCCGCTTCGGGCTCGGTGGCCGTCGTCCCCTTCTCCGCGGGGTAGTAGCCCTTGCCCCGCTTTTCGGCGCGTCCGTCCTTCTCCAGCTCAGCCATCACCCGGTAGACGTAGTTGGGCTTGATCCCGAGGCCCCTGGCGATCTCGGCGGCCGTCAGGCCAGGCTGCTCGGTGATCTGGCGCAGGGCGTGCTCGGCCCGCGTGCCGCCGCGTCGCCGCCGCCGTCGTGACCGAGCGGGCCGCTCGCCGGCGTTGCCCGAGTCGCTCTTGCGCGGCCGCCCCGGGCCACGTTTGGCGACGCCGCCTGCGATCCCCGCGAGTGCCTTCTCGATCTCCTCGAGCTCCGCCTGGAGCTCCTTGCGACGATCCTCGAGCAGTTCCCGGGCTCTCTCGACTGCGGTGACGGCTGACATCTGTGCCTTTCTCTCGAAGTGGGTGACCGCCGGCGGAGTTCGCGAACGGGCTTTCACACTAAGCATAGGCACAGTGTGGAATTACACACTTGTGAGTATGTGGACCGGGTCGCGGTCTGCAATGCCACCCGTTGCCAGGGGGCCGAGTCCGGGTCAGTCAGCCTTGGCGCGGCGCGGCATGGTCCGGAAGACCGCATCCCAGAGGGGTGTAGAGACCCCGAAGCCATAGCCGTGATCCTGGAAGTGGTGCCGCATGTGCGCCTCGCGCAGGCGCTTGCCCATATCCGACCTGGGCACGTAGTGGTGCAGGTAGAAGTGGGTGTAGTCGTAGGCGAGGTAGCCGGTGATGAATCCAGCGAACGTCGGGTAAGCGGCCGGCACACCGAAGATCAGGGTGAAGAGCCAGAAGAAGAGCGCCGCGAGAGGGATCGAGACCGCCGGCGGCATGACCAGACGCAGCGGGTCGTTCGGGTGGTCGTGGTGGACGCCGTGGATGATGAAGTGGAGCTTGTCGCCGCCGCGGAACTTCGGCTCCCAGTGGAAGACGAGGCGATGCAGCCAGTACTCGGTGAGCGTCCAGATCAGTAGGCCGGCCAGGTAGAGCCCGATCACGGGGGCGATGCCGTAGCCCCGGTCGAGCCCCGCCCAGAGGCAGACCCCGATCACGGGAACGAACAGGAGGGCGGGAATGCTGGGGTGGACCCGCGAAAAGAAGTCGAGGAAGCGATTCTCGAAGAGAGGCGGGGATGCCGCGAGTCGTGCTGTCTGTTCCTGGGCCATCGCTGAAATGGTAACCGGCGGGCCGGAATCGGTTACGCGAGGGGCGGCGGCCGGCCCGCTCGACCGGGCTGAGCAGAATCCTGCCTGACGCGATCTCGCAATTACCGGGATCACGATGCGTGAAGGCGGGTTTTGCGGGAAAGGGATTCGTGCGGCTGATGCCGGTATTTGCGGTGCGACGGCCTGCGCGTGGGAAGCGGGAGTGCAAGGGTGATCGAGCCGCTGCCCCGCACCCGCCGGGCGGCAATATCTAAACGACAGGAACCCGAATTGCTCGCAACCCAGCCCGCTCCCGCCGCCGCCCCGAACACGGTCGCCAGTGGCAGGTCCACTCGCAGGCGGGCGGCGAAGCCGAGCTGCGAGGGTTGCTACTTCGGGCGCCGCGGACTATGCGCGCTCGAGCTCGATGGGCCCTGCTCCACGTTCCGGCCCGACTCGCCGAACGGTCTCGTCCCGCCGACCCAGCCGATGCTGTTGGTCCGCGAGCCCGATGCCGCCTGTCTGGCCGCCTGACGCGGGCCTTCCCTTCGCCGACGCCGTCAGCCCATAGATTCGCCGACGCCGTCAGCCCATAGACACACAGGCGGTCTGTCTCGATGTGGTGACCGTATAGAGCACCAGATCGGGACAGAGTGGTGGACCGGCGGCTAAATGCCGCGCGAGTCGCACACCCTGGCTCTCGAACACCAGGCACAGAGGACACGCATCAGCGGCTACAGTCGCCGGGTGCGTTTCACCGTCCTCGGTAAGTCACCGGCCTGGGAAGACGCTGGGGGCGCCTGCAGTGGGTACCTGGTCAGCGAGGGCGAGTACAAGCTGCTGCTGGATTGCGGCAACGGTGTCTTCGGCAAGCTCCGCGAGCTGATCGCCTACACGGACGTAGACGAGCTCCTGCTGAGCCATCTGCACGCCGACCACTGCCTCGATCTCGTCCCCTTCGCCTACGCGCTCACGCTCGGAGCGCCGCCTCCCGGGCCGGAGGGCAAGCCGCCACTCCACGTGCCGCCCGGGACCGCCGGGAAGCTGCGCGAGCTGGTCTCGATCTGGGGCAGCTCGGGACTCTTCGACGACGCCTTCGCGCTCAGCGAGTACGAGCTGGCCGGCGAGCTGGCGCTCGGCCCGCTGCGCGCTCGCCTGCATCCGGTGCCGCACTTCACGCTGACTCACGCGGTCGAGCTGACCGCGCCCTCGGGCGCCAGGCTGGTCTTCGGTGCCGATTGCCGTTACTGCGAGGAGCTGATCGAGGCCGCCCGCGGCGCCGAGGTGCTGCTCGCCGAGGCGACTCTGCCCGAGCCGGAGCCGGAGTCCGTCGCGCTCAGCGAGCGCGGTCACATGTCGGCTTCGGAAGCGGGCGCGCTTGCCGCGGAGGCCGGCGTAGGCCGCCTGGTGCTCACCCATATCTCCGATCAGCTGGATCCCGAGAGGGCCCTGGCTCAGGCGGAGGAGGCCTTTGCCGGGCCCGTGGAGATTGCGACCTTCGGCAGCTCCTGGGAGCTTTGAACTACCCTGCGCCTCGATGGCACGCCAGCGAGACCTGCTGCTCAACATCGACCGGATGCGACGCGAGATGGACGAGTTCTTCGCCGACGGCTGGGAGCAACCGCGCCGGCCCGGCTCCAGGCAGCGTGGATTCGTGCCGCGGGTCGACGTCTACTACTGCCGGGCGGAAACGGACAATCGACCGCTCGCAGTCGTCAAGGCGGACCTGGCCGGGGTCGACCCGGACGCCGTGAACCTGGAGATCGCCGGCCGCGAGCTCGTGATCTCGGGCGCCCGCCCGGTGCGCGATACCGAGGGGCGGGCCTACCAGCAGGTCGAGATCGCGACGGGCGCCTTCCGGCGGGTGATCGAACTGGGCGCCGAGGTCGAGGCGGCGGAGGCGAAGGCGACATTCGAGGACGGCGTCCTCAGGATCGAGATCCCGATCCGCTCGACCGAGGCGACCTCGCGCCGCGTCCCCGTCGAGCGCCGCGGTTGATGGATCCGCTCGAGTTCGACGAGCCGGGAGGCCCGTCCATCGAGATCGTCTCGGCCGAGGATTTCGAGGGCGCCATCGACGCGGACACCGACGCCACGCTGCCTCAGGCGTTGCCGGTGCTGCCGCTCCGCGACATCGTCACCTATCCCGGGACGCTCACACCGCTGGCGGTCGGGCAGGAGCGCTCGATCCGGCTGATCGACGACGTGCTGAGTGGCGATCGGACGCTGACCATGGTCACCTCGCGCGAGCCCGACGTCGAGGAGCCCTCCCCCGGACAACTGCACCGCGTTGGAGTGGCCGGCGTGGTCGCGCGGATGATGAAGATCCCCGACGGCACGATCCGGATTCTCGTCCAGGGCACGCACCGGGTAGAGCTCGGCGAGTTCGTCACAACGGAGCCGTACCTCCTCGCCCGGGTCGAGGAACTGCCCGACGAGGTGGTGGCGAGCCCCGAGCTTCAGGCGTTGACGCGCAACGTGCAGGGCACCTTCAGCGAGATCATCGAGCAGATTCCCTACTTGCCGGAGGAGCTGCAACTCGCCGTTACAAACGTGGATGATCCCTCCGCGCTGGCCCATCTGATCGCCGGCGCGCTGCGGATCCCGACAGAGGAGAAGCAGGAGATCCTGGAACTGCTCGACGTCGGCGCGCGCTTGAGGCGGCTCTCCGAGATCCTCGCCCGTGAACTGGAGGTCATCGACCTCGGCTCCAAGATCCAGACCCAGGTCCAGGAGGGGATCGACAAGGGCCAACGCGAGTACTACCTCCGCGAGCAGCTCAAGGCGATCCAGGACGAGCTCGGCGAGGGCGACGAGCAGCAGGCGGAGCTCAACGAGTTGCGCGAGCGCCTCGAGGCTGCCGAGCTGCCCGAGCACGCGCAGAAGGCCGCCGACCGCGAGCTCGGCCGCCTGCAGCGCCTGCCGGCGGCGGCTGCGGAGTACGGCGTGATCCGCACTTATCTCGAGTGGCTGATCGAGCTGCCCTGGAGCGCGCGGACCGAGGACAACCTGCGGATCGAGCACGCGCGCGAGGTGCTCGACGCCGATCACTACGACCTGGAGAAGGTCAAGGACCGGATCCTCGAGTACCTCGCCGTGCGCAAGCTCAAGCCGGACTCCAGCGGGCCGATCCTCTGCTTCGTGGGCCCGCCCGGCGTCGGCAAGACGAGCCTCGGCAAATCGATCGCCCGTTCGCTGGGGCGGGAGTTCGAGCGCATCTCGGTCGGCGGGGTCCGTGACGAGGCCGAGATCCGCGGTCACCGGCGCACCTACATTGGTGCGATGCCCGGGACGATCGTCCGCGCGTTGCGCGACGCCGGCTCGCGCAACCCGGTCTTCATGATCGACGAGATCGACAAGATGGGCGCCGACTATCGCGGCGATCCATCGAGCGCGATGCTTGAGGTCCTCGACCCGGCCCAGAACGACAGCTTCCGAGACCACTACCTGGACCTCGACTTCGACCTCTCGGACGTGATGTTCATCGCTACGGCGAACGTGCTCGACACGATCCCCGGGCCGCTGCGCGACCGGATGGAGGTGATCCAGCTCTCCGGATACACGCTCGACGAGAAGCTGCACATCGCCAAGCGCTACCTGGTGCCCCGCCAGATCGCCGAGAACGGTCTCACCGGCTCCCAGGTCGCGTTCGGCGATCCGGCGCTGAAGGCGATCGTGGAGGAGTACACGAGGGAAGCCGGGGTCCGCAACCTCGAGCGCCAGATCGGCTCGGTATGTCGCAAGCTCGCCCGGGAGCGCGCCGAGCATCCGCGCCGCAAGCACAAGAAGATCACCGTCTCGGCCAAGCTCGCTCGCGAGTTGCTCGGCCGCAGGCTGCACTTCTCCGAGGTCCGGCGCCGGACCCGGCATCCGGGCGTCGTCACCGGGCTCGCCTGGACCCCCGTCGGTGGCGAGGTCCTGTTCATCGAGGCCACCCACATGCCCGGCAGCGGCCGGCTGATCATCACCGGCCAGCTCGGCGACGTGATGAAGGAATCGGCACAGGCGGCGCTCTCCTACATCCGCGGCCACATCGGCGAGCTGGCACCGGACCTGGCCGGCGACTTCTTCGCCAAACACGACATTCACGTGCACGTCCCGGCGGGCGCCGTGCCGAAGGACGGCCCATCCGCCGGAGTGGCGATGACCGTGGCGCTGACCTCGCTGGTCTGCGGCGTGCCGGTGGCGGGCGACGTCGCGATGACGGGTGAGGTGACGCTCACCGGCGAGGTGCTGCCCGTCGGCGGCCTCAAGGAGAAATCGCTGGCAGCCCAGCGGGCGGGCATCAAGCGCGTGATCGCGCCATCACGCAACGAGGGCGAGATCCTGGAGATCCCCGAACACGAGCGCGAGGAGCTGGATTTCTCCTACGTGGACCACGTCCGCGAGGCGATCGAGGTCGCCTTTGACGGCAAGCTCGGCTGAACTCGGACAGCGCTTCTGGGGCCCGCGATTGCGAAGTCGCGTGTCCGGGTAGTGTTTCGACCACGGCGCGGGCTGCGTCGCAGACTTACCAAGGCCGCAATCCAGGAGGACGAGATGGCAAAGCGCAAGAAGGCTCAGACCAAGGCGATCGAGGCGGCCGAGACGGCTCGTCCCTACGTGCAGAAGCTGTTCGAAGACGACGATCTCCGCTCGAACCTGCGCGAGGCCTACGAGTCCGCCCGCGACGCCTATGACCGAGCCGTCGATGGCAAGGGCCCGGCCAAGGCCGTGCTTGAGGACAAGAAGCTCCAGGACGATCTGCGCACCGCCGCCGAGTCGATGCGCGCTGCCTCCGAGGCTCTGCGCGAGCCGGAGAAAAGCGTGAAGGGCGGCTTCGGCTTCGGCCGCCTGCTGCTCGTCGCCCTGATCGGAGCGATCCTCGCGATCGCCCTCTCGGAGGATCTGCGCAAGGCCGTTCTGGACCGCCTCTTCGGGGCCGAGGAGGAGTTCGAGTACACCTCGACGACCACTCCGGCCACACCACCTCCCGCAACCAGCTGAGCTTCGCCAGTCGGCGGCCGGGCACCCGGCCGCGCCCGGCTTGGTCGCAGGCGCCCTCGCGCACGCGATTCCGCGGAATCGACCATCTAGACTGCCGCTTCTCATGGAGGCCGCCACCGGAAAACGTGAGCTGAGCGGGGACAAGGCGCAGCGCATCGTCGATGCGATGCGGACGAGCGTGGCCGCACGCGGAATCTCGGGCTCTACTTTTGAACACGTCGCGCGCGAGGCGGGCGTCAGCCGTGGCCTGCTGCACTACTACTTCGGGACGAAGGAGCGGCTGCTGGTCGAGGTGGTGCGCAGCGACACCGAGATCCGCGTCGCCCGCCTCGATGAGCCACTCGCCGCCGCCAGTTCGGTGGATGACGTGCTCGACGTGCTGGTCTCCAATCTTCTCGACGTGATCGACAACGATCCCGGCGCCTTCGCTCTGCTCTTCGAACTCTTCTCCGCGGGCCGTCGCAACCCGGAGATCCAGCGTGAGGTCGGAGATCTCTTCCGCCGGACCCGGGACCATGTGATCGAGGTGCTCGAGGCGAAGCACAACGACGGTACGATCAAGCTGCGCTTCGGCGCCGAGGCGACGGTCGCCTATCTGTTCGCGATCGGCGACGGGATCGCACTGCAGGCGCTGTCGGACCCCGAGCGCCCGCGCGACGGCGTACTCGAAGCGGGCCGTGAGGCCGCTCGTCACCTGCTCGTCGCCGACTGAAGTCCCGCCACGCACGGAAAATTTTCCACGCACGGAAAATGCGACTTTCGCGGGGTTCGGGATTGGCCCCGGCGCCCCATCGGGCTAAAGCTGTGGCGTCTATCTGCCGATTGGACCCTGTGGACTGCCCATGCGTAAATGTCGCATGCGTGCGTGGGTAGATAAGCTGCAGCAGGGGATTCGGAGAGACAGGGACAGAACGTGGGCCTGACCGCCTCGAATTTGAATAGATCATCGGGACGCCGCTTTTGAGCGCGGAGGGCAACAAGGGCGCAGCCTCGCCCGCTCTCCTTTCGCGGATCATCGTCGGCCTGACTTTCGGGGTCGCCGTGGTGCTGGTCGCTGTGCTGCTCTTCGGCGGTTCCAGCGGGATTCAGTACCGATTCGTCTTCGAGACCGGGGGCCAGCTGGTCACCGGCAACGAGGTGCTGGTGGCCGGTCAGCCGATCGGCACGATCGACGAGATCGACCTGACCGATGACGGTCAGGCCGAAGTCCTGGCAACTGTCGACGAACCGCTGCACGAAGGCACCACCGCCGTGATTCGCTCGACCTCGCTCTCGGGGGTGGCGAACCGCTATATCTCCTTGACCCGGGGTGCCGACAACGTGCCGGAGATGGGTGAGGGCGCGACGATCAGCGGCGCCGACACCACCACCGCGGTCGATCTCGATCAGCTCTTCAATGTCTTCCGGTCCAAGGAGCGCCACGCCCTGCAGAAGTTCATCCAGGGCAACGGAACGATCTACGCCGGCAAGGGCCAGCTCGCCAACCGCGCCTACAAGTTCCTCAACCCGTCGCTGAGCGCCTCCCAGCGGGTGTTCGCCGAGCTTTCGGAGGACTCGATCTCCCTGCAACGGTTCCTCGTCGACGGCGCCGCGACCTTCGGGGCGCTCGCCGACCGGCGCGGCGACCTCTCCTCGCTGATCGTCGACGCGAACACGGCGCTCGGGGCCGTCTCCAACCAGAACGAAGCCCTCGACCGGTCGCTGGTCGCGCTGCCGGGCACTTTGCGCCAGGCGAACACGACCTTCGTCAACCTGCGCACGACACTCGACGATCTCGACCCCCTGGTCGATGCTGCCTACCCGGCCACCCGGAACCTGGCCCCGTTCCTGCGCAAGCTGCAGACCGCGGCGAAGGATTCCCGCCCCGTCTTCAAGGATCTCGGCGAGGTCGTCAATTTGAGTGGCCCCAACAACGACCTCCGCGATGCCCTCGAGACATTGCCGACGGTCGAGGACGAAGGCAGCACGGCCTTCCCGTCGGCAGTCACGGCAATGGACGCCTCGCAGTCCAACCTGGCCTTCTTCCGCCCCTACGGGCCCGACGTGTTCGGCACGATCGCAAAGCTCGGCGAGGCATCCGCCTACTACGACGCAAACGGCCACTACGTGCGCGCAACCCTGGCCGCCTCGAACATCTTCGACTACGACAACGGCACCAACTCACTTGACCCGATCTACAACGATCGCTCGCAGCAGTACGACGCGCTCGACTTCGGCGTTTTCCGCCGCTGTCCGGGCGGCGGCACCCAGCAGGCGGCCGATCTGTCCAACCCGTTCCTCGACGACGGCAACCTCGGGCCCGCCCAGTGTGACCCGACCGACATCCCGCCCGGCTGATGCGACGGCTCGTTGTCATATTTCTGATACTCGTCGGCCTTGGCTCGGTGCTTGCCACCACTGCCCCCGGTGACGGTGGGCCCACCGGCGAGTACCTGGTCCGCGCCTACTTCGACAACGCCGGCTTCCTCGTCGAGGACGAGGAGGTCCGGGTCGCCGGCGCCTACGTCGGCACGATCGATTCAGTCGATGTCACCCATCCGGGCGAGGCGGTCAAGGCGAACGGGGAGGACTTTCCGGGCAAGGCGGTGGTCGTCCTCAACATCACCGACACCGCGTTCCAGGACTTCCGCGCGGACGCCTCGTGCATCATCCGCCCCCAGTCGTTGCTCGGCGAGAAGTTCGTCGATTGCAAGCCGACCGAGCCGCGCTCGACCCTGACCGATCCGCCGCCCGAGCTGGAGACGGTTCCCGACGGTCAGCCAGGCGAGGGCCAGCGGTTCCTGCCGCTCGAAAGCAACGGCAAGGCGGTCGACCTCGACCTGCTCAACAACATCTCACGGGAGCCCGAGGTAGATCGGTTCCGGCTGATCCTCAACGATCTGGGCGCCGGCCTCGCGGCCCGTGGCGACACCCTCGGAGAGGTGCTCGAGCGGGCCAACCCGGCGCTGCAGGAGACCGACAAGGTGCTCGCGATCCTGGCCAAGCAGAACAAGGAGCTCGCCCAGCTCGCCGTCGACTCCGACACGGTGCTCGGGCCTCTCAGCCGCGAGCGGGACCAGATCGCCGGTTTCATCAATACGGCGAACACCACCGGCCAGGCCGCCGCGGAGCGTCGCGACGACATCGAGCAGGGCTTCATCGAGTTTCCCCAGGCTCTCAGCGAGCTTGAGTCCACCATGGTCGAGCTCCGCCGGTTCTCCGAGCAGGCGACTCCGGTCGCCGCCGATCTGAGGGTCGCCGCCCCGGCCCTGGCCGGCGCCACCGAGGCGCTCGGGCCGTTCTCACGAGCCGCCACTCCCGCCCTGACGTCGCTTGGCAGCGCCGCTCAGGCGAGTGGGCCCGACCTCGCGGGCTCGGCCCCGCTGATCAAGGATCTCGGCAAGCTCGGGACAGCGAACCAACCCGCCGCCAAGAACCTCAACGCGCTGCTGACGACGCTGCGTCAGACCGGCGGCACCGACCTGCTCTACAAGACGATCCTCAACTTCGGCAACTCGATCAACGGCTACGACGATTTCGGCCACTACTTGCGTACGTCGATCCAGATCAACAACTGCCTCGACATCACCGTCACCCAGAAGCCGGGCTGCGGGGCGAACTGGGTACCGGGGACGACGTCAGCCGCAGCCGTGGCAGCCGCCAACCCGACCTCTGCCGCCGAGATCACAGCGCCCACCGAGGGTCCCTTTGCTGACGGCGCGGAGGCGGCCGACGGCAGTGCTGAGGCCGGCAAGTCCCGCTCGAAGAAGGCCTCCGCCAAGTCGAGCAAGGACCAGAAGCAGGCCGCCACCGATCTGCTCGAGTTCCTCACTGGGGACGACCAGTGAGAAACAGTCCCATGCAGGCGATCTTCCGTAACCCGACTCTCGTCGGCGCCGTCACGGTGCTCGTCGTGGTCCTCGCGGTCTTCCTCGCCTACAACGCCAACAGCGGACTCCCGTTCGTTGCCAGCTACCGGGTGACGGCCCAGGTTCCCAACGCGGCGAGCCTCGTTCCCGGCAACGAGGTGCGCGTCGGCGGCGTCCGCGTCGGTCTCGTCGAGAACATCGAGCCGGTCAGCGAGGAGGACGGCAGCGTCATGGCCGGCCTCGACCTGAAGCTCGACAAGGAGGTCGAGCCGCTCCCGGTCGACTCGACCATCGTGATCAGGGCGCGCTCCGCCCTGGGGCTGAAGTATCTGCAGATCGATCGTGGTACGAGCGATGAGGGCTATGCCGAGGGATCCACCATCCCGCTCGCGCAGGCGAAGCCGACCCCGGTCGAGTTCGACGAGTTGCTGAACACCTTCGACACACCGACCCGCGAGGGCGTCAAGACGGTGACGAACGAGTTCGGCAACGCGCTCGCCGGTCGCGGACCGGATTTGAACGAGGCGATCGGCGTCCTCAACCCGCTGCTGCCGAGGCTCGAGCGCGTCACCCGCACCCTCGCCGAGCCGAACACTCAGCTCTCGCGCTTCTTCAGCGTCCTCGCGCGCTCCGCCGCCGAGGTGGCGCCGGTCGCCGAGACGCAGGCGAGCATGTTCGTCGCCCTCAACGGCACCTTCTCCGCCTTCGCGGAGATCGCGCGGCCCTTCTTGCAGGAGACGATCTCCAAGACACCGGACACGCTGCGAACCACCAGCGAGACGTTGCCGACGATCCGCCCGTTCCTCGTCAACAACCGCAAGCTGTTCATGGATCTGCAGCCGGGCGCAGCAGTGCTAGCCACCTCGGCTCCGATTATCGAGGGCGCGCTGCGCGCCGGGATCCCGGCGCTGAAGACGGCTCCGCAGCTCAACAACCAGCTGCCGCCCACCGCGCAGTCCCTGTTCGACCTGAACAACGATGCGACTTCCAGGACAGGCATCGATCGCCTGACCGAGCTCGGCAATGAGCTCAGCCCGCCGGCCCGCTTCATCGCTCCGGCCCAGAGTGTCTGCAACTACCTGACTCTCCTGCTCCGCAACCTCAACGACAGCAGCAACGAGGGCAATAGCCTCGGCACCTGGGGCCGCGGGATTCCGCTCGAGGCGGCGAGCGGGCCCAACAACGAGGGCAGCCCCTCGTCGGCGCCGGCCAACGGCGGCGGCACCGACAACCGCAACTACCTGCACGTCAACCCCTACCCGAACACGGCCGCACCTCAGCAGAGCACCCGCGAGTGCGAGGCGGGCAACGAGCCCTACGCGATCGGCGAGCAGGTCACCAGTAACCCGCCCGGGAACCAGGGCACGGTCACCGAGGGCCAGATCAAGGGGCAGGGCTAGTGCCGCGCGATCCAAAGAAGAAGGTCCACAAGAACTTCAACGAGGCCATCTACCATCGCCCGCCGACAGGGCCGAGTTTCTTCTCGGTCGGCATCGTCGCGGCGATCGTGATCCTGGTGGGCAGCTACCTCGCCTACACCAAGGAGATCCCCTTCAAGGGCCCGGGCTACACCGCGACCGCCGTCTTCGACAACGCGACGACGCTGCGGCCGACCTCGCCTGTGCGGATCGCCGGCGTCGAGGTCGGCGAGGTGATCGACATCACGCTCGACGGCGAGCTCGCGCGGGTCGAGTTCACCGTTGACGAGGCGGGCCAGCCGCTGAAGACCGATTCCCAGGTCACGATCCGGCCTCGTCTTTTCCTCGAGGGCAACTTCTTCCTCGATCTTCAGCCGGGTAGCCCCAGCGCTCCGCCCCTCGAGGACGGCGAGTCGATCCCTGTCAGCCAGACGCAGACCGCCGTGCAGCTCGATCAGATCCTGACCACTCTTCAGCAGCCAGACCGCGCCAACCTCAGCGCGCTGCTCGACGGCTACGGCTCCGCGCTGGCCGACAAGCCGACGGCGAAGCAGGACAAGGGCCAGGATCCGTCCGTGCAGGGCAAGTCGGCGGCTGAGGCGCTGAACAGCGCCTTCAAGTACGGGGCTCGTGCCGGCAAGGGCACGGCGCAGGTCAGCCAGGCGCTGCTCGGTGAGCAGGCGGGCGACCTCAATCGCGTGATCACGAAGACCGGGGTCGTCTTCGGCAAGCTCGCCTCGCAGCGTTCGGAGTTGAGCTCGCTGATCAGCAACTTCTCGGTCACCGCCGGCGCCTTCGCCGCTGAGTCCAATTCACTCGAAGACACGATCGCCGAACTGGCCCCGACGCTCGAGCAGGCGCAGCCCTCGCTAGCCAAGTTCAACGCGACCCTGCCCCCGCTGCGCACCTACGCACGCGCGCTCACCCCTGGCGTCAAGGAGTTGCCGGCAACGATCAAGGCGGGTACGCCATGGCTCCGTCAGACGATCGCTCTCGTCCAGCCCAATGAGCTCGGCGGGGTGGCCAAGGACCTGAAGTTCGCACAACCGCAGCTCTCGGCCGGCGCCAACTTCCTCGCCGGCCTGCTGCCGCAACTGCAAGCCACCAGCCGCTGCGTCTCGAAGGTGCTCGTGCCGACCGGCGACACCGTGATCAACGACTCCTTCTCGACCGGCTCGCCCAACTACTACGACTTCTTCTACGCGGCCGCCAGCCAGGCCGGCATGGGCGGCAACTTCGATGGCAATGGCCAGATGCTGCGCTTCCAGTTTGCCGGTGGCCCGGCAGCCGTCTCGACCCCGATCGACGGGGCGAGCGGTCTGAACACACCGCTCTATGGCTACACGATCCAGAACCCGACGGGCACGCAGCCCGTGCGCCCGGCCAGTGAGCCGCCGGTGCGCAAGGACGTGCTCTGCGAGAAGAACGCCCTACCCGACCTCAATGGGCCGGCCGCGACGGTCGCCGCCCCCTCCCCCGCACCATGAGACAAGCAATCGGCCGACATTACAAGGACTTCATCGCGGCGATCATCCTCGCCATCGTCGGCCTGCTGACGCTGTTCGTGATCCTCTCCCAGCAGGCCTCTGCGCTGCCGCCCTGGTTCCCGATTCTCGGTGAGGACCGCTACGAGCTCAAGGCCGAGCTGCAGACCGCGCAGGCAGTTACCCCCGGCCAGGGCCAGACGGTCAACATGGCCGGCGTCAAGGTCGGCGACATCACCGAGGTCGAGCTGCAGGGCGGCGTTGCCGTGGTCACGATGCAGGTCGGGTATGACGACGCGGAGCTGATCCACACCGACGCTTCGGTCCTGATGCGGCCGCGGACCGGCCTGCAGGACATGACGGTCGAGCTCGATCCCGGCACGAGCGACGAGCAGATGCCCGAGGGCACGACGATCGCGCTGGCCGAGACCAAGCCGAACGTGAATCTCGACCAGATCCTCTCCGCGCTCGACGGGGACACGCAGGCCTACCTGCGGCTCCTGCTCGCCGGTGGGGCCGAAGCCTTCGCTGACGGTCGCGAGGAGGAATTCTCCGCGGTGCTCAGGCGCCTGGAGCCGACGACCCGCGATCTGGCCAAGATCAACGGCGCGATTGCGAAGCGGCGGGACAACTTGCGCCGCGTGATCACCAATTTCGGCCAGATCTCCGAGCGGCTCGCAGCCAACGACGTGCAGGTCGCCGGCTTCGTCGACTCCCAGAACGCCGTGCTTGGCGCCTTTGCGAATCAGGAGCAGAACATCCGCGCCACGCTCCAGGGTCTGCCGGATGCATTGACCGAGACCCGCAGGGCCCTCGACGCCGGCGCCACGCTCTCCGATCAGCTCGAGCCGGCGTTGCGTCGTCTGGTGCCCTCAGCGCAGGCGCTGCAGCCGGCGCTGGAATCGCTGCAGCCCTTCTTCAGCGAGACAACGGGCCCGATCCAGAACCAGATCCGGCCCTTCACCAAGCAAGTCACCCCTGTGGTCGGGGATGTCCGCCAGGCCGCTGAGCCGCTCGCCAAGAGCGCCAAGGAGTTGAAGGGCACCTTCACCGAGCTCACGTCGCTGCTGAACGGGCTCGCCTACAACCCGCCCGGCAACAGCGAGGGCTACCTCTTCTACCTCTCCTGGCTGAACCACAACGCCAACAGCCTGCTGCTGACCGAGGACTCCGCCGGGCCCTTGCTGCGCACGATCCCGATGTACAGCTGCCAAATCTCGCGGCTCGCAGACAACGCCCTTTCCTTCCGCCCCGGGGCAGCGACCGCTCGCGCTGTGACACGCCTGCCGACGACGACGGAGATCTGTCCCTGATGGAAACCCGTCCGCCGACAATCGGAAGAGTGGCGATCGCCGTTGGCTTCGCGATTTCCTGTTTCGCACTGCTTCTGTTCCTCTGGGTTGCGTTCGGTGGTGCCGTGCCGCTGAAGCCGAAGAGCTACCGGGTCACTGTTCCCTTCAACGAGGCCACGCAACTGGCGGTCGAGTCCGACGTGCGCATTTCCGGCGTCTCCGTCGGCAAGGTCAAGGGGATCACGCTCAACGACGACGGCATGGCTGACGCCGAGCTCGAGATCGATGCCAGGTTCGCGCCGATTCCCACGAACACCAGGTCGATCCTCCGCCAGAAGACGCTGCTCGGCGAGACCTATGTGGAGCTGACCCCCGGAGACCCTTCGGAGGGTGATCTGCCCGAAGACGGCACGCTTCCCGCCGCGCAGGTCTCGAACGCGGTGCAGCTGGACGAGATCTTCCGCGCCTTCGATGCTCCGACGCGCGAGGCGTTCCGGACCTGGATGCAGGACGCCTCCGTCGCCCTGCGCGGCCGCGGGGTGGACCTCAACGCAGCGATCGGCAACCTCAGCCCCTTCGCTCAGTCGGCCGACGATCTGATGCGCGTGCTCGACAGCCAGGACCAGGCTCTGCAGGGCCTGATCCGCGACGGTGGCGAGACCTTCGACGCAATCAGCGAGCGGCCGGGGCAGCTCAGCGGCCTGATCCGCAATACCGACACGGTCTTCAGCACGCTCGCCGATCGCGACGCCGAGCTGATCGCCGCCTTCCAGGCTTTCCCGACCTTCCTCGATGAGTCGAAGCTGACGCTCGAGCGTCTCGACACCTTCGCGCTCGACACCAACGATCTGATCACCCAACTCCGGCCCTCGGCCCGGGAGCTCAGCGGGACTCTCCAGGAGACCGCCGCACTCGCTCCCGACCTGACTCGCTTCTTCAACGGCCTGGTCACCGTCAACAAGCGCGCCAAGTCTGGCTTCAGCTCGCTGCGCACCGTCCTCGACGATCAGCTGCCGCCGCCCCTGGCCCGGGTTGACTCCTACCTCGACGACCTGATCCCGATCGTCCAGACACTGAACCGGTACCGCGGCGAGACGACCGCGCTACTCGGCAACCTCTCCTCCGCCTCGAACGCCTTCAACATCGACGCGTCGTTCACAAAGACCAAGAAGTACGTCCGGACGCAGACCCCGTTCAACATCGAGACGCTGGGCTCGCTGCCGAGCCGCGCTCAGATCAACCGCACGAACGCCTATGTCAAGGCAGGCGGCTACACGAAGCTCAACCAGGCGCTCGATTCCTTCCTCACCGAGCAGTGCACCAGCGGCCTTGCCGGGATCGAGCTGAACGAGGGTGCCCCTGGCGACCTGCCGGCGACGATTCCGACGACCGGCGATCCGAGCCTCTTTGAGCTGCTCCAGCAGTACGCCTACGGCGGAGTCGGGAACACCAACAGCAACAACATCCCGGCACCGCGCTGCGACCTGCAGCCCGGCTCACAGTCGATCGGCGGCCCACCGTCGGAGAGCACGACCTACCCGCACACCCGCGCTCAGCCCTGATTCAGCCCCGCGCGGCGCTCGTCGGGCCTATCCCGAAAAAGAAGTTCGGCAACGAACCGCATCATTTAAGTGTTAGCAGTGTTCTGTCGATAGAAAGCTGTATCCACGGGGTGGTGGGGGTTTGTCTGTGCGGCTGAGCCGCGGGTGCAGGTGACCTCAGGCTCCGTTTCTAAGTACCAGACAAACTCCGAGGAGGAGAAATGCGGAAATACCTGATTCTCGCGCTCGCGGCGGTCATGGCCATTGGGGCCGTGTCGTTTGCCGGTGCCGGCGAGGAGATCCAGACCCAGGAAGTCAAGATCTCGCCGAAGAAGATCTCGAAGAAGAAGTTCCAGAACGTCAAGTACGTCAACACGATCCTGACCAAGGACGTGCCCGGCACCAACCAGCCGCCGAAGGCTGTGCGGACCGTGGTCGACTACCCGAAGAACATGAAGTTCAACAACGCGAAGTTCCCGACCTGCAAGACCAACCAGGACGGCCTCACTGCCGCCCCGACGGTCGAGGCCGCCAAGGCCGCTTGTGGCAAGGGAACCAACGTCTCCGAGGACAAGGGCAGCTTCGCGACCATCAAGGTCGACACAGGCGCCAGCTTCTTCGAGGTCCCGGTTCAGGTTGTTGCCTTCAACGGCAAGAACAACGTCCTGTACCTCTACAGCAAGCCCACGGGCGACTTCGCGGGCATTCCCGCCACCGTCCTCGTCGGCAAGCTGAAGAAGTCGAAGTCCGGCAAGAAGTACGACCGG
>JBBRAH010000030.1:0-38309 GCA_038206985.1 Solirubrobacterales bacterium
TGGCAACCGATCCCAGCGCCGAGCTCGCGGCGCGACGCCTGCTCGCCCGGCCCAAGACCCCGCCGCTCACCCAGGCACAGGCGGAGACGCTGGCGATCGTCGCCTACCTGCAGCCGGTCTCCCGACCCGAGATTGCCCGGATCCGCGGCGTCAGCTCGGAATCGGGCGTGCAGACGCTCACCGAGCGCGGTCTGATCGAGGAATCCGGCCGCTCCCGGTTCGGCGCGACCATCTATCGGACGACCGAGCTCTTCGAGCGGCTCTTCGGTCTTCAGGGGCTGGATGAGCTTCCGGACGTCGCCCAGTTCGACCCCACACCTGAGGACGCGGCAGAGCTGCGCGAGCGCCTACTCAAGGCCGGCGAGCAACGCTCCGAGGTCTGATCGCCGGTTTTCTCGACACCGCGACGAACGGTTGCCTCTGGTTAGGCAGCCGTTTCGCGGGTAAAGTCGCCAGGTGCGAGTAGGACGCGAGCTTGAACAGGTACACGGTCGCTATGCGATTTGCCGCATGGAGCCGTTCGAACAGGTGCCGATCTGGGCGCAGGCGCTGCATGGGGAGATCTCCGCTGTGATGCGCACTCCGCGCGAGCTCTCGATCGTCTGCGCCGAGCAAGCGGTGCCACCGGGTGTGCACTGCACCTTCGGCTGGACCGCGATCCGCGTAGCCGGAACTCTCGAGCACTCGCTGACCGGAATTCTGGCCGCGATCAGCGTGCCACTGGCCGAGGCCGGCGTGCCGATCTTCGCCCTCTCGAGCTTCGACACCGACTGCATCCTGCTGCCGGAGGCGCATCTCGACCTGGCCCACCAGGCCCTCGCCGCCGACGGGTTCCATCTGCGCTGAGGGGTGGCGCTTCGGCGTCTTGCGGCGGCCCGGCCTAACCTGCTGCCGATGCGCCTCGCCAAGTACCTCGCCCACTGCGGCGTCGCCTCGCGGCGCGGATCCGAGGTGCTGATCGCCGCCGGCCGGGTCAAGGTGGCCGGGCGGGTCGTCCGCGATCCGGCACTCGACGTCGATGCCTCCAGCGACGTCGCCTTCGACAACGAACCCGTGCAGCCGGAGGCGCGTGAGGTCTGGATGCTGAACAAGCCGATGCACGTCGTATCTACAGCGAAGGAACCCGGCAAGCGACGGGCCGTGGTCGATCTGATCAGCTCCGAGCGCCGCCTGTACCCGGTGGGCCGCCTCGACACGGACTCCACCGGCCTGATTCTTATTGCCAACGACGGTGAGCTCGCCAACCGGCTGACCCACCCTCGCTACGAGGTGCCGAAGACCTACGCGGTCGAGCTGCGCCGCCCGGCCAATCAGGTCCAGATCCGCAAGCTGCGCGAGGGACCGACGCTCGACGACGGCCCGACGCAACCCGCGGCGGTGCGGCGCCGCGGCGAGACGGACCAGGAGTTGGAGATCACGATCAAGGAGGGCCGCAACCGCCAGATCCGGCGCATGGTGAGCAAGGTTGGCAACGACGTCGTCTCCCTGCAGCGGATCGGCTTCGGATCGCTGCAGCTCGGGGGGCTACCGCTGGGAGAGGCCCGCAAGCTCGGTCGCTCGGAGCTGCGGCGGCTCTGGAAGGATGCCGGGACCATGGAAGCCGACGGCAAGGACACGGAGTGACGAGCGCGGCCGACGCCGAGCGACTGTTCGCGGTGCGCGGCGCGGCCCAGGCCGAGCGCAACGATCGCGACTCGATCCTGGCCACCGCGAGTGAGCTGATCGAGGAGCTGATCGCCCGCAACTCGCTGACGCCGGAGGCGATGGTGAGCTGCATCCTGACCTGCACCGACGACCTCAACGCGGAGTTTCCGGCCGTGGCGGCGCGGCGGGTCGGGCTCGAGGCGGTGCCGCTGCTCTGCACCCGCGAGATGGTCGTCCCGGGCTCGATGCCGCGCGTCATCCGGGCCCTGGTCCATTACTACGCGCCCCGCGATCACGAGCCCGCGCACACGTATCTCGGCGATGCGAAGAAGCTGCGCAGCGACCTACACTCGGCCCAATAGCCACGACATGAGCATCCAGTACTCGAAGAAGCTGGGGCAGCTGCCCCACTACGAGGGCGGCATGGACCTCGAGCGCGCCCGCGCGATGTACGAGACCGACGAGGTGATCAAGCTCGCCTCCAATGAGTCGCCCTGGGGTCCGCACGAGGCCGTGATCGAAGCGGTCGCCGAGGCCGCGGCGGCCTCCAACCGCTACCCGGACCAGTACGCGGCGCTGCTGCGCCAGCGCATCGCCGAGCGCTACGACTTCAACCCCGAGGGCATCGCGGTGGCAAACGGCTCCTGCGAGATCCTGCTCGCCGCCTCGCTGGCGCTCTGCGAGGAGGGCGCGGAGCTGGTCTACGGCTGGCCGGCGTTCTCGATGTATCCGCAGCTCGCGCCGCTTTCGGGGGCCCGCGAGATCCGCGTGCCGCTCAACCGCTACGAGCACGATCTCGACGCGATGCTCGTCGAGATCACCGCCGCCACCCAGCTGGTGCTGGTCTGCAACCCGAACAATCCGACCGGGACCTACCACTCGGCCGCCCGGATCGCTGGCTTTCTCGAGCAGGTCCCGGGCCACGTCACGGTGATCCTCGACGAGGCCTACATCGAGCTGCAGGTGGTCGACGACCCGTTCTCGACCGTCGATCTGCTCAAGCGCTTTCCCAACCTGGTGTTGCTGCGCACCTTCAGCAAGGTCTACGGCCTCGCCGGCATGCGCTGCGGCTACGCGCTTGGCTCCTCCCGCTTCCGGGTGGCGGTGGACGCGGTGCGCCAGCCGTTCAGCGTCAACCTGCTCGCCCAGGCGGCCGGGGCGGAGGCGATACGCCACCAGGACGACGTCGAGAAGCGGATTGCGCTGACCGTCGCTGAGCGCCTCGACGTTGAGGAGAGCCTGCACGAGATGGGCCTCGAGACCGCCGAGACCCAGACTAACTTCTCCTGGATCAACCTCGGCGACCGGGACGACGCCGAGGTGGTCGAAGCCCTCGGGCGCTCCGGGGTGATCGTCCGCGGCGGCACCCCGCTCGGTGGCCCCGGCCACATTCGGGTCACCTACGGCACCCCCGCCGAGAACCAGCGCTTCCTGGAGGCGCTGCGGGGAGTGCTCTAGTCGTGGGTCGGACGCAGTACTACTGCGCGGCCAGTCTGGACGGCTACATCGCCGATGCCGACGATGGCCTCGAGTGGCTGATGGGCTACGACGGCAGCTACGACGGCGAGGAGGCAGAGCCCGGGCCCATGGGGGAGGGCGGCTCCTACGAGGCGTTCTACGCGGGGGTCGGCGCCCTGGTCAGTGGCTCGACCACGTACGAGTTCATCCTCGATCACTTCAACGAGGGAGGCGAGTGGCCCTATCGCGACAAACCTTATTGGGTGCTGAGCTCCCGCGACCTGCCGGTGCCGGCCGGAGAGGGCGTCGACGTCCGGGTGACGAAGGCGCCGATCGCTGGCCTCCACGCCGAGATGGTGGACGCGGCGGGCGAGCGGAATATCTGGGTCGTCGGTGGTGGCGACGTTGCCGCCCAGTTCGCGGACGAGGGGCTCCTCGACGAATTGCTGCTCACGGTGGTGCCGGATCTGCTCGGCTCCGGCAAGCCGCTGTTCGACCGGCCCCCGCCCGGCGGCCCGCTGGCGTTGAAGGGAACGCGCACGTTCGCCTCCGGCATGGTCGAGCTGCGCTACGAGTTCCCGTCCTAGCGGGCCGATCTGAGACGGATCCCGATCTCGCGAGTAGTCGAGGTGTGGGAGCTCTTCGTACGGTCATCGGCGCTTCGCTGCGGATAGCTGACCGTATAGGTCAGTAGAACGGGTCAGAGTTCGCCCCGCAGCCCGATTCTGCCCCCCGGAAGCCGGTCGTCGCGCGTCGAGGCGCACTGGTGCTCTCGCAAGTGGCAGGCCGCGCCCGGGCCGTCGGGGTTGCGCGTCCGGCGGGCCCGTGGTACAAAGCTGGGTGGAATGAACGGCATGCCGACTTCCGATGTGCGCGCGCCCCTCGCTGGCGTGGCTCGTTGGTATGCGTATTCCTGGTTTACCCGATTTAGCTAGGCGTTCGGCCCTGGGCAGTTGCCCAGACACCTCACTCCTCCAAGACTGAGCCCGCCGGACGCCGCCCGTCCCTGATGCGTGAGAAGTAGCTGAATCGAGAGGAAACCCCGACAGATGATGATCGTGATGAAACCCGAAGCGGGCGAGGAGCAGATCGCCGCGGTCGCCGACCGAGTGCGTGCCGCCGGCTGCTCCGCGCATGTATCCCGCGGCGAGCTGCTGACCGTGATCGGCGCCCTTGGCGACCGTGACCACGTGCAGTCGCTTGGCCTCGAGGGCGCCCCCGGTGTAGACCACCTCGTGCCGATCCTGAAGCCCTACAAGCTCTCCTCCTCGCAGTTCCGCAAGGGCGAGCGCTCCACCCACGAGATCGACGGGGTGCGAATCGGCGGCGATCAGCCGCTCGCACTGATCGCCGGGCCCTGCACGGTCGAGAGTCGCGATCAGACGCTCGCGGTGGCCGATTGCGTGGTGGAGGGCGGAGCGCAGATGCTGCGTGGCGGGGCCTACAAGCCGCGTACCTCTCCCTACTCCTTCCAGGGACTCGGGGCCGAAGGGCTTGAACTGCTCCAGGAGGCGAAGGAGCGGACAGGTCTGCCGATCGTCACCGAACTGATGGACGCTCGCGATGTGGCTGACGTGGTCGAGGTGGCCGACGTGATCCAGGTCGGCGCCCGCAACATGCAGAACTACAACCTGCTGACCGAGATCGGCCGCACGGATTGCGCGGTGCTGCTCAAGCGGGGACTGTCGGCGAAGCTCGAGGAGCTGTTGATGGCCTCCGAGTACGTGCTCAAGGAGGGCAACGAGCGGGTGATGCTCTGCGAGCGGGGGATCCGCACGCACGAGGACGCCTACCGCTTCACCCTCGACCTGCTGGCCGTGCCGGCGCTGCGCGAGATGACCCACCTGCCGATCGTGGTCGACCCGAGCCACGCCGCCGGCAGGCGGGACTGGGTGCGCCCGATGTCGCTGGCCGCGGCCGCGGCCGGTGCCGACGGGATCATCGTCGAGGTCCACAACGAGCCCGAGCAGGCGATCTGCGACGGACCGCAGGCATTGACCACGGAGGAGTTCGAGGACTACGCCCGTCAGCTGCGCGCGGTGGCCGAGGTGAGCGGCGGGCAGCCGCTGGCCGTCTAGCCCGAGCGCATAGTCTGAGGACGTGCCCACCGCCGCCCAAGCCCGAAAGCCCGCGCGATGAAGCTCGCCGTGCTCGGTGTCGGCCTGGTCGGCGGCTCACTCGGCCTGGCCGTGCGGGACAAGCTCGGCGCCGAGGTGGCCGGCTACGACCCCGACCCCACGACGCTCGACCGGGCGCTGCAGGTCGGCGCCGTGGACGTCGAGGCCAGCTCGATCGCCGATGCCGTCAGCGGCGCGGAGGTGGTCGTCTGCGCCGCTCCCGTCAACTCGCTTCCCGACCTGGTGGCCGCCGCGCTGGACGCGAGCGGTCCCGAGACCGTGGTCACCGACGTCGGCTCCACCAAACTTGGCCTCGCCGAGGCGATCGCCGGTCACGAGAGCGCCTCCCGCTTCATTGGCGGCCATCCGCTCGCCGGCGCCGAGACCTCCGGCGTCTCCAACTCCCGCGCCGACCTGTTCGAGGGCGCCCGCTGGTTCCTCACCCCGACCGCCAGCTCCGAGGGCGTGCTGTTCGACCGCCTGCACAACCTGCTGGCCGATATCGGCGCCCGACCGCAGGCGATCGACCCCGCCGAGCACGACCGGATGATGGCGACGATCAGCCACCTGCCGCACGTGCTCGCCAACTCGCTGGCCTCGCGCGCCGCGGAGACGCTCAGCGACGGCGAGCGCCGCCCCGAGGTGGGGCGCAGCTTCCGCGACAGCACCCGCGTCGCCGGCGCCAATCCGGCGATCTGGGGCGAGATCTTCAAGGCCAACTCGGGCGCCGTCGCCGACGAGGTGGACGCGGTCGTCGCCCGCCTGCAGGAGGTCTCCAAGCTCCTGCGCGAGGGTGACGCCGAGACCCTGCGTGCCTACCAGGAGGACGCCTACCGCGATCGCCAGTTGCTGCTCGAGTCCGGTCACGCGGGCGGCCGCCTGCTCGAGCTGCGGCTGGCGGTCGAGAACCGGCCCGGCGTGGTCGCCGAGATCGCGCTCGCCCTGGGTCGCGCCGGAGTCAACATCGAGGACATGAGCCTCGCCCCCTCCGACGATCAGCGCACCGGAGCAATCTCTATCTGGGTCGCCGGCGATCAGGAGGCGGGGCGCGCGGCGGCGATCGTCGCGGAGCTCGGCCACAGCGTGACGACCGTCGCCGGTGCCTGAGGTGAGCAGATGAGCTCACGCCGCTTCGAGCCCACGCGCGGGCTCGCGGGAACGGTTGCTGCCCCGCCCGACAAGTCGATCTCTCACCGGGCGGCGTTGCTTGCGGCCATGAGCGAGGGCAGCTGCCGGATCAGCGGTTACCTCGATGCCGCCGACACGCGCAGCACGCTCGCCGCCATGGAGGCGCTCGGCGCCGCGGTCGAGATCGAGGAGGAGGGGGGAGGGCGCCTCGGCGTCCGCGTCCGGGGTGTCGGGCTCCGCGGCCCGCGCGCTGCCAAGCCGATCGACGTCGGCAACGCCGGCACGCTGATCAGGCTGCTCAGCGGCTGGCTCGCCTCCCAGGAGGGCCAGAGCTTCGAGCTGAGCGGCGATGAGTCGATCCAGCGCCGGCCCATGGGCCGGGTGATCGATCCGCTGGTGCAGATGGGCGCCCGGATCGACCCCGACCCCGACCCCCCGGGCACGCCGCCCCTGCGAATCGAAGGCGCCGCCCTGCACGGCATCCACTACCGGATGCCCGTCGCCTCCGCCCAGGTCAAGTCCTGCCTGCTGCTCGCCGGACTGCTCGCCGAAGGGGAGACCGTCGTCCAGGAGCCGCAGCCGACCCGCGACCACACAGAGCGGATGCTCGCCGCGGCCGGGGTGCCGGTCCGCAGCGAGCCGGTCTCGGCCCTGCCGACGGCGCCCTCGCCGGCGCGCGTGACCGTGAGCGCGGTCGAACGCCTGCGCCAACCCGATCTCACGGTTCCCGGTGACCTCTCCTCCGCCGCCTTCCACCTGGTTGCGGGCCTGCTCGTGCCCGGCAGCGTGGTCCGGGTCGAGGGTGTCGGCCTCAACCCGACCCGGGTCGGTCTGCTCGGCATTCTCAACCGCATGGGCGCCCGGATCGAGGTCGAGGAATCCAGCTTTCAAGCGGGGGAGCCGGTGGGCGCGGTGACGGCGCGCCACGGCGAGCTGCAGGCGACCCGTGTGGACGGCGCCGAGATCGCGCTGGCGATCGACGAGCTGCCACTCGTTGCCTTGCTCGGCTGCTTTGCCGGCGGTGAGACGCTGGTCGCCGGGGCAGAGGAGCTGCGCCACAAGGAGTCGGACCGGATCGCCACGGTGGTCGACGGGCTCGCGGCGCTCGGAGCCGACATCGTCGCTCACGAAGACGGCTTCGCCGTACGCGGCACCGGTGGCCTGCGCGGCGGGCGCATCGCCGCCCACGGCGATCACCGCATCGCGATGCTGGGCGCCGTGGCCGGCCTCGCCTCGCGTGAGGGCGTCGAGGTCGACGGGGTCGAGGCTGCGGCGATCAGCTACCCGGGGTTCGAGGCCGATCTCGCCTCACTGCGCTGAGGCGCCTCTAGGACCCGCCCAGAGCACCGGCGTAGACCTGCCACGCGAGCACGGACTTCGCTGTGAGGCTGAGCACGATGTAGGCGCGTTCGCCGCGAACGTAGTCGGCGAAGCGACCGACCTGCTTGTACTGCAGGTACATGACCAGCGGGAACAGCGCGAAAAGGACGAGCAGCGAGAAGAAGATGCCGATCACGAACCCCGGCACGTCCGCCTGCTCCTGGGCGCGCAGCAACTGGATCGTGATCGCGATCCAGGGCACCGCGCCGACGATGCCACCGAGCCAGAAGGGGAGCCAGTCGACCTCCCGATCGGGGCGGTTGTTCCGCTCCATCAGGAGCCCAAAAAGAATCATCGCCGCGTTGACGCCAAAGATCCCGACGAGCGCCGTTGCCTGCCAGATACCCGCCAACATCGCGATCAGGACGACCATCAATGAGGCACTCAGCGAGTACTCGATCCAGCGCGCGTAGTTGATCCGGCGACCGAGGTTGCGCTCGTACCAGCCGCGCAGCGGACCTGCCACAAGCAGGTGGTCGATTGCGGCGAGATAGAGAAACGCCGCGACGGCCGGAGCGAAGGACAGCTCGAAGAGGGGCTCGCCGGTGATCAGGTCGGCCGATCCCGGGGGTCCGTTGATCCAGCTCGCGTAGACGGGTAGCGCGACGTCGGAGGCGATCAGCAACAGAACGGTGCCCTGGAGCAGCTGAATCAATCCGACGCTGAGGTTCCAGGTCCGGAGGTTGCGGCCCTCGCCGGCGGTGATCCCGATCACACTCATCGCGCCTCGACCTACCCGGGATTCGGGCTGCGGAAACGCATCGACGCGGCCGCGCCCGGACCGGACCGCTCTAAGCTGCGCCGCCATGGTGATCGCGATCGACGGGCCCGCTGGGGCCGGCAAATCCACGGTCGCGCGCGAACTTGCGTCCCGGCTCGACTTCACATACCTCGATTCGGGGGCGATGTATCGCTGCGTCGCGCTGGCGGCCGTACGCGCGGAGGCCGACCCCGACGACGGCCCAGCCGTTGAGGCGATCGCCTCGGCTCTGGAGCTCGAGATGGCTCCCGGGCAGGTGCGGCTCAACGGTGAGGACGTCAGCGTCGAGATCCGCACCCCGCCGGTGACCTCCGCCGCCTCGCGGGTCTCCGTTCACCCGGGCGTGCGGGCCGGGATGGTCGAGCTGCAGCGCCGCCTCGTTGCCGACGGCGGCTGGGTTGCCGAGGGGCGCGACATCGGCACCGTGGTCTGCCCGAAGTCGCCGTTGAAGGTTTATCTGACAGCTTCCGAGGAGGAGCGGGCGGCGCGGCGCGCGGCGCAGACCGGCGCCGATCCCGCCACCGTCCTCGCCGAGCAGCGTGATCGTGATGCCCGCGACGCCGGCCGCGAGCACGGAGCGCTCAGGCCCGCACCGGACTCGGTGGAGGTCGACACGACGGGGCTCGGGGTGCCGCAGGTGGTCGAGCGGATCGCCGAGCTCGCGACGGCGCGGGGGCTGCTTTGAAGGTCGCCGTCGTCGGGTATCCCAACGCAGGAAAGAGCACGCTGGTCAACCGGCTCGCCGGCCGCCGCGAGGCCGTCACCCACGAGCTTCCCGGCGCGACGCGGGATCGCAAGGAGGTCGAGTGCGAGTGGAACGGCCGCCGGATCACGCTGATCGACACCGGCGGCGTCGACTTCGCGGCCGAGGACTCGATCTCGCAGGCCGTGCAGCGGCAGGCGCGCGAGGCGATCAGCGATGCCGAGCTGATCCTGCACGTGGTTGACGCGAAGGCCGGGCTCGGCCCCGGTGACGATGAGATCGCCAGGATGCTGCGCGCCGCGCCGGCGCCGGTGATTGTCGTCGCGCACAAGGTCGACAACCCGGCCGAGGTGCACCTGAACGCCGAGCTGCACAAGCTCGGGCTCGGTGAGCCGATGGCGGTCAGCTCGACCCACGGCCTGGGCACCGGCGACCTGCTCGACCGGATCGTCGAGCTGGGTCCCGACCCCTCCGAGGAGGAGGCCGAGGACACGCGGCCCCGGATCGCGATCCTGGGGCGGCCCAACGTCGGCAAGTCATCGCTGCTCAACCGGCTGCTCGGCGAGGAGCGGACGATCGTCAGCGATCAGGCCGGCACCACCCGGGATGCGATCGATACCGAGATCCGTGTGGACGGCCGCGACGTGGTCCTGATCGACACGGCCGGGATCCGGCGCCGCACCAAGGTGGCCGGGACCGTGGACTACTACGCCCAGCTGCGGGCCGAGCGGGCCGCCTCGCGGGCAGATGTCGCAATCCTGCTCTGCGACTCCTCCGAGGGGATCACCTCCGAGGACCTGCGGATCGGCGAGCTGGCGATGAAGAATGGCTGCGCCACGCTCGTCGGGCTCAACAAGTGGGACATCGTCGAGGTCGATCTCGACGACGCCAAGGCGCGCCTGGCTCAGCATCTGCGTCAGCGCCCGCCTGTGGTGACCGTCTCGGCGCTGAAGGGCCGCAACTCCCACAAGCTGATGCCGAAAGCTCTGGAGCTGGCCGACCGGCGCGCCTCACGGCTGCAGACCTCCGACCTCAACCGCTGGCTCACCGACGCCGTGGCCAAGCAACCGCCGCCCTCCAGGCAGGGCAAGCGGCTGCGGGCCTACTACGTCGCTCAGGTTGGCGAGTCCCCGCCACGCTTCGCGGTGCAGGTCAACGACCGCAAGATGATCAGTCGCGACTGGGCCTACTACCTGGAGAACTCGCTGCGCGAGCGCTACGCCCTCGAAGGCATTCCGCTTGTCATCGACTTCATTCCGCGGCAACGCGCTCGAGCCGGCTCGGTATAACCACTGCTGATGTCCAGGCAGGGGCGAATGAAGCGGGTCCGGGGGCGGCTGTCCCGCCTGCGCCCGAGCCTGCGGCGAACCCCGAACGCGGAGGAGCCCGAGGCAGCGGAGCCCGAGGCAGCGGAGCCGGAGAGCCCGAGGCTCGGCGATCTCCACGAGAACCGTCGCGAGGCGATCGGCCGCAGGCTGAGTTCGCTGCGACAGCGCTCGCGCCCGACGGCCAGTTCGGGCCCGGGCCTGCGCAAACGGCTCGCGACCCTTGCCGGCGGTGCCGGATCGGCCCTCGCCTCCGCGGCCGGCGCCGTCCGCCACGGGTTCGGGGTAGCCGGGGGGCGGGTCTCCGACGCCTGGTTCATATTGCCGATCGAGATTCGCCAGCGGCTAGCCGCGGGCGCCGCGCTGGTGCTGCTGGTCGTGCTGGTCGCCTTTGTCGTGATCCCGAACGCGCCGTGCGGCTTCCCCGGCGGCGACCGCTGTCCGCCCTCCGACGACACGATCGCGCTCGCGCCGGCCGACGCGGGCGCCTACCTGCACATCAACCTCGATCCCGGCACCGACCAGTACGAGGCAGCGCAGAAGCTCACCGAGAAGCTGCCGACCGTCACCGACACCGTCACGTCGCTCCTGCCCTCGTTGACCGGCACCGAGCTCAACTACGAGGCCGATGTACGCCCCTGGAGCGGCGGGGAGGTCGCCGTGGTCCTGGGAGGGAGCGGCCTGAGCGGCCTCGAGCCGGAGCTGAGCCTCTTCGAGATCGCCGACACCGAGGGGGCGCTGCAGTTCGCCGCCGACCTCCAGGGCCCCGGCACGACGGAATCCGAGGTAAAGGGGATCACCGTGCGCAGCACAGCGGAGTTGAGCAGCGCCATCGTCGAGGGCTTGCTCCTGCTCGGCGACGAGGCGGCGGTCACTGCCGCGATCGAGCGGGCGGCCGATCCCGCTGCCCAGACCCTGGCCAACAATCCGGAGGCCGACCGCGCGCTCGGCGAGCTGCCCGACGAGCGCCTGATCGACGTCTACGTGTCGCTCGATCTGGCCGACGCACTGCGCGAGGACGGCACGCTCGGCGCCTTCAACACCTTTGTAAATGCGGGTGCCACGGAGGGCTTCGCTGCCGCGCTCGTGCTCGGCGAGTCCAGCATCTCGCTCGCGGTGCGCAGCCTCCAGGATCCCGAGTTGGAGGCCGAGAGCGCCTTCGCCTCGCTGCCTGCTTTCGAGCCCAAGCTTCCGGAGTCGATCAACGAGGACGCCTACCTCTATCTCGGCCTCGGCGACCCGGGGGGTAGCGCCCGTTCGCTCATCGAGCAGGCAGCCTCGGTCTCCAGACCCCTGCAACGCAGCCTGAAGGCCTTCACCAGGCGCCTCGGGCGCACCGGCGGCCCCGATGTGGACAGCGAGCTCCTGCCCCTGCTCGACGGCGAATCGGCGCTCACGGTCGAGCCGAAGACGAGGCCTGGCGACGAGGGCGGCGATACGCCGGAGGGCGGCACGCCGGGCCTCGACGGCGGCATCGTGGCGCCGCCCTACCTGGGTCTGCTCGCTGACGAGATCGGCGGCGAACAGGCGCTCTCGGCGATCGCCGGGCTGCAGGCTCCCATCGCTGCCGCGATCGATCCATCCAACGGTCAGAGCCCCGTGTTCGAGACGCGCGACATCGACGGCGTCGAGGCCCAGAGCCTGCGACTGTCGCCGAGCGTCGATCTGACCTACGCGAGCTTCGACGACAGGCTGGTCGTCGGCAGCGACCCGATCGCCATTGCCCGGGCCCGCGAAGTGAAGGATTCGCTCGCCGGCTCGAACCTCTACGAGGACGCCGTCTCCGGGCTTCCGGACGAAGTCGCACTGCTGCTCTACCTGGACGTTCCCGACCTGCTCGCGCTCGGCGAAGAGGTCCTGCAGTTGCCGCTGGTGCCCGCCTACGCGGCGTTGGCTCCAGATCTCCGGGCACTGGACGCCGCGGCCGTCGGCGTGGTGGCCGACGATGATCTGCTCGCCAGCGACGTGCGCATCGAGGTCGGCGAACCCATGCAGGAGGCCGAAACTGCTCCGGCTCCAATCCAACCCGGCTAAGGTCTGCTTCCTGTTAAAGAGAGAGAACAATCTTCAACGAAACGAAGTGAGGCGCTAAAGCAATGGGCGAAACGATCGAGCTTGCAGACAACGAGTTCCTGTTCACCTCCGAGTCGGTCAGCGAGGGCCACCCGGACAAGATGTGCGACCAGATCTCCGACGGTGTCCTCGACGCCGTGCTGCGCGAGGACCCCTACGGGCGCGTCGCCTGCGAGACGCTCGTCAACACGGGGCTCGTCGTGGTCTCCGGCGAGATCTCGACCGACGTCTACATCGACATCCCCGCCATCGTCCGCGAGACGATCAACGAGATCGGCTACAACGACGGCGCCATGGGCTTCGACGGCAACTCCTGCGCCGTTCTCTCGGCGATCGACGAGCAGTCCGCCGACATCGCCCAAGGCGTCGACACCGCCTACGAGCAGCGCACCGATCCCACCGACGAGGACGAGTTCGACAAGGACGGCGCCGGCGACCAGGGAATGATGTTCGGCTACGCCTCCAACGAGACCGAGGCGCTGATGCCGATGCCGATCCAGATCGCCCACACGCTGGCACGGCGGATCACCGAGGTGCGCAAGTCGGGCGAGCTCGACTACCTGCGCCCCGACGCCAAGACCCAGGTCACGGTCCGCTACGAGGACAACCGCCCGGTGGAGATCGTGAAGATTCTGATCTCCACCCAGCATGCCCCGGGCATCGAGTCCGAGACCACGATCAAGCCCGACCTCTGGGAGCACGTGGTCACACCGGTGCTCAGCGGCGAGTACGCGAACCTCTTCAGTGAGGAGGAGCTGCGCGAGGGGTTCCTCGTCAATCCGACCGGCAAGTTCGTGATCGGGGGCCCCGTCGGCGACGCCGGCCTCACGGGCCGCAAGATCATCGTTGACACCTACGGCGGTGCCGCCCGGCACGGCGGCGGTGCCTTCAGCGGCAAGGACCCCTCGAAGGTCGATCGCTCGGCCGCCTACGCCGCCCGGCACGTGGCCAAGAACGTTGTCGCGGCGGGTCTTGCGGATCGTTGTGAGGTGCAGCTCGCCTACGCGATCGGAGTCGCGCACCCGCTCTCGATCATGGTCCAGAGCTTCGGCACCGGCAAGGTCGCCGACGCCAAGCTGACCAGGGCTGTCAGCGAGGTCTTCGACCTGCGTCCCGGCGCCTTCCGCAAGTACCTCGACCTGCACCGGCCGATCTATCAGCCGACCGCGGCCTACGGCCACTTCGGCCGCACCGACCTCGATCTCAGCTGGGAGCAGACCGATCGGGTCGATCAGCTCCGGGAGGCCACCGGGATCGGGGCCGAAGCCGGCGTCAACTGATCAGCTGATCAGAAAGCCCGGTTCAGATGCCGGGCTGGCGAGGGGGCTCGTCTCCGAGCCCCGATTCGGCGGCGTCACCGGTCGCCTTGTGCACCTTCTCGACGATCGCGGCCGGGTCGGCGACGCCCGCGAAGACGAAATCGGTCGGGTCGTTGGAGGCGGTGTCGAAGTCGATGTCGCCGATCTGCAGCAGTCGCTGGATCAGGCCCTGGGAGTACTGCACGTCCTGGACGCGGTTCAGGCGGGTCTCCTGGACCTCGCGGGAGACGATGCCGTGCTTGATGTGCAGGCGCCGGTTGGTGATCGTGTAGCGAGTCGAAACGCGGCGCAGGAAGCCGGACAGAGCCGTGATCGCGACGCCCACGAAGAGCACCAGGAGGACGGTGCCGACGCTGACCCCGTCGCCGACGGTCTTGCCCCAGAGCACGACCAGGGCGACCAGCACGCCCGTGATCCCCGCTCCCTTGAGGTAGTAGTCGAGGATCGCGCGCCAGGACGGATGTCCCTCGAAGACGATCTGCTCTCCCGGTCCCGGCGTGAACGACATGGCAGCAATATATGACCTGTTCGCCGCGGGCGGTCGTGTCCGTCTCTGCGCGTACGTTGGCGGGCCGATGTCGATTGCGAAGGTTGAACCGATAACGACGGCCCGGGGACTGCGCGGTCCCTTCGACTATCGCATCCCTGATGCCCTCCGGGGACAGGTCGAGATCGGCAGCCTGATGGTCGTTCCATTCGCCGGTCGCAAGATCCTCGGCGTGGTCACCGGGCTCGCGGCCGAGAGCGATCTGCCCGCCTCGCGGCTCGCCGAGCCACTCGAATTGCTCGAGAGCTCGACCCTGCCAGAGCTGCTCGACCTGGGCCGCTGGATCGCCGAGCGCTATTGCTCAGCCCCCTCACGCGGGATCGCCTTGGCCCTGCCGCCCGGGGCGGGGACGGGTAAGAAGCCGCGCGCTCCCAAAGCCCGCACCGAGCGTCGCGCGAGCATCACCGCCGAGGGCCGCGAGGCACTCGGCGCTGCCGATCAGGCCGGGACTCGCCTTGGCAAGCGGCAGCTCGCCGTCCTTGAGGCGCTCTCGGATGTCGAGGAGCTCTCAGGACCGCAGCTCGACGAACGCGCCGCTGCCGACTCCACCGTCATCAAGCGCCTCGCCGAACGCGGCCTGCTCACCCAGCGCACCGTCGAGGTGCGGCGCCGGCCGATCCTCGATGCGGTCGGCGACACCGGCCCGGCGCCGGTCCTCTCGCGGGCACAGCAAGCGGCGGTCGCCTCGATCGTCGCCTCGCTCGGTCGGGAGGGCCCGAGGGAGTTGCTCCTGCACGGCGTGACCGGCTCGGGCAAGACCGAAGTCTATCTCGCCGCAATCGAGACGGCGTTGGCGCAGGGCCGGACCGCGATTCTGCTCGTGCCCGAGATCGGGCTCACCCCGCAGACCCTCGGGCGGGTCGCCGCGCGGCTCGGCGACGATGTGGCCGTGATCCATTCCGGCCTCTCGGAGGGCGAGCGCTACGACGAGTGGCGACGGCTGCGGCAGGGGAAGGCGCGGGTCTGCGTCGGGCCCCGCTCCGCGGTCTTCGCGCCGCTCGGCGACCTCGGCCTGATCGTGGTTGACGAGGAGCACGACTCCTCCTACAAGCAGGAAGGGGATCCCCGCTACGACGCCCGTGCCGTCGCCCGGCGCCGGGCCGAGGTCGCCGGCGCCGTCTACCTCGCGGGCAGCGCAACGCCGCGCCCCGAGAGCTGGGCGGAGTTGAGCCGTCTCGATCTGCCCGAGCGGATCGATGCTCGACCGATGCCCAAGGTCAGCATCCTCGACATGCGCGACGTCTCACCGCGCTCGGGGCCGCTGCATCCGCGGACGCGGGAGGCGCTCGGGTCGCTGCCGGCGGGCGCGAAGGCGATCGTGATGCTTAACCGGCGCGGCTTCTCGCCGCACCTGTCCTGCGCCGCCTGCGGCAGCGCGATCGGCTGCCCGCACTGTGATGTCTCGCTGGTCATGCATCGGGGCAGCGCCCGGCTCGAGTGCCACCACTGCGGTCACACCGAGCCGGTGCCCACGGCCTGCCCGGAGTGCGACTCGGTGGCGCTGGCCCGGTTCGGCGCCGGGACCGAGCGGATCGAGCAACTGGTGAGCGACCTGGTTGAGCCGACGCCGGTCTTTCGGCTGGACACCGACACCACGGCCCAGCGCGGGGCCCACGGCAGGCTGCTCGCCGCGTTCGGCCGCGCCGACGGCGGCGTGCTGGTCGGTACGCAGATGGTCGCCAAGGGCCACGACTTCCGCGATGTCGTGCTCAGCGTCCTGCTGGACGCCGATTCGACCCTGCGCTACCCGGACTTCCGGGCCGAGGAGCGCACCTTTGCGCTGGTCTCCCAGCTCGCCGGGCGCAGCGGCCGCGGTGAGCGCGGGGGAGAGGTCCTCGTGCAGACGATGGCGCCGGAGGCGAGCCCGATTGTCGCGGCGGCGGCCCATGATTCCGCGGCCTTCCTCTCCGATGAGCTGAAGCGGCGCAGGAGCTTCGACTACCCGCCCTATTCATCGCTGATCGCCATCGAACTCGCGGGCCCCGACGATGCCGCGCTGGCCCGGGCCGCCGAGAAGCTGGCCGCCGGAGTTGCGGGCGAGCTGCCGGCCGACGCTGAGCTGCTCGGCCCGGCACCGCGCTTCCGCCGCCGCGGGCGCTTCCGCCGCCGCCTGTTGATCAAGACCGCCGAGCCGGTCGCCGCCGCCGCGGGTGTGCGTGGAGTGGTCGAGGCCGCGGGTACGCAGCGGGCCCTGAGCGGGCTGGCGCTTGCCGTAGACGTCGATCCCCAGTGACCCCGGCCCGGAATTAGAATCCCCGCTGTGAGCGAACAGGATCAGATCACAGAGCGCGAGGAGCTCGGCTCCGACCCCGAGGGCGAGCCGGCCAAGCCGCCGGAGCTGACCCGCGAGGAGCAGGAACTACGCGAGCGGCGCCGCATCGCGATGGCCAACGTGCGGAAGTTCGGCGATCCGGTGCTCAAGTCGCCGGCCAGCGCGATCGACAGCTTCGGCGCCGAGCTGGCCGCCGAGGGCGAGCGCATGGTCGAGCTGATGCACGACGCGCTCGGGATCGGCCTCGCCGCCAACCAGCTCGGCGTGATGCGCCGCATGCTCGTCTTCCAGGCCGGCCCCGATTCCGAGCCCCGCGCGATCGTCAACCCGGTGGTCGAGTGGACCTCGGACGACCTCGTGACCGCCGAGGAGGGCTGTCTCAGCCTGCCCGGAGTGGTCGTCGACGTCGAGCGGCCCCTGCATGCACGCGTCCGCGCACAGGACACGGCGGGCGAGCGGCTCTTGCTGGAGGCATCCGGGCTCGAGGCCAGGGTCCTGCAGCACGAGATCGACCACCTCGACGGTGTTCTGATCCTCGACCGCACTCCCCGCGAGCAACGCCGTGCCGCGCTCCGCGCGCTGCGCGAGGGCGACACCTTCAGCCCCGACTCGCTGGAAGACGACCCCGAGGCCGAAGACGACTCCGACTCCGAGGCCGAGGAAGTCAAGCCCGCGGACGAGACCGCGTGAGCCGGCCTGGGGTGGCCAACGCCTACCTCGGGACATCCGGATTCGCGGCGGAGGTGCTTCGCATCCTCGCGGGCTCCGAACACCGGCCCGCGCTCGTCGTCACACCGCCCGACCGTCCCCGTGGCCGCGGCCGCAAGCTCGCGGCGCCACCGGCGGCGGAGGCGGCGCTCGAGCTTGGTATCCCTCTGCATCAGACGAGCAGCGTCAACCAGCCCGACTCGCTGGCAGCGCTCGCGGACGCCGGCGTCGAGGTCGGCTGCGTCTGCGCTTTCGGCCAGCTGATCAAGGAGCCGCTGCTGACCGACCTGCCGATGCTCAACATCCATCCCTCACTGCTGCCCCGCTGGCGCGGGGCGGCGCCGATCGAGCGGGCGCTGATGGCCGGTGACGAGCGCACGGGGGTCTGCGTGATGCGGCTCACCGAGGGACTCGACTCCGGGCCCGTCGCGCTGACGGCGGAACTCGCGATCGAGCCCACCGAGACTTTCGGCGAGCTCGCGCCGCGACTGTCGACGCTCGGCGGCCGGATGCTGGTCGAGGCACTCAGCGCGCACGCGGCGGGCACGCTGGGATTCGAGGAGCAGCCGGAGGAGGGCGTCACCTACGCCGAGAAGATCGAGCCGGCCGACCGGCGGCTCGACCCGGCCTGCGGCGCCCGTGAGCTGGCGTGGACCGTGCGCGCCCTCACCCCGCACATCGGTGCCCATCTGGAACTGGCCGGCGGCGAGCGACTCGGTGTCCGTGAGGCCCGGGCGCAGGACGGCCCGGCACTCGAGCCGGGAGTCGCAGAGGCCGGACCCGAGGGCGAGTTGCTGATCGGCTGTGGCGAGGGGACTCTCGCGATCACCCGCCTGCAGCCGCCGGGCCGGCGCGAGATGGCCGCCGCCGATTACCTGCGCGGCAAGGGGCCGCCCGCGGACGTGGCGGTCGACCCAGCGGTCGAGCGGCCTTGAGCGGCCCGACTCCGGCCCGGGCCGTTGCATACGAGGTTCTGCGCCGGGTCTTCGAACACGGTGCCTACGCTGATCGGGCGCTGCGCTCCGCCGCCGGCCGGGCGGGACTCGAGGGCCGCGAGCGGGGCTTCGCGCAGCGGCTGGCCTACGGTTCGGTCCAGCGCCGGGGGAGCAGCGACCACCTGATCGTTGAACTGACCTCGCGGCCGACCGAGCGGATCGAGCCGGCGCTACTGGCCGCGTTGCGGCTCGGCATGTTCGAGTTGCTCTTCGACGACGCGGTCGCCGATCACGCGGCCGTCGATCAGGCCGTCGAACTCGCCAAGGGTGGGCGCGACGGGGGCCGCCGCCACCGCGGAGCCGGGCTCGTCAACGCCGTCCTTCGACGGGCCAGCCGTGAGGGCCGCGAGTTGCTCGCGACCGTCGGCACGGCCGATCCGGCCGCCGCTGCGATCACGCATTCGGTACCGCAGTGGATCGCCGAGCTCTGGTGGGAAGAGCAGGGTCAGGAGCGCGCTCTGGAGCTGATGGCCGCGGCCAATCGCCCGCCGGTCCGCTGCTACCGGATCACGCCGGTCGGCCGTGAGGCGGATGTCGAGCAGGCGCTCGTCGTTGCCGGCGTCAGGTTGGAGCAGCCGACGCTTGGGGATTCACTGCTCAAGGGGGTCGGGCTGCTGCAGGTCGCGGACGGCGACTGGAACCTGCTCGAGGACGCCGTGCACCGCGGCGAACTGGTGCCGCAATCACCTGGCTCCGCCGCAGCAGCGAACCTGCTCGGCGTGCAGCCGGGCGATCGCGTCCTGGACCTCTGTGCGGCCCCGGGGATCAAGACGACCCAGCTCGCCGAAGCTGCCAGGCCGGAGGGCCGGGTCACGGCTGTGGAGCTCGATCCCGCGCGCGCCTCCGAGCTGGAGGAGCTCTGCGGGCGCGCCGGCCTGAGCAACGTGAGCGTCCTGCGGGGCGACGGCGCGGAGCTGGAACTCCGATCGGGATACGATCGGGTTCTCGTGGACGCTCCGTGTTCAGGTCTCGGCACCCTCGCCTCCCGCCCCGACGTGCGCTGGCGGCGCACGGCCGAGGAGGTAGGCGCCACCGCCGCGCTGCAGCGACGGCTGCTCGGCAATGCGGCATCGGCCCTGGAGCCGGGCGGCCGGCTTCTCTACTCCGTCTGCACGATCTCGCGCCGCGAGGGCAGCGCCGTGGCCGCGGGGCAGGCCGGCTCCGACTCCGGCCTCACCGCCCTCGATCTCGGGGGAGAGCACCCGGATCTCGCCGCCACAGACGACCGCCGCTTCCTGCAGCTGCTGCCTGGGCGCGACGGCAGCGACGGCTTCTTCATCTCCGGATTCGAGCGAGCCGCGGAGGGTTCGGCATGAGCACACCGGTCCTCGAGCGACCCGCTTGCCCGGGTTGCGGCGAGCCCTGGCTGCGACCGACTCAGCTGCCCGGGCGCTTCCGCTGCGTCAGCTGCCTGGGCCGCTACGAGCTTGTCTCGCAATGTCCCGGCTGTGGCATCCACCAGACCATCGCCCGGATGTCCACGGACCGCGACCTGCGCTGCACGTCGTGCGGTATCTCGATGCTGAGGCCGATCTGATGAGGTCGCTCCCCGATCGCGAGGGCTTCGGCGGACGGCGCATTGCGCCGTCGATCCTCTCGGCCGACTTCGCGCGTCTGGGCAGCCAGATCGAGGAGGTGATGGACGCGGGGGCCCGAGTGATCCACGTCGACGTGATGGACGGGCATTTCGTGCCCCCGATCACGATCGGTCCGCTGATCGTCTCGGCCATCGCCGAGCAGGTCCACGCGGCCGGCGGCGTCCTGGATTGCCACCTGATGATCGCCGACCCCGAGAGTCAGGTCGGCGAGTTCGTCTCGGCGGGGGCTGACTCGATCACCTTTCACGTGGAGGCGACTCCCCATCCGCATCGGCTGCTCGGCGCGATCCGCGAGGCCGGCTGCCTCGCCGGCCTGGCGCTCAATCCCGGCACGCCCGTGAGCGCCGCCGAAGACGTGGCGGAACTGGCCGACATCCTGCTCTGCATGACCGTCAATCCCGGGTGGGGAGGGCAGAAGTTCATCTCGACCTCGGCGGGCAAGATCGAGCGGCTCCGGGCCCTGACTACCTCCGCCGGAGAGAGCGCCCCGATGATCGAGGCCGACGGCGGCGTAGATCCATCGACCGCGCCCGCGGTTGCGGCGGCCGGAACGGATCTCTTCGTAGCCGGCTCGGCGATCTTCGGCAAGCCGGATCCGGCCGCGGCCTATGCAGAGATCGCTGCGGCCGCCGGGGCCGAGTAGCCGAATTCAGCTCCTCGGTCTCTCGGTCTCTCGGTCTCTCAAGCGCAGCGCAGGGGCGTTGAGCACGCCGACTGCCTCCTGCCACCAGGAGCGTTCCTGTGGGCTGATCTGCCGCCGCTCGGCCCGCTCCACGCACCAGCGGGCCAGCGCTCGCCGGCCGCCCAGCGCTGTCAGATCCGGCGAGGTCACCGCAAAGCGGCCGTCGCTGAGCACTACGACCGCCGCGGAGCGGTCGAAGCGCGTGCGCAGGATCCCCGCGACGTCAACGTCGCCGACCTGGGTCGGTGCCCCGGTGTCCCCGTCCTCGGGCCCGGTCGGTCGCACGGTGAAGATCTGGGGTGAGCCTCGCACGCCGAGCGCGGCTATGTGCGGGTCGGCGATCGGCCCGTTGCGCCAACGGTCGGTCAGCTCGCCGACCTGGCGCCGTGCCTCGCGGCGGATCAGCAGGTGTAGATCATCGCCCGCTACGACGACCGTCGAACCACGCGGCGGCAGCGCCGCGCCATCTCTGACGATCAGGTTGACGAGGGCGTCGCGGGGCAGTCCGAGCTCCTTGATCTGGTGGCCGACGACGACGTCGGTCGCGTTCACCTGGAAGGCGAAGACATCGCCGCCCAGCTCCTGGATCATGCCGGTCTCGACCAGGGGCTGGGGCAGGGCCGGCTCGTCGGTGGTCAGTCCGAGCCGGGCGGCCAGCGACTCGAAGGTCACGCCCTGGATCAGGGTCGAGAGGACGACGACGAAGAAGACGATGTTGAAGACGAAGGCGCTGTCGTTGATCCCCGCGATCACTGGGAAGGTGGCGAGCCAGATCGGGATCGCGCCGCGCATTCCCGCCCAGCTCAGCATCAGCCGCTCGCGGAGGCGGAAGGGCGCGATCTGGGTGGCTACCAGCGTGGCCACGGGCCGGGCGACCAGCATCACGACCAGCGCCAGAGCAACGCCCTCCAGCGCCACCTCGCCCAGCTCGCTGGGCACCACCAACAGGCCGAGCAGGAAGAAGAGCGAGATCTGGGCGACCCAGCTGACCCCCTGGTGGAAGGCGGTGATCGTGCGGCGGGCGGGCAGAATCCCTGTACCGAGTACGAGCCCGGTCAGGTAGACCGCGAGAAACCCCGAGCCGTGCAGCAACTCGGCGGCGCCGTAGGAGAGACCGATCGAGGCGATCGAGGCGACCGGGTAGAGCCCGGGGGTGGGGTAGTTGAGCTCGCGGAAAGCCTTGCGCACGGCGATCCCGATCCCGATCCCGATCGCCGCGCCAATCGTCAGCTCGAGCACGAACTCGCCGGCCATGTCGATGGCGCCGTAATCGGGCTCCTGGATCCAGGCGATAAAGCCGGTGACGAGTAGCAGGGCCACCGGATCGTTCATGCCCGACTCGCCCTCGAGGGAGCGCGCCAGGCGCTTGCGCAGGGTCGAGCCGCGCAGCACGGCGAAGATCGCCGCGCTGTCGGTGGCGGCCACGGCGGAGCCGATGATCAGCGCCTCGAGGGTGCCCAGGTCGAAGAGGAAGCGCGCGGCGAGGCCGGCGATCAGGGCGGTGATCAGGGTGCCGAGCACCGCCAGCGAGAGGGCCACGCCGAAGACGGGGCGGATCTCCTTCCAGCCCGAGGTCAGACCGCCCTCGAAGAGGATCAGCACGAGGCCGATCGTGCCCAGGGTGCGGGTCAACTCGACGTCGTTGAACTCGACTCCGCCGACGCCCTCGCCGCCGATCACCATCCCCAGGCCGAGGAAGAGGATCAGGCCCGGTACGCGCACGCGGTCGGCCACCATGGCGGCGCCGATCCCCACGGCGAGGAGCAGCCCGCCGATCAGGATCATCTCGGCGTCTGACATCGGTGCGGAGCCGCGGGCCTAGAGGTCCACTTAGAGGGCGGACCAGTTCGGGATGCCACCCGGTAGGCGGGTGCCGCTGTGATCATGCAGCGGCTCGGCGGTGCCGGGCTCGCCCGGCGTCGCCCCGGCGGCCAGGCTGGGGGGCAGAGCCACCTTGGCGACCGTCCAGTCGCCGTCACGCTCGCTGAGAATGAAGCTGTGGGTGGCGCGGTCCGGGTGTCCGGCTGCCAGTTCGGCGCGCTCCTGTTCCGCTTCCGATCGAGTCATTGGGTGGGAGAATACGAGCCCACACCCCGACAGGCAACAGCCGGGGTAGAATTCGGTTGACTGACCAGTCAATCAAGGGAGCAAAGCGCCAGTGGAAGCCCCCGGTACGGCAGCAGTTACACACCAGGACCGAATCCATATGCGGCGAGCGCTGGAGCTGGCTGAGCGCGGCCGCGGCAGGGTCAGTCCCAACCCGCTGGTCGGCGCCGTGATCGTCGGCGAGGGCCGAGTACTCGGAGAGGGCTGGCACGACCGGCTCGGTGGCCTGCATGCCGAAGCCGCTGCGCTCGAGGACGCCGCCGGCCGCGGCGCCGATGTCGCCGGCGTGACGATCTACGTCAGCCTCGAGCCCTGCGCGCACCAGGGGCGCCAGCCGCCTTGCGCCGATGCGCTGGTCGCGGCCGGGATCGGCCGGGTGGTGATCGGCTGCGACGACCCGAGCGAGAAGGCGGCCGGTCGCGGGCCGGGAATGATGCGCGATGAGGGGCTGGCGGTCGAGTTCATCGACGGGCCCGAGTCCGCCGCAGCCCGCCTGCTCATTCAGCCATTCCGCAAGCACGCCCGCACGGGCCGGCCGCACGTGATGCTCAAGTCGGCGCTCACTCTCGATGGCCGCACGGCCCCGGCCTCCGGCGACTCCAAGTGGATCTCGGGCGACAGCAGCCGAGAGGCGGTTCACCGCTGGCGGGCGGGGCTCGACGCGGTGGCGGTCGGGATCGGCACCGCGCTCAGCGACGACCCCCTGCTGACGGCCCGTGGCGTCGGCGCCGAGCGGCAGCCGACCCGGGTGGTCTTCGACTCAGCCGCGCGCCTGCCACTCGATAGCCGCCTGGTGAGCACCGTGACCGAGGCCCCGGTGATCGTGATCGCCGGTCCCGCCGCCGAGCCCAAGCAGGTCGATCCCCTGACCAATGCGGGCGTCGAGGTGATCGTCTGTGGGGGCGAGGGCGCCCAGCGCATCGGGCCGGCCCTGAACGAGCTCGGCGCGCGCAACCTGACGAGCATGATGCTGGAGGGGGGGGCGACCCTGGTCGGCGCTTTCCTCGATGCGGGCGCCCTCGACGAGCTACGCCTGTTCGTCGCTCCCAAGCTGCTGGGAGGGACCGGCGCGAGGCCGCTGGCGGGTGGCGAGGGTGCTGCGTCGCTGCAGGCCGCGGCCGTCGCCCTGTCGATGGAGTGGGAGCCCTCCGGTGAGGACCTGCTGATCCGCGCCCGGATGCGAGAGTGGTGAGATGTTCACCGGACTGATCGCCGACCTCGGCACCGTGCGCTCGATCGAGGCCTCCGAAGAGGGCGCACGCATCTCCATTGGCACCACGCTCGCTCCGGAGTTGGGCAGCGGCGACTCGGTCGCGGTCAACGGGGTCTGCCTCACGGTGGCCGGTCTTGATGAAGGCGGCTTCGAGGCCGACGTCATGAACCAGACGCTGAGCCTGACTTCGCTGGCCGGTCTCGAGCCCGGAACCCGCCTCAACCTCGAGCCCGCGATGCGCGCCGGCGACCGCTTCGGCGGCCACATCGTTCAGGGCCACGTCGACGGCGTGGGCGAGATCGCAGCCATTGCCGCGGACGGCATCGCCCGCCGGGTGGAGGTGGGCGTGCCGGAGCCTTTACAGCGTTACGTGGTCGAGCACGGCTCGATCGCGCTCAACGGAGTCAGCCTCACCGTTTCCGCACTCACCGACTCCGGGCTCGAGGTCTCGCTGATTCCTGAGACGCTCGAGCGGACTACCCTCGGGGCAGCCGAAGTCGGCGCCCCAATCAATCTCGAAGTGGATCTGATCGCCCGCTACGCGGAGCGACTGCTACAAGGCTTTGCTGAAAGGAGCTGACGCCGATGTCCGAATCAAGCGCCAACCAGGCCGACGCCGCCAAGGGTGGTGCCGCCGATTCCCCATTCTCGACGATCGAGGAAGCGATCGAGGAGATCCGGCGGGGCCGGATGGTCGTCGTCTGCGACGGCGAGGACCGCGAGAACGAGGGCGACCTCGTCATGGCAGCCCAGTTCGCGACCCCCGAGGCCGTCAATTTCATGGCCAAGCACGGCCGCGGGCTGATCTGCCTGGCACTCACCTCCGAGCGCTGCGATGAGCTCGAGCTGAACCTGATGACCCCAAAGAACGAGGCCCCGCTGCAGACCGCCTTCACCGTCACGATCGAGGCCGCTGAGGGCGTCACCACAGGGATCTCCGCCCACGACAGGGCGCGGACGATCCAGGTGGCGATCGACCCGCATTCGCGTCCCTCGGACCTGGTCCAGCCCGGCCACATCTTCCCGCTGAAGGCCAAGTCCGGCGGCGTGCTCGAGCGCACCGGTCACACGGAGGCGAGCATCGACCTCGCCCGGCTCGCCGGCCTGATCCCGGGCGGCGTGATCTGCGAGATCATGAACGAGGACGGCACGATGGCCCGTGTCCCGGATCTCGAGGGCTACTGCACCGAGCACGATCTGGTGATGGTCACGGTTGCGGAGCTGATCTCCTATCGGCGCCGGACCGAGAAGCTCGTCGAGCGGATCGTCTCGACCAAGCTGCCCACGGCGCTGGGCGAGTTCAACGCGGTCGGCTACCGCTCGCTGGTGGACGACAAGCACCACGTGGCGATGGTCAAGGGCGAGGTCGCCGGCACCGACGACGTCCTGGTCCGGGTACACAGCGAGTGCCTCACCGGTGATGTCTTCCACAGCCTCCGCTGCGACTGCGGCGGCCAGCTCGAGGCCGCCCTGGCCCAGATCGAGGAGGAGGGCGCCGGCGTCCTGCTCTACCTCTCCCAGGAGGGCCGCGGCATCGGCCTGCTCAACAAGCTGCGCGCCTACAAGCTCCAGGAGGAGGGCCTGGACACCGTTGACGCCAACCTCAAGCTCGGTCTGCCCGCCGACCTCCGCGACTACGGGATCGGGGCCCAGATCCTCAAGGACCTCGGGCTGACCAGCATCCGCATCCTCACCAACAATCCGAAGAAGATCATCGGCCTCGAGGGCTACGGCCTCTCGGTCAGCGAGCAGGTCCCGATCCAGGGAAAGCTGAACGAGCACAACGCCGCCTACATCAAGACCAAGCAGGAGAAGATGGGGCACACCGTGCATCACCAGGGGCTCGCTTTCGACGAGGAGATGCTGCACGACGAGCAGGAGCGCGATGCGCGCGATCGCGGGGACGAGAAGGAGTCGCGGGGAGGCGTCGATGGGCGCGGCTGATCCTGGGGCAGAGCTGAGCACCGAAGAGCGGGGGGTGCTGGGCTCTGAGCGCTGGGCGATCTGCGTGGCGACCTTCTACCGCGACCTGGCCGACAGGCTGATCGCCGGTGCCCACGAGGGCTTCGCGGAGGGCGGGATCTCCCCGGATGCGGTCGATGTCTTTGAGGTGCCCGGCGCCTTCGAGTTGCCGCTCGCGTCCCAGTACTGCGCCGCGAGTGGGCGCTACGCGGGCGTCGCCTGCCTCGGCGTCGTGATCCGCGGTGAGACCGACCACTACGACTTCGTCTGCGGCGAGGCCGCCGCCGGAATCCAGCGCGTCGCGCTCGACACGGGCGTGCCCTCTGCCTTCGGGGTGATCACCTGCAACACCCGCGAGCAGGCTGAGGCACGGGCGGGCGGCGGCAAGCGCGACCAGGGCCGCAACGCCGCGATCGCCGTGATGCGCACGCACCTGATGGCGGAGAGCCTGGCCTGAGCCCGGGAACCCGGCGTCGGCGGGCGCCGTGGTCTACCATGCCGCGTCCGATGGCCAAGGTATGTCACAGCTGCGGTAAGAAGCCCGCGGTCGGAAACTCGCGCAGCCACTCGATGGTCGCGACCCGCCGCCGCTTCAACCCGAACCTCCAGAAGGTGCGGATCAGCGAGGACGGAAGTCCCCGCCGCGTCTACGTCTGCACCCGCTGCCTCAAGGCCAACAAGGTCACTAAATCAGTCTGACGCGGCGCAGGAATGCGTGTCGCTGGTCGCGGCTGTAGTTTGCTCGCGTTGTGCCTGATCCGTCTGTAGAGCGCTTCCGGCGCGTGGTCGAGTCCGCTTACGCGAACCTCGATGCCCGCCGCCACGAAGTCAACGACCTGAACGTCTTTCCCGTCGCCGATGGCGACACCGGCGACAACATGGCCCTGACCATGCACGCCGTTCTGACCGAGCTCGACAGGATCGAGTCCGAGGGCGGCTCCTCACCCGACCGCACCGAGATCGTCCACGCCGTGGCGCGGGCGGCGCTCATGGGTGCACGCGGCAACTCCGGCGTGATTCTCAGCCAGATCGTGCGCGGCGCCGCCGAGGAGCTCGCGACTCGACCCGGTGAGCTGATCGATCCGGTGCTGATCGCCGCCGCCTTCTCACGCGCCGCCGATGCCGCCTACGAATCGGTCCGCGATCCGGCCGAGGGCACGATGCTGACCGTGGTCCGGGCGATGGCCCACGCGGCGACCACCTACCTCACCCGGATCTCGGCCGAGGAGCAGCGGCTCGGCGGCGGGGACACCGGCGATCGGCAGGACGAGATCCTCGCCGGGGTCGTTGAGGTGCTGACCCGGGCCGGGGAGGAGGCCGTCTCGAAGACGACCGGCCAGCTCGAAGTGCTCGCCGACGCGGGGGTCGTGGACGCCGGCGCCCACGGGCTCGTGCTGATCCTCGCCGGTGCGCTGGCGGGCCTGCGCGGCGAGGGCAACGGGATCGAGGTGGCTGAGCAGGCGCCCGCCAGGCTCTCCGTTCCGAACCACATCGACAGTCGCTTCCGTTTCTGCGTCAACTTCATCGTGAGCGGCACCGGCCTCGACCAGGCAAACTTCGTGGCCGAGCTCGAGAAGCTCGGCGACTCGGTGCTCGTCGTCGGCGATGATCAGACGCTCAAGGTGCACGTACACACCGACGAGCCGCCTCTGGCGCGCGAGGTCTTCGAGGGGCACGGCGTGATCAGCAATGTCGACGAGGCCGATATGCGGGAGCAGATCGAGGCCCGCGAGGCGCGCCTCGCTGCCGGCGAGAGCCGCACCGGGGTGCTCGCCGTGGCCTCTGGCCCGGGGCTGCGGCGTCTCTACGAGGAGTTGGGCGCCGACGTCGTTGACGGCGGCCCGACGATGAACCCCTCCACCGACGAGTTGCTGGCGGGCATCCACGCCGTGCCGGCTGACCACGTCATCGTCCTGCCCAACTCGCCCAACGTGGTGATGGCTGCCGAGCGGGCCGCCGAGCTCAGCGATCGCTCCGCAACGGTTGCGGACTGCACCGCCCAGCAGGCGGGGTTAGTCGCGATGATCGAGTTCGATCCCGCCTCGGGTGGCGATGAGAACCTCGCCCGCCTCACCGAGATGCTTGCCGAGACTCGCGTCGGGGCCGTCGCTCCAGCGGCCCGCGACGACGCCGAGGGCCGCTTCGTACGGGGTGACGCTGTTGGATTTGTCGACGGCGAGGTCGTCGCCTGGGGTGGTGCCGGCTCGACGCTCACCGCGACGATGGAAGCGCTCGCCGAGGACTCTGAGATCGTCACAATCATCGAGGGTGAGAACGCGCCGATCGAACTTGGCGAGGTCACCTCTCTGGCCCCGGATGGACTCGAGGTCGAGGCCCACGAGGGCGGTCAGCCCGCCTATTGGTGGTTGCTGGCGGTCCAGTAGGGCGCTACTTCGGGGTGCCGGCTACCAGCCGCCGCTGCCCGGCTCGCCCTTGATCGGGCCGCAGATCTCGGCCGTGATCCAGCCGCCGTAGAAGCCGCCGGGCTGGGGCTCGACCCGCTCGTCGTCGAGATGGCACTCGAGCAAGCCCGGGTAGAAGGCGACCAGGTCGCGCAGTTCACGGTAGGCGGCGTTCGGGTCCGTGTAGGTCCAGGCGCCGCGTCGCGCGGTCTGCCCGCCGGCGCTGACGTCGAAGTAGGAGGCCTGGCCCTTCCACTCGCAGAAGGAGCCGCCCGGCACGGGCGTCAGCGCGCCCTCGGCGATCTCCCCGGGCGGCAGGTAGACCACCGGCCCGCCGGCTGTCTCGCAGACGCGCTTCGCCCCCCTTCGCGCAACGTCGGCGATCGTCTCGCCGCCGAGTTGCACCCGGACGCGGCGCTCGACGACCTCGAGCTTCGGCGGTCGCGGGTACTCCCAGACGGACTCGCGGCGGCGGCCGTTGGCGGCGACGCCCTCGCAGGGGTCGGGCTGCGGGTGACCGAGCGAGGCTGGACGGGGGCGTCCCATGCCGCTCAGCCCCCGAGCTCGACGATCGCCTCGACCTCGACCGACATGTCGAACGGCAGCTCGGCGGCGCCGATCGCTGAGCGTGCGTGGCGACCCGCGTCCCCCCAGATCTCGATGATCAGGTCGCTGAAGCCGTTGATCACCGCCGGCGTGGCGTTGAAGCCCGGCGCGCAGTTGACCAGCCCCAGGGCCTTGACCCAGTTCGAGACACGGTCCAGCTCACCGAGTTCCTGCTTGAGGGAGGCCACGATCGACAGGCCGGTGAGGCGCGCTGCCTCGCGGGCCCGGTCCACATTGACCTCGGCGCCGACTTTGCCGCTGATCAGAATCTCGGCGCCGTCGGCGGGACCGTGCCCGGAGGCGTAGGCGTGGCGGCCGCTGATGCTGACCAGATCGAAGTTGAACTCCACGCCTGGCGGTGGCGCGAACGGCTGCGGCAACTCGATGCCCAGCTCCTCGAGACGATCCTCGATCCGGCCCATCGGGAAAGGGTAGCCAGCCGCATCGGCGCGCCCGTTCCGGGCGGACCCTGTCGTAGCCTCAGGCGTGATGAGCGAGGGCAGTCCAGGTTGAGCACCGAGCAGGCCACGACGCGGGCCGAGGAGTTGGCAGACGACGACGCGTGGCCTATGCGGGGGATCGGCGACGGCGCCCCGCTCGACCGCGACCGGCTCCTCGCTGTCCCACTGCGTTCCTGGCGGCGCCCGGCACGCAATCAGGCGCGGGTGGACGCTCTTGCCGGAGTGGGACCAAAGCTCGGCGCGGCTGCCGAACGCATCGGCCTGCACACGCTCGGCGACCTGATCGAACACGTCCCGCATTCGTACCGGGACCGGGCTGGAGCCACCGAGATCGCGGAGCTGCGGCTCGGGATGGAGGCGACGGTCGTGGTCGAGGTGCGCAGCGCCCGGCTGCGCCCGACCCGGCGGCGCAACCTGAGCATCGTGGAGGCGACGGTCGCGGATCCGAGTGGCCCGCTACAGGCGAGCTGGTTCAACCAGGCCTGGCTCGCCGAGAGGCTCAAGCCGGGCACGCGGCTGCTGCTCAACGGGCGCCTCGATCGCCAGGGCTTCCGGGTCGAGAACCACGAGATCCTCGGCGACGGGGCGGATGGTGACGGGGAGGAGCAGGACCGCGACCCGCTGAGCGCGGCCGGCCGCCTGCCCAGCGGCCTGCACACGACCGGCATGGTCCCCGTGCATCCCGCCGGGGACGGGTTGCGCCCGCAGAAGCTGCGCGAGTGGGTCTGGTGCGCGCTGGCGGGCGCCCGCGATCTGCACGAGCCGCTGCCCGCCGCGCTCAGGTTCGCCCACGGCCTGCCGGCCGCCGCCGACGCCCGACTTGCGGCTCACTTCCCGGCCGACGGCGCCGAGGTCGAGCTCGCGCGCCGCAGGCTCGCCTACGAGGAGCTCTTCCTCCATCAGGCCGCGATGCTGGCTCGGCGTGGCGAGCGCGAGGACGAGCGCGTCGGGCTGCGCTTCGAGGAGCCGGGTGAGCTGGTCCGTCCCTGGCTGGCCTCGCTCCCCTTCCGCCTGACGCCCGACCAGTCCGCCGCTTGCGCCGAGATCGACCGCGACCTGAGCGCCGGGCGGCCGATGCAGCGGCTGCTGATGGGCGAAGTCGGCTCAGGTAAGACGGTGATCGCCCTCTACGCGATGCTGCGCGCGCTCGAGAACGGCGCCCAGGCCGCGCTCATGGCTCCGACCGAGACGCTCGCTGTTCAGCACTTCCAGACGCTCGAGAGGCTGCTGGCGGGAATGCCGCTACCGGCGGCGCTGCTCACGGGCTCGACACCCGCGGCCAGCCGCAAGCGCACGCTCTCGGTCCTCGCCACCGGTGAGCTGGGGCTGATCGTCGGTACCCACGCCCTGATCGAGCCGACCGTGGAGTTCGCCCGCCTCGGCCTCGCCGTCGTCGATGAGCAGCACCGCTTCGGCGTCGGCCAGCGTCGCCGGCTCGATCAGAAGGGCCCGGGCGATGTGGCGCCGCACGTCCTGCACATGACGGCGACCCCGATCCCCAGGACGCTCAGCCTCACCGCCTACGGGGACCTCGACACGACCACGTTGCGCAGCCTGCCCGCGGGCCGCAAGCCGATCAAGACCTGGGTGGTGGGGGAGGAACGCCGTGAGGGCGCCTACGGCTTCATCCGCGAGCGGATCGCCGAGGGTCGCCAGGCCTACGTGGTCTGTCCGTTGGTCAGCGAGTCGGAGGACAAGCAGGCGAAAGCCGCCGTAGCCGAGGGCGCCCGCCTGGCCGGGGGTGAGTTCTCTGAGCAGCGCGTCGCGGTCCTGCACGGCCAGATGCCGGCCGCGGAGAAGGCCGAGGCGATGGCCCGCTTTGCCTCGGGCGCCACCGACGTCCTCGTCGCCACCAGCGTGATCGAGGTCGGCATCGACGTCGGCAACGCGAGCGTGATGCTGATCGAGGGCGCCGACCGCTACGGCCTCAGCCAACTGCACCAGCTGCGCGGCCGGATCGGCCGCGGCGAGCACGCTTCGCACTGCATCCTCTTCGGTGAGGCCGAGACCGAGCGGGCTCAGGCCCGCCTCGCCGCGATCGCGGCCGAGAGCGACGGCTTTCGCCTGGCCGAGATCGATCTCACGCTGCGCGGAGAAGGCGAGGTCCTCGGCACCAAGCAGTCCGGGCTGCCGCGCTTCCGGGTCGCCAAGCTCCCCGACGACGCCGAGCTCCTGGCTGTGGCACGGGCCGACCTCCTCAACCTGCTCGACCGCCACGGGTCGCTGGGCGAGGGGGCCCTCGGCCCTCTGCTGGACGCCGTCCGCGAGCGCTTCGGCGACGAGCGGGCCGAACCGATCGCGGCCTGAGCGTGGCGCGGGGCGGAGCAGGGGGTCGCGGACCGTCCCTGAGGATCATCAGCGGCGAGTTCGGCGGTCGCCGGCTCACCTCGCCGCGGGAGGGGACCGAGGAGGTGCGGCCCAGCACCGAGCGGACCCGGGAGGCGATCTTCTCGATGCTCGGCCCGCTGGAGGGGGAGTCGGTGCTCGACCTGTTCTGCGGGAGCGGCGCGCTCGGACTGGAAGCGCTCTCGCGGGGGGCGGCCGAACTGACCCTCGTTGACATCGATCTGCGCACCGCCGAGGCCAACGTCGAGGCGCTGGGGGTCGAGGAGCGCTGCCTGCTTCAGCGCGCCGACGCTCTCAGCTTCCTCGGCTCCGATCTCGACCTCTACGACCTCGTGCTCTGCGATCCGCCGTATAGACTCGCGGACCGCTTTGCCGACGACCTCGACAAGCTGCTCGCAGACCGCCTCCAGCCGGGGGCGCGGGTAGTCGTGGAGTCCTCGCCGAAGCGCCCGCTGCGGCTGTCGCTGCCCCTCCAGCGGGAGCGCCGCTACGGCGCCGCCCTCGTACACGTATACGGTGGTGAGCAATGAGTGAGCTCAGAACTGCGGTCTGCCCCGGCAGCTACGACCCCGTGACCAACGGGCACCTCGACATCATCACCCGCACGTCGCGGGTCTTCGAGCGGGTGATCGTCGGCGTCGTCGGGCAGTCGCCACGCAAGAGCGAGCCGCTTTTCACACCCGAGGAGCGCAAGGTCTTCCTCGAGGACGCCGTCGGCCACCTCGGCAACGTCGAGGTCATGGTCTTCCGCAGCCTGCTCGTCGACTTCGCCCGCGAAAACGGTGCCAAGGCGATCGTCAAGGGCCTGCGCGCGATCTCAGATTTCGAATACGAGTTCGAGATGAACCAGCTCAACCGTAAGCTCGCCCCCGACATCGAGAGCGTCTACGTGATGGCCTCGCCGGAGTACAGCTTCCTCTCCTCGACGGGTGTTAAAGAGCTCGCCACGTTTGGTGGCGACGTCAGCGATCTGGTCCCGGAGGCTGTTGCTGCACAGCTTGCTGCGCGGATCGAGCGGGATTGAAAGCGGGATTGGCCGTCGCCGCGCTGGGCAGGAGCTTGCAGCGGGGCGGCGAAAGTTCCCGCACAACGAGGATTCTGGCCTCCAATCCCTAAGCTTTAGGCGCACACCATGGACGTACTCGTACTCATAGACAAACTCGACGACCTGATCCACAACGCGCGGCCCGTGCCGCTCACGGATCAGGTGCGTGTGGACCGCGAGGAGATCTACGACCTGCTCGATCAGATGCGGGCCACGATCCCCGAGGAGATCAAGCAGGCGCGCTGGATCGTCAAGGAGCGTCAGGAGATGCTCGCCGAGGCCAAGCGCGAGGCCGAGCGAGTTGTCAAGGAGGCCCGCGACCAGCAGGCCCGCCTGATCAGCGAAGAAGAGGTTTACAAGCAGGCCGAGCGTGGCGCCGAGGAGATCCTCGAGGACGCCCGCGACACCGAGCGGCAGATCCGCCTCGGGGCCGAGGACTACGCCGATGAGATTCTTTCGACCCTGGAGGTCAACCTCCAGAAGTTCCTCGCCGCCGTGCAGCGCGGCCGCGACCGGCTCGCCGGCCGCGACGACGAGGTCGAGGTCGAGCCCGCAGAAGTCGGCTGAGGCCGATTCGGTCTCAGCGATTGCGTGTGACGTCGCGCCGGGCGCCACGTAGTACTGGCATGCGTACCTGGTTGACGATCTCGCTCACGCTGCTCGTCGCCGCGGTCGCGGGATGCGGTGGGGACGACGGCGGCTCCACCGTTGAGAAGCCGCCGGCCGCCGGCACGGCAGAGACCGGGGGCCCGTTGGCGCCGATCGGCGTTGCTCTGCAGGAGCGCGGTGCAGAGGTGCGTGAAGTCACGCGGCACGAGCTCAGTGAGCTGCGCGGGCCCGAGCCCGTGGCCGCGATCCGGGTTGTGCTCGACGGCATTGCCGGGTCGGTCTACCGCTACCGGTCGGCAAAGGTGGCTTCGCGGGCAGCTCCCGGCTTCATCGATGGCTCGCGGTCAGCAGACGATCAAGCTCAAGATCCTCAAGCGCCGCCGCTAGTCGCCGAGGTGCATGTGTGTGGCCGGAATCTGATTGTCCCGGACCGTTCGCATGTTCTTCGCGGGGCTTGGGAGGGGGCGGTTTCGCAAACGACCGAGAAGGTGACTGGGTCCGCCGGCTGCCTTAGTGCGATCGGCTGAGTCGCGGAGCCCGCGTCGGATGCGCATAGGCTTGTCGCTCCCGATCCGGTGCGAGGAGGTCAGATGTCCGACGACGAGAGATGGTTCAGCGACGAGGAGCTGGGGGAGATGTCGCGGCCGACGATGGATCGTGCGATCGAGGCGATCGAGCGGGGCGATCTCGAGGAGGCCAAGGGTCTCTGCGAGGCGATGAAGTACGAGAGCCAGTTCATGCACGACATGCTGGTCGACGGGATCGCGGGCTTGATCTCTTTCGTCAAGGACGAGTTGGGCGACGAGGGCGTGGAGCGCTCCTGGGAGTACTCGTTGGAGCGGGGCTGGAAGCCGACCGTCGAGGCGATCGACCGCGCCGACCGGCGCTTCATCGCTCAGGCTCTGGCGGCGACCTGGCGCGCCCACTCGACGAGTGGTGTCGGACCACTGCCGGGCGCCTTCACGGTCAGCGAGGACGAGGAGAAGCTGACCTTCACGATGAACCCCTGCGGCTCCGGCCAACGCCTGGTGCGGCTCGGCCGCTACGAGGGCGAGACCTCGTACGGGACTACCGGTGAGGCGCACTCGTGGAGCTATGGCCGCAAGGACTTCCCGCTCTACTGCACCCACTGCGCCTTCATGAACGAGACGCTGCCGATTCGCTGGATCGGCTACCCCGTCTACCCCTCCGTGCCGCCGACCGACTTCCACAAGGACCCCTGCGTCTGGCACTGGTACAAGGATCCGGCTGACATCCCCGCCGAGCACTGGACCCGGCACGGCGCCACGAAGGACGAGCCTCCGACGGCGGCTGCGGGTGGCGATGAGTGAGGCCGTCGCCCCGGACCCGGGCTCCGTGCGCGAGCTGCTCGCGGCGACGGGCGATGACCCCGGCGAGCTGAGCCTGAGCCGGATCCCCGGCGGCGCCTCGCGCGAGGTCTACGCCGTGGAGGCCCCCGGCGGCGCGCGCTGGGCGTTGCGCCGCGATCCGCCCGGCTCGCAGTCGTTCCTGCCGCTACGAACCGAGCACGGCCTACTCGCCGCAGCGGCCCGGGCCGGGGTGCCGGTTCCCGAGCCACTCGCGTTCGAGGATGAGGGTGGCGCCTTCGGTACTCCCGGCTTTCTGATGCGCTTCGTCGCCGGCGACTCGGTCGCGCCCCGGCTCCTGCGCAAGGGGGGGTACGCGACGGCACGGGAGCGGCTGCCGGCCGATCTCGGAGCCGCCCTGGCCCGGATCCACGCGGTCGACCCGGGCGGGGTCGAGGGGATCTTCGTCCCCGACGGGGATCCGGCCCTCGCCGCGTGCGAGATGTGGGAGGCAGAGCTCGACCGGATCGGCGAGCCGCTGCCGGTCGTCGAGGCCGGCCTCAGGCGCCTGCGGCTCTCACCACCCCCGCCGCCTGCGAGTCCCGCGCTCGTGCATGGCGACTTCCGGCTCGGCAACTTCATCGTCGATGGCGACGGTCTGGCCGCCGTGATCGACTGGGAACTGGCCCACGGCGGCGACCCCACCGAGGACATCGGCTGGCTGACGATTCGCTCCTGGCGCTTCGGCAACGACGATCTGCCGGTCTGCGGAATCGGCGACGTGGAGCCATTTCTGGTGGCCTATGAGGAGGCCGGCGGCACCCGCCCGGATCCCGAGAGCCTGCGCTGGTGGGAGGCGATGGGCAACGTCAAATGGGCGGTGATCTGCGCGCGGCAGGCCAAGGATCACCGCGACGGCACCCGCCCCAGCCACGAGCTGGCTTCGCTCGGCCGGCGCATCTGCGAGCCGGAATGGGATCTGCTGGAGAACCTAGGCGGCGCGTCCTCCGCTTCGCGTCCGGGCGTGCCGGGAGGCGGGCTCTAATGCAGGATCAGCCGAGCACCGAGGAGCTGTTGGAGGCGGTCGCCGCCTACCTGTTCGGCGATCTACGCCCGCAGGTGCCGAAGGAGGAGCGCTTTAAGGTGCTCGTCGCGGCCAACGTCTGCGCCGTCGTCGCCAGGGAGATCCGCGCCGGCGACGAGCCGGAGGCCGCCGATCTGAAGCTGTTCAGCGAGTTGCTCAGCGGCGCGCCCGCTCCGAATCGCGAGGCTGTCGGAAGTTCTGCACCTCCTGCGTGCATAAGTCCCGACAACCCGGATCCCGCTGGCGCCCGCGAGGCAGCATCCGAACTGAGTGCGGCCATCCGCTCGGGCGCGCTCGACGACCGCCTCGATGAGACCCTCGAGCGACTCGCGGAACACGTGCGTCGCAAGCTCGAGATCGCCCGCCCCGGCTACGCCGGGGACTAGGGACGACGGTCGTTGGGGCCGAGGCCCAGGCCCGAGCGGCGGTGGCGGACGCTGCGGCCGGTCACGTCCGGCGTCTCGCTGTCGATCATCTGCTCGCTGCCCGGGTTGAGCGGATGCCGCTTGGCCGGCTTGTCGAAGCGGGCCTCGATCCTCTCCAGCAGCTTGAGAAATCGATCGAACATCTTCAGGGATTCTACTCCGGGTCGCCGGCCTGTTTGCCCCAGCCGCCGCGGTCGCGGAGGGCGCGGGTGAGGCTCATCGTGTTAAGCGATGCGCCGCCGTCGATGCCGATCGCCTCGCCGGTGATGTAGGCGGCGGGCTCGGAGCAGAGGAAGGTGACGAGCGCCGCGACCTCCTCGGGAGCGGCCATGCGCTCCATCGGCATCAGTTCGTTGAGCGCCTCGAGGATCTCCGGCGGCATCGCCTTCACCTTCTCGGTGGCCACCATGCCCGGCAGGACGGCGTTGGCGGTGATCCCGCGGCGGATGTTCTCCGCGGCGACCGTCTTCACCATCCCAACGAGTCCCGCCTTGGACGCGGTGTAGGCGACCTGGCCGGGCAGCCCGTCGCGGGCGGCGCCGCTTGAGATCACCACAATGCGGCCCCAGCGACGCTCGCGCATCCCGCCCAGGCAAGCCTGCACGACCTTGAAGGCGCCGCTCAGATTGACGTCGATGTCCTGCTGCCACTGCTCGGCGGTCATCCGATCCGCGGCGGCGATCGTGTCGGTGATCGCCGCGTTGGAGACGAGCACGTCGATGTCGTCCATCGCCGGCACCTCGTCGCTGCGCAGGTCGAGCTGCAGGTCACAGCCGGGATCGCGGTCGAGCGTGACGACGTCGAGCCCGGCGCCGCGTAGCCGCAGTGCGATCGCGGCACCGATCCCGCGGGCGGCCCCGGTCACCAGGGCGCGCCGCGGCTTATCGGGTGTGGAATCGGGCTCGCTCACAGTTCCAGCTCCGTTTCGTGTTCGCCGGCGCGACCGGCGTCGGTCTTGTTGTAGAAGCGGCGCAGAAGGCTCATGGTCTCCTCCGGATCGGGGCTGGTGTAAGCCTGCCAGGCCTCGTGCCGGAGTTGCTGATCGAGTTGCTGGCCGACCACGTCGAGGATCGTCAGCTTGGCCGAGCGCACCGCGGTCTGGCTGTTGCGCAGGATCTGCCTGGCCATCAGGTCGGCCTCCTCGTGCAGCGTCTCGTGTGGCACCACCTTTGTGACGAGGTTGCAGGCCAGGGCTCGCTGGGCATCGATCGGTTCCGCTGTGAGCAGCATCTGCATCGCGACCCCGGTGCCGCAGGTGTTGACCAGACGGACGATGCCTCCGTCACCGTGGTGATAGCCGCGCCGCGCCTCGAAGGAGCCGAACATCGCCCGCTCGGATGCGATCCGGATGTCGCAGGCCAGCGCTGTCTCCAGCCCGCCGGCCAGCGCCCAGCCATTGACCGCTGCGATCGTCGGCTTGGGGATGCGGTGCAGTCCGCGGGTGAGCCCGCCGAGGCCCACATCGACGATCTCGCGGATCTGCTGCGCGGTGTTGTCCTCGATGATCGGTGGGATGTAGGTCTTCAGGTCGGCGCCGGCGGAGAAGGCCTCGTCCCCGGCTCCTGTGAGAACGGCCACGTCGAGGCCGTCGTCGTCGCGGAACTCCTCCCAGGCGGAGACCAGGCCGGCGTGGGTGTCGGGATCGATCGCGTTGCGCGCCTCGGGCCGATTGATCGTGATCCGCGCGATCCGCCCATCGCGTTCGAACAGAACCTTCTCCATTACCGCTCCTCGTTGTCTCTGGCCGGCCGTCAGTCTCCGTGGGTCGCCGCAATCACCGCGAGGTCATCCGCTCGCCAGATCACCTCGGCGCCGGCCCAGGCGGCGAGCTCGTCGGCGTCCTCGGGAAAGTCGGAGTCGGGGTCGATCGGCGTGACCGCCGTCTCGGCCCGCACGACGTCGCCGAGCACCAGCGACCGCGACTGCTCGCGCACCCGCCGGAAGAGGTCGCGCTTGCCGTCGGCGGGCAGGTGATGCACGCTGAGGACGGCGATCACCAGATCCCAGGGCCCGTCGGGGAGCGGGTCCTCCATC
>JBBRAH010000031.1:0-35780 GCA_038206985.1 Solirubrobacterales bacterium
TCCGGGCAATCTCGGGTCGGGAGACCGGCTGCAGGTAGGCGACGATCGCCAGCGTCTCCGCCTGTGCCTGGGTGAGCGGCGGGGTCTTGGGCCGGGCGAGCAGGCGTCGCGCCGCGAGCTCGGCGCTGGGATCGGTTGCCAGCGTGTAGCCGCCGGAGACCTCCCTGAGCACCAATCCCCTCTTGCCGGGTCCGAGCTCGTCGGCGAGCAGGTCGAGCGCGTTGCGGACCTGAACCTCGCTCATCTCGCAGGCCTCGATCAACTCGCCGACCGGAACCGGATCCGGCGAGAGGAACAGCAGCGCCTCGATGGTGCGTGCGAGATCGGCGGCTGAGCTCATGCGGTCCGGGCCTCCCTGGAGTCGTCGGCGACGTGGCCCGCGAGGATCTCGATCGGGCCGAAGTTGGTGGGCTGGCTCCAGGTCGCCTCGCCCTCCTTGTGCATCTCCAGCAGGGCGAAAATCGTCACCGCCTGGGTGAGCCGGTCCTCGGTCCCGAACTCCGCGTCGAAGTCGAGCTTGCGAGCGGCGCCGAGCAGATCGCGCAGCACCTCGAGCCGACGCTCGAGGCTGACCGTGGGCCGGATGTGGCTGGTGTCGAGCTTCGGCGGGATCCGCAGTAGCCCGCCCAGGGCGGCCCCGAGCTGGTCGGGCTGATAGACGTGGCGGGCGGCGTCGACCGACACCCGGCGCAGGTGCGGCGGTAGCGGCGCCGAGCGATACAGGTAGGGACGCTCGCGCTCGAAACGCTCGGCCAGATCGGCACCGGCGGTCTTGTAGCGCCGGTACTCCAGCATCCGCGCGATCAGCTCTTCGGCCGCCTCCTCCGGGCCGAGATCGAGATCGACCTCCTCCTCGGTGGGCAGCATCAGCCGGGACTTGAGCTCCAGCAGAGCGGCGATCAGGACCAGAAACTCGGTCGCCGCCTCGAGGTCGAGCTCGCCGCGTTCCTCGAGCCGCTCGATGTAGGCGACCACGACCTCGCCGAGCGCGATCTCGAGCAGGCTGATCTCCTCGCGCAGCACGATCGCCAGCAGCAGGTCGAAGGGGCCTGCGAACACGTCGAGGTCGAGCTCGAGATCAGCGGAGCGCATGCCTCTAGCCTAGACGTGCAAACGGCGTCAGGCCCGTTCGCCCACGCCCATCGCCGCGCGCACGTCGGCGAGCGTGTCGGTGGCGATCGCACGGGCCTTGTCGGCACCGAGTGACAGCAAGCGCTCGAGCTCGGCCTCGTCGGCGCGCAGCTCCGCGTAGCGCTCGCGGACCGGTTGCAGGTACTCGACCACAGCCTCGGCCACGGCTCCCTTGAAGTCTCCGTAACCCTTGCCCTCGAAGTCGGCTTCGATCTGATCCGCGGTCTTCCCGGTGGTCACCGCGAGGATGTCGATCAGGTTCCCGATCCCCTCCTTGCCAAGACCACGCACGACCTCGCGACCCGAGTCGGTGACCGCGCTCTTCAGCTTCTTGGTGGTCGCCTTCTCGTCGTCGAGCACGTAGACGGTGCCCTGCTCGGAGCCGCTGGTCGTCGACATCTTGGCGGTCGGATCCTGAAGGTCCATGATTCGCGCCCCAACCTCCGGGATCACGTGGTCGGGCTCGACCAGCAACGGCTTGCCCGCGCCGAAGCGCTCGTTGAAGCGTCGCGCCACCTCGCGCATCAGCTCGATGTGCTGGCGCTGGTCGTCGCCGACCGGAACCTCGGTCGCCCGGTAGGCGAGCACGTCGGCCGCCTGCAGGACCGGGTAGTTGAAGATCCCGGCGCTGACGAAACCGCCCTGCTTGCTCTCGATCTGCTCGCGCTTGACCTTCCACTGGTGCATCCGGTTGAGATCGCCCCAGGCCGTGACCCCGCCCAGCAGCCAGGTGAGCTCGGTGTGCTCGCGCACATCCCCCTGGCGGAAGAGGATGCAGCGGGCCGGGTCGAGGCCGGCGGCCAGCAGGATGGCGGTCGTGTCGTAGACGCGCTCGCGCAGCTCAACCGGGTCGTACTCGACCGTGATCGCGTGCAGATCGACGATGCAGTAGATCGACTCGTCGGTCGCGGTGCGGTCCTGGCCCTCGACGTACTGGCTGATCGCACCGATGTAGTTGCCGAGGTGCTTGCGCCCGGTCGGCTGGATCCCGCTGAAGATTCTGGTGTCGGTCTGGCTCCCGCTGTCAGTCACAAAGGGGAATCTATCCCGAGCCGCTCGGCGACCTCCGCGTCGTTGGTCGCCATGACCGAGCGGACCACGGCCACGAGCTCCTCCGGGGCCTTCTCCAGCGAGCCCGTGTCATGCGGCGGGTCGGGGTCGTACTCGATCGCGAGCTGAATGGCCTGCGCCGCGGTCTCGCCCATCAGGTTCTCGACCAGGCGGAGCGCCATGTCGATCCCGGACGAGACCCCGGCGGCGGTCATCACCTTGCCCCGCTCGACGACCCGCTCTGCCACCGGGACCGCTCCGAGCGCGGCCAGCTCATCGCGAGCGGCCCAGTGCGTGGTCGCCTCGACACCCTCGAGGATTCCCGCCGAGGCGAGCAGCAACGAACCCGTGCAGACCGAGGTCGTCCACTCCGAGCTCTTGTGGACCTGCGCGAGCCAGCGCGTGTAGTCGTTGTCCGGGTCGAGCCAGCGCCGATTGCCGAGGCCACCGGGGACGACCACGATCTGCGGCGCCGGGATCTCATCGAAGCTGCGGTCGGCGCTCACGCCGAGCGCCTGGGACTCGGTGCGGTACTCACGTACCTCCGGGGCGCAGAACACGACCTCGGCCCCGGGCATGCTCTGCAGGACGTCATAGGGCCCGATCGCGTCGAGCGCTGTGAAGCCGTCATAGATTGGGATTGCGATCTGTATCTCTACTCCTTGGTTCAGGATCGGTTATTCAGGACAAATGCTTGGACGTGATCTGCTCGATCGTGCCCATGGTCCGCTGCGTGTAGGCGCCGAGCAGCTCGCCGACGAGCTTGGTGTCGAGTTCGCTCTCCATCGTCGCCCCGGAAGGGAGCCAATAGAGCTCGCTGCCCTCGATCGCCAGCCGGTCGTCCGTCGTCGCCAGCGCCAGCACTTCGTCCCGGGCCTTCTTCGGAGGTGCCTTCTCGAGCAGCAGGACCTGCAGCTTCCCCTTGGGGCCGGCGGTCCTGGCGCCGTCGAACGGGTCAGCCGCGGCGATCGCCCGCACGGCGTCGGCATCACGCAGCATCACGGGTACCTCGAAGCCGATCGCATCCTCCAGGCCATCCTCCAGCGCGCTCGTGATCCGCTCCGGGGAACGCATGCCGGTCGAGACGATCAGATTGCCGCTGGCGCGGAACGTCGCGGCATCCTCGAACCCCGCCGCCTCGGCAGCCGCCTTCAGATCGTCATTGGTGACGCGCCTGCCACCGACGTTGATCGCCCGGAGAAACGCTGCGAATCTGGCCACACCCGCAGCCTACGCAAGCGCTCAGCCGGTGGCCGCCCGGCTCGCAGCCCGTCCCTGCTGCATCCGCCGTCGCAAGCCCCACCCGATCATCAGGAGGCCGAGCACGATCAGCGGGATCGCAATCCAGACCGCCGCGTCGTCACCTCCCGCGTCCGCGTCGGCGGGCTCAGGCGCGACCGCAACCCAGTCGTCGGTCGAGATCGTCGCGAGCTCGGCGCCGCCGCGATCGCGCACGGCGATACTGCCACCGTCAGGTGCGGGCTCCAGCGTCACCTTGAACAGACTCGGGAACGGACCGCCGGGGCCAGCGGCGAGCATGTCGAGGTCAATGCAGAGCGCCTTGCCGTCGGCCGTGTTGAGCGCATGCACGAACGGGGTCTCCCCCGCCCCGTCATACAGCGTGTAGGCCCAGGCGCCGTCGGGACTGGTCTCGCGCGTGATCGGGAAGCCGCGCATCACCACGGGTGCAGTGCGCGAATCGATGATCGGCTCCTTACGCAGGCTCTCGCTCGTCACGTCGTAGGCGCGCACCTCGTACTTCGTCGGGTCGCGCGGAGAGAGGTAGTGGATCAGGTAGATCAAGCTGCCGTCCGGAGAGATCGCGTCGAAGCTGAAGTCGCCATCGAGGTCGATCGTGGAGATCCGCTTCAGCTTCTCGGTATCGAGAACCACGAGGCGGGTCTCGCGACGCGGGAAGCTGATGCGCGGTTCGATCAGAGCCAGGCTCGCTCCGTCGGCGGCCATGCCGCTGGTCGTCCCGTCGAAAGCGACCCCCGGCACGGCGAGAATGCCGTCCAGTGAAGTTCGCTCGAGGCTGCGGTCACGCCCGCTTCCATCCGCGGCGGTGACCTTCAGCACCTCGGTCTCGCCGCGCCGAGCCAGGGCGTAGAAATGCGCGCTGCCGTCGCGGGCCGAGATCCCGGTGTCGGTCGTATCGAGATTGGCCACGGGCAGCCCGTCGGCGGCGGCGCGCGGAGCAAGGAGCACCAGGATGCTCACGGCCACGGCCGCCGCCGCGGTCAGCCAGATGCGGAAGTTCGGGTCGCTCGTGACCCGGTGCGCGAATCTCGTTGCGGACATGATGCTGCTCTCCGATCGGTGGGGACGGACTCTGAGAGGAGTACGTCCGGGACATCGCAATCGGTCCCAGGGACCTCCCGAGGGCGCGCGCCCGTATCCCTTCCTGGATGGTGCTTCCGCGCCCACTTCAGCCATGCCCCGCCCGCGGGCCGAGCCTCGCAATAGCGTGGTTTGGCGCGCGGGAGGAAACTAGCGCCATGTCGCCCCCCGACAAGGAGGAAAACGGCCGGCTCTCGGGCCGACGCGAGCGGCGCCTGATCCGCAGGGCGCAGGGTGGCTCGCAGGAGGCCGTCGAACTTCTCTTCGAGGCCTTCTGGCCGCGCGCCTATCGGGCCGCGTACGTCGTGGCGCGGGACCAGGCCGCAGCGGAGGACATCGCCCAGGAAGCATTCCTCGCGGCGATTCGCAAGCTCGACACCTTCGACCGCCGCCGGCCCTTCGGGCCCTGGATCCACCGCATCGCGGTCAACCGGGCGATCGACTGGAGCCGCTCGCGCTCCCTGCGCGCCGAGGCGGGACCGGACGGCCTCGAGACCCTTGCCGGAGAGGGCTCCCGCCCACACGAGGACCCCGCGCTCGACCCCCGCGCCGATCACCTCCAGGCCGCCCTCGCCGGGCTGACGCCGGAACACCGGGCGATCGTTGCGATGCGGTACGTGCTGGACCTGACCCCCGGCGAGATCGCTGAGCAGCTCGAACTGCCCCGCGGAACCGTCAACTCCCGCCTGCGCCGCGCCCTGGACCAACTCGCTTCGGAGCTGCCCGAGTGAGCCCGCGCGACCGACAGGCGCTCGAGGCCGAGCTCCGGGATCTGCGGGCGCCAGAGGAGGCCGCAGCGCGGTCCAGGACCCACCACGCCGTGACGCTGGCCGCCCTGCGGGCGCAGCAGGATCAGGAGACGGAGACGGAGACGCAGCGCGACTCCAGCGCCGCCGGACGGCTGCGCGCGCGGCTGCCGCGGGACCCGCGCCCCGCGATCGTCGCCTTGGTTGCGGCGCTGCTGGCCGGCCTGATGCTCAGCCCCGCGGGGGCCTCGGTCCGCGGCTGGATCCAGGAAGCGATCGGCCCGGAGCCGACAACGCGCTCGGTGCCGCTGAAGCTGCCCGCCGAGGGATCGATCCTCACCGTCAACGACGGCGGCGCCTGGGTCGCATCCCAGAATGGCTCGATCCGGCGGCTCGGCGACTACAGCCAGACAACCTTTTCCCCGCGCGGTCTCAACTACGCGGTCGCCGACGGCCGCGAGCTGGCGGCGGTCAACGCCGAGGGTGATCTGCAGTGGAAGCTGCTCGCCCCGGGACGCGTCGCCGACCCGGCCTGGGCGCCGAGCGGCATCCGGATCGCCTACCGGGCCGGGCCGGACCTCCGCTTGATTGACGGCGACGGCGAGAACGACCGGCTCTTCGCACCGAACGCGGGCGCTGCGGCGGGTTCCGTCTGGCGCACCGATGTCGAGGGCGAGACCGCGCGCGACGTCCTTGCCTGGCTCGGTCGCGACGGCGACATCCGGATCGCCGACGTCCTCTCGAGCGCCGAGCCGACAACGATCCAGCCCGCCGGCATGGTGCGCGCGTTGACCTGGCTGACCGACGGTCGCCTCGTGGTCGCCGGCGATCGCGAGCTCGCCGTCTACTCGGTGGCGGGAACGCGCGAGAGCGCCTTACCGTTGCCGCGCGGCGGCAGAGTCACGGACATCGCTGCCGACCCCAGCGACCAGCGTGTGGCACTCGCGCGGAGCACCGGTCGCGCCGGCGGCGGCAGCGAGCTGCTCCTCGCCCGGGTCGAGGCGGGCAAGCAGCGCCAACGCGTCCTGTTCTCCGGTCCGGGACTGATCGTCGGCGTCGCCTTTGCCCCGGACGGAAGCTGGGTCGGCTTCGGCTGGCCGCCGGCCGACTCCTGGCTCTTTGCCCGGCCACAGGAAAACACGAAGCTGCTCAAGGGCATCCACGCCGCGCCAGAGATCAGTGGCCGCTTCTCCGAAGGCGCCGACGCCCTGCTCGGCCCCGGCTTCCCGGAGGTAATCGACTGGTGCTGCTGAACGGGGGCTCGCGAGTCGGCGGGGACCTGCAGCGCTCCGGGATCCGTAGCCGGGGTATGGGAAAGAACATCAGGGGACAAAGCGTGGCCGGCGCTGTGTTGGTCGCGATCGCGCTACTCGCGGCCCTCACTGCTGACCGGGCGGCAGCCGGCTACGACATCGCTCACGCCGTCGAGAGAACCTGCGAGCCGGGAGGGCCGCTGCTGTTCAGGGATGAGTTCAAGGCGCGCGACGACCGGCTCACCACGCCGGGCGCTGTGATCGCCTGCCCCAAGGGAGGCCTCGACGAGCAGCTGCAGATCGCCGCCGGTCCGGAGCGGATCGGGGGCGACCGCTACCTCTGCACCTACTACAGCCACCAGAACGGGGCGGGCCATGACCTCTGCTCGGCGGCGACTTCACGGAGCTCCGGCATCTCCGTGTTGCAGGCCGTGCGCTCCGAGAGACACCGGGACGAGGTGGTGCTCGTCGGCGCGGTGGACCCATCCCTCGCGCGCATCGATGCCGCGCCGCGCGGGCTCTTCCGGGCCGTGCGGAGCGCGGGGGCGCCACTGATGATCCCGGTTGATGCGTCGACGGCGGCCGCGATCGGCGGCGTGGTGCCCTTCAGCTACTTCACCCTGCAGATCCCCGTCTGGGATCTATGCGAAGCGGATCGGCCCCGCTTGATCGCCCGCGACTCGAGCGGCAAAGTCGTCGACAGCGAAGGGCTGAGCCGCGGGGTCGCACTGATCGATGGGCCCGGCTCGATCGCCAGCCTCCAGGGCCTGTGCAAGATTGAGGTCGGGCGTGACAGCAGTGGACTCGACCCGCTGACCCGCGCCGCTGTCACCCTGCAATCGCTGCTGGTCGCTGATCGATGAGTACGGCCCGGACCTCACTGCCGCTGGGACTATTCGCTGCGCTGGTCCTGACCGGCTGCGGATCGGGATCCCAGCCGGATGAGGTCTCGCCGACTGAGGTCGCGGGACAAGCGGGTTCGCCAGTCGGTGCTCCGCTCGTTCTGCGCGCGCTCACCGGTCGCGGAGAGCCCGGAGCCCCTCGCCGGGACCGCCTCCTGGTGCTCCCCGTCGGGGGCACGCCGGAGCCCCTCCAGACGCCGACCTTCTCCGGAGGCGATGCCCAGTTCCCGTTCGTCGTGGCGGGCGAGAGAATCGTGTACCGCTGCAGCGAGGGAGCGTGCGTGCGGCCGCTGGATCCGGAGGCCCGTGCCGAGCCGGTCATTCTCGGCGACGCCTGGTGCCTCGCCGACTCCGCCGATCCTGGGCGGGCATGGCTGGTCCAGCTCGACTCCAAGCGGCCGAACCGGGCGCGTGAGGTCTCCGACGCCCGGGAGATCGACGTGGCCACCGGCACCGAGACCGCTGAACTCGAGCTGCCGCCGGGCGTTGGCTGTACGGTCGGTTCGTTCGGGGGCGGGCTCCTGTTCCAGGACGAGGACGGCCTGGTCGCGGTCGGCGGCGCCGCGGGAACGCGCACGCCGATTCCCGACATTTTCCCGGCGGGCGGCTCGGGCGACCTCGTGGCGAGCATCGGCCCCCGCGCTCGCAGTTGGCTCCGCCTCTCTGATCTCGCCTCTGGTGAGGAGCGACGCCTGGATGCTCCACGGCGCTGGCGTTTCGAGCCCGGCTACGGGGGCGCCTTCAGTCCCGATGGCTCGATCCTGGCCGCCTCGGTGGTCAGGGCCGACGATGACTCCAATCATCCTCCTGCGGCGGTCGCGATCTTGGATGTAGCCACCAACCGGGCGCGGGTGCTCGGCGGTAGCGCCGACGGGAACTTCAGCTTCGCACCGGAAGGGCGGGCGCTGAACGTGATCGGCGGGCCGGTCCCGTCGGCGCGCAGCGACTACCCCTCGGCAATCACCTCGTGGACGTTCGACAGTCCCGACGACCCGGGCCCGCCGCGTGGCCGCCGGCCGTTCGTCACCCAGACGCGGCTCGACCTGCTCTACATGCAGGCGGGCTGAGTCGCGGCCGCGAGTCCGCCCGGTCCCGGGCGGCACCGGTTCCGCGGAACCGCCAACTTCTTTTCGTGAGTTAGCTAGCTTTGGCGCCCTCACTCCGGGAGCCCGGTTCCGTCCGATGACGTACCTAGGCTTACGAACGTATGTTCCCTTCTCCCACCACCCGTCAGCAGCTCGCGAGCCTCGAGTCGCTGGAGGTCGAGATTCAGCGACTCGCGGCACAGATCAGCGCCGCCACCTGTCAATGGTTACTGCTGATCGGGGAGTTCGAGCGGCGGGACGGGCACCTCGCGGCGGGCTTCACGACCTGCGCGACGTGGCTCGCGTGGCGCTGCTCGCTGACCGGCCGCGCGGCACGCGAGCAGGTTCGGGTGGCCAGGAATCTCGGCCGCTTGCCGCTGATACGAGCGGCCTTCGCCTCCGGCGCCCTGAGCTACTCGAAGGCGCGGGCCCTGACACGGGTTGCAGAGCCCGAGACCGAGGCCGACCTGCTCGAGCTGGCCGGCGACGCAAGCGCCGCACAGCTCGAGCGACTGGTGTCCGGCTACCGAGCGGCGATCAGCGGACCCGCGCAGGCCGTTGCCGAGCGTCGTGGCGTGCGTACCGCCTGGGAGGAGGATGGGCTCGCTCACCGTACGGGGCAACCTACCGCCGGAGGAGGGAGCGCTCTTTCTGAAGGCGCTGGCTGCGTGCCGGGAGAGCCTTGTGGATCACGAGGGCGCGGGCTGTTCGCGTCCGACCAACGCGGACGGGCTGGTCGGAATGGCCGAGACCGCGCTTCAGGCTCCCGACGTAACTCCACTGCCGGGGGGCGAACGCAACCAGGTCATCGTCCATGTCGATCTCGGTGAGCTACAGACCGCGGATCGTCATCCGGGGGCCACGGCCACACCCCGGGGTGGCGCCGCCCGCCTGGAAGAGGGCCCTCTGCTGCCTCCCAACACCGCTCGGCGGCTCGCCTGCGATGCATCGATCGTCAGCCTGGTCGAGCGTGACGGCGAACCGATCTCCGTCGGGCGACGCACGCGTTCGATTCCGCCGGCGATTGCCCGGGCGCTCCGCGCGCGTGATCGCTGCTGTCGGTTCCCGGGCTGCGAGAACCACCGATTCGTAGACGCTCACCACATCGAGCACTGGGCGGACGGTGGCGAAACGTCGCTGGACAACCTCGTCCAGCTCTGCCGTCACCACCACCGACTGGTGCACGAAGGGGGCTTCTCGGTCGCGCGTGCCGGAGAGGAATTGATCTTCGAGCGCCCGGGCGGAAGCGTGATCACCGACGCAGTCGCCAAGGCCGCTGGCGGCGATCCGGTTCCGATGTCCGGAGGTCCGGCCGTCGTCCTTCCGCGAATGCCGACGGGAGACCCGCTGGACCTCGAGCATTCTGTGTTCGTGCTGGCCGCTGCGGCACCGGACCAGGAGGAGCGCAGCGGGAAGCTCAGTCGGCCTCGAGGTCCCGTAGCTGGTGGTCGTTCGTGAAGAAGTTGCGGTAGGCGAGCGTCGTCGACAGGAGGGCGGAGATCGCGACCGCCCCGAGGAGGACGTACAGCAGGATCAGCTGCAGGCGTACCGCATCGACCGGGTCGGCGCCCGCGAGGAGCATGCCGACCATGGTGCCGGGGAAGAAGATCAGGCCGGTGGTCTTGGTCGAGTCGATGAGGTGGATCGTGCCCGAGACGAGCGAGCGGCGAACGGCCGGCAGGGAGGCGCGCTGGGAGGTGGCGCCGAGCGCGAGGGTCGCCTCGATCTCATTCGCGCCGTCCCTGAACTCGTCGCCGAGGCGGTTGAGGGCGATGGCCGAGGCGGTCATCGCATTGCCGATCACCATGCCGCCGACCGGGACCAGGTAGCGGGCTTCGGGTTCGAAGATGCCGAGCGCCACGACGAGGCCGAGCGTGACCGTGCCCGAGAGCCCGAGCGCGAGGAGCAGGGGCAGTAGGGCGCCGGGGACGCCCTTGGCGCGGGAGCGGGCGGTGAACGCGCCGAAGACGACCATCACCGAGATCAGCGCGAAGACGAAGAGCAGGTTGTTCTGATCGAAGATCAGCTGGATCACGTAGCCGATGGCCGTGAGCTGCAGGAAGCTGCGCACCACGGCGATGCCGATGTCGCGCTCGAGGTCCGCGTGTCGCCAGCGCGAGACCGCGACGGCGAGGCCGACGAGTGCCAGGGAGGCGGCGACCTCACCGAGGCTTATCTGGATGCTGGTGTCCACAGGGGCCTCACAGTGATGGTCCGCTCCGCCAGGCGCTCGGCCTGGGCGGGGTCGTGGGTGACAACGACGATCGAGAGGCCGGTTCGTCGGCGGAGGCCCGCAAGCGCCTCCTCGACGGCGTTGGTGGAGTTCTCATCCAGGGCCGAGGTCGGCTCGTCGAGGAGCAGCACCTCCGGCTCGACGGCAAGTGCCCTGGCGAGCATTGCCCGCTGCTTCTCGCCCACGGAGAGCTGGGCGGAATCGCGTTCGGCGTAACTGGAATCGAGGCCGGCCAGATCGAGGAGGTGCTCGATGTCCGGCGGCGGCGTGCCGGCATCGAGCTCGGCCGCGAAACGGATGTTGTCGGCGACCGTGCCGGCGATCAGGGCCGGGAGCTGGGGGACGAGGGCAACCTTGCGGCGCAGGGCGAGCACGTCGTAGTCGCGGATCGGCCGGTCGCGGTAGCGGATCTCGCCGGCGCTCGGGTCGGCGAGGCGGTTGAGCAGGCGCAGCAACGTGGATTTCCCCGATCCAGAGGGACCGACGATCGCGGTGGCGCCCTCTTCGATCGTTGCGTCGAGGGCCCCGAGGACAGGTTTGGTTCCCCGCTCGGCGCTCACGGCGCTCAACTCGAACAGCATCGGCGGGATTATCCTCCCTCCGTGAGCGCCGGCCGCAGCCGCGAGTCCCGAATCGAGCCGATGCTGGCTCGCGACGCGAAGGTCCTGCCCGAGGGCGAGGAGTGGGCCTACGAGATCAAATGGGACGGGGTGCGGGCGTTCGCGGTCACCGACGGTGAGGGCGGCAGTCGGATTCAGGCGCGGCGCGGTGAGGATCTCACGGCCCGCTACCCGGAGCTGACCACGACGGGCAGCGGCTCGACGGCGCTGGCTGAGGCGACGGGCGGGCGGGCCGCTGTGCTCGACGGTGAGATCGTCGCCTTCGACGAGGCCGGCAAGCCAAGCTTCCAGCTCCTCCAGAGGCGAATGGGGGTCACCTCGCCGCTGACGATCCAGCGCCGCGCACCTGAGGTACCGGTGAGCTTCATCGCCTTCGACCTCCTCGGACTCGACGGCCGGGACACGACCTCGCTGCCCTACGAGGAGCGGCGCGAGTTGCTGGCGGACCTGATCACTGAGGGCGAGCGGATCAAGGCGCCGCGGCATCACGTCGGCGACGGGGGCGCTCTCCTGGAGGCCGCTCGGCTCCAGGGTCTGGAGGGGGTCGTCGCCAAGCGGCGCGAGAGCGCTTATCGGCCGGGCTCACGGACCGGCGACTGGGTCAAGGTGAGGCTCAAACACCGGCAGGACTTCGTGATCGGCGGCTGGCTCCGCGGCCAGGGCGGGCGCAGTGGACGGCTCGGCTCCCTGCTGCTCGGCGTCTGGGATGTCGGGCCCGGGGAGGCGGCGGAGCGCGGTGAGGCGCAGAAGCTCGTCTTCGCGGGCGGGGTGGGAAGCGGCCTGTCGGAGTGGACGATCGATCAGCTCAGCGAGATGCTGGCGCCCCTGGCGCAGGAGGAGAACCCATTCGAGCTGGGCGTTGGGCCGAAGAGGGCGGATTCGCTGTTCGTCGAACCCCGGCTCGTCTGCTCGGTTGAGTTCAGCGAGTGGACGTACGAGGACACACTCCGCCAGCCCGCCTACAAGGGACTCCGCGACGACGTCGAGCCACAGACCGTGCTCGGCGAGTAGGGGCAGACCTCGATCGGCGATGAGTTTGGGCCGGCGGCACGGTCTAAGCCAGCGGAACACCGTATGCACTTGCCGCAAGATCACATTCGACTCCGATGCCCGGGCAGGGATCGGGTACTAACCTCAGGAAACTCCCAGAGGAACTTCTGATGCCACGCGCAATCTGGACAGGATCGATCAGCTTCGGGCTCTTGAACGTGCCGGTGAAGCTGTATTCCGCCGTATCGAGTCGCTCGATCAGCTTTCGCGAGCTGCGCTCCGACGACCACTCCCGCGTCCGCCACAAGCGGGTCGCTGAGGAGGACGGCGAGGAGGTCCCCTACGAGAAGATCGTCAAGGGCTACGAGATCGCTCCCGAGCAGTACGTGATCCTCGAGCGCGGCGAGCTCGAGGACCTGGCGCCGAAGAAAACGAAGGCGATCCAGATCGAGGACTTCGTCGATCTCGACGAGATCGACCCGATCTACTTCGACCGCCCGTATTACCTGGGTCCGCAGCCCGGCGCCGAGCGTGCCTACGCCCTGCTGGTCGAGGCGATGAATGCCCAGCGCAAGGTCGCGATTGCCCGCTTCGTGATGCGCAACAAGGAGTCGCTGGCCGCGATCCGGGCGATGGACAACGTGCTCACTCTCGCCACGATGCGCTTCGCGGACGAGGTCGTACCGCCGGAGCAACTCGACGGGCTGCTCGGCGATACCGAAGAGGTCGAGCCGAACAAGAAGGAGGTCGAGATGGCCAAGGCCCTAATCGACTCCCTCGCCTCCGACTTCCAGCCGGGCTCCTACAAAGATGAGTACCGCGAGGAACTTCTCTCGCTGATCGAGCGCAAGGCCCGCGGCGAGGATCTCGTCTCTGTGGACACCGAGGCGCCGAAGCCGACGCAGGCCCCTGACCTCATGGCCGCCCTCGAGGAGAGTCTCGCTGCGGTCAAGGGTGAGGAGCTTGGCAAGGGCGCCGGTGACGAGAAGGCCAAGGCCAAGAAGCCCGCCGCGAAGAAGGCGGCCCCGAAGAAGAAGGCGGCCCCGAAGTCGAAGGCCAAGGCCAAGAAGTAGAGATCGACGGCCGTCGGCTGTCGGTGACCAACCTCGACAAGGTCCTGTACCCGGAGCCCGGGTTCAGCAAGGGCGAGGTGATCGACTATTACGCGCGGATCGCTCCCGTGCTTGTTCCCCACCTCCGCGATCGGGCGCTCACCGTGGTGCGGTATCCCAACGGCGTCGAGGGCAAGCACTTCTTCGAGAAACGCTGCCCCACACACCGGCCCGACTGGGTGCAGACGGCGACCGTGTGGGCGGGCGACCGGGCAGGCGAGATCGACTTCTGCCTCGCCCAGGACCGCCCCACGCTCGTCTGGCTGGCGCAGTTGGCCGCGCTCGAGATGCATCCCTCCCTCGCCCGCGCCGACGCCGTCGAGCGGCCCACGGCGCTGGTCTTCGACCTCGACCCGGGCGAGCCGGCGACGATCGTCGAGTGCTGCCGGGTGGCGCAGCTCGTACGCGAGCTGTTCGACTCGCTCGACATGGAGTGCTTTCCCAAGACCTCGGGCTCGAAGGGCATGCAGGTCTACGTGCCGCTGAACGGATCGCAGACCTACGACGTGACCAAGCCGTTCGCGCAGGCAGTGGCCCAGGCGCTCGAGAAGGCCCATCCGGACCTGGTCGTCTCGAAGATGACGAAGAAGCTGCGCGAGGGCAAGGTGTTTGTCGACTGGAGCCAGAACACGGCCTCCAAGACGACGGTGGCCGTCTACTCGCTGCGAGCCCGGAGAAAGCCCACGGCGTCGACGCCGATCAGCTGGGACGAGGTCGCCCGGTGTCAGCGGGCGGGCGATCCAGAGATGCTCGTATTCGACAGCCGTGACATCCTCGAGCGGGTCGAGAAGCGGGGCGACATCTTCGCCCCCGTGCTCGCGCTCGAGCAGGCCCTTCCCGGAGGCAACGTGTAGACGGCGGGGTTCACGGGTGCCGAGCGGATGTCAGCGAGGGAGGTCAGGTGTCTGAACCAGAGGTGAATCAGGTGGGCGAGGAAGAGACTCGCTTGAAGCGAACGATCGGCCCGAAGCTGCTCTTCTTCTTCATCCTCGGCGACATGCTCGGGGGCGGCATCTACGCTCTCGTCGGCGAGGTCGGTGGCGAGGTGGGTGGCGCCATCTGGACGGCATTCCTCGGTGCCTTCTTGCTCGCCTCACTTACCGCGTTCGCCTACGCGGAACTGGTCACCAAGTTCCCCCGGGCGGCGGGGGCCGCGCTCTACACCCAGCGCGCCTTCGGGGTGCAGTTCTTGACCTTCATGGTGGCCTTTGCGGTGATGGCCTCAGGCGTCACTTCCGCGAGCACGCTCGCCCGGGGCTTTGCCGGGGACAGCCTTGCCGAGTTCATCGACACATCGGTCGTGCCCGCAGCGCTCGTCTTCATGCTGCTGGTCGCAGCCGTCAACCTGCGTGGCATCGCGGAGTCGCTGAAGGCCAACGTCGTCTTTACGCTCGTCGAGATCGCCGGACTGCTCCTGATCGTCGTAATCGGGCTCGCCGCCTTCGGGGAGGGCAGCGCCGATGCCTCCCGTAACTTCGAGTTCAAGGAGGGAGAGAGCGTCCTCTTCGCCATCATTGGAGGCACCTCGCTCGCCTTCTACGCGCTGATCGGCTTCGAGGACTCGGTCAACATCGTCGAGGAGACGAAGCGACCGAGCTATTCCTATCCCCGAGCCCTGTTCGGCGGTCTGCTCGTGGCCGGATTTCTGTACCTGGCGATCACCTTCATCGCCTCCTCGGTGGTGCCGACCGACCAGCTCAGCAACTCCTCCGCGCCGCTGCTGGAGGTGGTCCAGACCGGGCCGCTCGGGATCCCGACGAAGCTGTTCGCCGCGGTCACCCTCTTCGCGCTCGCGAACGGCGCGCTGATCAACATGATCATGGCCTCGCGGCTGGTCTACGGGATGTCGGAGGAAGGCGTGGTCGCACGGGTCTTCGGCCGGGTTCTCTTGGGCCGCCGCACGCCCTGGGTGGCGATCGTCTTCACGACCGCGCTGGCGATGATTCTCGTCTCGACCGGGGACCTCGGCACGCTCGCCGACACGACCGTCCTGCTGCTGCTGATCGTGTTCGCGATCGTCAACGTCGCAGTGCTCGTTCTGCGACGCCAGGCGGTCGAACACAAACACTTCCGGGCGCCAACCGTCGCGCCCGTGCTCGGCGCGGGGATCTCGATCTTTCTGATCTTCGACAACGAGGTCGAGATATTCGCCCGCGCCGGCGGGATCCTGCTGCTCGGGGCCCTGCTCTACGGAGTCAGCGAGTTGCTCAAGTCGCGCGAGGGGCGGGCCGACCCCCGGACTCAGGCCAGCGGTAGCGCCTGACGGGGTGAGGTGCGCTCGACCTTGCGCAGCTCGCGGATTGCGCCCCCCAGCCGTCTGACGCCCTCGCGGATCTGCTCGGGATCCAGATAGCTGAAGGAGAGCCGTATGCAGGTCTCGCGCCGCCGCTCGGGAGTCGAGGCGGAGCCGGGCATGAAGTTGACGCCGCGACGCACTGCCTCCTGGTAGAGCCGCCGCTCGTCGAGGGGGTCGTCGATGCCGAGCCAGATGTGCCCGCCGCCCAGCGGCCGGTGGACCGGCTTGGCGATCCCGCCGAGCTCGCGCTCAATCGCTCCGAGCAGCACGTCACGGCGCTCGCGGTGGAACCCGATCGATCGCTGCAGCTGGGCCTCGTACGCGCCGGGCTCGGCAAGGAAACGAGCCGCTACGTACTGTGGCAGCGTCGGACTGGTCATATCGTCGGACTGCTTCTCGCGCCCGATTCGCTCCAGCACGGGGCCGGAAGCCGTCACCCAGCCGGTGCGCAACCCGGGCGAGACCGTCTTCGAGAGCGAGTTGACCTGGATCACGTGCTCCGGCGCGTGGATCCGCAGCGGACCGTGATCGACGCCCTCCAGCCGCAGGGGTGCGTAGATCGCGTCCTCGACGATGAAGAAGCCGTGCCGGCGGGCGAGCTCAATGAGCCGCTCCCGGCGCTCCGGTGAGAGGTCGCGACCGGTCGGATTCTGCAGGCGCGGCTGGAGCGCAACCATCCGCACCTCCTGGCGTCTGAGCAACTGTTCCAGCGCATCGACGTCGAGGCCATCCGCATCGCTCGGCACCGGCAACACCTGAGCCCCGGAGCTGCGCAGCGCCGAGAGGACCCCGGCGAAGCTGGGCGACTCGCAGGCGACTACATCTCCCGGTCCGCTCACGGCGCGCGCCACGAGCAGCAGCCCCTGGCGCGCGCCGGTGCTGACCACGACATGCTCGGGTCCGTCGTCGAGCCCGTCGGCCGCCGAGAGGCGGGCGATCTGCTCGCGAAGCTCGGGCACCCCGTCCGGCGGCGCGTACTGCCAGGCCGCCGTGCCGACCTCCCCGAGAACCTCCTGAGTGAGCGCGGCAAGCCGCTCCGCCGGGAAGGTGCGCCCCGACGGATAGCCACTCATCAGCGGAATCACATCCGCGTCGGGCAGGGTGTTCTGGGCGCTCGACTCGAAGAGGTCGGCCAGCACGGCGTCGGTGAAGCTGTTCTCGTCCTCTGGAAGCGCGTAGTGCTGCCAGGCGGTCGAAGCGGGGCGACCGGGAAGCGGAGGCTCCTGAGCGATGGCGGCCGCGCCACGCACGAATGTGCCGGAGCCGACCTTGGAAACGACGGCGCCGCGATCCGCGAGGCGCCGGTACGCGCGGGCGGCCGTGAGGTGGTTGACGCCGGCGAGGTCGGCCAGCTCCCTGGTGGGCGGCAGCTTGTCGCCGGGCATCACCTCGCCATCGGCGATCGCGCGCTCGATCACCGCGACGATCTGGTCCGTCAGCGAGGAATCCGCCTCACGTTCCAGCTCGCTCAATCGCTCTTTGTATGACGTTGAAGTTTCCACTTGGACGACTACCTTTCGCTTTGTAGTCATACGCTAATAAGTCGTGCGACGCCAAGCGTCCCACAGAGAGGCGAGTATGTCAACTGAACAGACCGAGAACCAGCACAGCGTTGTACTACGCATCGCGACGCTCAACGACGAGGACGGCCTGCGCGCGCTTGCCGAGCGCGACTCCGCCCGCGTGCCGAACGGACCACTGATCGTGGCCGAGGTCGGAGGCACGATCCGGGCCGCGCTCTCGACTTCCGAGAACCGGGCGATCGCCGACCCCTTTCACCCCGCGGCTCACCTCGTCCGGCTACTGCGCGAATCGCAGTCGCCACAGGGGGCCCGGGGGGCTGCAGGCCGAGTCCGCGGCGGAATCCCCAGGCGGGCGCCCTGGCCCGCCTGAGCTAGGAGAGCGGCTGGCGGATCACCGGGTTGCGGGTTGCGCCGACTTCATCGAGGCGACGCACCGGAGTCGTGTAGGGGGCGTTGGCGAGGATCTCCGGATCCTCCTCGGCTTCGGCGAGGATCGACTCGACCGCCTCAGCGAAGCCGTCGAGGGACTCCCTGGTCTCGGTCTCGGTCGGCTCGATCATCATCGCCTCGTCGACGAGTAGCGGGAAGTAGATCGTCGGCGGATGCATGCCGTGGTCGAGCAGGCGCTTGGCGATGTCGAGCGTCTTGGTGCCGAGCTCTTTCCTCGCGGCCCTGCCAGAGAGCACGAACTCGTGCATCGGGGTGCGCTCGAAAGCGAGCGGCAGGTACCTGCCTACCCGGCCCTCGCGCATCTTCGCCAGCAGGTAGTTGGCGTTGAGCACCGCGGTCTCGGAGGCCTCTTGTAGGCCGTCGCCGCCGAGGCTGAGGATGTAGGCGTAGGAGCGCACGAAGACGCCGAAGTTGCCCTGGAAGCCGCGCAGCCTGCCGATCGAGGCCGGATGGTCGGAGCGCAGGTCGAAGCGCGGGCCGGCGCCGTTGCCGCTCTCGGTGCGCTTGATCCGCGGGACCGGCAGGTAGGGCTCGATGCGCTCCGAGACCGCGATCGGCCCGGCGCCGGGACCGCCACCGCCGTGCGGTTGGCTGAACGACTTGTGCAGGTTGACGTGGACGATGTCGAAGCCCATGTCCCCGGGGCGCACCTTGCCCATGATCGCGTTCAGGTTGGCCCCGTCGTAGTAGAGGGTCCCCCCAGCCTCGCGCACGATCGCCGTGATCTCGCCGATGTTGGAATCGAAGAGGCCGAGCGTGTTCGGGTTGGTGAGCATCAGGCAGGCGGTGTGCTCGTCCGCCTTGGCACGCAGGTCATCGAGATCGACGCCGCCGTCGGGCGCCGTCGCGACCTTGACGACCTCGTAGCCGGCCATCGTCACCGAGGCGGGATTGGTGCCGTGGGCGGTGTCGGGAGTGAGCACCTTGGTACGCACGTCCTGCTCACCGTTCGCGGCGTGATAGCTGCGGGTGAGCAGCAGGCCGGCCAGCTCGCCGTGCGAGCCCGCCGACGGCTGTAGCGAGACATACGGCAGGCCGCAGATCTCGCTCAGAGCCCGCTCCAGGTTCCACATCAGCTCGAGCGCGCCCTGCGCCAACGCGGGGTTCGTGGCCGGGTGCAGCTTGGCGTAGCCGGGCAGCGCCGCGACCCGCTCGTTGATGCGGGGGTTGTGCTTCATCGTGCAGGAGCCGAGCGGGTAGAAGCCCGAGTCGAGGTCGAAGTTGCGTCTCGAAACCCGGTTGTAATGACGCACGATCTCGGGCTCTGCGAGTTCCGGCAGCTCCGCCGAGCGCTCGCGCAACAGGCGCGGCGGAATCAGCTCCTCCAGCGGTGTCTCATCGACGCCGGATGCGGGCAGCACAGCCGCCCGTCTACCGGCGACCGAGCGCTCGTAGATCGTCACCGCGCGCTCACGCTGCAGCGGGCTCTCGGTGCAGCTGCCCGAGGGTGGAGCGGTCGCGCCCGCCTGTGCCGGAGCGTCGCTCATCGGACGCCCGCCTCCCGTGCGTCGCCGGCGTCGGAGGCTCCGGCCACCCCGTGCGCCGCGAGGGCGCCTTCGAGAGTCACCGCGAGTCGCTCGATGTCCTCGACGGAGCGCTGCTCAGTGATCGCGACGAGGATGCCCTCACTGCCCTCGCCTAGATCCGGATGGTCGCCGGCTCCGAGCGGCACACCCGCCAGGACGCCGCGCTCCCCGCAGTGGGCCAGCACGCGCTCCACCGGTGCCTCGATGCGCAGTGCGAACTCACGCAGCACCGGGGCGTCGTGCAGTAGCTCAACGCCATCGAGCTCCACCAGGCGCCGGCGTGCGTAGGCCGTGCGCCGGGCGAGCAGCTCGCCGAGCTCGACCAGACCCTGCTTGCCGAGCCAGCTCAGATAGATCATGCCGCCGAGCGCGTTGAGCGCCTGGGCGGTGCAGATGTTGTGGGTTGCCTTCTCGCGGCGGATGTGCTGCTCGCGCGTCTGCAGGGTGAGCACGAAGCCTCGGCGGCCGTCGGCGTCCGTCGTCTCACCCGAGATCCGGCCCGGCATGCGGCGGATGTGCTCCTGGCGGGCACAGAAGAAACCGAACGACGGCCCGCCGTAATCGAGACGTCCGCCGAGCGGCTGGCCCTCACCGACGGCGACATCGGCGCCGCACTCGCCGGGCGGGCGCAGGACGCCGAGCGAGATCGGGTCACAGGAGACGATCACCAGCGCGCCGTGCTCGTGTGCGACCTTCGCGAGCGCCTCGATGTCCTCGATCGCGCCCAGATAGTTGGGGTTCTGGAGAAAGACGGCGGCGGTCCCGTCATCGACGGCCTCGGCCAGCGCGACCGCGTCGGTGACACCGCCGCTGAGCGGCACCTCGGCGATCTCTGCCGGGTAGCCGCGCGAATAGGTCTCGAGCGTCGCCCGGGAGTCGGGGTGCAGAGCGCCCGAGACGACGAAGCGACGGCGCCCGGTGGCGTTGATCGCCAGGTAGCCGGCGGCTGCCACCGTCGAAGGACCCTCGTAGAGGCCGGCCGAGGAGAGCGGCAACGCGGTCAACTCCGACATCGCGGTCTGGAACTCGAACATCGTCTGCAGGCCGCCCTGGGAGATCTCGGGCTGGTACGGCGTGTAAGGCGTGAGAAACTCGGAGCGCGAGGTGATCGCGTCAACGATCGAGGGCATGTAGTGGTCGTACATGCCGGCCCCGAGGAAGCAGAGGCTGGATTCGGTGTCGGCGTTCCGCGCGGCAAGATCACGCAGGCGGGCGTAGACCTCGGCCTCCGTCAGCCCGTCCTCGAGTTGCAGCGGTCGCGAGAGCGCCATGTCGGCGGGCACGTCGGCGAATAGCTCGTCGACCGATTGGGCACCGATCGCGGCGAGCATCGCCTCGCGGTCGGCATCGGTGGCGGACGTGTAGCGGCTCATCTGCGGTCTCCGATGCTAGAGAGGCGCACGGCGCCGCCTGCTAATCACTGAGTAGTTCGCGGTACGCGGCCACGTCGAGCAGGGCCTCGGCCTCGGCCGGATCGGAGAGCTTGACCTTGACCATCCAGCCACCCTCGTAGGGGTCGTTGTTGATCAGCTCGGGCTCCTCCTGGGCCGCCTCGTTGACCGCGATAATCTCGCCCGAGAGCGGGGCGAAGACGTCGGAGACGGCCTTGACCGACTCGACTTCCGCATAGGCCGCATCCTTGCTGACCGTGGTGCCGACCTCCGGTGGCTCGAAGAAGACGACCTCGCCGAGGGCCTCCTGGGCGTACCAGGTGATCCCGAAGGTCGCCTCCTCGCCGTCGATTCGGGCCCAGTCGTGCTCGGGGTGGTAGCGGAGGTCCTCGGGATAGGTCTCTTCAGCGGCCACAGGTGGCTCCTTCGACGGTCGGTTGGCGGGTGGTCGGCAAGGTCAGTTGTGCTTTTCGTAGAGGGGCATCGCAGCGATCTCGGCTGCCCGGCGGCGGCCGCGGACATCGACCTCGAGGGAAGTGCCCGGCTCTGCCTGCTCGGCGCGAACGTATCCCATTCCGGCACCCAACCCCAGCGAGGGCGCGAAGGTGCCACTGGTCACCACGCCGACGGGCTCCCCGTCGGCGAGCAGCTCGTTGCCGTCGCGGGGGATGCCGCGCTCGGTGAGCTTGAACGCGACCAGCCGTTCCGGGGTGCCGCCCTCGCGCGCGGTGGCGATCGCCTCGGCCCCGATGAACCCCGTGGCCTCCTTGCAGCACCAGCCCAGCCCCGCCTCGATCGGGTTGCGCTCGGGGCTGATCTCGTGGCCGTGCAGGTGGAAGCAGACCTCGAGACGCAGCGTGTCACGGGCACCGAGCCCGGCGGGCCGCGCTCCGGCGGCGAGTAGCGCGTCCCAGATGGCGGGCGCGTGCTCGGGCGAAATCATCAGCTCGACCCCGGCCTCGCCGGTGTAGCCGGTGCCGCAGACCAGCACCTCAGCGCCCGCGATCTCGACCGCGGCGGCGGTCATGCGGGCGGGCAGCTCGGAGGAGGCCAGGCCGGCGACGAGATCCCGCGCGGCCGGACCCTGGACCGCGAGCATGGCCCAGTCGGCGTGCGCGTCGTTGACCTCGACCTCGAAGTCGGCGGCAACCTCGAGGAAGTGCGCAAGGTCAGACTCGTGGTTGGAGGCATTCGTGACCGTCAGATAGTCCTGCTCGCCCAGCCGGTAGGTGAAGAGGTCGTCGAGGATGCCGCCGTCCGGCGCGCAGAGGCACGAGTACTGGGCGCCGCCGAGCGCGAGCTTCGAGACATCGTTGCTCAGCAGGCGCTGCAGAAACGCCTCGGCCTCCGGCCCCGAGGTACGGATCTCACCCATGTGCGAGACATCGAATATCCCGCAACCGGAGCGCACCGCGAGATGCTCCTCCTTGACCCCCTCGTACTGCACCGGCATCTCCCACCCGGCAAAAGGAACAAGCCGAGCCCCGGCAGCGACATGGGCGGAATAGAGAGGGGTGCGGCGAAGGGCCGAGGAGGAAGAATCAGTCACGAGCCGAGCATATGGCCCAAGCCGAGGACGTGGCTCGCAGGTATCCAGCGCTTACATATCCCGCAAGAAGGGCGGGACCTCGATGTCGTCGTCGGAGACCTCGAGCGAGCGCATCTCGCGATCGCTGCGCTTGATCCCCGCGTCGCGACTGCGGCGACGGACTTCCGCGGGCCGGCGGGCGAGGAGCTCGAAGCCCTCGAAGCCGGTTGCGATGACCGTTACGCGCAGCTCGTCTCCCATCGTGTTGTCGACGACTGAGCCAAAGATGATGTTGGCGCCCTTGTCCGCGGTCTCGACGACCACGTCCGCGGCCTCGTTGACCTCGAAGAGACCCATCTCCTCACCACCGGTGATGTTGAGCAGCATGCCCGTGGCGCCGTCGATGGCGGACTCGAGCAGCGGCGAGGAGATCGCCTCCTTGGCGGCCTCGGCAGCGCGGTTCTCGCCGCTGGAGGTGCCGATCCCCATCAGTGCGGATCCGGCGTCGGCCATCACGGCGCGGACGTCGGCGAAGTCGAGGTTGATCAGGCCCGGGACCGTGATCAGATCGGTGATGCCCTGGACGCCCTGGCGGAGGATGTCGTCGGCCTTGCGGAAGGCCTCGCTGATCGGCTCTCGGCGCTCGACGATGCTGAGCAGCCGCTCGTTCGGAACGATGATCAGCGTGTCGACCTCGTTGCGGAGGCGCTCGATGCCGTCGAGGGCCTGCTGCATGCGGCGACTGCCCTCGAACTCGAAAGGCTTGGTGACGACGCCTACGGTGAGTGCGCCGATCTCCTGCTTGGCGATCTCGGCGATCACGGGGGCCGCACCGGTACCGGTGCCACCGCCCTCGCCGGCCGTCACAAAGACCATGTCGGCGCCCTTGAGCGCCTCCTTGATGTCGTCGCGGCTCTCGGAGGCGGCACCCGCGCCGACCTCCGGATTGCCACCGGCGCCGAGGCCCCGGGTCAGCTCCTGGCCGATCGCAAGCTTGACGTCCGCCTCGGTGCCGCGCAGCGCCTGTGCGTCGGTGTTGACAGCGAGAAACTCGACACCCTTGAGTCCGGCATCGACCATGCGGCTGACCGCATTGGTACCACCGCCGCCTGCGCCGACCACCTTGATCACCGCCAGGTAACTGGAAGCCTCCATCTGAGCTTCACGCGCCTTTCTTGGTTACGTCCGGAGCTGGACTCATAGTTGAGGGTTTACCGGCCTCTCTCCCGGAAACTGCAGCAAATCTAAGGCACAGCCTGCCATGTGTCAACGCTCGGTGCGTAGCGCTGCAAGATCCCTGTCTCAACCGCTACCTGAGAGTTTTCTAACCCTCGAGCGAGACTCGAAGGTTCGATAGGGGACTTCTCAGGGGGCCACCGGCGCTCCCGTCGCGGGATCGACGGTCGTCTCGGGGGCTGCAGGTACCGTCGTCGCGGCCGGATCGACGGGCGCGGCAGGGTCCACCGGAGCCGCGGGATCAACCGCCGTCTCGGCGACGGGATCCGTCACCGGCTCCTCGATCGCGTCGGCCGGGAGGCCTCCGGCGACCGGACGCTGGGGCACGGAGAGGTCGAGATAGGCGGCGCCCTCCAGCTTCGGGTCGGCGAGCACCGCCGCTGCCGCCTTCCACTTGAGGTCAGCCTCGGCCTGGGCCCCGAAGCGCAGGTCGATGCCGCCGGCGAGTGTCGCAACGATGCCGTAGTCGGCGTCCAGCTGGATCGAATCGACTTCGGCGATCAGGGGCGCCGGGGCCGCCCCGAGGACCCGTGCCAGTGACAGTGCATCGCCGTTGACCGAGCTCGGGCCGACCCCCTCGCCGTCGCGGAGGTCGATGCTTGGGACCCCCTCTGGACGATCGCCGGTCTGCTCGAGGACCACGCCGTCGCCGGCTACGACCACGCCCTCGCTCTTCAGGTAGCCGACGGGCTCGCGAAGGCGCACGGTGATCGCGAGCGCGTGCGGGAAGTCCGCGGTCGCGGCGACCGAGCGGACGGCGGGGTCGCTGCTGGCAGCGTTCTCCAGCGCCGCGAGATCGACGTGCAGGGTGGACTGCTGGAGGGCCTCATTGCGCAAGGCATCCTGAACCTGGGGCTTCGAGTCGGCGCCCGCAATGGTGACCTCCTGCACGGCGACAAAGGAGGAGTCGCGGAACCAGAGGACGTAGGCGGCGCAGAGGGCGATCGCGAGCAGCCCGGCGACGATCAGACGACGGCGCAGGACCGGCCCGGACGGGATCTGCAGGCGGGAGCGGAGATCGGCCTTTGGCAGGCGCAGATGCGGCCGCGGCAGGGAACGTGGCAGCGAACTCATCGGTCCTCTTTCATGACAGGGCCTCGGAAACCGGCATACGCAATCAAGAGGTTCGACCCCGAGCCCACCACTCCTACCCCGGGGTTCTCGGCTTCCGGCTCATTCCGGCTTCCCTGTCCCAGGCCCGTTCCCGCCGGCGACGAGCGCGTCCGCGAGCTTGTAGACGTCACCGGCGCCGATCGTGACGAGGATGTCGCCCTCGCCGAGCTCCGGGCCGAGGACCTCGCGGGCCCGTTCCATGCTCTGCAGCCACAGCACCCGGCGGCCGGCGGCGGCCGAGGCGGCCGCGCGGGCGACACGCAGCCCGCTGACGCCCTCCAGCTCGCCGACGGGCCGCTCGCGGGCCGGGTAGATCTCCAGCACGCCGACCTCGTCGGCCGTCGCGAGCGCCCTCCCGAAGCGGCCGCTGAGCGCCTTGGTCCTCGAGTACAGGTGCGGCTGAAAGACGGCGATCAGGCGCTCGTGCGGCAGCTCGCGCAGCGCGGCGAGACTGGCGGCGACCTCGGTCGGGTGATGGGCGTAGTCGTCGTAGATGAGCGCGCCGGAGAGGGTGCCCTTGCGCTCCAGGCGACGGGCCATCCCCGGGAAGTCCGCGAGCGCCGCGGCGAGCTCTTCGAGGCTCGGCAGCGTGCTGCCCGCGCCCGCGGCGTGAAGGGCGGCAAGCGCAGCGGTGGCGTTGGCCACGTTGTGAGCGCCGGGAACGCTGAGCGTCACCGTCATGGCCTCGCCGCCGGGGCGCTCCAGCGTGAACTCGGTGCCGCCGGCTACGGGCGTCGCGTCGCGGGTTCGGAAGTCAGCGCTGCCGGTGCTCCCTACGAGACCGGCGCCGGGACCGCCGAAGCCCTGCACCTCGAATCCTGTGCCACCGCCGAGCGCAGTCAGCAGTTCGCCCTCCGGAGCCACAACGGCCCGAGCAGCGCCGGCGAAGCTGGCGAAGGCCGCGCGCAGCTCCGCCTCGCCGGACCAGTGGGAGTGATGGTCGAGCTCAAGGTTGGTGACCAGCGCGACGTCGGGACGCAGGTTGAGGAAGCTGCCGTCGCTCTCGTCGGCCTCGGCGACGATCACGCCCTCGCCCCAGCCGGCGTTCGCCGGCCCGCCGCCGGGACCGGCGCCAGGCAACTCGCCGCCGAGGATGAAGGCGGGATCCGCCCCGGCCCCGCGCAGGGCGTGGGCGATCATCCCGGAGGTGGTGGTCTTGCCGTGCGCACCGGCCACGGCGATCAGGGGAGCCGCCGTAGTCAGCTCGGCCAGCAGCTCGCCCCGGTGCAGGACGGTCTGGCCGCGCTCGCGGGCCCGGACGAGCTCGGGGTTGTCGGCCGGGATCGCGGTCGAGATCACGACGTCGGCATCGGCGGGGACCAGCTCGGGATCGTGGCCCACGCGCGGCTGTAGCCCGGCGGCCCTGAGGCGCTGCAGATAGGTGGAGTCGCTGCGATCGCTGCCGCTGACCTCGGCGCCGAGCCCGTCGCACACCAGGGCCAGACCGCTCATCCCGGCGCCGCCGATCGCGATGAAGTGGAGCTTGCGCCCCGCGAATGAGCTCGCCGCATTCATACCTGGGAAAGGATCTCAGCCGCGATCCGCTCGGCGGCGTCCGGGCTGGCCAGTGAGCTGGAGGCGGCCGCCATCTCCGCGAGACGCTCGCGGTCGCCGATCAGGCGGGGGACCTCCTCTCGCAGCCGGGCGGCGTTCAGTTCCGCGTCCTCGATCATGATCGCGGCGCCCGCGTCGGCCATCCAGCGGGCATTGGTGTGCTGGTGCTGGGCCGAGGCGTAGGGATAGGGCACGAGCAGCGCTGGGCGGCCCGCTGCGGTCAACTCGAACACGGAGCCGCCGGAGCGCGCGAGGACGAGGTCGGCGGCCGCCAGGGCGTCTCCCAGATGTGGCAGGTACTCGATCACGCTGTAGCGCGCCGCATCGCCGACCGCGGCGCGGATCTCCTGATAGTCGCGGCGGCCGCTGATGTGCAAGATCTGCCAGTCGCGCTCGGCCGCATCGGGCCCGGCGAAAGCCTCGACCGCCGCCTTGTTGATCGACAGCGCCCCAAGGCTGCCGCCGAAGACGAGCAAGCAGCGGCGCTCCGGATCGACCCCCAGTTGCCGACGGGCGGCATCACGGTCGGCCTCGACGATCTGCTTCGGCACCGGCCGCCCGGTGAGCAGGTAGCGCTCCCCCTCCCTACCCGGGATCGCGAAGGCCAGGCAGACCCGCCTGGCCCGCGAGGCCAGCATCCGGTTGGTGAGACCGAGGTGTGAGTCGGCCTCGGTCAGCACCAGCGGGATCCGCAACGCGACCGCCGCAAGCCCGGCCGGTCCGGCCACGTAGCCGCCGCCGCCCATCACGACATTGGCGCCGCGTTGGCGCAGGAGGCTCCGCGCGGCGCTCACCCCGACCACAGCCCGGCCCGTGGCTGCGGCGGCCTTCAGCGGGTTCTTGCGGTCGAGCCCCTTGAGATTGAGGAAGTCAATCTCGTAACCCGCGGCGGGAACCAGATCGGCCTCGGCCCGGTCCCGGGTGCCGATGAAGCTGACGCCGGCCCCGGCGGTGCTAAGCGCGTCGGCGACGGCCAGTGCCGGTACTACGTGCCCGGCCGTCCCGCCGGCTGCGATCACTACGTGCATTCGAGGCCCCTCTGCCGGTTGCCTTGCGGGTGGCAGCAGCGCGGCGTGTCGCCGGACGACCGCTGGGCCGCGGCGCTCGGCCACCACCATCGATCGCGACCAGGCGCTTGCGCGGCTTGCGGCTGGCCGAGGACCGGCCGCTCCGCGAGCGGCTGCTCGATGTCTTCTGTTCCTTGAAACCGGCGCTCGCCGTGCCGCCTCCAGCCACGTTCAGCATCAAGCCGACCGCGGCGAGGGTGATGATCAGGCTGCTGTTGCCGTAGGAGACGAATGGGAGAGGTACTCCGGTCAGGGGCGCCATCCCCATGACCGCGTAGAGGTTGATGGTCGCCTGAATCATGATCATTGCCGTCAGACCGGCGGCAAGCAGGCGTCCGTATCGGTCTTTGGCCTTCTGCGCGGTGCGGAAGCCCGCGTAACAGAACAGCATGTAGAGGGCGACGAGGGCGCCGATGCCAACGAGGCCGACCTCCTCCCCGATCACCGCGGCGATCATGTCGGTGTGCGCCTCGGGCAGGTAGAAGGCCTTCTGCACGCTCTCGCCGAGGCCGGTGCCGAAGATGCCGCCCGAGCCGAGCGCGTAGGTGGCCTGAGAGATCTGGTAGCCGGCGCCGCCCGGATCCGCATCGGGACTCAGGAAGCTGGTGATCCGCTCGGCCCGGTAGGGCGCCATCGCGATCATCACGAGGCCAACCGCCAGCAGCACCGCGGCCAGGACGGCCAGGTGGCGCAGCTTGGCGCCCGCGGCGATCAGCAGAGTCGAGACGCTGAAAGCGCTGACCATCGCCGTCCCAAGGTCCGGCTCGAGCAGGATCAGCCCGCAGACCGTGGCGCAGACCAGCAGGTAGGGCCGCATCGAGCGCAGATCGGTCGTCAGCCCCGGGCGTAGCGCGATCATGTGGGCGCCGTAGAGGATCAGCGAGATCTTGGCGATCTCCGATGGCTGCACCTGGATCGGCCCGAGAGCGAGCCAGCTCTGGGCGCCGTTGACCTCCTTGCTGAAGCCCGGAACCATCACCAGCACCAGAAGGCCGCAGGAGACCGCGAGCAGCGCAGGGGTGAACCGGCGGATCGTGCCCAGCGGAGCCGTCGAGAGCACCCGGTAGGCGATGATCCCGATCACGCCGAACATCAGGGTGCGCTTCAGGAAGTAGGCGCCGTCGCCGCTCTCGCCCAGCAGTGAGGCGGTCGAGGAGGCGCTGAAGACCATCACCACGCCGAAGGCGACCAGACACATGGCGGCGGTGAGCATCAACGAGTGCTCGACGGGCTTGGCGCCGCGCTTGCGCTTGCCGCCACCGTTCCCCGCGAGGTTGAACGGGTTGAAGCGGATGCCCGAGCGGAGTGCGGCGACCGCGGAACTCATGCGCCCAGCTCCCCGACCAGGGTGCGGAAGCTGTCGCCGCGGTCCTCGTAGTCGCGGAAGGAGTCGAAACTGGCGCAGGCCGGTGCAAGAAGTACGGTCTCCCCGGGCCCTGCGGACGCTGCGGCAGTCTCCACGGCGGCGGCGAGCGTTCCGCAGTCGAGCAACTCGACCCCGGTATCTCGCAGGCTCTCGCGGAGCGCCAGTGTGGCCTCGCCGATCAGGTAGGCGGCGCTGCAGCGCTCGGCGACGGCCGGGGCGAGGTCGTCGAAGCTGCCGCCTTTGAGACTGCCGCCGAGGATCACGCGAACTCCGCCCGGAAAGGAGCGCAGAGCCGCGACGGCGGCCGCGACGTTGGTCGCCTTCGAGTCGTTGACGTAGGCAACGTCCCCGATCAAGCCGACACGCTCGAGCCTGTGCGGAACCCCTGCGAATCCCTCGAGACCGGCGATCACGGCCTCCCGGCCGATGCCGGCGCTGAGCGCCGCGGCGGCGACCGCCATCGCGTTGCGGGCGTTGTGCTCGCCGGCGAGGGCGAGTCGATCGAGCTCCAGCAGCTTGCCCTCGGCCGTGTGCAGAGCGCCATCGGCCATCCAGACCTTGCAGCCGTCCCCTCGGCAGGCTTCGGCGCCGTAAGTCGCTTGGTCAGCTGCTCCGGAAACCAGCTCGCCGGCTTCGAGCGCGGGCTCGTCGGCGTCCCAGACGGCGACGGTCCCCTCGGGCTGGGAGGCGAAGATTCTCAGCTTGGCGCCGAGGTAGTCCTCCAGCGTGCCGTGCCGGTCGAGGTGATCCGGGGAGAAGTTGAGAAAGACGGAGACCTCGGGAGCGAACGCCTCGCTGTCCTCGAGTTGGAAGGACGAGCACTCGCAGATCACGGTGGCGTCAGCCGCGAGCGTTTCCGGCAGGGAGGCGAGCGGCGTCCCGACGTTGCCAGCCACGGCAACGGGGCGCTCCGCGCGCCTCCAGACTTCGCCGAGCCACTCGGTGACCGTGGTCTTGCCATTGGTGCCGGTGACCGCCACGAACTGGTTGGGCAGCAGGCGCCAGCCGAGCTCCAGTTCGCCGAGCACCGGCATCCCGCGCTCGCGCGCGGCGCTCACCGCTTCGGCCTCGCGGGGTACGCCGGGACTCTTGACGACCGCGTTCACCTGATCGAGTAGTTCGAGTCCGGTCGCATCCAGATGAATTTCGACGCCCACCTGTCGCAATCCTTCTAGTCCGGAAGGATTTGCGGAATCGACCGCGACGACCCGTGCACCCCGCTCGGCAAGCGCGATCGCCGCAGCCCGGCCGGAGCGGGCAAGACCGACCACGAGGAATGGTCCCTCGGGCAGTGGTGGGCGCGGAACGACGGGGAGCGGAGCCATCGCGCACAGGTTCGCCATCCGGCCTGCGGCTCCCCCCGGCCGCTCGGGCTGCGCCGCCCGGGTCTACTCGGAGTTCTTGGCGGCCTCGACGGCCTGCCGCATCGCCTCGAGCGTCGCTTCCTCGTCGGTACCCGCATCGCGCGATGCGGCGGCGAGCAGGCGCACGCCCTGCTCGATGTCGCGATCGCTGAGTGCGTCGAGCGGGATGCCGAGCGCTGCGTAGTGCTCGCGGATACGGGAGATGACGGCTTGCTTCTGGCTCATCAGGCGGAAAAGCTAGTCGATCAGGGCCCGACCGGGATATCGGCGCTCAGCTCGTCGACAAGCCAGTCGTCCCCCAAGCGGACCAGGGTGACGTCAATGGTGACGCCGTCGTACTGGCCGCCCTTGACGCCGGCAACGGCGGTCGCGCCATCGCCGGAGACCTCGATCTCGCGGACCTTCGTCCGGTCGGCGAGCGAATCGGGCGGTCGGCCGGACTTGCAGGCACCCCGACTGCCGTAGCTGGCGGCGATGAACGCTTCGGTGACGCTTCCGGTGCACACGGCGCGGCTGTCGGGGTCGCCGAGGACGGCCGTGGTCACGTCGGCGATCTGCGCCTCGTCGTCGACGGGCTCGGTCGCGACGCTCGTGTCGGTGGTGGAGGTGGAGGAGTCCGTCGTCGGCGGGACACTGTCGGAGGTGGTCGTTGCGCCGGCTGAATCGGTGGTCGTCGACTCGTCGCCGCAGGCCGCGAGCGCCAGGCAGGCGATCAATGCCGCGAGCGGGGGGATGAGCCGCGGGGGCCGGAGTTCCACGCCGGGCACGCTAGCGACCCGCAGAGCGGTACTCGATCTCACGAATCGGCTTCGCCGGGGCGCCCGCCGAAATCGTGCGCCCGGGAAGATCGCGCGTGACCACCGAGTTCGCCCCAACGACCGCACGCTCGCCGATCTCCACTCCTCCCGTGACGACCACGCCCTTACCGAGCCAGACGTTGTCGCCGATCACCGTCGGTCCCTGAGGCGTGAACCCCTGCCAGGTGATCGGCAGGTCGGGATCGTCGAAGCGGTGGTCAGAGTCGCCGACGAAGCAGTGGTTGGCGAACATCACGTGCGAGCCGATCTGGACCCGCTCCAGCGATGCCAGCATGGTCTCGCGGTTGAGAATGGCGCCGGCACCGATCTCGATGGTGGCATCGGGCCCCAGGGTGATCCAGCAGCCCGGCTCCAGATGGCAGCCCTCGCCGATCACGAGTCTGCCGTCGTCGAGTGCCTCGAGCACATCGCCCTCGATCGGGTGACGGACGTAGAAGCCCCCGCGCGCCGCGTGGGCGTCAATCCGCCGCCGGTTCGCAAGCGTGTGGGTGCGCTCGTACCAACCGCGCTTGCGAAACCAGGCGCCCCAGCCCTTCTGCGGGTGTACGTGCGGGTCCTCTTGCTCTGGTTCCACCCGCCGAAGACTGCCAGTCCAGGCGCGGCGGCGTGTTACCGGCCCGGTGCGCAAGACTCCCGGTCGTGAGCCCCACCCAGCCAGTCAGCGACGACCCCGACGAGCAGTCGGAGGCCGAGCGCCTCGAGATCGCCCGCCGCTACCGCGCCAGCCGAGGGGCAGAGCTCAAGGCCCTGGCTGCACCGTTGCTCGAGCGGGAGCCCGTCGCGGCCGGTGAGTTCTCGACGGTACCGTTGGAGTCGCTCGCGGCGATTCCGCTGTTCGGGGCGTTCTTCGCGCTGGCCGCCCGGACTCGCGGCCCCCACCGCAAGCAGGGCCCGGACGTTCTGCTGGCGCTCGACGCCGACCAGCTGCACCTGTTGTCAGTCGAGTCCGAGGTCACCGGTCCGCGCGCGACGCTCACCTCGAGTTGGCCGCGCAGTGGCTGCCGGGTGACCTCGGTCCAGCCCAAATTCATGCGCGATGAGGTGCTGATCGAGATCGACGGTGAGCCGCAGCTGAAGCTCTACGCGAACCGGCTGCGCACCAACCCCTGGGCAGCCGAGCTCGTACGGCTGCTCGGTGGCCAGGCCCCGGAGCCGCTCGACCTGGGCTGACCGCGTCGGCCGGCGGTGAGGGCGGGGACCTCGGGGCCCCAGGCACCCGGTCCGGGAGCCCAGGCACCCGGTCCGCCACTCTGACCCGATCTGCTGCTCTATACGAACGCCAGATCGGGACAGACCGCCGACCGCCGGGCCCTCTCCTAGCGGAGGCGGTAGCGCTTCTGATTGAGGAGCTTGCCCGAGGAGTCCGAGAGTCGGACGACGAAGCCGGTCGAGCGCTTGAGCTTCTTGCGGACCTTCTTCTTCGGCTTGATCGTGAGATGCCGTGTCTGGCCCGCCGGCAGGCCGAACTTCTTGCTCCCAACGGCAGCCTTCCTGCGGCCGAGATCGGCGCTGACGTCAGCCGTGCCGCGGCAGTCGGTGCGACCGAGACAGCTAATCGAGATCCAGAGCTTGCCCCGCTCCAGGCGCGCGGAGGACGACTGAGCCTTGATCGGATCAGCGCCGGGGCCAGCCGGCTCCGGACCCGGGTCGTCCGGCGGATCGTCGGTCGGTGGCGGCTCGAGGTCAGAGTTCGCCGGGGGCGGGTCGGCCAACCAGAGCTGGTAGACGCGATCGGCGTCGAGTGCGGTCTCGTAGTAGGCGACCTCGTCGATCACACCCTTGAACCAGGGACCGAGCTCACCGAAGCCGACGTAGAAGGTGGAGATCGAGCTCGGGCGCCTGGTGGCCTCGACCGAGGCGGCGCGCTCGCCGTCGATGTAGATCTTCAGCTCGACCCCGTCCCAGACGCCAACGACCTGCTGCCAGTGGCCCGGGTCTGCAGTGACACCTGAGTCCACGGTGACGTCCATGTGCCGGAAGCGGAACGTGCCCCCGCGCACGAACAACTCGCCGGCGTCGCCATGACCGGCGATTGCTTGATCGCGATCGTCGTCGGCGTTCACCCAGGCGACGAGCGTCGCGCCGAAGCGCGGCGCTGCGATGTCATTGACGTAGCCGTAGCCCCCGTCGCCCCAGAAGCGCCGCGCGGTGTCGCCGTCGCCGGCAATGCCGACGGGCCCCGACTCCTGCTTGTTCTTGTAGATACCGCTGCGGTGGTTGGGCGAGGCGTCGACCATCGTCACCCCAGCGCCGTCGCCGAGGCGGTAGTAGGCGATCGGCGAGTCGTAGCCGTAAATCGAGGAGAAGTCCCTGACCCGGTAGGTGTGGGTGTGCTCGTAGCTGTTGCCCGAGAGGTCCGTGGCGCTGACCACGAACTGGTGGGTGCCGATCGAGTCGGGCAGCGGATCGCCGCCGACGATCGGAGCCCCGTCCACGGTCGCGGTGCAGGTGGCGACGTCGGCCGCCCCGTCGGGGTCGGTGCACTCGAACTCGGCGTCCGGGGTTTTGGTCGGGGCATACAGGCCGTCGTTCTTCGGCGCGACCGGGTCGGTGTTCGGGCCCTCGGTGTTCAGCACCGAGGCGCCGGGCTCGACCGAGGCGTGGTCGGTCGCGACGCCGATCTTGTAGCGATCCTGGAAGGCATGGCGATTCAGCGCCCGGCCGTAGTAGGCCACCTCGTCCAGGTCGCCGTGGAACCAGGGCGCCATTTCGCCGTAGCCGACGAAGAAAGTCGAGATCCCCGACGGAGGCTTGTTGGCGGAGCTCGAGGCGCCGATCTGGTCGCCGTTGACGTAGAGGCGGGTGTTGGTGCCGGTCCAGGTCGCGGCGACGTGCCACCACTTGCCGGGTTGCAGAGCCGGCCCCCCGCCGTGGATGGTGTCCTGGGTCTGGCGGAAAGCGAGGTGCCCGCCGGAGATGAACAGCTGTCCGCCCCCGCCGTGCGAGACGATCATCATGTCGCCGCCGTCGCGGGGCTTGATCCAGGCCTCCATCGTGTAAGCGTTGGTCGGCGCGGCGATCCCGTTGACGTAGCCGTGGCCGTCGCGGGACGGGAAGAAGGCGGCGTTGTTGCGCGCCGGATGAGCCAGCTCGCAGGCACGCGGCGGATGCGGTCGGCGCTCGCAGGCCGTCGCACCGTCTCGGCCCAGGGCAATGCCGTTTTGGTAAGTGCCGTCGTGCCCGTTGCCGGAGCGGTCCTTGATGTCGGAGGAGCCGATCGCCTCATCCATGCGGTAGTAGGCCAGCGGGTTGTCGGCGCCGACGAAAGCACCGTAGTTCGGCGGGTCGATCACATAAGCGCGGCGCTTGGTCGTCTCGTTGCCGGCCCGATCTACGGCGCGCACGCGAAACTCGTGCGGACCCAGGTTCTCGTTGTCGAAGGCGAGGGCGGCGCACTGGGCGATACCGGAGGCGACCGGGGGCGGGCCGGCGGCAAGCGGGTCGCTGCAGTTGTAGTTGGGGTTGCCCTGGTGGAGCAGGAAGCGCTGCTTGGTGGCGGGCACCTTGATGGTGATCTCCGGCGTGGTGGTATCGACCATCCAGGTGTAACCCGCCGGGGTCGGGTCGGGATTGCCGGCCTTGTCGATCGCCCGCACGTAGAGCTCGTGAGCCCCCTCGGGGGTCGTGAACTCGTCGCCAGATTCGCAGGGTGAGAACGGGACTCCATCGAGGCTGCACTCAAATCCGTCGATCCCCGTCGAGGGATCGGGGTCCCCGGCCGCGAACTCGAAGGCCGGCGAGGTGTCCTGGGAAAACTGATCCGGGGTCGCCGTGAAGCTCGTCTGGGGGGCGATCGAATCGAGGTCGAACTCGACGCTTGCGACTGCTCCGTCGGGGCCGGGGTCGCCCTCCTGGGAGGCCTCGAAGCTGTAGTGGCCGTCCGGCATGGGTGCCGGCAGGAACTCCCACTCGTCGAACATCGCGACCAGTTCCGGGTCGCTGTAGATGCGCTGAGCGGAATCGTCATAGCTTGCCGGGCCGCTGAGGTGAAGGTTGACCGTGGACGCCAGGGCCGGATCCAGGGATCGGTGACCATTGAACTGCGGAGCCACCGGGTAGACCGCGCCATCCTCCGGCGAATCGATCGAGATATCTGCGCTGGCGAGCGCCGGCGCAGCGAGCATCGAAATCAGCGCCAGTGGCAGCGCCAGAGCCCGAGACAGGCGTACGCCTGGTTCTTGCATGAACGGTGACCTCAGTTTTCGCGTGGGCCACCGGGACGGCGGAGCCCATCGCCTGCCCATCGACGCCTGAGACCCCCACCTTTAAAGAACCGGGCGGAAACTTGCACGGTGTCATGGGCCCGGGCCGGCGCGGACGCGGCGCTCAGGCCGCCACGGGCTCGCGCTCGTCGGCCGGTCGCCTGCCTCGGCGCACGGTCGGCTCGACCAGTTCCTCGAGGAAGCGACCTGTGTGCGAGTCGGGATTGGCGGCGACCTGCTCGGGCGTACCCGTGGCGACGATCTCGCCGCCGGCGTCGCCGCCCTCGGGTCCAAGGTCGATGAGCTGGTCCGCGGACTTGATCACGTCGAGGTTATGCTCGATGACGAGCACGCTGTTGCCCGCGTCGACGAGGCGGTTGAGCATCTCGAGCAGGCGCTGGACGTCGGCGAAGTGCAGGCCGGTGGTCGGCTCGTCGAGGATGTAGAGGGTCTCCCCCGTCGCCACCTTGCTCAGCTCAGTGGCCAGCTTGACCCGCTGGGCCTCGCCGCCGGAGAGGGTCGTCGCGGGTTGACCGAGCCGGATGTAATCGAGGCCGACGTCGTGCAGGGCCTTGATCCGGCGGTGGATCTTGGGGATGTTGGAGAAGAACTCAACGGCCTCCCCCACCGGCATCTCGAGCACGTCGGCGATCGACTTGCCCTTGAAGCGGATCTCCAGCGTCTCGCGGTTGTAGCGCTTGCCGTGGCACTGCTCGCAGGGCACGTAGACGTCCGGCAGGAAGTGCATCTCGATCTTGATCTGGCCGTCGCCCTTGCAGACCTCGCAGCGCCCGCCCTTGACGTTGAAGCTGAAGCGGCCCGGCTTGTAGCCGCGGGCGCGGGAGTCCTTTGTCTTGGTGAACAGCTCGCGGATGTGGTCGAAG
>JBBRAH010000032.1:0-35382 GCA_038206985.1 Solirubrobacterales bacterium
TCCGCGGATAGGGCCGCGGCCCTATCCGGTTGGCTCGAGCGCTACAACTTCAGGCGAAGACACGGAGCCCTCGGCCAGCGACCGCCGATTGCGCGATTGCGGGAGCGGACCGGGAACAACGTGGTTGGTATCTACACCTAGCTCGGCCGGACGGGTCGGCCGGCCGGCTCAGACTCCGTAGGAGCGGCCGATCACGTCGAGCATGATCTCATCGGAGCCGGCGCCGATCCGGTTCAGCCGGGTGTCGCGGTACGCCCGCTCGACGTCGTACTCCTTCATGTAGCCGTAGCCACCGTGGATCTGGATCGCCTCGTCGGCAACCTCGCAGCCGATCCGCGAGGCGTAGAGCTTTGCCATCGTGATCTCCCGGACCGGGTACTCGCCGTTGGCAAAGCGCCAGGCGGTGGAATAGGTGAGCTGCTTGGCGGCCTCGATCTTCATCGCCATCTCAGCGAACTTGTGGCGGATGACCTGGAACTTGCCGATCGGCCGGCCGAAAGCCTCGCGCTCCTTCGCGTACTCGAGGGTCTTCTCGAATACCCGCTCCGCGCCCGCCACGGAGCCGACTGCTCCGACCAGGCGCTCGCCCTGGAGCTCCCAGCTGATGTGGTAGAAGCCCTTGCCCTCCTGGCCCAGCATGTTCTCGGCCGGAACGCGGACGTCCTCGAAGGCGAGCTCCGCGGTGTCGGAGGCGTGCATGCCCATCTTCTCGAGCGTGCGCGAGACCGAGAAGCCCGGGACGTTGTTGCCGTCGTCGTCCTTGAGATCGACGATGAACAGGGTAATGCCGTCGTGCCGTGCGGCCGGGTCGGTCTTCGTGACCAGGACGATGAAGTCCGCGCGGGCGCCGTTGGTGATGAACATCTTCGAGCCGTTGATCACGTACTCATCGCCGTCACGGACCGCGGTCGTGCGGATCCCGGCCACGTCGGAGCCGGCACCCGGCTCGGTGATACCCAGCGAGCCGATCTTGCCGCCCTTGATCCCGGGAACGAGGTAGCGCTGCTTCTGCTCCTCCGTGCCGAGCATCTCGATCGGCGGCAGGACCATGTCGGTGTGCACCGCCAGGCCCATGCCGAGGCCGCCGGAAGCGGCATAGGAGAGGCATTCGGCACGTACGAGCGAGTAGTAGTAGTCGCCCCCCTGACCGCCGTAGGATTCGGGGAAACAGAGGCCGATGTAGCCCAGTTCACCCATCCGCTGCAGTACGGAATCGGGCCAAAGGGTCTCTTCCCACTCGTGGGCGTGGGGCGTCAGTTCCTTGAGCACCCAGGACTTCATCGACTCGCGCAGATCGTCGTGCTCGTCGGTGAAGATCATGTGCTTGCGGCTCGACGCGAAGTCGGGCTTGACGACCTGATCGGCGGTAGCTGGGGCCACGGGTCACTCCTCGTGCTCGAATTGGGGCGGTTGGGGAAGTAGACAGTAGCACTTACTACTTCATACAAAATCGTGGCCGGCGGGCACAGATTGCAAGCGGCGTTGCCGGACGGCGAACGCTTGCCTGCGGAACTTTCCTCGGCTAGAGTCGAAGGTGCCGTTACCCGTCTCGATCCGTAGAGGATCCAGTGTCCAATCCCGAGAGTGACCGTGCGCAGGTGAAGTTGCGAATCCTGCCCGGCGAGGTAGATCCAGTTGTCCCTTCGGGGCCCCGGAGTCCGGGGTCGGTCCAGTCCCTGCGCTGGTTCCGTGATCCCGTGCGCTTCATGACCAGTGCCCGGCGGCGGCACGGATCGGTCTTCTCGGTGCGCCTGGGCCCCCTCAAGCGCTGCACCTTCATCGCCGACCCCGAGATGGCCTGGCAGGTGCTCACCGGGGATCCGGAGCTCATGCGGATGGGCTCGACCAACGGCATCTTCCGGCCCGTACTCGGCGATCGGTCGCTGTTTCTGCTCGACGGCGAGGAGCACAGGCGCCACCGCAAGCTGATCATGCCCGCCTTCCACAAGAGCGGTGTGGAGCGGTTCGCCGGCCTCACTTCCGAGCTTGCTGCGCGGGAGGTCGCGAGGTGGCCCAAAGACACGGTCTTCCCCCTCCAGGAGAGGATGCGGGTGGTGACGATGGAGATGATCTTCCGGGCTGTCCTCGGGATCGTCGACGACCGCAGGGACGAGCGTCTCCGGGAGTGCATCCACGAGCTCCTCGCCGTGGTCCAGAACCCGATCGCGGTGCTGCCCCAGTTCCAGGTCGAGCTCGGCGGCAGAACCCCATACGCGAGGCTGATGAGGACGGTCGCCGAGATCGACGAGCTGCTCTATGAGGAGATCGGCGCCCGCCGCTACGACATGGAGCGCCGTGACCGCGACGACGTCCTCTCGATGCTGGTCGGCGCCCAGCCGCACGAACAGGGCTTCATGAGCGACCGCGAGGTGCGGGACGAGTTGCTCACCCTGCTGATCGCGGGACACGAGACTACGGCGACCGCGCTGTCGTGGACGTTCGAGCGTCTGCTGCGACATCCCGCCGCCCTGGAGCGGGTCCGCGAGGAACTGGATCTCGGAGCCGGCGACGAGTACGTGGAGGCCGTCGTGAAGGAATCGATGCGGCAACGCCCCGTGCTGCCGATCACCGCCCGCAAGCTGGCGCAGGCGATCTCACTCGGTGGATTCACCTTCCCGAAGGGCTGGACGTTGATGCCCTGCATCTACCTCATCCACCAGGATCCCGAGGTCTTCCCGGACCCGGAGGAGTTCCGGCCTGAGCGCTTCCTCGGCGCCGAGGGCCCAAACCGCCGCGTCTGGCTGCCGTTCGGGGCCGGGCCGCGCCACTGCATCGGCTCCTCGCTCTCGACGATGGCGGTGAAGCTGATCCTGAAGACGGTGATCAGCCGAGCCGAGCTCGAGCCCGACACGATGGAGGCAGAGCGCGTGGTGCGCAGGAACTTCACGCTCGGCCCCGAGCACGGGACCCGCGTGGTGATGACGCGGCGGCTGCAGCCCCGGCGGCGCAGCGCCGCGCCGGACCCGCTGGGCGCACCGCCGCTCTAGCCGGCCCGGGGCCCACGCGACGAGCACGCCCCGTCCGCGTCCGGGGGTTCCTCTTGCAGGCTCACAATCGGTGCTTTACCCACCCGCCGCCCGCGGCTACACTCGCAACACCGTTCACCCCGACTTCGGATTCCGGAGCCGCCGGCGCCGTCGTCGAGGACTTGACATGAGCCGAATTGAGAGAGCATCGAGAGGAGATCGCCATGGGCCTGACGCCCGTTGGTGAGCCGACGAACGCCTGGCGCCTGAGCGACGGCGGATCGACGACCGAGGCCGGGCTCGACCTCACCCCGATGATCCGGATCCAGGCCGCGTTCATGGCGACCGGATCGCTGATCGGGATCCTCGGCGTCACGCTGCCGCACCCCGCGAGCTTCCTCGTGCCCCAATTGCTGGCGCTGAACATCGGGTCGATCATCCTCTCGGCGGTCTTCTGGGTGATCGCGCCCCGGGTCTCGGAGCCGGTTGCCCGCATCACCCCGGCGGTCGGCACGATCGCGATTTCCCTGGCAGTGGTCCTCAGCCGCGACCCGACGAGCGCCTACGCTCTGCTCTACCTGCTCCCCGGCGTCTACGCCTACTACTTCCTGCAGACCCGCGACGCGGTCCTCCACATCCTCTTTGCGATCGTCAACTACGCGGCGGCGATCGCGATCCTCGGCGCGATGCCCGACTCGACCATCGTCACCAGCGGCAGCGTCGTCCACCACTTCGTGATCACCGTCGGCAACCTGATCGTCGTTGGAGCGATGCTCGTCTTCCTGCGGCGCCGTGTGGAGCGCTTGATGACCGACATCATCGAGTCCGCGCGCACCGACCTGCTCACCGGACTGCTCAACTCGCGGGGGCTCGAGGAACTGATGGGCGGCGAGCTGGAGCGTGCCCGCATGGGCGGCCGGCGGGTCGCCCTGATCACCGTCGCGATCAGCGGCATCCGCGAAGTGCGCAGCAAGCGCGGCCACGAGTTCGCCGACCGCCTGATCAAGGACATCGGCCAGCTGCTCGACGATTCGACCCGGCGGATCGACCGGGTGGCGCGCACCGGCTCGCACGAGTACTCGGTGCTTCTTCCCGAGACCGACGAGAGCACCGGCTTTCTCCTCGCCGAGCAGATTCTCGCTCGCTTCCGGCGCGCCTACCGGGAGCGCGAGCTGCCGCTCGCGACCAGCGTCGGGGTTGCCTCCTTCCCCAAGCACGCGGCATCGGTCGAGAGCCTCGGTCAGGCCGCCGCGGCGGCGGCCGAGGCGGCCCAGGCGCTGGGCTCCGATCGCGCGGTCGTCTACAGCGCCGAGCTCGAGGACGTGCTCGGCGGCGACCCCTCCAAGCAGCTCTCCGAGCGCCGCACACACCTCAGCACCGTGCTCTCGCTGGCCGAGGTTCTCGACCTGCGTGATGCGCGCACGGCGGCCCACTCGCTCGCGGTCTCGCGCTACTGCGAGTTGCTCGGGCGCGATCTGGGGCTTCCCGAGACCCGGGTCCAGCGCCTCCGTCTCGCGGGCATGCTGCACGACATCGGCAAGGTCGGCGTCGCCGACGCGATTCTCGACAAGCCCGGCCCTCTTTCACCGTCCGAGTGGGACGAGGTGCGCCGTCACCCGGAGATGGCGGCGCGGATTCTCGGGGCGCGCGAGCTGACCGACATCAGGGAGTGGATCCTCGCCCGCCACGAACAGCTCGACGGTCACGGCTACCCGCGTGGCGTGAGCGGCGACGCGATCCCACTCGAGGCGCGGATCATCGCGGTCTCGGAGAGCTACGACGCGATCACCAGCGAGCGGCCCTATAGGCCGGCGCGCAGCCACGATGACGCGATTGTGGAGCTCGGCCGCTACGCGGGCAGTCAGTTCGATGGAGCGGTGATCGATTCCCTCGTCCGGGTGCTCGCCGCCGCCAACTCCGACGTACCCGCACTCTGACCCCCGTCGCCCGGGTGCAGTGGGTGCAGTGGGTGCGGTTCGGGTTCAGCGACCCTGCCAGCGCGGTTCGCGCTTTTCCTTGAACGCACGCGAACCCTCGCGCGCGTCCTCGGAGTTCCAGATCGGGCCGACGATCTCACCCTGCTTGCCCCATGCCTCCTCCGAGGTCCACTCGAGCGTCCCGTAGAGCACCTGCTTGGAAGCGCGGAGGGCCAGGGGTGCATTGCCGGCGACCCTCTCGGCCAGCTCGAGCGCCTGCTCGAGGGCCTTGCCGGGTTCGCTGACGCGATTGATGAGACCAAGCTCCAGAGCTCGCTCGGCGCCGATCGAGTCGCCGGTCAGGGCCAGCTCCGCAGCGACGGCGATGGGAATCCGATGGGGGAGCTTCATCAGGCCACCCGCCGAGGCGCAGGTCCCGCGCTTGACCTCGTTGATCCCGAGCTCGACATCGGCGGCGGCGACCACCAGGTCGCAAATCAGCATCAGCTCGAAGCCGCCGGCCAGCGCGGCGCCCTCGACGGCTCCGATGAGCGGCTTCTCCGGCGGCTGGTTGACGATGCCGAAGATGCCGCGATGGGCGACGTAGGGGAGGTTGCCCTCGAGGAACGCCTTCATGTCCATTCCCGCGGAGAAGTGCCCGCCGGCCCCGGTGAGAATTCCGACGCGCAACTCCGGGTCGTCGTCGAGCTCGTCCACTGCCCTGCTCAGGGCATCGGCCGTGAACAGGTCGAAGGCGTTCCGGGTTTCCGGGCGGTTGATGGTCATCACGAGGACGTGGCCATGACGCTCGCGGAGTACGAGCTCGTCGGGGTCGGGGGCGACTTCCATCGGCCGGCAGCCTATCTACCGGGTGCGCCGGCGCCCGGCCAGGCCCAGGCACGGGCCCCGAGTAGCTTGAGGATCGACGGCAGCAGCAGCCCGCGGACGACGCTCGCGTCGATCAGTACCGCCAGCGCGACGGCGACAGCGAACTCCTTGACGATCACCAGATCGGAGAACGCGAAGGCGCCGACTGCGACGCTGAAGATCACGGCCGAGGCCGTGATCAGGCGCCCCGTCGAAGCGATTCCTTCGATCACGGCTTCCTCGTCTCCGGACCCGTGGTCGCGGGCCTCCTTGATCCGGGAGAAGAGGAAGATCCCGTAATCGGTCGAGAGCCCGAATACGACCGCGAACGCGAGGATCGGCACGGAGACGTCGATCCCGTCCTGCGCAAACGTGCCGAGCAGTTCGGCTGGAGTCGAGTTTTCGAAGATCGCGACCATGAGCCCGTAACTGGCGAGCACGGTGAGCGCGTTGAGCAGCAGCGAGACCAGCGGCAGTACGAGAGAGCGGACCATGATCAGGACGAGCAGCAGGTTGGTGATCACGACCACGGCGACCACGAGCGGGGCACTGTCGGAAATACTGGCCCGCTGATCAGCCAGTTCGGCTGCGCGGCCCCCCACGAGAGTGCCGTTCGGCCAGGGCGCCGCGCGTAGCTGAGCCAGCTGATCCTGCCCCGCGTCGGAGAGGGGATCGAGGCTGGAGAAGACCACCACCTGCCCGCCGCCGTCGGGAAGGCGCTGGACCTGCGGGCGTCCGAGGACACCGGGTATGGCTCCCACGTCGGCGAACTCCCGGGACGCCGGCGCCGCGCTGGATGCGTCGGGCGGGATGTAGATCTGGACGGTGGACGTCGGCAGTTCGGGGAAGCTGCTCGCGACGCTGTCGAAGACCATACGGGCGCTCTCCTCCTCGGGAAGTACGCGCGCGTCTGGTGTGGTCAGCTTTCCACCGAGCGCCGGTGACGCGATTGCGAGCATCGCCAGCAGGGAGACGGTCGCCACGGGCAGCGGTCGGCCCATCACCCGGCGCGGCAGCGTGGCCCAAAGGCCACCACCGCGGGTAAGCGGGTCCGTGGTGCATCCTCCGGCATCGACCTCACCGGCCTCCAGAGCCGGATCGATGCGGGGGCCGAGCAGGGCCATGGCGGCGGGGAGGATGATCAGGGCCACCGCGCCGGAGATCACGGCAACGATCCCACCGGCGATTCCCGTCGAGCTGAGGAATTGCTGCGGGAACAGAATCAGAGCCGCGAGCGCGGCGGCTACCGTGAGGGCGCTGAAGGCGACGGTGCGCCCCGCGGTTGAGAGGGTTGCCAACTGCGCCGTCTGGATTCCGTGGCCGTGCCGGATCTCGATCCGGAATCGAGCGAGGATGAAGATCGAGTAGTCGATTGCCAGGCCGACACCTAGTCCCGTTACGACCTGCAGCGAGAACAGGTCGATGTCGGTGAACTCCGAGAGCAGGCTCAACGCAGCGAAGGTGAGCACGATCGAGATGCCGCTCAGCAGCAGCGGCAGTGCCGCTGCGATGGGCGAACGGAACACCCAGAGGCAGAGCAGGAGCAGCACCGGTGCCGCGAACAGCTCGATCTTGCGGGAGTCCTCCTCGGACTGTCGGCCGAGTTGCTCGGCAGCGACCGCGATGCCGCCGAGCTTCAGGTCGGGCTCTCCAGAGAAGGCCTCTTCGACGAACCGCCCTGTCTGCACCCGGCCGCTGCCGGCGGCGAGATAGCCGATCACGAGCCCGGAGTTGCCATCGGCCGAGAGCAGTTCGGGCCGCGCCTCCGGGCTTTCGACGCGAGCGACGCCGTCGACCACTTCGAGCTCGGCCGCGACCTTCACGATCCGCCGGGCCCCGGCTCCCTCGCTCGCATCGCCGCCCGGCGTCACCAGGATCAACACGCCGGGATCGGGCTGAGCCCCGGTCGCCGCCTCGAGTCGATCGTAGGCTCGTTCCACCTCAGAGCCGGGGTCTGAGATATCGAACGGCTCGACCCTGTCGAAGACGTCCGCGGCGAGGGGGGCGGCGAGGGCTACCAGGGCGAATGCCCCGGCCAGCACCAGTCCAGCCCTCAGGTACGTCCACTCTGCCAGCGCTCGCAAGATCCTCCTCTCAGGTCCGCTAATCGGACTCCGGGGCAGAGTACGAATCGAGCCCCTCCCAGCGCGTCGCAGCCACGCCGCTTGCGAGCGACCGTGCCGTTTTCAGCGGGAGCGTCGCCTGGATCGAGGAGAAGGTTCCGGCGCCGAAGTAGACAGCATCACTTCCTACTTCGTACGCTGGTAGCCTCGCTCGGGATGGGTGCCGAGCCAGCCTCATACGAGCAGCTTCTTTACGAGGTCGATGCACGGGGCGTGGCCACGGTCACCCTCAACCGGCCCGAACAGCGCAACGCTCTTTCGGGCCAACTCCTCGGCGAGCTCGTCGACGCCATGGGCCGGGTCCGCGACGACCCCGAGGTGAAGGCGGTGGTCCTCACCGGCGCGGGCGAGAAGGTCTTCTGCGCCGGCGCCGACCTCGGTGGATTCGCGGCGGACGTGCCACTCGTTGACAAGCACTTCTCCTCGGACCTGTTCCTCGAGTTCTTCCGGTTGATGCCGCGCCTGGGTAAGCCTTCGCTCTGCGCAGCCAACGGTCACGTGCTGGCCGGCGGCATGGGTCTGGCGCTCTCCTGCGATCTGCTCGTGGCCCGCGAGGGCATCACCTTTGGAACGCCCGAGATCAATATCGGCGCCTTTCCCTACATGATCATGGCGATCATCTACCGCAACGTGCCACGCAAGAAGGTCAACGAGATGATGCTGTTGGGCGAGCGGATCTCGGCCGAGCAGGCGGTTTCCTACGGGCTCGCCAACAAGGTCGTTGCGGAGCCGGACTTCGCCGCCGCGGTTGACGAGTGGGCCGCCAAGCTCGCCTCCAAGTCGCCGGTGCTGATGCGCCTCGGGCACGACGCGATGTACCGCCAGCAGGACATGGCCCTCGACGACGCGCTGGAGTTCCTGCGCAGCCAGCTCTCGCTGACGTTCTCGACCGAGGACATCCTCGAAGGTGTCGCCGCCTTCTTCGAGAAGCGGGAGCCCGATTGGAAGGGTCGCTGACCGTCGGCGAGGAGCTGAAGATCAGCGAGCTCGCGGCGGAGGCCGGGGTCCCGGTCGCGACCGTCCGTCATTACCTGCGCGAGGGCCTGCTGCCGGAGGGCAAGAAGACGTCGCGCAACATGGCTTACTACCCGCGGGAGCTGGTCGAGCGGATCCAGTTGATCAAGAGGCTCCAGGAGGAGCGCTTCATGCCGCTCAAGGTGATCGGCGAACTGCTGCAGGGTGACGGTGACGGAGCGGAGCTCGGCGAGCCTGTGGACGTCGCCGACCGCGTGCTCGAGCTGGCGACCGCGGACGAGCGCGAGCGGATCACGCTGGAGCAGCTCAGCGATCGCTCCGGCGTGCCGGCCGAGGTCGTGAGGCGACTCGCCGATCTGGGCGTCCTGGGGTCCGGCGGGGAGGGGTTCACTGCCTCCGATGTGCGCATCGCCGAGGCGATCGCGCGTTTCCGCGCCGGGGGCTACGACGAGAGCGTGGGCTTCACCGTGCACGATGCGGCGAACTTTGTGGCACCGCTCGAGGATCTTGCGCGGCGCGAGATCGACATGCTCTCCGAAAAGCTCGTCGGGCGCTTCGAGCCGGAGCGCGCCCTGGAGATGTTCGAGGCCGGCGTCGAGCCCTTGCGGTCACTGATTGACGCGATGCACTCGAAGCTGCTGGTGCGCGAGTTGCAGCGGCGCCGCACGGGGTCGGCCGAAGGGGGAGAGGACGACAATGGCAGGCCGGACGCTCGATAGAGCTCGCATCCTCGACCTCGGCGCCAGAGCCGGCGGCCTGCTGGCGGCGGTCGGGCTGATTGCGACCCTGCTGACGGACGGCCCCTACCTGAGCGGCGAGCGCCTCAACCCCTGGTTGATCTGCTGGGGGGTGGGCCTGTTCACGCTGTTGCTTTTCGCGCCTTTCGCGCTGCACCGCCGGATTGCGGCGGATACCCGCGACCGTGACCGGCGCTGGGAGCTCGCGGTCGTCGCCTGGGGCGGCATGGCGTTGGTCGGCGTTCTCGTGTTCGGTGCTCTGGCGCTCGCAAGCGGTTTCGGCACCGCCGATCCGCTGGGCGCGGTCGCGATCGTGGGCTTGATCGAATGCGGCCTCGTGGTCGGCTCGGTAGGTGTCCTGATCCTCGGTACCGGTTGAGGCCCGGGCCCGGATACCCGCCCGCGCCGCTGCGCGAAATCTCGGCCAGATTCCCGAAAATCGTCTAGATTGACTGGTCAATCAGTCGGCCCCGGCGAGGCGGCCGGCGACTGACAGAAGACAGGAGGGGGATGCGCGCCGCCGCAATCCAGCTGAACTCGAACGCCGATGGGCCCCGCGATATCGAGCTTGCCGAGCGACTCGTTCGCGCCGCCGTCAAGGCCGGCGCTGAGCTCCTCGCCCTGCCGGAGAAGTGGAGCCTGCTCGGGCCCGGAGAGCTGCTCGCCGAGCGGGCCGAGGACCTGGACGGCACGGCTGCTCGCGCGGCCGCGGGCTGGGCGCGGGAGCTCGGCGTGTGGATTCTGGCCGGCAGCATCGCCGAGCGGCTCGAGGGCAACGCCCGCGTCGCCAACACGTCCCTGCTCTTCGGCCCCGATGGAACCCGCGTCGCCGCCTACCGCAAGATTCACATGTTCGACGTGGATGTCGGCGGGGTCAGCTACCGCGAGTCCGCGCATGAGCAGGCCGGCTCGGAGATCGTCGCCGCCGACCTCGAGGACGCACGCCTCGGGATGACCGTCTGCTACGACCTGCGCTTCCCCGAGCTCTACCGCTCTCTGGCCCTCGACGGGGCCCGGCTCGTCACGGTGCCCTCGGCCTTCACCGTCGCCACGGGGCGCGACCACTGGGAGGTCCTGCTCCGCGCCCGTGCGATCGAGAATCAGTTCTTCGTCGTCGCTCCCAACCAGTGGGGCGAGGCGCCACCTCACTACGACTCCTGGGGCCACTCGATGATCATCGACCCCTGGGGTCGCATCCTCGATCAGTGTGCGTCGGGGGAGGGCTTTGCGATCGCCGACCTCGACTTCGGCGAGTTGGAGCGGATTCGAGCTGAGCTCCCCTCGCTGGCCAACCGCCGAGGGGATGCCTACCGTTCGCTCGCGATGCGATCGCAGCAACAGGAGAGCCCGGGGGCCGGCGCCCATGCCTGAGAGCGCATCGACACCCAGGCCGGCGGCCATCGACAAGCGGCGAGCAATTCTCGATGCCGCGGTTCGCGTCTTTGCGCGGCAGGGCTATCACGCGACCCGCGTCGCGGATATCGCGGACGAGGCGGGCGTTGCCTACGGCCTCGTTTATCACTACTTCCGCAGCAAGGAGGCGGTGATGACTGAGCTGTTCACCGAGCGCTGGTCGTTGCTGCTGGCCGCCGGCGAGGAGGTGCAGAAGGGCACGGGCACGCCGCGTGAGAAGCTGGGTGCGATCGCCGGGTTCATCTTCGAGTCCTATCGCTACGACCCGGAACTGATGAAGGTGATCATCATCGAGGTCACCCGTGCCGCCAACTCATTCGGCCGAACCCACCTGCCGGAGATTCGCCAGGCGTACGACCAGGTCGCCCAGATCGTCGCCGACGCGCAGCGCGCCGGACTCTTCAGGGACGACATCGACCCCGACTTCGTCGGCATGTCCTACTACGGCGCCATCGAGCAGTTGCTCAGTGGCTGGGTCTTCGAGTTGATGCCTGGCGAGGATGCCGAGTTCGAGCGCGCCAGAGAGATGGTCGTCGAGCTGATCTGCGGCGGGCTGGAGCGTCGCGACGGCTGAGATCGGGGCAGGGTCGTGAGCCTTGCAGCGAACCATCCAGCGCCGGCGCGATAAGGTCGCGGCCCGGTTGGAAACCCGAGTCCCGGGGTAAGAGAGCTTTTACTATGGAGAACGAAGTAGTCCGCAAACTGATCTGGGCCGGCATCCTGGCCGCCACGGGTGCCGTGGCAAGCATCACCGCCGCGAAGCTCTCGGCAGTGATCTACCGCCGCCTCTTCCACGAGGACCCGCCGGAATAGTGGCCGCGCCAGACGGCAAGCAGAAACCCGCTGTGGGTGAGACCGAAGGCGATAGGACGGTCGGCGAGCTCGTGCTCGACGTCTCCGAGCGCGTCTCGATCCTCGTTCGCGAGGAGGTGCAGCTCGCCAAGGCCGAGGTCACCGAGAAGGCGACCGAGCTGATCAAGGGCTCGGTGGTCGGTATCGCCGCGGGCGTCTTCGTGCTCGCCGGCCTCTCGATGCTGATGTTCGCCATCGGTTGGCTGATCAACGACATCCTCGGCATCGATTCCGCGATCTGGGTCGGCTTCCTGATCGAGGCTCTGTTCTTCTTCGTCGTCGCAGGCATCGCCGGGCTGCTCGCCTATCGCGCGGTCCAGAAGGGCGCACCGCCCAAGCCGACCATGGCGATCGAGGAGGCCAAAGTGACCAAGGAGACCCTGGGGGGCGACCGATGAGTGGATCCGGAATCAGTCCCGCCTCCGGGCCCCGTCCGGGAGCGTCGGACCGGAGCGCGGAGGAGATCCGCCGCGACATCGTCACGCAGCAGCAGCAGCTCGCGGGTTCGATGGAGGCACTGCGTGGGCGTGTGAACGAGCTCACCGACTGGCGCAAGCAGGTCAACGATCACAAGGAACAATTGATCACCGGCGCCGCGGTCGCGGGCTTCGTGATCGGCGGCCTCGTGATGTTCAGCCGGCGCCGCAAGCGCCGCTGACCCTCCGGGCCGCGCCTCATCAGTGGCGAGGCCTTCAAATGTGACGTATTTCCGGCTACTGTTCTCGTTGATGCTTGGACGGGGTCGTAGCAGCAGCCTTCTCGCCATCTGCGTGTTCCTGACGCTCGCCATTCTGGCTGCCCCGGCGACCGCCAAGCCGAAGCTCGCGGGGGTCTTCGATCTGAGCGGGACACCAGCTCAGATCACCCCGGGCCCGGACGGCAACGTCTGGGTCACCATCAGCGGTAGTGGTCTCGGCAACAACCTGGCCCGGATCGAGCCCGACGGGACCGTGACCGAGTACTCGCCGACTCTGCTCGTCAATCCGGTCGGGATCACCAGCGGCCCCGATGGCAATCTGTGGCTGACCCGCAACGGCGGGGTTGTCAGGGTGCCGCCGGCCGACCCGGATTCGGCGCAGGACTTCGCCGTCGCCTCCCTCAGTGATCCGCGTGGCATCACGTCGGGCCCCGGTGGGCAGCTCTGGACCGCCAGCGGCGATCAGTTGATCTCGTTCCTGCCGGAGGACCCGGCCGGCGCCGACTCACTCACGGTCGTCGGCATGGGCGCCCGCGGGATCGCCGCGGCCGCCGGGAAACTCTGGATCGCTGACTTCGGAGGCGCTCGGGTGCTCAGCGTTGACCCGGATGCCCCGGAGCCGCAATTCTTCGACGTGGGTGGTGGCCCACAGGAGGTCGGAGCCGGTCCCGGAAAGCAGATCGCGTTCGCCAACCCCGGAGCGGTGCCACAGACGATCGGCACGATCAGCGGCACGAAGGTGAGGCCGGCCGAGGTCCCGAACACCGATCCGTTCGGGATCGCATACGCGCCCGACGGCAACTACTGGATCGCCGACTTCGCCACGCATGACATCGCGCTGCTGCCGGCGGGTGGAGGCAAACCGAAGAAGTTCGACGAGCTGCCCGACAACTCGGGTCCGCGCTATCTGACCGCGGGGCCGAAGGGCACAATCTGGGTCTCGCTCGAGACCAGTCAGCAGATCGCGCGGGTCAGGGGCCTCGCGCCGACGACGAAGATCACGGCTGGGCCGAAGGGCAAGGTGAAGGCCGGGGCCGGCAAGACGAAGGTCAGGTTCAAGTTCAAGAGCCGCACGCCGAAGGCGAAGTTCGAGTGCAGTATCAAGGGCGGCACGACGAAGTTCAAGAACTGCAGCTCACCGCAGTCCTACAGGCTCAAAGCCGGGAAATACACGTTCATCGTGCGTGCGAAGGCCGGCGGTACGGTCGATCCTTCCCCGGCGAAGCGCAAGTTCAAGGTCGTCTCGGGCTGAGGTCACCGCGCCGGGACCTTGCGGCTCCTCGCGGCTACTCGACCATCGAGCGCGGCAGCCCGCCGATGCCGAGCAGACCCGGACCCGTGTGAGCGCCGATGACCGGCCCGACCTCCGAGACGAAGAGCGGGTCGGAGCCGAAGACCTCACGGGCTTGTGAGACCAGGCGCTCGGCGTTCTCGTGGTCGTGGATGTGCTGAACCACCCAGCCGTCCACGCCGGCGTCGTGCAACTCGCGCCCGTACTGGACCAGGCGCTCGAAGACGCGGCGCCTCGTACGGACCCGTTCGACCGGCGTGATCTCCTCCTCGAGCGTGAGGATCGGCTTGATCTGCAGTGCTGACCCGAGCCAGGCGCGGGCGGCGCCGATCCGGCCCCCACGGCGCAGGTATTCGAGCGTGTCGATCGCAAACCACATCTTGAGGCTCTCGCGGGCGGCGTCAGCGGCCGCCAGTACTTCGCCGCCCGAGGCGTCCGCCTCGGCGGCCTTGGCGGCGGCGAGGACGACCATGCCCATGCCGCCGCAGGCGGAGCGGCTGTCGTAGATGTGGATCCGGTCGCCGTCGGCACCCTCGTCGATCAGGCGCCGGCGAGCCTGCCCCGCCGCTTCGACGGTGCCCGAGATCCCAGCCGAGAGGTGGATCGAGACCACCTCGCGGCCCGCCTCGAGATGGGGCCGGTAGACGGAGAGGAAATCGCCGACCGATGGCTGCGAGGTCGTCGCCCCCTCATCGCTCGCCTCGAGTTTCTCGTAGAAGGCTCCGTAGTCGGCTATCTCTGACTCCTTGCGCTGTTCGCCACCAAGGGTCACGTACAGGCTGACGCGCTCGATCGAGCGTTCCGCGACCAGCCCATCGGGGAGGTACACGGTCGTATCGCAGACGACTGCGGTATTTGTGGGCGCGCTCACCGCCTGTGGTTGTATCAGCAAGGCCCCGGGCCATGGCTTGGCCTCCGCCGCGGTCTGCCATTCTCATGAGCCATGGAGGCATCGATGACACTCCTCACCGGCGGCACCGGCTACATCGGTTCCCATTTGCTGCGGGCGCTCACCGAGCGCGGTGACCGGCTGCGCGTGCTGATCCGCACCGGGAACCCTGCCGAGCACCTCGCGAGGGTGGACTTCGAGCGGGTCAATGGCGACGTGACCGACCGCCGCGCTGTGCGCCGTGCTGTCGAGGGCGTGGACCGCGTGTTCCACGTCGCGGGCGTCACCTCGATGCGGCGCGGGGCGGCCGAACGGGTGGCCGCGGTCAACGTGGGAGGGACGCGAATCGTCTGCGAGGAGGCGCTCGCCGCCGGCGTCGAGCGCCTCGTCCACACCTCGTCCGCGGCAGCGCTTGGCCCCGCGCCGGAGAACGGTCGCGCCGACGAGACCCAGCCATTCCCGGCATCCGCGCGTGGAATTCCCTACGTGCACACCAAGCACGAGGCCGAGGGCGAAGCGCTTCGCGTGGCGGCCCACGGCCTCGATGTGGTGATCGTCAACCCGACCTTCGTACTCGGGCCCGAGGCGCCGAGCGTGACCTCGATGGGCCTGGTCAAGCGCTTCCTTCTACGGGAGGTTCCCGTCTACGTCAACGGCGGCATCAACGTGAGCGATGTGCGCGACGTAGCGGCCGGGCACCTGCTGGCCGACGAGCTCGGTCGTTCGGGAGAGCGCTATCTGCTTGCCGGCCGCAACTTCACCCTGCAGCGTCTCTTCGCCGACCTCTCCCGGCTCTCGGGCGTTCCGGCGCCGCCGCTGAAGCTGCCCGCCGGCATCGCCGCCGGCGCCGCCGGCGCCGTGGAGCGCCTCGGCTTGCCCTTACCGATCTCGGCCGATGAGGCCCGCTCGGCCGCGATGTGGTGGACGTACTCCGGGGCTAAGGCCAAGCGCGAGCTCGGCTACTCGCCGCGCCCGCACGAGGAGACGCTCTCCGATGCGGTCAACTGGCAGATGCACGAGCTTGGGAGCAGGGTCGGTGGCAACCCGGGCGTCGCCGATCAGGCGTTCGCAGCTGCCGGTACCGCGGTCCGGCTGGCCGGAAGGCTGGTGCCCCGGTGAGCTCGGAGACCGGAACCGAAGAGGACGGGGCCGGCGAGGACGAGCTCGTCCTCTACCGCTGCCGGACACCCACGAATTTCCTCTGTCCCTGCGGCGCGGCGGCGCGGCGGCTGAACAAGCTCGATGTTCCATATCGGGTCGAGCGCGTTCCGTATCGGCGCGCGGACCGGGCCGAGGTGGTCGAGCTCACCGGCCAGCGCCGGGTACCGCTGCTGATCGACGGCAACGAGGTGATCCATGACTCAAAGCGGATCATCGAGTACCTGCGCTGGCGCTACGGAGAGGGCTCAGAGGAGTCGGGTTGACGCTTCTATACAATCTGAAGCATGGAAACACCTGAGGCAGCGATCAAGATCAGCGACATCGCCGCAGGCAAGCTCAAGGAGCTGCTCGCGGGCCAGGAGGACAGCGAACAGGCGCTTCGTGTCGCCGTCAAGGGCGGCGGTTGCTCCGGCTTCCAATACTCGTTGGCGCTCGACAAGCAGAAGTCCGATGACCATGTCTTCGAGCACAACGGCGTTGCCGTCGTCGTGGACAAGAGCTCGATGCAGTTCGTCTTCGGCAGCGAGGTCGATTTCGTCGAGGGCCTTCAGGGTGCCGGCTTCGCCGTCAACAACCCGAACGTGGTCGCGGCCTGTGGCTGCGGCTCCTCGTTCCAGGTGCGCGACGACGCCGAAGAGCCCGCCGGCGCTACCGCTTAGCGAGCCGGGCCGAGCCGAGCCGGGCTCTCAGGTCTCGATCTGCATCGGGCCGCTCTGGTGCGGCCCCTCGTCGGTGACCGCCGGCTGGGGGGCTGAGGCGGTTGTCGTCTCCGCGGGCTGTTCGGCGCCGAGCAGCTCCGCGAGCTCGCCTGACTCGAACATCTCCTCGATGATGTCGCAGCCGCCGACCAACTCACCCTTCGCGTAGAGCTGCGGGAAGGTCTCCCAGTCGGAGATCTCGGCGGTGACCTCGCGCAATGGCTGCAGAACCGGCAGCACGTCGATCGCGCCGTACTCCACGCCGAGTTGCTCGAGAACTCCGACCGTGCGCATCGAGAAGCCGCAACGCGGTGCCTCGGGAGTGCCCTTCATGAAGAGCAGGACCTCGTTGTCGGAGATCGCGCTCTCGACCTGTTCGCGTAGCTCGGGGTTGGCTGGCATCCTCGGGACCTCCTCGGGGGACGGGAAAGATTCGCTCGTCAAAGACTACGGAATGGCCCAACCGGCGCCGCGCGAGGGACCCGGGCTCCGCATGGCGGGCCGCTCAGTCCGGTGTGCTGGTCTGTACGGAAAGCGCGTGAATGGTGCCGTCGTCGAAGCGGCTCTTGACCGCGGCCTTGACCATCCGGTGCTGGTTGATCCGGCTCTCGCCCTCGAACTGCGATGCCGTCACCACCGCGCGGAGGTGATCGCCGCCACCCTCGTCGAGCACCGAGACATCGGCGCCGGGCAGGGCGGCCTCGATCATCACTTTCAGCTCGTTCAGGTCGGCAGCCATCGTGTTCAATCGTAGGCGAGCCCGGCGCCCGGGTGCCCCCAAGGGGGTCGTGGGCTACTCGCCCACCCTGGAGCCGCGCGCGGCCTCGATCATCTCCTCGACCGAGGTCAGCTTCACGCGCGGCCGCCCGTGTGGTTCGCCGCGCGAGGTCTCCAGCTCGTCGATCGCGCGCCAGCCGTCGTACTCGACCGCATGCACTCCGCGCTCGGCGAGGAGCGCGGGGAGGGCGTCGTGCGAGGTCTCGCGCTCGGGCATGAGCCCGGCCGCCGCGTCCTCGAACAGGGCCTCGATCGTCTCGCTCGCATCCTTCTTGTTGGTGCCGATCACGCCGCTGGGGCCCCGCTTGATCCAGCCGACCACGTACTGGCCGGGAAGGTGGGCGCCGTCGGGGCCGATCACCCTGCCGAGTTCGTTGGGGATCACTCCGCGCCGGGTGTCGTAGGGGACGCCGTCGATTCCGGTGCCGAGGTAGCCGATCGAGCGCAGGACCAGGCCGCAGTCGAGGCTCTCCCGCTCGCCGGTGTCGCGTGCGCGGACGGCGCCGGCATCGTTGATGTAGAGCTCGTTGACGGCAAGCACGATGCGCTCGACCTTGCCGTCTCCCTCAATCCCGACCGGGCTACGCAGGAAGCGCAACTCGACCCGCTTCGGCTTGCCCTCCGGCTCACGGCCCGCGAACTCGGTGAAGCTGAGGAGGTTCTTGTGGTTGGTGGCGTCGGCTGCGTCGGATTCGAGGAACGCGGCGCTGGCATCGTCGACCTCGACGTGGGCCGGGTCGATGACGATGTCCGCATCGGTCAACTCGCCGAGCTCGCGGACCTCCGGGTTGGTGAACGCCGCCTGGGCCGGGCCGCGACGGCCGAGCACCACGACATCGCTGACATCCGATTCCACGAGCCGCTCGATCGCGTGATCGGCCGTGTCGGTGCACTCGAGCTCCTCGCGCGTGAGAACGAGCATCCGGGCTACGTCGGCGGCCACGTTGCCGTTGCCGATCACCACCACCCGCTCGCAGGAGAGGTCGAAGTCGTGGCCGGCGAAGTCCGGATGACCGTTGTACCAGGCGACGAACTCGGTGGCCGCATGGGAGCCGGCCAGCTCCTCACCCGGAATTCCCAGGGCGCGGTCGGCGCTCGCGCCGTAGGCCCAGATCACCCCGTCGTATATCTCCTCGAGCTCGGTCGCCGAGACGTCTGAGCCGACGGTCACGTTGCCGAAGAAGCGGAACGACTCGTGCCCGGCCGTCTTCTCGTAGCGGCGGATCACGTTCTTGATCTTTGGGTGGTCGGGGGCGACGCCGAAGCGGACCAGGCCGAACGGCGTCGGCAGCCTGTCCAGCATGTCGACCTCGAAATCGATCTCAGGATGCGCGAACAGGGCCTCGGTGGCGTAGAAGCCGGCCGGCCCCGAGCCGACGATGGCTACCCGCAGGGGGCTGTTGGCAGTGCTGCTCATCGCGGGCAAGAACTGGCGCTGGAAGTCAACCGGTCCGAGGACCACTCAGGCGACGGCCGGTTCGCTGCGCGAGGTTGCAGCGCCGTCGAGCGCGTCGAGGGCGTGAGCGACCGACATCGACACGCAGGTGAAAATCGGGATGTCGCGCAGGGTCCAGGCGCTCGATTCGGTCCCTCGGAGTTCCTGCACGAGGTCGAGGAAGTCACTCGGCTCATCCGCCTCGAAGGAGACGACGAACTCCTGATCGTCGATCCCGAACGAGTAAGCGGTGTTGATCGTGATCTGCGGGTAGCGGCGTCCGGTCTCGATGTGGTCGCTCATGATCCGCATGCGCTCTTTGCCGGGGAGCGTGTACCACTCGCGCTTCTTCTCCATGGGGTAGATGAAGGCGTACTTGCGCTTGCTGACAAGTAACTCCTGCCGCGTCTCTGAGTCCGAGTAGGGCGAGGGCTTGGTCAGCGCCAGATATGAGTAGGGCGTGGACGACCACCTCGCCAGACCGCTCTGCGCGAGCACGACGTGGAAGGTGTGGATGTCGTCGAGGAGCCGGCTCTGGGAGACCAGCAGTAGGTCGACGTCCCCTCTGGTGCCTACCGTTGAGTAAGCCCGTAGCGGCCGATCGGTCGCATAATCCTCGCAGGCGGCGAGAAACTCACGCTTATCCTGGGCGCGCTGCTCGTCGTCGCGGCGCTGCCAGGCGGGATCGATCTTGAGGAACGTGAACTTGATGAAGGTCCGCTCGGCCATTGCCACGATGCTAGCGCTCGCCGCCGGCTTGACCCTGCTTCCCGGAACCGCCCAGGGGGCTGACCCCGAGCCGAGCGTGAGTATCGTGACTCTGCCCCGTGGCGAGAGCCTCGCGGCCATCTCCTGGCAGTCCCCGGAGCTCACGATGGGGCTGCTCAGCCCGGGACTCGGGATCGTCTCGGGGGCCCAGACCTACCTCGATATCAGCCAGGGCAATCGGCTCAATGGTTCGCTGTATCCCTACCCGCTGCCCGGCTTGCCGGTGAGCGCCCGCGGCGTGCCCCGCAAGTCCTGGCAGCGCACCCTGCGACGGGCGGAGGATGCCCCGGCGCAGCTCGTTCCAGGGCTGCTCGCCGACACTCTGGCGGCAGGTGGGGTCGAGGCCGGGGCGGCGCCCGGAGTCAGGACTCCCGCGCTGATCGCGGTGCTCGGAGACGGCTCGATCGAGCGTCGCGCGGATTGCGAGCTGGGTGACTGCCCGGGACTGACCGTGGCCGAGCTCAGGTCCGAAAAGCTCGGCGAGGTCGTCGATCGGCTCGAGGGGGACGACCTGCTCATCGCCTTCGAGCAGGCTCCGGGCGACCGGCGCCTGCTGCCGTTCGCGGTCGCCGGCGCCGGATTCACCGGCGGGCAGGTCGGCTCCCCGACCACGCGCCTGGACGGCTACGTGCTTGCGACCGACATCGCCCCGACGATCCTCGACCGCTTCGGGCTCGAGATTCCCGACGAGATGAGCGGACAGCCGATCACCGATGCCGGCGAGCGCCCCGTCGAGGAGCTGGTCACCCTCCAGAATCGACTGATCGAGATCAGTGATCGGCGACACCCGGTCCTGGGCGTCAATCTGATCATCTGGGTCGCCGTCGTGCTCGCCGGAATCCCCTTCCTGGGTCGCCGCTGGGTGGCCCGGGCGCTGCCGGTGCTGGCCACGACGATCACCTGGGTCCCGACGCTGTTGCTGGCGACCGCGGCGCTTTCCCCGAGCTTCCTCGGGGAGCGATTGATCATCGGTATTGGTGCGCCGCTGTTGGCGTTCGGGACTCTGTTCGCGCTGCGCCGACCGTTCGGTGTGCGGGCGCCGTACGCGGCCTTTGCCCTGGCGGCAGTAGCCACCGTGGCGAGCTCAGCGATCGACATCCTGGCGGGCTCGCCGCTGACCGCGCTTTCGGTGATCGGCTCCAACCCGGCTCTGGGCGTGCGCTTCTTTGGCATCGGCAACGAGATGGAAGCCGTGATCGGAGTCCTGCTGCCGCTCGGCTCGGGCGCGGCGGTTGCCGCCCTGCGACCCCGCGATCCGATGCGTGCTGTGGCGTTCACCGTCTCGGTCGCCACGCTCGTCGCGATCCTGATCTTCGCGCCCGGCCGGTTCGGCGCGGACGTCGGTGCGGCGATCACCTTTCCCGCGGGCGCGGCCGGTGTGATCTTCGCCGCGCTCGGCGGGGGTCGCCGACGGCTCGCGCTCCTGATCGCGGCGCCCGCTCTCGCGCTGCTGGCGCTGATCGGCATCGACCTGCTGATCGGCGGCGATGCACATCTGTCGCGCTCGGTGCTGTCCGCGGGCGGGCTCGACGAGCTCGGCGACGTGATCGAGCGCCGCACCCGGCTCGGTGCGGCCAGCTTCGAGCGCTTCTTCGACTCCTTCTTCTTCATGGTCGCGCTGGGGGCGATCCTGGTCTCAGTGCTGAAGGCGCGGACGATCCTCGACTGGTTCGAGGGCACTCCGGCCGCCCGCGCCGGCCTGCTCGGCGGAGCCGCGGCGGCGGTGGTGGGGACGCTCGCCAATGACTCCGGGGCGCTGATCCTGATGATCGCGACCGCCTACATGCTGGGATACGCCGCGATCGGCTGGTCGGCCCAATACTTCACATCGGATAGCGACTCTCGTTAGAGTGGGTGGCGTCCAATGCGAATTGCTCTCGTAACGCCCTATTCATGGACGTATGAGGGAGGCGTAAACCGGCACACCCAGGCGCTTGCCGAGCATCTTCAACAGCGGGGGAACGAAGTCCGCGTTCTCGCACCCTGGGACCCACCGGATCGCCTCAGTCGTACGCTCCACCGTGGCGCGCCAGCGCGCGATCGCCCCATGCCCGATTACCTGATCCCGATCGGGCGTACCCTCGGTTTCCACGCCAACGGATCAGTTTCCAACCTCTCGGGATTCCCGGACGCGATCACCGGAATGCGGCGCGAGCTCCGGGCTGGGAAGTTCGATGTCGTCCACGTGCAGGAGCCTCCCGCGCCGACGCTCGGCTGGGACGCGTGTTCGTTCTCCGGCGCCCCCGTGGTCGGCACATTCCACGCCTACTCGACGAAGCCCGGGCCGCAGGCTCTGGCCAATTTCTTCGGCGCGCGCCGCAAGTTCAACCAGCTGCATGCCCGGATCGCCGTCTCGGAGGCCGCGGCCTGGACCGGCCGTCGCTGGTACGGCGGCGAGTACGAGATCATTCCCAACGGCGTCGATCTGGCCGCGGCTCGCGCCGACGGGCGGCTCGAGCGGGGGTCGGTGGGCGAGGAACTCGAGGTGCTCTTCGTGGGTCGCGCCGAGGAACGCAAGGGCCTGCCCGTGCTGTTGCGGGCCTTCGAGGCGCTGGCCGAGCACGTTCCCTGCCGGCTCACCGCGGTCGGCATCTCCGAGGACGAGATCGCCAGGCATCTTCCGGACGCCTCGATCCTCAGCCGGATCGAAGCGCGCGGCCACCTCACGCGCGAGGAGCTGCTCGACGCCTACGCCGATGCCGACATCGTTTGCGCGCCCTCTCTGAGCGGCGAGAGTTTCGGCATGGTGCTGACCGAGGCCTTCGCGGCCGGGACGCCGGTCATCGCGTCGGCGATCGCCGGGTACTCCGATGTGGTCACCGACGGCGTCGATGGAATCCTGATCCCGCCCGGTGACCCCCAGCGGCTCGCCGAGGAGTTGCAGCGGCTCTACCACGAGCCTGAGAGGCTCGCGGAGATGGGCGAGGCCGCGATCGCCGGCGCCGAGCGCTACGGCTGGCCGCGCGTCGCCTCACGGATTGAGCACGTCTATGAGCGGGCGCTCGCCGCGCCGGCGCCGATCAGCGGGACCGAGCGCTTTGCGCGGGTCGCGGGTCTGATCCCGGCCGACGGCAGCGAGCGCGTCGGGGCCGAGCGCCTGCCCTCGCTCGACCCGGCTCCCACGAACGGTGCCCGGCGCCGTCACACAGCGCGGCGCGTCGGGCTCGGCGCGGCGGCGCTCGTCGGTGCCCTGATGACCTATCTGGCTGCACAGCAGATCGGAGTCGACAACGTCGTGCACAGCGTGGTGCGCTCCGACTTCGCCTGGGTTCTGGTCGCAACGGCCCTGATGATGACCTCGTTGTTCTTCCGTGCCGGAGCCTGGTATCAGACAGCGCGCTCGGCGTTGCCCTCCGCCGTGCTGCGGCGACGTGACTTCACCTCGGCGACGATGATCGGCGTGCTGATGTCGGCGACCCTGCCGGCCCGCCTCGGTGAGCCGGCGCGAGCGATGATCATGGCCCGGCGCATCGGCCGCGTCCGCGAGTCGTTCCCCGTGCTGCTCGGCACCCTGGTCTCGCAGACGTTCCTCAACATCGGGGCGCTCGTTCTGCTCGGCTTTGTGATCGTGAGTTCGACCGATCTCTTCTCGCGTAGCTCCGAGCATCTCTTCCTGGTCAGCTTCGCGCCCGCGGCCCTGCTGGTTGCGGTGCTGATCGCACCCGCTGTCGTCCGCCGCTCGGGTAGCGGGCGGATTGCCCGGATCGCGACCATGGCTCGCGATGCGCTGGTCAAGGTCCGCCAGGGCCTCGCGGTGTTCCGCGACCCGCGCCGCGGTCCGCTCGCCGCGGCTTCGCAGTTGCTCGCCTGGGCGATCCAGGTGAGCGCCTGCTACGCGCTGGCGGTGGCGATGGGACTCGACCCCCGCATGGGCATCAGCGGCGCGGCCGCGGTGCTCTTCGCCGTCAACGTCACGGCAATCGTGCCCGCGACACCCTCCAACATCGGCATCTTCCAGCTCGCGGTGATCAGCGTGCTGACCACGGGCTACGGCGTCAGCGCCGCCGACGCCCTCGCCTACGGCGTGATCTTGCAGGCGGTCGAGATCGCCACGGCGGTCGCGCTCGGGCTCCCCGCGCTCGTCAGGGAGGGTATGACCTGGTCCGACGTACGGCTGCGGGCGATGAGCGCGTCTCCGGTACGGCTGCAGCCGATCGGTCAGTCCGATGGCGCTCGCGCCTTCACGAGCGAGTCCTGAGGCTCCGGCCGGCGCCGGCACGAGGGCCTGTATCTCCTCGCTATTGTTGTTCGCACCATCCAGAGCGGCTGAGGGACCCGGACCCGTGACGCCGCCGCAACCGACGAAGCTCCCAGGAGTGGGAACGGTGCGACAGCCGGGCCGATGCCAGCAAACGACCGAACACTCAGGAGCAGACCAGATCCCGTGACGCAGAGCAGAGACATCCTGGCCAAGGTGCGTGAGACGGTCGTCGTCTACGACGGCGGGATGGGCGCCACCCTGGAACCGATGGACCTCAGCAGCGAGGACTACGGCGGCCTGCAGGGCAAGTGCCACGAGGCGCTCGTCCTCAACCGCCCCGATGTGATCGAGGCCGTCCACGAATCGATGCTCGACGCCGGTGCGATCGTGCTCGAGACCGACTCCTTCCAGGGCTCCCGCCTGAAGCTGGAGGAGTGGGGTCTCGGCGAGCACACCGTCGAGGTCAACCGCAAAGCGGCAGAGATCGCCCGCAAGGCTGCCGGGCCGGACCGCTTCGTCGCCGGCTCGATCGGCCCCACCGGCTTCCTGCCCGCTTCCGACGACCCGACGCTCGGCAACATCACCTTCAAGCAGCTGGTCGAGGTCTTCGACGAGCAGGCCGGCGCGCTCGTGGAGGGTGGCGCCGACCTGATCATCATCGAAACCGCCCAGGACATCCTCGAGGTACGCGCGGCGATCGTCGGCGCCCGCGAGGGCTTCAAGCGCGTCGGGCACGAGGTACCGATCCAGGTCTCGGTCTCGCTGCTCCCCAACGGCGGCAAGATGCTGCTCGGCACCGACATCGAGGCGGTGCTGGCGATCCTCGGTGGGATGGGGGTCGACATCCTCGGCCTCAACTGCTCTACCGGCCCCGAGGACATGCGGGATGCGATCCGCTACCTCGGCGAGAACTCGCACCTGCCGATCCACTGCATCCCGAACGCGGGCCTGCCGATCCAGGGCGACGACGGCGAGACGATCTTCCCCGAGGCGCCGGAGCAGCTCGCGAAGGCGCTCGGCGGGTTCGTCGAGCGCCACGGCGTCGGCCTGGTCGGCGGCTGCTGCGGGACGACCCCTGAGCACATTGCGGCGATCGCCGAGCGGGTCAAGGGCCTGAAACCGGGCGAGCGCCCGGCCCCCGGCCCCGTCCGGATGGCATCGATGATGACCGCGGTCGACCTCGTCCAGGAGCCCGCACCGACGCTGGTGGGTGAGCGGGTCAACTCACAGGGCTCGCGCAAGGCAAAGGAGCTCCTGCTTGCCGACGACTACGACGGGCTGGTGGCGGTCGCCGAGGATCAGGTCGAGGGCGGCGCCCACCTGCTCGACGTCTGCGTGGCGCTCACCGAGCGCGACGACGAGGACGTGCAGATGAGCGAGGTCGTGACCCGGGTCTCGATGAGCCAGCCGTCGCCGATCCAGATCGACTCCACCGAGCCAGAGGTGATCGAGGCGGCGCTGGAGTCGATCTCCGGCCGCGCGATCGTCAACTCCGTCAACCTCGAGGCCGGCCCCGACAAGCTCAACATGGTCGTGCCGCTGGCGCTGCGCCACGGCGCCGCGCTGATCGCGCTGACGATCGACGAGGTCGGCATGGCGAAGACCGCAGAGCGCAAGCTCGAGATCGCCAAGGTGATCCACGAGCTCGCCTGCGAGAAGCACGGTCTCGATCCCGAGCTGCTGATCTTCGACCTGCTGACCTTCACCCTGACCACCGGTGAGGAGGAGTGGAGACCCTCTGCGGTGGCGACGATCGAGGGGATCAAGGCGGTCAAGGACGCGCTGCCGGGGGTCAAGACCTCGCTTGGAGTCTCCAACGTCAGCTTCGGCATCTCCCAGCCCGCCCGGGCGGTGCTCAACTCGACCTTCCTGCATCACTGCGTCGAGGCCGGTCTGGATCTGGCGATGGTCAATCCGAACCACATCACGCCGTACGGCGAGATTGACGAGGCCGAGCGCAAGCTCGCCGACGACCTCGTCTTCAATCGCTCCGACGACGCTCTGGAGAAGTACATCGAGCACTTCGAGAGCAAGGGCCCGGCCGAGGAGGAAGAGGCCGGCGATCCGACAGAGGGCATGGAGCCCGAGGAGGCCCTGCACTGGCACATCCTGCGCCGCAAGAAGGACGGCGTGGAGGACTGGATCGACCGCAGCAACGAGAAGATCGGCGCCGTGCCTACCCTGAACCAGGTGCTGCTGCCGGCGATGAAGGAGGTCGGCGACAAGTTCGGCGCCGGCGAGCTGATCCTGCCGTTCGTGCTGCAGTCGGCCGAGGTGATGAAGCGCGCCGTCGCCCGGCTCGAGAACTATCTCGAGAAGATGGACGACACCTCGAAGGGCAAGGTCGTGATCGCGACCGTGTTCGGCGATGTGCACGACATCGGCAAGAGCCTGGTCAACACGATCCTGACCAACAACGGCTACACCGTCGTCGATCTCGGCAAGCAGGTCCCGATCGACACGATCATCGACGCGGCGACCGAGCACAAGGCTGACGCAATCGGCCTCTCGGCCCTGCTGGTCTCGACCTCCAAGCAGATGCCCGCCTGCATCGAGGAGCTGCACGACCGCGGCCACAACTTCCCGGTGCTGCTCGGCGGCGCGGCGATCAACCGCGACTTCAGCTACCGGGCGCTCTACCCGAAGGGCAAGGACTCCGACGAGACCTACGTCCCCGGGGTCTTCTACTGCAAGGACGCCTTCCAGGGCCTGGACACGATGGACGCGCTGCTCGAGAGCGGCAAGCGGGAGGACCTGCTCAAAGGGGTCGTCGAGGGCGCCGACAAGCTCCGCAATAAGAAGGTCGAGCCCGACGACAGCCCGCCCACCGACGACGACTCGGTGCGCTCCGCCGCGCGCACCGATCTCGAGGTCCCCGAGCCGCCCTTCTGGGGCGTGCGGGAGATCGATGTCGACCTCGACGAGGTCTTCCCCTACCTGGACCGCCACGTGCTCTTCAAGCTGCACTGGGGCGGGCGCGGCAACAAGGGCGAGGAGTGGCGCAAGATCGTCGAGGGCGATGGCGACGACGAGGGCTTCCGGCCCAAGCTCGAGCGGATGTGGGCCGAGCAGGACTACCTGCGCCCGAAGGTTCGCACCGGCTACTTCCCCTGCAACGCCGACGGCAACGAGCTGGTGATCTTCGACCCAGAGGACCACGACACCGAGATCGAGCGCTTCGTCTTCCCGCGTCAGCCCAAGCACGACCGGATCTGCCTGAGCGACTTCTACCGGCCGCTCGGCGAAAACGGCGACGGCGAGCGCGACGTGGTCGCCCTGCAGGGCGTCACAGTCGGCCCCGAGGTAACGGAACGGATCGAGCAGCTCGAGAAGGACGGCGAGTTCGCCGAGCAGCTCTTCACGCACGGGCTCGGCGTCCAGGCGGCCGAGGGCCTGGCGGAGTGGAACCACGCGCGGATCCGCGCCGAGCTCGACATCGACCCGGGCCAGGGCCGGCGCTACTCCTGGGGCTACCCGGCCTGCCCGGAGCAGTCGGAGCACGCCAAGCTCTGGGGTCTGCTGAAGCTCGATGAGATCGGCATGGGGCTCTCCCACGGCTACGCGGTCGAGCCCGAGCAGTCGACGGTGGCGATCATCGCCCACCACCCCCAGGCGGTCTACTTCGGAATGAAGTCAGGCTTCATCCCCGATGAGGCGAAGACCGACGAGCTGATCGCAGGCACCGATCGCGGCGGCGAGCTGCCGGCCGACGAGGACTTCGAGGGCGACGGCACCATAGAGTCCGAGGTGGACGAGCCCAGCGGAGACCCCGCCTCAGCCTGAGAGATCCGCGCCCGCCGGCGCTCGGGCCCTCTTGATCGAGGACCGGGGCGCGGCCGTAGGGAGGGGCATGCACCCAGGCCTTGCCCAGATACAGCGAAGGCAGATCGAGCTCGGCGGGCCGCTGGCCCTGCTCGAGTGGGAGGGGGGAGACGGGAGTCCGCTGCTCTGCGTCCACGGTGCCGACGGCTCGGCCGCCAACTGGATCGACCTGGCGCCGCTGCTCGCGCCCGGGCGCCGGGTGGTCGCGCTCGACCTGCCCGGGTTCGGCCGCTCCCCGCTGGCGGGGCGCTCGACCTCGATGACGGCCTACGCCGATCTCGTGGGTGAGCTGATCGAGGGGGAGCTCGGCGGCCGCGCTGTCGTGGCCGGCAACTCGATGGGCGGGGTCGTCACCGTCCTGGCCGCCGCGCGCCACCCCGGGTCTGTGACGGGTGTAGCTCTCTTCGCGCCGGCCCTGCCGAGGGCCGGCCACCTACCCCTCGACCCCACCTTCGCCGCGATGCTCGCCCCCTTCTACGTCCCCGGCGTCATGGGTCTGGAGGCACGTCGTCGCGGGCGTCTCGACCCCGAGCGCCGCGTTCGATCGCTGCTGGAGATGTGTTACGCGCCCGGCCGACGCGAGTCGGCGGAGGCGTTCGCGGAGATGGTCGCGGTCGCCCGCGAGCGGCAGCCGGCCGATCAGGTCAAGGGCTGGACCGGGGCCTTCCGCAGCCTGCTCGTCTGGCTCGCGCGCCGCCGCGCCTTCCACGCTCAGGCCGATCGCATCGCCGCGCCGACTCTGATCATCGAGGGGCTGGAAGATCCGATCATCCCGCACAGTTCGGTCGAGGCGACCCTGGCGCGTCATCCCAGCTGGAGGGGCGTCGGGCTGGACGGGGTCGGCCATGTGCCCCAGCTGGAGGAGCCGGCCCGCTGCGCACAGGCGGTCGAGGACTTCTGCGCCAGCCTCGGCTTCTAGATGGCGAGTGGTCAGAAACCCCTGATAGTCAGGGATTTCCGACCTCTCGCTCGATCACGTCGAGCGTCCAGCGGCGTCGCTCGGAGCCGTCGAGGCAGCTCAACTCGACACCCATCCCGTTGCTCTCGGCAATCTCGGCCAGGCCCGAGGCGCTCCGCGGTGGGGCGCCCGGGGCGGTGAGGAGGACCCGCGTCAGATCGCCGCGGGTGGCCTTGGCCATGTGGGAGACCGGCTTGCGCTTGCCGCCGGGCTCCTCGCGGAAGGCGCGGACCGCGACGTGAGTCGCCTGCTGTGGCCGCCACAGCGAGACGTAGGCGCCGGAGCGGCAGTCCACCACCAGCTCGCGCGGGCTGTCACGTGGTGCCAGGGCCGCCGCGAGCAGTGGTCGCCACAGCGCCGCCACCTTGCCGACTCCCGGTACCGGCTCGCCCACGGGAAGCTTGTATCTCGGGATCCTGTCAGCGGGGCTCAGCAGTCCCCAGAGCCCGCTGGCGATCAGCAAGTGGGAGTTGGCCCGCCTCCGGGCGGGGGCGGGCAGGGAAGACAGCCCGAGCCGCTCGTAGAGCACGCCCGTGTAGACCTCGGCCGCCCGCGCTGCCGGCGCCGAGCGCAAGTCCAGATCGAGCGCCTCGGTGAGCAGCTCCCGCAGCTCCCCGAGCTCCGCCGCGAAGCTCAGGGCACTCAGGGTCGCCGGCTTACCTGAGGGCTCGGCCTTGCCCTCAGAAGGTGGCAGCAGGATCAGCATCGGCGGGGTTGGCCCGGGTGTCTAGGGATGCTCGTAGCCGTCGGGGAAGTTGAGGAGCATCCGCGCTAGTTCGGCAGGTGTTTCGAGTTGTGGGCAGTGCCCACAGTCGGGGATGATCTCGATGTCCGAGTAGGGCACGGTGCGCAGGACCCGTTCGGCGCCTCCGGTGTAGACCATCCGGTCCCGTTCGCCCCAGACCAGCAGCAGCGGGCACTGGATCCGCTCCAGGCGAAACGGCTCCGTGAGCTCGGGCAGCATGCGCCTGCCGAGGTCGAGGATCTCAGTACCCCGCTCGACGGTGGGGATGTGTGCCGTGAACGAGCTGATCGCCTCGCCGGCGGCGAGGTTCGGCCTGGAGAAGGCCAGCTGCGCGTAGACCCGGCCAACGACCTCGCGGACCAGCGGTTGCGGAACCGGCAGGGGCGAGAGCTGCAGCAAGCGCAGCAGGCGGGTGCTCTCGATCGCCCCGAACCAGCGGGCCATCTCCAGGCCGGCGGGCGCGATCGGGATCACGCCGGCGACCGGGAGCTCGTCGCGCTCCGCGGCGCGCATCGCAAGGCAGCCGCCGAGGGAGTTCCCGGCGATGTAGACGGGCGAGCCGCCGTGTGCCTCGCTCAGCCGCCGGACGCCCGCCGAGACCATCCGGTCCCATTGCTGCAACAGCGACTGGTTGCGGTCGATCTCGGCCGCCGTGCCGAAGCCGCCAAGATCGATCGCGCCCGCCGCCCGCCCCGCAGCGGCCAGCTGATCGAGCAGCGGCCGCCAGGTATCGGCGCTGTCCGCGAAGCCGTGCAGCAACAGCAGGGGGACGGCCGCACCCTCCAGTTCCAGGACGCGAGTCTCGACGCCGCCGAGAGTTGCCCGGGACTCGTTCAGCGAGGCGGGGGGGAGGGCGCCCGGCGGGCCGCCGACGGTCAGGGGATGTTTGGGGGCGGGCTCTACGGGCATATCAATGCTCATAGGATTTCTAGCGTGCGGCCCCGACGCCGCAGGCCAACCAGCCACTGACATTCACCGAAGGAGCTTGCAATGACCGACCGGAACGTGCTCGCAGAGGAGAACAGCGAAAAGCGCGAGGAGATCGTGGCGCTGCTCGAGAAGGCCTACTGGATGGAGATCGAGACGGTGATGAGCTACGTCGCCAACTCGGTCAACCCCGACGGCGTGCGCGCCGCTGAGATCAAGGAATCGCTCGCCGCCGACATCCAGGAGGAGCTCGCGCACGCCCAGCAGTTCGCGGCGCGGATCAAGGAGCTCTATGGCGTGGTGCCCGGGTCCTCGAAGTTCACGGCTGAGCAGAGCTTTCTCGAGCCGCCCGCTGAGCAGACCGACCTGACGCACGTGATCAAGGGCGTGATCGAGGCCGAGCAGGGCGCGATCGAGTACTACAGCAAGATCATCGAGATCTGCTCCGACGTCGATCCGGTGACCGAGGACATGCTCATCGCGATCCTGCGCGACGAGCAGGGACACATGCGCGAGTTCGAGGGATTCCTGCGCGAGTACGAGGCCGAGGGCCTCGCCTGAGGCGCTCGCCGACCGGCGGGCAGGCGGCCGTGAAACGAAGATTTCACGAGCAGTTTATGAGCCTTTGCTAACCTCGCGTCAGATGAACACCACACATCCACTTGAGCCCGGTACCGATGAGCGGCCGATCCCCGGTCGTCCACCCGCGCTTGAGCTGGGTGACGGCTCCCGTCTGGTGCTCGACGAGGCCAGCGCCTCGCCGATCATCTGCCGTATCGACGGCGAGACGTGCGAGCGGATCAGCCTCGACGACGCGATGCGCCTCGGTGGCCAGCCCTTCGACGGCTACCGCCGGCTGCGCGGCTGAGGCCCCGTTTCCGCCTCGGCGATTTCGCCGGCCGGTCGGCCTTCTACTTCGGCTTGATCGTGAAGACCCTGCCGCTGAACAGGTTCGCGAAGTAGATCCGTCCGCGGGCATCCTCACCGAAGCTCGAGATCCCTGGCTGGCTCCCGATGTTGAGGCTGCGGTCCTTGCGGGCGCCCTTCGTGTTCGGGATCAGGCTGCGCAGCCGGCCCCCGCAGAAATCGGCGTAGACGTAGCGACCGAAGAGTGAGGGAATACGCTTGTCCCGGACGACGTAGCCGCCCGTGATCGAGCAGCGACCGCCGTCGTGGCTGTAGTCGAGTATCGGTCTCTCGTGGTTTTTGGGCACCGGGCCGCCGCCGGGATAGCGCAGGTCGCCCTCGAAGGCGTTCCAGCCGAAGTTGGCACCGCGCGCGTTGCCGAGCTTCTCGTAGTCGATCTCCTCGCGCCGGTCCTGGCCCACGTCGCCGATGACGATCTTCTTCCGGGCCCGGTCGAACGAGAAGCGATAGGGGTTGCGCAGGCCGAAGGCAAAGATCTCCCGTGCCCCGGGGCCCTTCCGGAACGGGTTGTCGCGAGGCACCGTGTACGGCTGCTTGCCCTTGCGCCGTGGGTCGATGCGCAGGATCTTGCCGAGTAGCGAGCGCTTGTCCTGGCCGTTGCCCTTCGGGTCGCCACCGCCGCCCCCGTCGCCGGTGGAGATGTAGAGCTTGCGGTCCGGCCCGAACTGCAGCTGCCCACCGTTGTGATTTGGGGCGAAGCGGTGACGGATGCGGAGCACGGTTCGTCCCGAGCCCTCCCTGGCATCGCGTGGGTTCTTCCGAGCGGTGCGGTATTCCCGCACGACGAGATCGCCCTTGCCGTCGGTGTAGAAGACGTAGAAGCGGCGGTTCTTCCCGTAGGCGGGGCTGAAGGCGACCGAGAGCAGGCCCCGCTCGCCTCCCGACTGGACGCGCCTGTTGATGTTGAGGAAGCTGCCGCCGAGCTTGTGTCCGTCCTTGATCATCCGGATCACCCCGGCCTGCTCGACGACGAAGACCAGGCCGTTGGCCCCCCGGGGACCGTGCACATACACCGGGTCCTTGAAGCGCGCGATCGAGGAGGCACCGAACCCGCCCCGGCCATCCCCGGCGGCCGCCTGCGCGACGGTTTGGCCCAGGGCCGCCAGCATGACCCCGACCAGCATGAGCACAGCCAGGGGCGCCTTCTTGCCCAAGCTCCCGCGCATGCTCAGCCCGCGGGGTCGATCCGGTAGACCGGACCGCTGATCGAGGTCGCGTAAATCCGCCCCTGAGCGTCGGTGCCGAAGCTCGAGAGCCCCTCGACCTGGCTGCCGAGCTCGCGGTCGTCCTGGGCCGCCTTGCCGGGCCGCGCCACGAAGCTCCGCAGCTGCCCCAGGCAGAAGTCGCCGTACAGATAGCGCCCGTAGAGCGAGAGGAGCCGCTCGTCGCGGACCACATAGCCGCCGGTGACCGAGCAGTTGCCGTCGTCGGTCGGGTAGACGAGCGCGGGCGGGATCGCGTCGTCGGCCTGCTGATCCTCGTTGAACCGGTTCTCGCCCTCGAAGGCCGACCAGCCGAAGTTCGCGCCACTGCCCTTGCCCGCCGCGACCAGGTTGATCTCCTCGAAGGAGTCCTGGCCGACGTCCCCGATCGAGAGCCAGTCCGTGTTGCGGTCGAACGAGTAGCGCCAGGGGTTGCGCAGGCCGTAGGAGTAAATCTCGCCCCGGGCGTCGGCGTTGCCGGCGAAGGGGTTGTCCGCGGGGATCCGGTAGGGCCGGTCGGCCTTCTGGTCCGGGCGCGGATCGATCCTCAGGATCTTGCCGAGCAAAGTCGCGAGGCTCTGTCCGTTGCGATCCGGATCGCCGCCGGAGCCACCGTCGCCGCTGCCGATGTAGAGCAGGTCGTCGGGACCGAATACGAGCAGCCCCCCGTTGTGGTTGGAGAACGGCTGCTCGATTCGCAAGAGGTCACGCCGCGAGTCGGGATCGCCACTCTCGCCGTCGGGGGACCGGTACTCGACCACCCGGCTGTTGCCGCTCTCGTCCGTGAAGTCCACGTAAAAGCGGCCGCTCTTGGCGTAGTCGGGCGCGAAGGCGAGCGAGAGCAGACCGCGCTCGCCGCCCGAGGAGATCTCCCCGGAGATGTCGAGGAAGGTCGAGGTGTCGCCGTTGGGGGCGACCCTGATCACCATGCCGCCCTGCTCCACGACGTAGACGTCCGGTCCTGAATCTGCCGGCTGGGTTACGTACAGCGGGGCGTCGAAGCTGCCGATCTCGGTCAGCTTCACGCCGCCCCGTCCATCTCCGGTCGGCGGTCGGCGGGCCTGGTCGGTGCCATCCGGCGGGGTCGTGCCGGGAACGGTCTCGTCGTTGCTCGGGGCACCCGGCTCCGGAGCGGTCGAAGTGCCGCTCTCATCGCCACAGCCGGCGAGGAGCGCAGCGGCGACGGCGAGTGCGAGGGTCAGGAGGAGGGGGAGGAGGTGCAGACGGAGGCGCCCGGGCGGGCGCCGTCGCTCACGGCTGCTCGGTGACGACTTCGCCCTTGCCGTTGACGCGGGCCTGAGGTGGCTTGTCGGTGATCGTGACATTGAAGGAGCCCTTGACCTCGTCGCCGCTCTCGGTAACGGCCTTCGCATTGCCGTCCAGTCCCGCCGCGACCTGGTAGTTGAGAGTGTAGGTACCGGCCTGCACGGGGGTGACCCGCCAGATGACCTCCTTGGTCTCGCCGGGCTCCAGTGGACCGAATCCGTAAGTGTTGGTCTGCGCGCGCAGACCGCCGGAGACGCCGGCCGGCGGCGGCTCGTCGACGAAGCGCGGGTACTTGTTCTCGAGCACCCAGACGGGGCGGTTCGGGTTCGCGAGGCCCTGCTGCTCGGAGCGCGTGCTGAACGAGCCGTCGGCCGTGCCGTCGTCGGTCGAGACCGTGAAGGCGAGCTCGGGCAGCGGCTCGGTGCCGGTGTTCTTCACCCCGAGCACCAGGTCCGAAGTCTCGGCGAGGCGCTGCTTGACCGGGAACTCCGATGTCGTGACCTCGACCTCGAAGTCGCCCGTCGGCTCGTTGACGTCCTGGGGATCGCTGGATCCGCATGCGCTGAAGGCGAACGCGGAGGCGAGGGTGGCGATGATGATGAGGTGACGTCTGGGCACGGGTTTCGGCGGGGCGCTTGTTGGTCTCTCCCCCAAGGCGCGGGCAACATACCATGCACTGATGCGTTTGATCACAACAGCTTCACGCGGGCTGCCCGCCGCGATGGAGCACGGCAGCTCCGGCGACCTGCCGAAATGACCCGAGTGGGGAGTGCCGGCGGGGCGGTTCTGAGGAGCCTGCGGGGTTGGGGGTGGCGTCCGGCCCCCGGATGGACTACCTTTCCTACCTGTCCGGTCTTCAGGGAACCGGATCAAGCTGGAGGAGTGAATGGTTAGAGCAGTAGCCGACAGGGCATTCCTTCCCGCCAAGTCTCTCTTTGAGCAGGTCGGGAACATGATGATCCTGACCGGTAAGACGATCTCGGCGACTGTCAAGCCGCCCTACCCCTATGGCGGAGAGTTCGTCAGCCAGTTCCTCTTCGCACTGCAGCTCTGCTGGTTCCCGATGCTGATCAGCACGGTCGCCTTCGGCTTCGGCGCCCCGGGTCTGCAGGCCGCCAACTTCCTCAGCCTCTTTGGCGCCCTCGATCGCCTCGGTGGCTTCTTCATCCTCGCCACGGTCCGCGAGTTCGCCCCCTTCGTCACCGCAGTCGTCGTCGCCGGCGTCGCCGGCACCGCGATCACCGCCGACCTCGGCGCCCGCAAGATCCGCGAGGAGCTCGACGCGCTGATGGTCTTGGGCGTCGACCCGATCAAGAACCTGGTCGTGCCCCGCTTCCTCAGCCTGATGCTGATCACCGGGCTGCTGAACATCTATGCCCTGCTCTTCGGCATCAGCGGCGGGATCTTCGCCGAGCTCACCTACGGACTGCCGGTGGGAGTCTTCTTCGCCACCCTCTTCGCCAACTCCTCTGTGTCCGACCTCTGGGGCTCGTTGTTGAAGACGACCCTGTTCGGCGCGATCGTCGCGATCGTCTGCTCCTACAAGGGGATGAACGCATCCGGTGGCGCCCAGGGGGTGGGGACCGCCGTCAATGAGGCGGTCGTGATCGCCTTCATGGGCGTCTTCGCCTTCAACTACGTCTTCACCCAGACTTTGCTCGCCACCCACCCGGAACTGCAAACCATCAGATGAACCGCATCAGATGACCTGGCTCGCGGTTCCCAAGTGATGGCTCTCCTCGATGGGCGAGATCTTCGGCTTCTGCGCC
>JBBRAH010000033.1:0-33586 GCA_038206985.1 Solirubrobacterales bacterium
ATCTTCGGCTATCGCCTGATGGCGCTCGCCCTGCTTGGCATCGTCGTGCTCGCCTTTGCCGTGTGGGCGCACCACATGTTCGTCGCCGGCATGTTCAGCTGGCTGCGCGTGCCGATGATGGTGACCACGCTCTTGATCGCGGTGCCCACGGGAATCAAGATCTTCTCCTGGCTGGGCACGCTGTTCGACTCGAAGTTACATATCGAATCGACGTCGATGCTCTTCGCGCTCGGCTTCATCGTGACCTTCGTGATCGGCGGCATCTCCGGCGTGATGCTCGGCATGATCCCGATCGACATCCATGTCTCCGACACCTATTTCGTCGTCGCCCACATTCACTTCGTGCTGTTCGGTGGCTCGGTCTTCACGATCTTCTGCGGGATCTATCACTGGTTCCCGAAGATGACCGGGCGAATGTACGACGAACGACTCGGTCGCTGGCACTTCTGGCTGACCACGGTCGCCTTCCTCGGCACCTTCATCCCGATGCACTGGATCGGGATGGACGGCATGCCGCGTCGCGTCGCCGACTACGCCGCGCAGTTCGGCGACTGGAACCTGCTGATCAGCGTCTTCAGCTTCATACTCGGCGCCGCCCAGCTGATCTTCGTCTACAACATGGTTGTCTCCTGGAAGTACGGCCCCAAGGCCCCGGCCAACCCGTGGCGGGCAAAGACCATCGAGTGGCTCGTCTCCTCGCCGCCGCCCGTCTTCAACTTCAACGAGATCCCGCGTGTGGTCGGCGGTCCCTACGAGTTCGGGGTCCCCGGCGCCCGGCACGCGATTCTCAGCGACGACGAGGGTGCCGACGTCAGCGGGCCGGAACCGGCGGTGGTCGGGACCGCCGGAGGGGGTAGCAGCTGATGAGCACGGCGCCCGAGGGGACCCCGCCCTTTGCGTCGGCTGACGATGGGACCGTGCTGGCCTTCCTGAACGAGGTTGCCGGTGGTCGCAAGCTGCTCGGTGCGATCCGCGATCGGGTGGCGGCCGGTGCCGGTCACGTGGTCCTCGTCGCGCCCCAGAACGTGCCTTCGGCCGGGCAGATCGTCGATGCCGAGGAGATCCGCGATGCCGCGCTCAGCCGGGTGGAGGTGACCCAGAAAGTCCTTCAGGATTTCGGCGTCCATGCGATGGGCTCGGTCCTCGACACCGACCCGGCCCTCGCCCTCGACGATGCGATCCGGGCCTTCACGCCCGACGAAGTCCTGATCTCGGCTCTGCCGGACACGCGCTTCGGGCTGATGCGCAAGGACATGATCGAGTGGGCGCGCTCGCGCTATCCGGTTCCGGTCGAACACGTTGCCGTGCGGATCGAGGACGATGCGGTCCGCTGGGACGTGACCCACACGCTGGTGGTCGCGACGCAGACCGTCAACGCCCCGGATCTGGTCAACCGCCTGATCGAGCGCCACGGGGAGCGCCCGCACCGCTACACCTTCGTCTGCCCGCGCTCCGGCGACACCCCACGCGAGGAGGTATGCGATCGGCTCGCCTCGACCCTGGCCCGGGTCTACCGCGAGGAGATCGACGCCACCGGTCAGCCGATGAGTCCGGAGCCGTTCGCCGCGATCGAGAACGCCGTCGAGCATTACCGCGTCGATGAGATCCTGATCTCGACCTTCGCCGGCCGCAGCTCCAAGTGGCTCGAGGATGGGCTGATCGAGCACGTCAAGGAACTGACCGACCTGCCGATCGAGCACGTCGAGTCAGCCGGTGGTTCCATCGAGCCCGTCGGCGCCGCTGCGAGTCAACCCCGCGTCGCCGAAGGAGTCAGCTGATGGAGTCCGCGTCGATCTCGGTGGGGGGTGCCGGGGGCGCCGCCCACGACGACCACCACCACGGTCCGCCCGAGGCGCACGCCTCGTCCAAGATCGATCGCCAGACGCTCGGCATCCTGCTCTTCATCGTCTCCGAGGTGATGGTCTTCGGGGCTTTCTTCGCCTCGTACTTCTTTATCCGTGCGGTGGCCAATGACGGTGGCGCCTGGCCGCCCGAGCCGTTCGAGCTGCCCGTTGCGGTCGCGGCTATCAACACCGCAATTCTCGTCTCCTCCTCCTTCACAATTCACTGGGCTCTGGAGGGCGTCAGGCGTGGCAACCGCAACGCCCTGAAGCTGGGGCTCGGCTTGACCTGGCTGCTGGGGGCGACGTTCCTGTTCATCCAGATGAACGAGTACGTCCACATCGGCTTCAGCGCCCGCGACGGCGCCTTCGGCTCGATCTTCTACGGCCTCACCGGTTTGCACGGCGCGCACGTCTTCGTCGGCCTGCTGCTGCTCACCTTCGCGAACATCCGCGCCTGGCGCGGCCACTTCGGGCCCGCGGCAAAGGACCATCTCGGCGTCGAGGTGCCCGGCATCTACTGGCACTTCGTCGATGTCATGTGGATCGTCGTTTTCGCGTCCGTCTACCTGCTGTAGGAGCAGGGCTCGAGCCCACCCGCCCGCGCCCGTCGTCTGCAACTACCTTCGGGGGAGATTCAGTCCCGGCCCCGGCAGTGTGCTGAGGCGGGTGTAGGATCTGTTCTCGCTTACCCCAACCCTTGGTGAGCGTCTGATTCATCCGGCTCCAACTCTCGGCTGGTCAAAAACGTCGACCTGAACGGTCGGCCTGCGCCAAGCCAAATTGAAGGAGCACGAGATGCAGCATCAAGGTAATGCAGAACCGTCGATATCCCGGATGGGTGCCCCCGCAGCAACGGCAGGACGGACAGCGCCTCTCGCTGCCGTGTCGGCCGACAGTTCGATGATCAGGGAGAAGGCGGCCAGGTATCTGTGGGCCGTGACACGCCTGGGGATGGGATGGATCTTCCTCTGGCCGTTCATGGACAAGATGTTCGGCCTCGGCCACGAGACCGCATCGGCCGATGCGGTGATCAATGGAGGCAACCCCACCCTGGGCTTCCTCTCCGGATCCGTCGGCGCTTTTTCGGGGATCTACCAGAGCATGGCGGGCACCACGATTGTCAACGTGCTCTTCATGGCGGGCCTGCTCTTCATCGCCGTCGGCCTGCTGTTCGGCATCTACATGCGACTCGCGTGTGGCGCCGGTGCGCTGATGTTGATGCTGATGTGGAGCGCGTCCCTGCCGCCCGCGAACAATCTGTTCCTGGATGACCACGTCATCTACGCCCTGGTGCTGGTCGGGCTTGCGCTCGTCGGTGCCGGCAAGACACTCGGCCTCGGAGAGTGGTGGTCGCAGACCAGCCTCGTCAAAGCCAACCCGTGGCTGGGCTGAGCCAGGCCCCCTCCGGATGTTCTGAGCCAGGCCCCCTCCGGATGTTCTGAACCAGACGCCTTCCGCGAGGCTCGAGGAGCGCGGCATCAATTGTCGCCGCGTTCCGGCGGGCTGAGCCGGAGGCCGCGCTGGGAGGCCTGGTCGATGCCATCGAGGCTGAGTTGGCGGCATGGTCGAGCGTAGCTCCCTTAGACTGGGTTGATGGACGCGTTGGACCTACCCCTCTCGCCGGTACGTGAGGCGCAACACCTACGGGTCCTGATCGCCAACGAGCGCAGGGACACCCTCGCGGTCGTGGCCCCGGCGGTAGTGGCGCTCGGTCACGAGGTCATCGCCCGTGAGATCGACGTCCAGGACGTCGGCGCCGTCACCGCTCGCGAGCGACCCGATGTCGCCCTGGTCGGTCTCGGAGCGAGCTCGGAGCACGCGCTCGACTTGATCGACAAGATCGTCCGGGAGGCGGCCTGCCCGGTGATCGTGCTGCTCCATGCCCCGGATCCCGAGTTCGTGAAGGAGGCATCGAAGCGTGGCGTGTTCGCGCACATCAACGACAGCGATGTCGAGGACTGGTCCAGCTCGATCGACATCGTGTTGCGACGATTCGCCGAGTACCACGACCTGAAGGGGGCATTCGGGAAACGGGCGATGATCGAACTTGCCAAGGGCATCCTGATGGAGCGGCACTCGATCGATGAGAACGATGCCTTCGAGATGCTGCGCAGCCATGCGCGTGTCAACAACCGGAAGCTGATTGACGTCGCCACCGCAGTGGCGGACGGCCATGGCTTGCTCCCGAAGGATCCGAAGGCGCCGGCGCAGATCGAGATTGGGGGCGGTTGAGCGCGCCTCAGCGCGGCCCGTCGACTTGATCCTGGGCAGAGGGGCAGCCCCGGATCAAGCCAAGCTATCCGAGGTCCTCCAGAGGGCTATGAGGGCCGCACAGCGCGGTCCGTGGGCCGATCCGCCTCACTCGAGCTCGGGCGGCAGCGCCTTTGGCCCGTCCGGGTAAGTATCGGCCAGCTGCTCGGCGCTCATCTCAAGCGTGCTGGAGACTGCCTCCCGCGGGGCTCCGAAGACGAGCCAGAGGGCTTCCTCGTTGGTGTCGTTGAAGGCCTGGCGGACCGTGCGGGCCTCGACCAGCAACGTGTCCATCGGCTGGAGGTCGAGAAGCGTCTCACCGACCCGGATGCGGCCCCGTCCCTCGAGCAGCACGTAGAGCTCCTCCTGGATCGAGTGGCGGTGCTTCGTTGAGGCCTCGCCGGAGCGCAGGCGCCACAGGCGAGCCCCGAGCGAGCTCGCCCCGAGTTGCTTGGCGAGGTCAGTATTGAGCACCTTCATCTGGTTCGACTCACGCCAGAACGCGTCCGCGGCGCGCAGGAGGGTCATGCCGGGCTCGTTGCCCGAATCGGGCACCTGGTCGTCGGCTCGGTCGTTCATCGGCTCATTCCTTCGTGTGGTCTCGGGTTTGGGCTCGGTCAATCTTGCCAAGGCGCTTCCGTGTTGGGGTGTTGGGGTGCGCGAAGACCGAAGCCAAAGGGCCTTAAGGGCCGCGAGCCCGAGAGCGGTGCATGACCGATCTCGGGCTCTTGGCTCTGGGCCGACTAAGGGGAGCAGACGCCGACCCAGGTCTTGGGGGGGACCGCGGCGGGCGGGCCCTCAGGCTGGTTGGAACTAGGCGAGGATCAGAGGACTCCCGTATCCGCGACGGTGCCGGCACTACGCGTGAAGGAGACCGTTGCGTCCTCCTCGTAGCGCCGCCCGTCCTCGAGGCTCTCGGCGTCGTTCAGGGCCCAACCGATCCGCTCGACGAGCAGGTGGCTGGAGGTGTCGCTGGCGACGTCGCTGGGGTGGACGCGCTCACGGTGTACCTCGACGGCCTGTCCGTCGCCGGGTCCGCTGGTGGTGATGATGATCTGTGGCATGTGACTCTCCGTCCTTCGACTACACCCTGCACCTTAAGGATGGATTCTTAGCAAATGCTAATGAGCCACTAAAAACCTGTAAATGATCGGATAACGGCCGGATGCGGGTCTGGAAGGCCGCCCGGAGGCCGGAAGACGACCGGTGCGAGAATCACTCGAATGGAAGATGAACCGCTCCGCAATCCGTTCCGCTCCGAGGCGGACGCGTTCAGATTGCTGGTGATCATGGGCGGCTCTGTCGCGGCGATCGTGATCGCAGCGGCTGTGGGCGGGCCGTGGCTTGGCGTCCCGGTGGCGCTGATCCTGCTGGCGGCTGGGACCCGCGCCACCTATCGCTGGCTGAAGGTGTCGATCTCCTCGCCGGATGAAGACGAGGAGGAGGCTCCAGTTGGTACGAACCACGCGGAGCCGGTCTCCTCACCGGAGCTCGACCCCTCCGAGAACACCTAGAACGTAGGACCCCGCGAGCGGGATCCGGGCGCTACTTGCTGGAGTTGCCGCCGCCGGAGCTTCCTCCGCCGCTGGAGCCGCCTCCACCGCCGGAGCTGCCACCGCCGCTGGAGGCGTCACCGTTGAGCAGGAAGTCGACCAGCAATTCGAGGTCTTCCGGGCTGATGCTGTCGCCGTAGTTGGCCGGCATGATGCCGCCGTCGAAGCCGGGGGAGAGCTCCGCGTCCGGGTCGACGATCGACTGGGCCACTTCGGCCGGCGTCTGGCCCTGGAGCGCCTCGTCGAGGTTGGGGCCGACCACGCCTTGCGAGCCGGCCGGGGTAAAGATGTGGCACGAGCCACAGCCGTTGTTGGCGAAGACCTGGCCTCCGGGGCCACCGGGCGCGTTGGGCGGCTCGATCCCGGGTACGCCGGCGACCTGTGCGACGTAGTAGGCGACGTCGCGGAGGTCCTCACCCTCCACGAGATCCGCGGGCATGTAGGTCGGATCAGCCTCGGGGTTGGGGCCGGAGACCGTACGGGGAAACTGGATTTGCGCCTCGACGACCCCCTCGATCGTGTCGCTGTCCATACCTACGTCCCGGGCTGCGGCGAAGGACGCGTCCAGATCGGGGCCGACCGTGGCGGTGGTGGCGGCTTCGGTGAGTTGGTGACAGGTTCCGCACTGCGCGGTGAACGCCTGACGGCCGTTCTCGATGTCCGCGTTCTCCTGCAGGTCGCAGCCGCTGATGGCGGCGACCGCTGCGGTGCCCGCGGCGATGGTCAAGAGCTTGGTCTTCAGTGCTTTCATGGGGGCGAATCCTATAGGTCCGGGCGGCTGGCCGGTGGCGGCATCCGGGGCGATCAGTTAGGGTTGCAGCAATCGTCACAAGCACCTCCGGAGCCTGGCTCAGGAGGCCAACCACGAAGAGGAGCGATCGGGCCCACGATGGAAGTACGCGAGGGAATGTCAGCACTGGTTTTGACTGTCGGACCGGGGCACACGCTGCGCGAAGCAGCGCGCATGATGTCGGGGAAGGGCGTCGGTGCCGCGGTGGTGATCGACGAGGAGGCGCCGGGTCCGCGGATCATCAGCGAGCGCGACGTCTTGACCTCACTCGGCCGGGGCGAGGATCCGGACACCGAGCGCGTCGGCGAGCACATGTCCGAGTCGGTGATTACCGCGGCGCCCGACTGGAGTCTCGAGCGAGCCGCCGCCGAGATGGCCAACCGCCGGATCCGGCACCTCGTGATCGTCGAGCGCGGCGAGCTCGTCGGGGTACTCTCGATGCGCGACATCATGCGTGTCTGGATCTCGGACGGCGCGACCTCGGCGATGACACCGGGCTGATTCGCGTGGCGTCGTCTCAGGCTGCCTGTGAGGGCCCCTGAGACCAGGACCCGGGCCGGCGGAGGGCGGGGTCAGGAGTCGTTGCCGGTGGCGCGCCGGATCGGCTCAGCCGGGATGACGGCTGTGTCGAGGACCTGCTCCCTGCGCATGTGCGAGACCTCGGCGTCGCTGAGCTTCCACCAGGAGCGGACGCCCGCCAACACCACGAGGGCGCCGACGATCGAGAAAGCCCAGAGGCTGTAGAGCCCGAAGAGGACGAGTGCCAGTCCCGCGGCGATCTGCAGCGGCGCCCAGGAGGGGGAAGGCGCGTAGATCAGCTCGCTCGGTTCGGGGATCTCTTTGCTCATCTCGTCCGCTCCCTAGGAGATGTAGAGGATTGCGAAGTAGAAGGTCAGCGCGAACACGAGGACCGCGATGGAGGCCGTCAGGAGGCCGGTGCGGATGCTGCGGTTGGCGCGGAAACGGTCCATGCGCCGGGATTATATGGCGAGGACCCGATCGAGTGCCATCGCGGCAAACAGAAGGGCCAGGTAGGCGAGAGAACTCAGATACAGACGCAGCGCGGCCTGCTTGGACGGTTCCCGGGAAAGTCGCATCGCGAGCGTCAGGAAGCCCCCGCCCAGGACCAGCGCGGAGGCCAGGTAGAGCGCTCCGAGCATGCCGGTCACGAACGGGAGAACCGTGAATGCGACGAGCACGAACGAGTAGATCAGGATCTGGCGCCGCGTCTCCTTCTCGCCCCGGACGACCGGCAGCATCGGGACACCGGTCTGCTCGTACTCGTCGCGGATCAGCAGGGCGAGCGCCCAGAAGTGGGGTGGCGTCCAGAGGAAGATGATCGCGAATGGATAGAGCGCCTCCGGCGTCAGGGTGCCCGTTGCCGCCGCCCAGCCGACGAGTGGCGGTACGGCCCCGGCGGCGCCGCCGATGACGATGTTCTGAGGCGTCCGCGGCTTCAGCCACGCGGTGTAGATGAAGACATAGCCGAGCAGCCCGGTCATCGCGAGCACGGCCGCCAGCAGGTTGACCGTTACCCAGAGCTGGAGGAAGGCGCCGAGGCCCAGGGCGATGCCGAAGAGCAGGCCACGGACGGGGTCGATTCGGCCGGCCACCAGCGGCCGCCGCGCGGTCCGCTCCATCCGGGCGTCGACCTTGCGATCGAGGAAGTGGTTGATCGCGCCCGCGCCTCCGGCCGAGAGGTAGCCACCGAGGCAGGTCCAGAGGATCAGCGAAAGCGGCAGACCCTCGGGGCGCGCGACGAACATCGTCGCCACCGTCGTCCAGAGCAAGAGGATGATGATCCGCGGCTTGGTGAGCGCGAAGTAGTCACGAGCTTTCGCCAGCACCCCACCATCGTGAGCGGCCGCCTCGGTCGGGCGCCGGCGGCCGCTGCGGCGGCCGTTGTGCTCGGCGCCGAGTTCGGGTGTTCCGGCGAGTGGCCCACGGCCGCGCTCGGCGATCCCTGCGGATTCCATGCTCAAGCGCTCCCCTCGGCGCCCGGGTAGGCGTGGAGCTGAATGTGCGTCCCGCGGGACGCGTTCACGCTGGTGGGAAAGGGGCGCCGGGGCCGTGAGAGATCACCGGCTCCGCCGCCAATCTCGAAGGCAGCCATCCCGATCAGGCTACCGGGCCGTCGTCCTCGTCGGCTTCGGTCTCGCCGCCATCGGCTTCGGAGGCGGGTTCCTCGCCCTCCGGGTAGTCGAGCTCCGAGGTGCCGCCGAATTCCTGCTCGGCGCCGGTATCGCCGTCCTCGGGCTCGGCCTCGACAGCCGCAGCCTCAGGATCGGGCTCACTCGCCGCTTGCTCCTCGGCAACGGATTCGCCGGCGGCGACTGCCACGGGCTCGGGAGCCGACTCGGTCCGGGCGGGGGGCAGCTGCAGGTCGGTGGAGCGACGTCGCACGGCCTCGCGGATGTCGCGGTAGGGCTCGTTGCTACGCACGTCGGGCACCAGGTCGAAGTTGTGCGGCGGGGCGGGAGAGAGCGCAAACCACTCGAGCGTGTCGCCGCCCCAGGCGTCGGGCCCCGCCTCGGTGCCGTTGTTGTAGCTCGCGGCAGCGTTGACGAGAGTCAGGAGTACTCCCGCGGCCAGGACGAAAGCGCCGAGGCTGCTGAGCAGGTTGTAGAACGACATCCCGGTGTCGGAGAAGTACTCGTAGACATCTACCGGCATGCCCTCGAGCCCTGCCAGCTGCGCGGGGATCACCATCAGCAGGGTGCCGCCGATGATCGCCCCGAAGGAGAGGCGGGCGAGCGAGGCGCCCATGTAGCGGCCGGTGATCTTGGGGAACCAGTAGTAGAGGGCCGCGAAACCGCCGAGTACGCCCGCACCGATCAGGGCGAAGTGCGTATCGCCCCAGGCGACCATGGTGTTGTCCAACTGGCGGCCAACCGGGATCACCGACTGCGCCCACTCGCCGGCCAGGCCGATGATGATCAGCACCGCGGCGCCGAGCGCAAACGTCAGCGGGGGCCGCATCGAGGTCGAGCCGCCGCGTAACGTCGCGATCCAGTTGAAGATGATCAGCCCGGCCGGGATGACCGCAGCCAAAGCGACCAGCATCGTGAAGTAGAGGAAGCCCGCCGCGATCGGGGCGCTGTACATGTTCTGCATCCAGGCGAGGACGCCGAGCACGGCAAAGGCCGCCATCGAGCCGGCGATCGTGCGCTGGCCGAAGTGGGGCTGGCGGGAGAAGGTGGAAAAGATCTCGGAGATCGCACCCATCGCGGAGACGATCACAACGACGTAGATCCCGGTGAAGAAGATGAAGGCGAGGTGCTCATACAGCAGCGGGGCGCCGCCTTCGCCGGTCTCGTAGAAGATCCCGTCGAAGTTCCGGTCGATGAACAGCATCGTGACCGCGGCGATCATGATCGGGCCGATGATCAGCAGGGTGTAGGAGACGATCGTCGCGGCGACGCTGAACAGCGGCACTCGGCGCCAGACCATGCCCGGCGCGCGGTTGAGGCGCACGGTGGCGATCATGTTGACGGCGAAGAAGACGAAGGCGAGGGCGACGAGGCCCACGCCGCAGGCCCAGGCGTCAACGCCGTGGCTGGTGCTGAAGACGTTGTCGGAAAGCGGCAGCAGCGCGAACGTTCCCGCTTCGGCCGGCCGCCAGAGGAAGCTGCCGTAGATGGTCAGCCCGCCCATGAGATAGGTCCAGTAGGAGAGCGCGTTGACGCGTGGCAGCGCCACCGCGCGGGCGCCGATCTGCAGCGGCACGATGTGCGAGATCAGCCCGAGGAACAGCGGTACCGCGAAGAGCAGGACGGAGGTCACTCCGTAGGCGCTCAGCAGTCGATCGAAGATAGCCGGCCGGATGATCGTCGCCTCGGGGATGATCAGCTGGATCCGCATGGCGACCAGCAGCGTCACCGCGGCGGCGAGGAAGGTCAGGGCCGTTGCGATGAACATCCGGCCGACGGCTTTGTGGTCGCCGCTGGTTGCGAGCTGGACCGAGCCGGATCGCCCGGCGCCGTCGTCAAGGAGCTCGGTGACGACCTCGGGGTGGCTGCCCGCTGTGTGCAGAGGAGGCGTCATGGGGTGGGCTCCTCTCCGGAGTCTCCGCCTGTCTCCAGTTCAACGCCGGGAGCGGTTCCGTCTTCAACGGCTGCCTTGACGGCTGCCTGTGCTTCCTGGATGCCCTCGGCCTGGGTACCGAGCCAGGCCTGGTACTCGTCGGGCTCCACGACGGTGACACGGGCGCGCATTACCGGGTAGCCGGGCCCGGAGAAAGTGGTCGAGGTGCCTTCGAAGCTGCCCGTCTCATCGGCCTTGAACCAGGCTTTGTTGCTGCTGCCGGGGACCGCGTCCGCCATGCCACCGAGCGCGGGCACCCACCACGTGTGGAGGACGTCGATGCTCTCGATATCCAGTACGACGGCGGTGTCCACAGGGACGACCATCTCGTAGTAGCTGAAGGTTCCGTCCGGGTACTCGTAGCGCCACAGCCACTGCTGCCCGGACACCCTGATGTTGAGCGGCTTGGCATCCGCCGGGATCTGCAGATCGGTCTGGGCGGTGAGCAGGCCGTCAGGGCCGGTGCCCTCAACCTCCGAGGAAGACTCGGTCATGACGATGCCAAAGACGAAGACGATCAGCGCGAGGACGCTGAGCCCGGCGGCGACGCGGGTCTGCAGCGAGCTGGTGCCTCGTGTGCGACGGGGCTCGGGGGCAGCGCCGCGGCCGCGGACCGCGCTCAATAGCCCACCGACCAGCGCGATCGCGAGCAGCAGCGAAATCACGACCATCACGATGTAGGCGGTCTGCGTGTCCTCGGCGCCCGGGGAGACGGGGGAGGCGGGCGTCAATCCTCCCGCCATGGCACTCGCGGGCAGCCCTACGACTGCCACGAGGGCTGCAGCGGCGACGATCGCGCTGCGGAGAAAGACTGTCCTGCGGGGAGCCTGCAAGGCGGCGCCATTCTATGCGCCCGCCCCGCCGGATGCAGCGCCGCCGGCTCCGGGTAACTCGCACGTGAGCCGCAAAGCGCCTGACGAGAGGCATCCGCGGACGGTTCCGCCGGCCCGGCGACTCCTATACTCGCCGCCCGTTGAGCCGCCTCAAGCCTCAAGCAACATCCAAGCGCGGCGGTCTCCGTCACGCGGTCCGCGCCACAGCTGCCGCTGCGGTCGTCGCATCTGTCGTCGTCCCTCTGTTGCGCAAGCGCCTGCGGATCCCCGCTGAGGCGACAGTGGCCGCGACGGTTGCCGGTCCGGTGGGCACAGCGATTCTCTGGCCGCGCACCAAACCCCGCGACGCGGTGCTCTTCGCTCAGCAGATGTGGGCCTTCACGGTGGTCCACGAGATCCCCTACGACAATCCGGAGCGCCTGCGCGAGCGCCTCAAGGTGCGCTACCCGGTTCGCGCGGACCGGGTGATCGGAATGGGGCGTCTGCCCAACTGGCGCCTGCAGAAGTGGTTCGCCCGGGGGGACGGGCCGAACGCCTTCGACCGCCTCCTCACCTTCGCGCATTGGGCCTGGTTCCTGGAGCCGCATGCGTCGTTGCTCTTCATCCTGACCTGCGACAACGCGAGGTTCGCGCGGGCGGCTCGGCAGATGGCGGCCGCCTATGACCTGGGTTGCGCCGGCTACTTCGCTGTCCCGACCGCACCGCCCTGGTGGGCTTCGGAGAACGGCTACACCGGTGATGAGAAGGTCAAGCGCCTCATGGTCGAGGTCGGTGAGGAGGTCTGGGGCGACGTTTGGCCGCACCTGTACAAGTCCTTCGGCGGCAACCCCTGGGCTGCGATGCCCTCGCTGCACTTCGGGGCCTCCGTCCTTTCGGCGATCCTGCTCAGCGAGTCGAACCGGACCGCCGGGATCGTCGGTTGGACCTATGCCGGCGTCCTTGGCCTGGCCCTGGTGCACCTGGGTGAGCACTACGTGCTCGACCTGTTCGCGGGACTGGCGCTCGTCGCGCTCGTGCGTCGCGGCGAGCCCCTGGCCGAGCCTCTGGCGCTGGCAATCAGCGACGCGATCCAGAAGCTCGAGCGGACCGCCAACGGTTGAGTCGCTCCGGCCTCCCGTGAGGCCGTGGGCGTTCAGGTCGGGTCCGCGGTTACTCTGCACCCGGCATGCCTGAGAGTCAGCGCGAGCGTGAGGAGGAACTGCTGGAGCCGCTTATGGGGGCTCTGGTGGACTCGGCCGCGGACGAGGACGACCCCAGTGATGACGCCGAGCCTTCGTTCTTCGAGGATCCGGGACAGATCACAAAGACTCTGCTGATCGTCGGTGTGCTGGTGGCGGCTATTTACATCCTCGTGCCCAAGCTCGCCGGCCTCGACGATGCGATCGCCAAGCTCGGCGAGGCGCAGCGCAGCTGGATCGCGGTCGCGGTGCTCGCGAACGTCTTCGCGTTCGGCTCCTACGTCGCGCTGTTCCGCGGCGTCGTCGGCGAGCACATGGCGGAGAAGCTGAACTGGAGCGAGAGCTACCAGATCACGATGGCCGGACTCGCTGCCACCCGGCTCTTCTCCGCCGGAGGGGCGGGCGGCATCATCCTCACCTACTGGGCACTGCGGAAGGCCGGCATGCGTCGCCAGGAATCGGCGCTGCGTATGGTCACCTTCCTCGTCCTGCTCTACGCCGTCTATATCGCCGGCGTGATCATTTTCGGCATCCTGTTGCGCGTCGGCGTCGTCCCCGGCGATGGGCCGGTGAGCATGACGATCGTGCCCGCCTCGATCGCCGCTGGGGTGGTCGTCGCGGTCGTCCTGATCGCGCTGGTGCCGGATGATCTACAGCGACGCTTCAGTGCCTCGAGCGGCGAGGGCCGCTGGAGCCGGGCCATGCATTGGCTTGCGGCGCTGCCGGCAACCCTCTCCGGAGGCATCCGCACGAGCTGGGACTTCGTCCGCTACCCGCGCCGCGGCTGGGTTGCGATCTTCGGTGCGGCCGGGTTCTGGGCCGCGAACATCACGATTCTCTGGGCGAGCTTCAAGTCGCTGGGCGTCTCGCCGCCGCTCGGCGAGATCGTGCTCGGCTTCTTCGTCGGCATGGCCGCGAACCTGGCGCCGGCGCCGGCCGGGGTCGGCGCGGTGGACGGCGGACTGATCGGCTCCTTCGCGATCTTCGGCTATGGCCTCGAGACTGTGATCGCCGCAGTGCTCATCTATCGGCTGATCGCCTTCTACCTGCCCGTGCCGCCGGGGATCGTCGCCTTCTTCCAGTTGCGGCGCACGGTAGCCCGCTGGGAGCAGGAGCGGGAAGCAGCCCATGCCGATCGTCTGCCCGGAGGGACTGGACCGATACCCACTTCATAAAGTAAAGTAGGGACTGCCCCCGGCCGCCTCACCTCGCGGCCACAACCGAGACCCGGAATCGAGGAACAGCGTGAGCGAGCAAGACAAGATCGAGAACGTGATCATCATCGGCGGAGCATGCGCCGGCTACAGCGCGGCCACCTACGCCTCTCGCGCCGAACTCGACCCACTCGTCATCGAGGGTTTCCAGTGGGGCGGTCAGCTTCAGAACACCACCGACGTGGAGAACTACGCCGGGTTCCCTGAGGGGATCATGGGCCCGGAGCTGATGAACAAGTTCCGCGCCCAGGCCGAGCGCTTCGGCACGCGCTTCATCACCGATGACGCGACCCGCGTCGAGCTCAGCGACGGCGGCATCCAGAAGGTCTGGGTCGGCGACGACCTCTACCGCGCCCGCTCGGTGATTTTGGCCATGGGGGCTCAGCCCAAGCGGCTGGGGATCCCCGGTGAGATCGAGCTGGGTGGCGCGGGTGTCTCGACCTGCGGCGTCTGTGACGGCGCCTTCTTCAAGGGTCGCGACGTGGTCGTCGTCGGCGGCGGCGACTCGGCGATGGAGGATGCGATCTTCGTCTCCAAATTCGCCGACAAGCTCACGGTGATCCATCGCCGTCCCGAGTTCAGAGCCTCGAAGATCATGCAGGAGCGCGCCGAGGAGCGTTCGAATATCGAGTTCAAGACCCCGTTCGCGCCGGAGGAGTTCGTCGGGGTCGACGGCAAGCTCCAGAGCGTCCGCCTCGTCAACTCCGAGACCGGCGAGAAGGAGGAGCTGGAGATCGGCGGAGCCTTCGTCGCGATCGGCCACACGCCCGGCTCCGAGCTCGTCGAGGGCCAGATCGATCTGCACGACAACAGCTACGTAAAGGTCGACGAGCCCTCCACACGGACCAATCTCCTGGGCGTGTTCGCCGTCGGCGACCTCGTGGACTTCACCTACCGGCAGGCGGTCACCGCCGCCGGCAGCGGTTGCCGCGGCGCCCTCGACGCCGAGTGGTACCTGCGCGACACCCCGCCCACCGACGAGGAGTCCGAAGTCGGCGTGGGGTCCAAGGCAGAGGCCTGAGCCGCGGGCCGGGCTCGCCGGTGGACGTCGTCCGTCGCCCGCGGGCCGGGGTCGTAACCTGATCGCATGGAGCGCCGTGACTGGTCACTGATCCTGATCCTCGCTGCGATCTGGGGCTCCAGCTACCTGTTCATCAAGATCGGCGTGCGCGACATGAGCCCGGCGATGGTGGTGTTCGGCCGGGTGGTGCTGGGCGCCGCGGTACTGATTCCCGTGGCCTGGCGCCGCGGCGCGCTCTCCGGGCTGGGGCCGTTCTGGGGCATGCTCACGCTGGTCGCCCTGATCCAGGTCGCCGCACCGTTCCTGCTGATCGCCGAGGGCGAGGAGGAGATCGACTCGTCGCTGGCGGGGATCCTCGTCTCCTCGGCGCCGATCTTCACCGCGCTGCTGGCGATCTTCTTCGTTCCCGCTGAGCGCTCCCAGGGACTGCGCGGCGTCGGGGTGATCGTCGGGATCGTTGGGGTGGTAATGCTGCTCGGTCTCGACCTCGGCGGCTCGAACGAGCTGCTCGGCGGCCTCGCGGTGGTCCTGGCCAGCCTCGGTTACGCGATCGGGGGCCTGCTGGTCAAGCAGCGCCTCTCCGGTGTACAGCCGATCGGTATCGCCGCGCTAGTACTGTCGCTCAGCTCCCTGATGATCGCTCCGGTCGCGGTCGTCACGGCGCCGGAGGAGATGCCCGGCCTCGGCCCACTCGCCGCCGTCGCCGCACTCGGCGTGCTCGGGACCGGCGTTGCCTTCGCCATCTTCTACGACCTGATCGCGAGGGTTGGCCCGTCGCGGTCGTTCATCGTCACCTACCTTGCACCGGTTTTCGCCGTCATCTACGGGGCGACCCTGCTGGGCGAGTCGCTCTCGGCGTTTGCGCTGGGCGGTCTTGTTCTGATTCTGGGCGGCTGCTGGCTGGCCGCCGAAGGCCGCCTTCCGGGACGGCCGCCGCCGCCCGGCCCCGGCCCGGACCTGCCGGCGGGCGGACCCGGCCCGCTGCTGCGCAGCAGCGACGGCGACGGCTCGGAGCCGAATTCAGAGGAGGCGGCGGAGACGTTCCATCGGCGAGGGCCGGTCGCCGACGATCGCGGCTGAGTCGAGCGAGCGCTCGAAGATCGCGCTCCGGTCCCGGCCCCCACGTTTGGCGGCAAAGAGCGCCGTATCGGCTTCCGCGTAGAGGCGCTCGGCAGTTGTCTCGTCCGCAATAGCAGAGGCCGCCCCGCATGAGATCGTCAGCGCTACCGGATCCGCCGCAAACCTTTTCTTCAGCGCCACTCTGATCCGCTCGGCGACCAGGCCGGACTCCTCCGCGTCGGCGCCGGGCAGGATCACGCTGAACTCCTCGCCTCCGACGCGGGCGGCGAGGTCGATCTCCCGGGTCGCGTCGTTGATCGTCCGGGCGGCATCGCGGAGGACGCGATCGCCTCCGTCATGACCGAGGCGGTCGTTTACGTCCTTGAAGTGATCGAGGTCGCAGAGCAGGAGTCCGAGCGGCTGTCCGGATCGCAGTCCCCGCTCGAGTTCCAGGCGGAGGCGCTCGTCGAAGACCCGGCGGTTGGGAATCCCGGTGAGCTGGTCGGTGCCCGCATCCTCCTCGAGACCCTCGGCGACCCGTTGGACCCGCGTTCGCGTGACCGCGATCAACCCGCCCAGCGCCGCGATCATGGCGGTGGAGCTGAGCAGAATGGCGATCGCAAACGGGACATCGCCAACGTAGAGCAGGCCACCGTAGGCAGCGATCGCAACCACCGCCTGCGCCAGGGCGGGCGCCGGACGAAAGAACAGCAGGCAGAGCATGACCATGAACGTGTAGGCGGGCCCGAACACCGGCTCGCTGCCATCCGCGGAGGAGATCGCCGCGAGGGTGATCAGCGCGGTTCCCGCCAGCGCCGCCACCCAGAAGAAGGGCCGCGGGATGCGCCGGTAGCCGGTCAGAAAGACGGCGCTGATCAGCATGCCGCCGAGCGAGGCGACGACGAGCAACCCACGGTCGTCGACGACCGGGTTGTTGAGGATCGCCGCGAGTAGCCCGATCGTCGCCCCGGCGCCGTAGAGGGTGCCGAAGGCGCTGGCCACCACGGCGGGGTCGCCGAGATCCCGCGTGCCTGGCGACAGCAGACCGCGCCAGATCAGCCTGTCGCGGATCGGGGGATCGTTCAGGAGCATTGTGAGTCCGCGCGGAGTCCGGATACCGAAAGGGTACGGTCCGGCTCCGCTCCCGGATGCATGATCTCGCGGGAGCGGTGCCTCAGCGGCCCTCGAACTCGGGCCGCCGACCCTGCATGAAGGCGTTCATGCCCTCCACGCGATCCTCGGTCGCCATCGCCTGCTCGAAGAGCCTGCGCTCGAGCTCGAGACCATCTTCGAGGTGCTCCTGCTCGGCGGCCAGGACGGCCTGCTTGGCCAGCCTTGTCGCGATCGGCGCGCGCTGCGCAACCTCCTGCGCGAGGTCGGTGGCGGCCTGCAGCCAGCTCCCCCGGGAGGCAACGCGGTTGATCAGGCCCCACGCGTGTCCCTGCTCGGCGCTGAACCGCCGGCCGGTCAGTACGAGCTCCATCGTCTGCTGCTTGCCCAGTACCCGCGCCAGGCGCTGAGTTGCACCGCCGCCGGGGATGATCCCCAGGGTGATCTCGGGTTGACCGAACTGGGAGTTCTCCGCCGCGACGATCATGTCGCAGAGCAGCGCCAGCTCGCAGCCGCCACCCAGGGCCCAGCCCGAGACGCCGGCGACGAGCGGCTTGCGAAGCGAGGCGACCCGCTTCCAAAAGGAGGCAGAGGGATGGTGCAGGGCCTCGTGGCTGCGGCTCTCGGAGAGGGAACGGATGTCGGCGCCGGAGGCGAAGACGTCGTCGGAGCCCGCGATCACGGTGCATCGGATCCTGTCGTCGGTCTCGATTCGCTCGAGTGCGGTTGCGAGATCCTCCATCAGTTCCGGACTGAGGGCGTTGCGAACTTCGGGGCGGTTGAGGCTGACGAGCGCCACGGCGCCCTGTTCCTCGACCAGCAGATGGTCTGCCGTGCTCACTGATTGACCTCCTTTGGATGCGGAAGGATCGCGTCGATGCCGGTTGCGTCGCGGGCGATGATCAGCTTCTGGATCTGGGAGGTTCCCTCGTACAGCGTCGTGACCCGGGCGTCGCGGAGATAGCGCTCCACGGGATGGTCGTCCACGTAGCCGGCGCCGCCGTGCACCTGGATCGCTGTGTCGGCGCACTCGACCGCGGACTCGGTTGCAAACAGCTTCGCGATCGAGGTCTCCGTCGTGTTGGGCTTACCCGCGTCCTTGAGCATGCCGGCGCGCAGGACGAGCAGCCGGGCCGCATCACGTTTGACGATCATCTCCGCGATCATCGCCTGGACCAGCTGGAAGCGCGCGATCGGCACGCCGAACTGCTCCCTCTCGGTCGCGTAGCTGACCGAGGCATCGACACATCCGGCGCAGATTCCGACGCACCCGGCGGCGACGGAGTAGCGGCCGTTGTCGAGCGCGCTCATCGCGATCTTGAAGCCGTCCCCGACCTCACCGAGCAATGCCTCGTCGGGCACCTCGACGTCGTCGAAGGCGAGCGAGGCCGTGTCGGAGGCGCGCAGCCCGAGCTTGCCGTGGATCTCCTGGGAGCTGAAGCCGTCGCTCGCGGTGGGCACGAGGAAGCAGGCCAGGCCCCGGTGTTTGGCCTCGGGGTCGGTCTGCGCGAAGACCATCGCCACCTCGGCGACGTTGCCCAGCGAGATCCACATCTTCTGGCCGCTGATGCGCCAGCCGGAGTCCGTGTTCTGGGCCCGCGTCTTCAGGTTCGCGGCGTCGGAGCCCGCGTCCGGTTCGGTGAGGCCGAAGCAGCCGAACGACTCTCCACTGCAGAGCTTCGGCAGCCAGCGCTGCTTCTGCTCCTCGCTGCCCCAGCGCTCGATCGAGCCGGCGACGAGCGAGGTCTGCACCGAGACCACGGTGCGAGCCGAGCTGCAGGCCCGCCCGACCTGCTCGACGATCAGCGCATAGGAGACGTAGTCGAGGCCGCGGCCACCGTAGGCCTCGGCGACGGGCGCACCGAGGTAGCCGATCTTGCCCAGCTCGCGGGCCATCTCGGCGTCGAAGCGTTGCTCGCGATCGTGCTCCCGGACGCGTGGGGTGATGTATTCGTCGGCGAATTGACGCGCGGTGTCCGAGATCAGCCGCTGCTCGTCGCTGAGTTCGAGATCCATCGGCGGAACCTATTCGACCCGGGCGGCGTCGCCCGGGCGTTCGTCGGCGACGGCCTCGGCAAGGACGCTCGCCGCGAGCTCGGCCGCGGGGCCGCCGTCCGGTTCTCCGAGCGGGACGCCGTCCACCGCTGAGATCGGCTGGATCTCGCGCGTCGTGGAGGCCAGGAACGCCTCGCCCGCCCCCCGCAGCTGTTCGCAGTCGAAGGCCCCCTGCTCGATGTCGACGCCGGCCACGACCACGCGGCGGGTGATGGAGTCGAGGATTCCGGTGTCGAGGGCCGGGGTCCGCAGCGTGCCGTCGTCTCCGACCCAGAAGACGGAGGAGGTGGGCGCCTCGAGCACGACGCCGTCGGGCCGGACGTAGAGAGCCTCGCCGGCGCCCGCCTTTGCGGCGAGCCGGGTCGCGTGCATGTTGGCAGCGTAAGAGATCGACTTGACGCCCTTGAGGATCTCGCTCGGCGTCAGTTCGAGCAGGGCGACAGCGACGCTGGGCGGCCAGTCGGGAAGCTTCTCGACGAGCAGAATTCGCCTGCCGCCGCGGGTGACGACGACACGCAGCATCGCCTCCGACTCATGCTCGCTGAGCAGCGCGGCGACCTCGGCCCGCAAAGCCTGCAGGTCGAACTCGAGGTCGATCGCGCTCGCTGAGTTGACGAGGCGCTGTAGGTGCTCGCCGAGGCGGAAGGGATGGCCTTCGTAGAGCTTGATCGCCTCGAAGGCGCCGTCGCCCCTGAGGAGTCCGTCGTCGAGCACCGAGATCGTCGCCTCAGCGGGATCCATGTGCGTGCCATCGATGGCGGCTGCGATTACTTCGCCCATGCGCGGCACGCTAGTACACGGGGCCTTTATGCTCGAGGTGTGGAGTTTGTCCTCGTCACCCTCGGCATGGTCGGGTTCATCGTCCTCGTCCTGGTCCTGCTCGCTCGCGCCTATCCCGGTAGCGGTGCCGACCTGGTCGACTGGAAGCCCACCCGGGACTACGAGACCGAGGTGCAGCTCGAACAGGACGACATCGCCCAGATGCTCGCCGCTCAGAACAAGTACAGAAAGCGGCGCGGGGCGGAGGAGCTGACGGCCCTCGACGCCGAGCGCATGGCGCAGGAGGACAACCGGGTCCGCGACCGCGCCCGGCTCGACCCCGAGTCGCTCGCCGAGATCGACCGGGATCTGCGCGACGAAGAAAAGGACTGAGCCGGAGGCCGATGGCCCGGGCGATGCTGGTCGGCTGCGGGTGCTGCGCCCGCCGTGCAGGCGAACTGTTGCTCGAGGCCGGCTGGGCGGTTCGCGGCACCACCCGGCGCGAGGAGGGGCACGCCGCGATCGAGGCCGCCGGGATCCAGGCTGTCCTCTCCGATCCTGATCGCGTCGGGACGATCGTCGGGCAGCTCGGTGATGTGACCGTGCTCGCCTGGCTGCTGGGCTCGGCAACCGGCGGGGCCGAGCAGGTTGCGGCCGTCCATGGGCCGCGGCTCGAGAGCACCCTGGAGAAGGTCGTCGATACCCCGGTCCGTGGCTTTCTCTACGAGGCGAGCGGAGAGGCTGACCCGGCCCTGCTGGCAAACGGTGCGCAGCTGGTGCGCGAAGCGGGTGAGCGCTGGCGGATACCGGTGGAGATCGTGGCGACCGACCGGGGCCTGCCGGAGCAGTGGGCCGCCGACATCGTTGCGGCCACGCAGCGGTTGATCAGCTAGCGCCCGCGTCGGCTAGGGAGCGCTTGCGCCGCAGGTGGCGAGCGGATCGGATTCGCTCGGATCAACGGCCTCGCCGATCTCGTCAGCGGGGATCGTGTTTGTGGGGCCGTTGCACGGGAAGTCCACCGGTCGCGGAGGCGACTGATCGGCGGAGGCCTCGGTCCAGGGGGCCGTGTCCTCGAGCGGCATGTCACGGTTGTCGATGCCGCTGACAACGGTCAGGAAGCCGATCCCCACGATCAGGACGAACGCGATGAAGATTCCATAGACGGTGAGCTGCTTGCGGACCGTGGCGCCGTACTGGCCGCCGATGACCTGGCGCCGCTTCTCGCGGCCCATCGCGTCCACTTCGGTACGCGTCCCGGACTCGTCGGACTGGTCCGCGTACTCGCTTTCCTCATGCTCCGAACTCTCCACCATGAACAGGAACACTAGCGCGGGTCGACGCCGTACTCCAGCGACAACCGATGAGCGAGTCCTCGCCGCTGTTCAGGCGGGATCGATGCGCTCGAAGAAGAGCTGCAGCATGCGCGCGGTGGCACCCCAGATAAAGTGCTCGCCGACCGCGTAAGTCGGCGTGCGGAAAGGCACGCCGCGCCTGATCAAGCGCCGCATCCGGTATCCGGAGCGGAGCTCGTCGAGGCTGAACTCGAGGATCTGGGCCACCTCGGTCGGTTGCAGGACGTGCTTGAGTCCGGCCGGCACCAGGCCGATGAAGGGCAGGACGCGGTAGCTGGTGACCACAGTCGAGATCGGCTCGAGCGCCCCGACGATCTCGACGGCACCGGGATCGAGGCCGATCTCCTCGTTGGCCTCCCGCAGTGCGGTCTCCTCGAGGCTCTCGCCGGGATCCTGGCGACCTCCCGGGAAGGAGATCTCCCCGGCGTGGCGGCGCAAATCGTGGCGACGCTCGGTAAAGATCAGGCCCGGGCTCCGGGGCCATCCGTAGAGCGGCACGAGGACGGCGGCCTCCTTGCTGCCTCGCACATCGATTGACGCCGCGGCGGCGGGATCCAGCAGCAGCGGCCGCAGGTCGCTCAGATGATCACCTGGACCGTGCCTCCGTCGACACCCCAGGCGACGCCCGCGACGAACGAGGCCTGCTCGCTGGCCAGGAAGGCGATCACGCCCGCGATCTCATCGACCTCTGCGAGTCGTCCGATCGGGCGGGATGAGCCCGCTGCTTCCAGGGCCTCCGCGCGTCCGCTGTGCCCCTGCAGGTCCACGGACTGATCGAGGAGGCCACCCTCGGCCATCCACATCTCGGACTTCACGGGACCGGGACAGACGGCGTTGACCAGCACGCCCGCGGCCGCGTGCTGGTCGGCATAGAGGCGGGAGAGGGAAAGCTCGGCGGCCTTGGCGACGGAGTACTCGCCCATGTAGGCGGAGGGCCGCTTGCCGGCGGTCGAGGCAACGTTGACGATCCGTCCCCAGCCGCGCTCGCGCATCGCCGGGATCGCGGCGTCCATCAGGCGCTTGGGCGCCATCACGTTGATCTCGTAGGACGCGTACCAGTCCTCCTCGGGCACGTCCTCGATCTTCCTCGAGGTGGCTGCTCCGGCGTTGTTGACGACGATGTCGAGCTTGCCGAACTGCTCCTCGGCGGCTCGCATGATGCGCTCCGCCGCATCGGCGCGCGTGACGTCGAGCGCCAGGGTCGCGGGCCGGGCGCCGGCGCCTGAGCCTTCCGCCTCGCACTCGGAGGCCGCCTCCTCGAGTTCCGTTGCTCCCCGGGCCACCAGCAGCACGGAGACACCGGCCTCGCTGAGCATGCGCGCGGTGGCACGGCCGATCCCGCGGGATGCTCCCGTGACGACGGCAGCGCGCCCGGCGACCCCGAGGTCCATCAGCGATCAGTCCGCTGGCTTTGGGCGGGGCGGGTCATGCGGCTTTGCGTTCGCGGATCTCGATCGGGTTGACCCGGGTGAGGGTGCGGTGGACCGGGCATTTACCGGCGATCACGGTCAATTTCTCCTTCTGCTCGGCGCTGAGCCCGTCGGGGAAGTCGAGCACGACCTCGAAGCTCGGCTCCTTGCGCAGCTCGCCCTGGATCTCGACCGCTACGGAGAGCCCGGGCAACTCCCAGTCCTTGCGATCGGCGTACATCTCCATCGTGATCGCCGTGCAGGCGGCGAGCGCCGCCGCGAGTAGCCGGGTGGGGCTCGGTCCGGCATCCTCGCCGCCGTCGGCGACGGGCTCGTCGGCAATCCACTCGTGCGCGCCCGTGGCGACGGTGTGACGGAAGCCGTCGATGCGCGTCGCGGTGACGATCGGATTCTTGGGCGTCCCGTCTCCGCTCTCGCTATTTGTGGAGGCCATCATCCGCGACCCTCGAAGAGCTCCGGATCGGCAACGTCGGTGAACCGCGCCATCGCCCAGACGAGGTCGGCCGCGCGATTGATGTAGCCGGTGAGCGGCTCGGCAGCGGGCTCCCCTGCGTCGGCAAGGGCGGCGATCCGTCGCTCCGCCCGGCGCAGCGTCGCGCGCGCGAGGTCGAGCTGGGCGGAGAGGCGGGTGCCGCCGGGAATCACGAACTTGGGCGGCAGATCGACGCGGTCCATGTAGCGGTCGATCGCCTCTTCGAGCCAGCCGATCATCTGCGGCGTGATCCGGCTGACGCCGTCCTCCAGACGCTCGCCGGCCTCGGGGGCGGTCGCGAGTTCGGCGCCCGCGACGAACAACTCGCTCTGCAGGCGCAGGACGTCGGCGGCGACCTCGGCGTCGTCGGCCTCGCAGAGGGAGCGGGCCACTCCGAGCCCTGAGCCTGCCTCATCGACTGCTCCGTAGGCCTCGATCCGGACGTCTGATTTGGTGCGGCGACCGCCGTACCAGAGGCCGGTCGTGCCGTCGTCTCCCTTGCGGGTGTAGATCTTCATCTCCCTGATCCTACGTCGCGGGCCCGGCGGGGTGGAGGCCCGGGGCGGCGAGAGGCTCAGCGAAGCGGGTTGAAGGCTAGGCCGGTGAGCAGCTTCGGAAAGAAGTAGGTGGACTTGGGCGGCATGTTCTCGCCGGCGGCCGCGACCTCGCGGACTTGCTGGACCGGAGTGGGGCGGAGCAGGAAGCCCGCGTCGGCCTCGCCGTCGCGGATCCGGCGCACGGCCTCGGTGATGTCCGAGCAGTAGGAGAGGCCGCGCTTGGCGGCGATGTCGTCGGTGCTCATGCTGAGTGCCTCGCGCAGAATCAGGGTCTCGAGTGCTGCGGCGTCGAGGCGACGGTAGGAGTCGCTGAAGTCGGCGAGTGCCGCATCGAGGCGGCTCGGGTCCGTGAGGATCAGGTGGTACGGCTTGCGGTGGTGGGCATCCATGTAGCCGAAGGCGACGTCGCCCGAATCGGCGGCGGGGACGATCTGCTCGGCGCTGTCCCCGGGGGCCTCGCGTAGCTCGAACATGCTCATCAGCGTGTCGCGGATCGCCTCCTGCTTGGGAGTGTCGAGGTCGTGCAGGAGGCGGTGCGTGGCGAAGACGCTGAGTCCCGGGTCCTCGAGCGAGACGAGGCAGGCCAGGGTGTAGCGATGGTTGCCCTCGCCACCCACCTCGTCCGCATACGTGCGTGCGGTCTCGTAGCGGTGGTGCCCGTCGGCGATCAGCAACTCGGAGTCGGCCAGCTCTGTGGTCACGGCCTCGTGCACGGCGGGGTCCGTGATCGGCCAGACCCGGTGAGTCGTGCCGTCGGGGTCGGTGGTCTCGGCCCAGGGTTTAGCTGCGGTCGAGGCTTCGAGGTGGGGCCAGGCGTTGCCCTCGTGCAGGATGAAGATCGGCGACATGTTGTGGCGGGTCGCCCGGGTCAGGCGCAGCCGGTCTTCCTTGGGGCCGGGCTGGGTGCGCTCATGCGGGCGGACCTTGCCGGGGCCGTAGTCGGTCACCCGGATGCGGGCGAGGAAGCCGCGTCGCGTGCGGGCCGTGCCGTCGGGGCCGGTGTAGTCCTGCTCGTAAGCCCAGACGCTCAGCCGCTCGTCGTGGACCAGGATTCCCTCGGACTCCCAGACCTGCATCGTCTCCGCCGCGTGCAGGTAGATGTCCTCGCCGGCGCCCGTCTGCGGCAGGTCGAGCTCGACGACGTTGTTGGCCGAACCCTCGAGCAGCCGCTGCCGGCGCTCCGCATCGATCACGTCGTAGGGAGGGGCGACGACGTCGCCGATCGTCACCTTCGACGGGTTGAAATGAACTGCCTGAAACGGGCGGACCTCTGCCATGGGCGCCGCACCCTATTAGACCCGGCGGCAGCCAAGTCCATCCGGCCCAAGCGCGAACGGGGGTGGAGCCGGCGAGGATCAGACCTCCAAAAAGAAGAACAGCAGGCATCTGCGCGGTCGGGACAACGGGCTAGACTCGCTTCGACGGGGCGTAGCGAAGCTTGGTATCGCGCCTGTTTTGGGGATAGGAGATCGCAGGTTCAAATCCTGCCGCCCCGACTCTCCACTCTTGCGGAACCTGCACACGCCATCGCGACGGTGCGCCGTAGGTGCCCGCCCATCGCCGCCCCGGAAGCCGTGCTGCGCCGCACATGTCGGCTGTCAGGACTTATGCAGGCAGGGCGTGCATAAGTCCCGACAACCCGGCCGCCCGGCGGCCGAACTCCTCGGTTGTCCCGACTTATGCAGGCAGGAGCTGCCCAACCGCGGACAACCTCTCGATTGAATCGCGCGGCTCCGTCACCAGTTGCCCCGGTCAGGAAATGCCTATCTGCCTTATCCAGGAGGCGTTGAACTCGATCGCCCGACCGGCCCCCTAGAGTTCGTGTCACCGGCCGGAGTGGCGGAATTGGCATACGCGATCGGCTCAAAATCGATTGCCCTTACGGGCTTGTGGGTTCGAGTCCCACCTCCGGTATCCGATGTGCGGTCGCTACACACTCGCCAATCCTGATCCGAAGCGGCTGAAGCTGCGCTTCGGGCTTGCCGATGGCAGCTTCGAGTTCGACGAGCGGCCGCGGTTCAACATCGCGCCGACCGACTCCGTTCTCGCGGTGCGACGGGCGGGGCTGTCCGGGGAGGACGCGGGCCCCGGCGACTCGGGCGCGCCGAACGAGCCGGGCTCTCTGCGCTGGGGGCTGCTGCCCGGGCGCTGGGCCGACGAGCCGGGGCGGCCCCTGATCAACGCCAAGTCGGAGACGGTCGCGACGCAGCCGGCCTTCAAGGAGTCGTTCCTGCAGCGGCGCTGCCTGATCCCGGCCGACGGCTTCTACGAGTGGCGCAAGGACGAGAACGGCAAGCAGCCGATCTGGATCAACCGGGCCGATGACGAGCTCTTCGCGTTTGCCGGGATCTGGGCCTCCCTGGAGCGGGAGGGAGGGGAGAGGATCCACAGCTGCTCGATCCTCACCTGCGAGCCGAACGACCTGATGCGGCCGATCCACGACCGGATGCCGGTGATCCTCGGCCGGGACGACGAGGCGGGCTGGCTCGATCCCGACGCCGATCCGGCCTTCCTCGAGCAGCTTCTGCAGCCGGCGCCTTCGGATGAGCTGGCGACGCGTGAGGTCAACGACGCGGTCAGCAACGTCCGCGAGGACGGGCCGCAACTTCTGGACCCGCCGATGAAGCTCTTCTAGGGGGAGCCGACCGGCCCGCTCAGGCGGGTGGGGACCACTCGCCGCGGCCGGGCTGCTCGTCCTCGTCCGTTGTGGCGACCGTGTCGGAGGCGGTCTCGTCGCTCTCCGCGTAAGAAACAGAATCGTCGGTGGGTGGCGGATCGTTGTAGTCGTCGGCCTCGTGGGTTCCCTCGAGCGGGCGTTCCTCCTCGACGTGCCACTCCTGGTTGAAGCCGATCATCGCGACGGCGACGAGCAGCAACTGCACGGGGATGACGATGATCGTCAGGAGGCCGAGCAGGTCCTCGGGCAGCGCCGGTGAGCTGAGCCCATCCTTGGCGCGGTCGAACCAGCCGGGTGCCGCGACAGCGGCGAAGATGACCATGATGATCGCTAGGGAGGCGGCGACCGGCAGGATGCCGCGTCCCCAGTTGAGCGCGAGGAATGCGAAGAGCACGTAGAGGCCCGCCCAGAGGATCGTCGCGACGCCGACGCCGGGGCTCTGCAGCCGCTCCCAGCCACCGAGAGTGATGATCGCGAGCAGGCCAGCGGAGATCAGAAGTACGACGGCGATGATCGCCTTCGTCGTCTTCGATTCTGCCTTCTCCCTGTTTGGGCGCCACAGCTCGTAGCCGGGACGTGCCTCTCCAAGTGCCGCCATCACACTGGAATATAGAAGCTTCGCCGGTCAGGCGCTACGGTTGCGCGTTCTGCGGACGTGGCGGAACTGGTAGACGCGCCAGGTTTAGGTCCTGGTGGCCGCAAGGCTGTGGGGGTTCGACTCCCTCCGTCCGCATCACCGGCGACCTCGATGGCGCCTCACTTCTTCGGCCCCACAAACGAGTCGAGCAGCTCAACGCCGGCCCGCCGTGAGATCGAAATGTTGCGCGGATTCGACCGCGTCCAGTGGATGCCGAGCAGCTCGCAGGGCTCGCAGAAGATGCGGCGAATGTCGGCGGACAGGTTGCTGAAGAAGTAGCGAGGGTAGAAGTACTCGGCTATCCGGCCACTGGGCAACAGCGTCTTGAATCGATTCTCCGTTCGGCAGCCGTCGGAGTGGATCATGCCCCGGAGCAGGGCCCGGGGGTGGCGGCGGCATGCCGTTTGCTGCCAGTCCACAAGCAAGATCTCGCGCTCGTGCTTCTTCCCCGCTCCCTGCTGCGGGAAGGCCAGATCGACCAGAGGGTTCAGCACCGAGAGGCGCAGGGACTCTGTGCCGGGCCGGACGTATCGCGCCACCCGCGTCCCGGGGAACGTCGCCCGCAGGGCGTGAGTGCACTCAGCCGCTATCGCCGGCTGCCGAGCATCCAGGTAGAGCTGGAGGCAGCGTGAATACCGTGGCGGATTGATGTAGCCGTCCCCCAGATAGAGGCCGAGCAGGTAGACGTAAATCGGGGGCGAGGGCGGGAACCATTCGGATCTGCTCGGAGCTGCGGAAACGGGGCGTTGCGGTGCTCGGCCCCGGGGTCGACCCTCGGCCCTCCAGCGTCGCAATGTCCGCGCGGCAACCCCGGTCTCCCTGGAAACGGCGTCGGTAGGGGACCCGGCAGCGAACTGCTGCAGCGCTCGATCGATGACGTCATCAGGGTGCATGGCAGGCGTACATACGTTCGCAAACCGGTCAGTCGGAACAACGGTACGATGGCCAGACGGGGCAGTAGCTCAATTGGCAGAGTTCCGGTCTCCAAAACCGGCGGTTCCAGGTTCGAGTCCTGGCTGCCCCGTTTCCCCGACCCGGCACGGCCCTCCGCCAGTCGTCCGGGCTAGTACTTTCGAGTGATGGGCGCAGACGCGGATCCCGCCGGCTCGGGAACGGAGGAGAGTGAGGGGTTCTCCGCGCTTGCATTGGGGCGGCTCAAGAAGGGCCTCGATCGCACCTTTCGCCTGTTCAGCGTGGCGCTCGGTGGGTTCGGCCGTCATCGCGGCACACAACTCGCGGCGAGCATGGCCTACTACGCCTTGTTCTCGATCTTCCCGGCGGCAATTGTGGCCGCGGCGGCGGCCGGCTTCATCCTCGACAGCCCGGACGCACGCGAGGACACGATCACTTTCCTGCTCGACGAGTTGCCGCTGACCGCGGAGCAGGGTCGGAGCGACCTCACGCAGGTGATCGAGGACGTCGCCAACAACTCCGGCACCCTGGGCTTGATCGGCGCGATCGGCCTGCTGATTTCCTCGAGCGCGCTGATGGGTGCGGTTCGCAACTCGCTGAACATCGTGTTCGGCGGCGAGACCAGGCGAGGCGCGATCCGCGGCAAAGCCGTAGATCTACTCTTCATCCTGTTGCTGGGGTCGCTGATCGCGCTGTCGTTTGCGGCGACGATCATCACTCAGCTCGAGATCAGCTTCACCGGCAGAATCGGCGAGGCGATCGAGTCCACCCTCTCGACCACAGGCCTCTTCCTGCCGGTGGCCCTGGCGGCCGTGGTCTTCGGCCTGCTCTACAGGTACCTGCCGGTGAACATCCGGCCGCTGCGCGACCTCTGGCCGGGGATTCTCTTCGCGGCTTCCGGCTACGAGATAGTGAAGCGCGGCTTCTCGGCCTACCTCGACCACTTTGCCAACTACAGCGCGGTCTACGGCTCGCTCGGCGCGGTGATCGCCTTCATGTTTTTCATCTACCTGGCGGGGATCGTGTTTCTGATCGGGGCCGAGCTCGCGGCTGCATGGAGGGGGGTCAGGGAGGGCGAGTACGACCCGGACCCCGACGAGCCCGATCGTTCCTTCGGCGAGCAGGTCCGCGATCTAATCAAGGGGCTCTTCATCCACAACAAGGACGAGGACGGTCGCTGGCGGAGTGGCCCGCCGCCAACGCGTTGAGGCACCGCTCTTGCAGCCCACCGAGCGCTCGGGGGCCTCGTCTCGCGAACCGAGATCGAGGGGCGACGCGCACACGGGCCACCGCCGGCCTGAGGGGGTCTGCGGGGTCCCAGGCCCCCGTAAGGCATTCCGTCCTCACGGTTTGCTAATGATGCCCTCGTCGCAGGTTAGGACGATGGACGTCATCGGGAGGGTGGCGTCGGTTGTTCCGGCCCAAATCGGAGTGCGACGTCAGTAGGCCTCTCCACCTCTCCAACACGATGCAGGTCCACCGATCTCATACGCGCCTCATCGGGCTGATCGCCGCCACAGTGGTCGCCTTCGCCCTGGCCCTGCTCGGCCCACCGGCCGGCGACGGTCCCCTGGGAGCGCTGGGCGTCGATGCCGCCGCCGCCGCACAGTGCAGGGGCGGCAGCCTGGCACCCAAGCGCCTCAACTCCAAGCGGGCGCGGCGCATTGTCCGCTGCCTCGTCAACAAGGAGCGCCGCAAGCACGGCGCCGGGCCTGTCAAGGCAGTCCCGAACCTGAGGGAATCCGCCAGTCGGCACAATCGCAGGATGGTCAAACGCCGCTGCTTCTCCCACAGCTGCCCAGGCGAGCCGTCGCTGCCCGGACGGCTCGAGCGCAGCAACTACCTGCCCTGCAACTGTGCCTGGGGGGCCGGTGAGACGCTCGCCTACGGCAAGGGCTCGAAGGGCTCGCCGCGGTCGATCGTCAAGGCATGGATGGCCAGCCCGCCGCATCGCCAGAACCTTCTCTCGCGCTCCTTCGAGCACGTCGGGCTCGGCTGGGTCCACGGCACTCCCAGCGGCCACGGCAAGAAGAACCGGGCCACCTACACGCTCAACTTCGGCTACAAGCGCTGAGCCGCGCCCGCCGGCCTGCGAGCGGGCCCCGGTCCCGCGCCCGCGCCATTACTCTCAGCCGCGTGAGCGGTTGGGATGACTGATTCGGGGAACGCTTCACTGGGCTCGAGCCGCCGGCGCGCGGTGCTCGCGGTCGCGATCGGAGCGATTGCACTTGACAGCGCGCTCCTCGGCCTGATCGCCCCACTGCTGCCGGCGATCGAGCGCCGGGTCGGCGCCACCGAGGCCGAACTGGGAGTGGCTCTGGCCGCCTACGCGGTGCCGATCTTCTTCGTCTCATTGCCGCTCGGTCGTCTGGCCGATCGCATCGGCCGCCGCCCGCTGCTGCTCGGCGGCCTGCTGCTCACCGCCGCGGGCTCCGTGCTGATCGCGGTCTCCGATTCGCTCGCGGTCCTGGTCCTCGGCCGAGCCGTGCAGGGGCTCGGCGGCGCCGGCAGCTGGATCGCCGCGCTCGCCCTGGTTTCCGACCTCGCGCCGAAGGGCCGCACCGGCGAGTCGATCGGCTTCGCCCTCGCCGCCAACAGCGTGGGTGCGATCGCAGGCCCGGCGCTCGGCGGGCTGACCGGGGAGACGATCGGTTTCGCCTTCCCCTTCGTCCTCGTGGCCGTACTCACGCTCGGTCTCGCGGCGGCGGGCGTGGCCGTTCTGCCACGTACGCGGCCCGAACCGCCCGCTGTGTCGGATGCTCGGGTCGGCCTGAATACGCTCGTCGGTCTGATGACCTCACGACGGGTCCTGCCCGCGACGCTGATCGTCATCACCGGCTCGGCGGCAATCGGTGTGATCGAGGTCGTTGTGCCCCTGGATGCCGACGATCGGCTGGGTCTCGGCGCCACCGCGATCGGAGCGGTCTTCGCGGCAACCGTCGCGCTCGACGCGATCGTTGCTCCCTTCGCTGGCCGCCAGAGCGACCGTCGCGGGCGCGTCGCGGTCGGCCTCACTGGGGTCGCAATCGTCATGGCTTCCATCGTGCTGCTCACAAGCCTCGGCGGGGTCGCGGGCATGGTCGCGGCCCTCTCGGTCTTCGGTGTTGGTGTGAGCATCATGTTCGCGGCCGCAGTGCCCTGGCTCGACGACAGCTTCGGCGCGGTTGGCAAGGGCCTCGGCTACGGCTTTCTCAACGTGATCTACGCCCTCGGCTACACGCTCGGCCCGCTGGGGGCGGGAGTCGCTTACGGCGTTGGTGGCGCCGACCTGGCCTACGGGCTGACAGCGGCCGCGCTGATCGCGGTCGGCCTGCTTGTCGTGGCCCGCAGCCGCGGCTCGGCTGAGCCCGACCTCTCTGACCCGGCCCCGGCAGTCCCGCTCCGCTGAGCCGCGAACCTATAATCCACACCAACCTGCGGGCGAAGTGTTACTGGTTGCACGTGAGCCTTCCAAGCTCAGAGAGCCGGTTCGAGTCCGGTCGCCCGCTCTCCGCCTGCGTCACCGACAGCGCACGGGCGGAGGCCTCCTCGCGACTCGCGTAGACTGGCGGGCCGTCACGGGGCGTGGCGCAGTTTGGTAGCGCATTCGGCTGGGGGCCGAAAGGTCGCTGGTTCGAATCCAGTCGCCCCGATATAGAGCTAGAACCGCGAAGGAGTGCGAATCTGGCGCCCCGAGCGGAGTTTCTGGCTCTAACAGGTGCGAAGGACTGCGAACGGACTCAGGCGTCGCGGCAGTAGCGCTCCGGTGAACCGGTAGCAGCCGGTAGCAGCCACGGCTCTCGTTCGGTAGCAGTCATCAAGAGGCGCACGCGGTGGCGCGCGAAGCGCGTCATCGGCCCTCGCGGCGAGCGAAGCGAAATCCGCGCCCCAGAGGTCGCCTCGGCCTAGGTTCGGTCCATGGCCGCAACGCCAAAGAAGAGTGAAGCATTCGAGGTCGCGCAGGTGGGCGTGGACACGGTGAGCTTCGCCTGGCGCCCACTCGATGACGAGGTCCTATGGGACCGCTTGCAGAAAGGCGCACAAGCTCGTTCCATCGCAGGCCTCTGGCGTGTGAACCCGGCTGGAGTCCCCGGTGGGTGGATGCTGTCGAAGCCTCTCGCGGGCGCTCGATGGTTCTTCTTCCCCGAGTCGCGATTAATTTTCACCGAGGGCCGTCTTGGGGCGATGCTCTCCGGCAGAGATGGCGACTTCTCGCTGGCGCCGTTCTCTTCGTTGAACACGGCAGCGCTGCGGCTTGAAGAAGAGATCGCGGTGGTCTTCGGACACGACCGCGCAGAAGGGATTGGAGGCCTGATCTTGGCTCTCCGGCGACTCGACCTGGCGGCCGAGCTTCGGTGGGCCGACCCTGCCGATGGGCTCGCCTGTCTGCGGTCGCTCGGGACTCTTTCCATCCCTCGCGTGAAGGTCTGCGAGTGGCGGCACGAGGGTCGCACCGAAACCGTTTCCTATTACACGGCGACCAAACACAAGAAGCTGCTGATGCGCATCTATGACAAGGGCGTGGAGAGCCGCTCGGCGGCTCCCGGCACACTGCTCCGCTTCGAGCGTCAGCACCGTTGGGCCAAAGCAGACCAACCCGAGCTGTTCGACTTCGCAGTCCACGCCGACCCCTCAGCGCTCTGGCTCGACCGTTTCGAGGACTGGGCCGAGAGCGCCGAGCGGCTGGCTGTCGAGGGCGGTGAGGGCTCGCAACGGCGGTTGATCGAAGCCGTCGAGGGAGGCGATCTCGACCGCGAGAAAGCGGAACGGCTGATCGGTGCGCTCGCTATCGCTCAGCTCCGGGGTGAGAGTTGGTGGGCCGAACTCGGAAAGCCTCACCTGGGGCAGCGACGCCGACGCGATCTAGATGCCCTGGGTATTCCGTTGGCCCCGACGGGTGAGCCGTGTGAGCCGGTCCCGCTCGGCGCCGCGATTGAGGCTCTGCGAGATGCATGGGGAAAGCCTCTCGACCGGCAAGCCAAGCCGACGAGCGCCGAGGAGCGCCCCAAGCGCACCGGAGGCGCTTCGCGCTGCGTTGGTCGAACGTGGATTTCAAGGCTGCGGAAGTCGAGATCAAGAAATCGCTCGGTAGCACGGGCGAAGAGACAGCCCCTAAGAACGGGAAGACTCGCACGGTGACGCTGCCACCGCCCGCAGCCGACGCTCTCCGCTCCCTGACGCGCCGGGCCGACAGCCCGTACGTCTTCACGACGCCGCAGGGCAAGAGGTTCTCAAAGACCTCTCATCACTACCACTGGCGGGCCGTGCGACTCGCCTGGGGCCGCCCGGAGATGGACTTCTACGAGCTACGGCATTTCTGCGCCACGCATCTGCTGGGCCTTGGCCTCAGCCACGCGGACGTTGCCGTGCAGCTCGGCCACACCGATGGCGGTGCTCTGGTGATGAGCACCTACGGGCACCCGTCCGAGGAGGCAGCCCGTAAGCGCCTCCGCGATGCCTTCAGCTCGAAGCCGATTCTGCGAGTCGTCCGAGATGACGATGAGGACGACGGAGCCGCTGGCGCCCTGATGGTCCGATAAGCAAGCGAGGTAACGGCTGGAAAGTCCCTCTAGTACGTGCCCGCTTTGCATGGAGGCTGTCGCGCAAAGGTCTTTCGCCGAGATTCGGGGGGTCAAATCGCAAGCGGGCCTCTTTTCCAGGTCCTTAGAACGGCTTAGAGAGCTTCGAACCCGTGAGCCCGCGGACAGAGGGGGGTTTGTGCGACAGCCTCCATGGAGAGCGGGTACCTCGGGTCGAGCGGGGAGACGCCGAAGATGATCGCCAGCTTCCCTGAAGCCCCGCCGCGTCCAGAGGAGCTTCA
>JBBRAH010000034.1:0-33440 GCA_038206985.1 Solirubrobacterales bacterium
TGGAGCTGGGTCGCGACTGGCGCCAACGACGAGGCTCAGCGCAGCGTGGTGAGCTGCTTTGCGGGATCCCCGGCTGCCCTGGAGCGACTCGACGTTGCCTCCGGGCCCGAGCAGTGGCTGGAGTCACTCGAACGACTACGACCCGAGCTCGACCTCCTGCCCAACGGGGCCGAGCTCTGCACCTGGGACGACGATCCGTGGGTCGGGGCCGCCTACTCCGTCAACCCCGGTCCCGAGGCAACGGCAATGATCACCGGCGATCATGGCTCCCTGGCATTCGCCGGGGAGCACGTCGGGGATGAGTTCGCAGGCCTGATGGAAGGAGCACTGCGCAGCGGCCGCGACGCGGCACGGCGCCTGCTCTGCGGCTAGGCGGTCGGCAGGCCGACGCGCTTCCGCCCGTCGGGCTGCATGCAGAGTCCAAAATACGTCAACCTCAGCGATCATCTGCACAAGGGCGGGGCGACCGAGCTGATGCTCGCCCGCCCTGGCGCCTGACCCCGCTCACCCTCACCCAACAATGCTCGACGTAACCACAACGGCCTGGATCATCACCCTCGCGGTGGTGATCGGCCTGCTTGCGCTCGACCTCGGCTACGCCGCCCTGCGTCCTCACCAGATCGGCTTTCGCGAGGCCGCGATCCAGTCGATTTTCTACATCGCCGTCGCGATCGGCTTCGGTTTCGTGTTCGCCTGGCAGGCGGGGTGGACCTACGGCACCGAGTACTTCGCCGGCTACATCGTCGAGAAGAGCCTCTCGGTCGACAACCTCTTCGTCTTCGCGATCATCATCTCGACCTTTGCCGTGCCCAGCGAGCATCAGCACAAGGTGCTCACCTTCGGGATCATCATCGCGCTGATCCTGCGCGCGATCTTCATCGCGATCGGGGCTGCGCTGCTCTCGCTGTTCACGTTCGTGTTCCTGCTCTTCGGCCTGCTTCTGCTGTGGACCGCCGTGCAGCTCTACCGGCATCGAGATGAGGACCCCGACATCGAGGACAACGGGATCGTCAAGGTCGCGCGGCGTCTCTTCCCGGTAACCGACAGCTACGACGGGGGCAAGCTCATCACCCGTATCGACGGACGGCGCGTGATCACTCCGCTGCTGCTCGTCCTGCTGGTGATCGGCGGCACCGACCTGCTGTTCGCGCTCGACTCGATCCCGGCCGTGTTCGGCGTCACCGAGGAGGCCTACATCGTATTCGTCGCCAACGCTTTCGCCCTGATCGGCCTGCGGGCGCTGTTCTTCCTCGTCAAGGGCTTGCTCGATCGACTCGTCTATCTCTCGCTTGGCCTGGCGCTGATCCTCGGTCTGATCGGGGTCAAGCTGATCCTGCACTGGGCCCATGAGGACATCTCCACGGATGTCCCGGAGATATCGACGCCGCTCAGTCTGGCGGTGATCGTCACGATCCTCACGGTGGTCACGATCGCCAGCGTGATCAAGACCCGGCGCGACCCCGAGGCCAAGGCCCATGCGGGTTCCCTGCGGCTCAGCGCCAGGCAACGGCGCGAGCGGAAACGCTCAACGTGAGCGTTACGGCGCAGCGGGACGCCGGAGCCGGTCACACGAGTGCTGCGTGCTATGACTTTTCCGACGAGCTAGGGCCGCACCCCCCGCCGCTATCGTGGCCCCGGTGAGTATCCAGCAGCTGCCCGGTGGCGTGGTGCATCAACTGCCCGCGGACTTGCGTGAGGCACTGATGGTGAGCGAGGCGGCCCGCGAGGCGTGGGAGGACATCACCCCTCTGGCCCGCAACGAGTTCATCTGCTGGGTCGAGGATGCCAAGCAGCAGAAGACCCGGGAGCGCCGCATCCGTAGGACTCGAGAGGAGCTCGAGGAGGGCCAACGGCGGCCCTGCTGTTGGCCTGGCTGCAAGCACCGCGAGCGCACCGGCCGGTAGCGGCAGGTTTCAGTCGTGCGGACGGGAAGTGCGTATCTCCCACTATCGGAGATACTGCGCGGGCGATGTCGCAGAAGAACGTGGAGATCGTGCGCCGCTTTTTCGATGCCCGCAACCGGCGCGATATCGACGCGATGCTGGGCTGTCTGCATTCAGATGCCGAGTTCGATCTCACTGAATCGCGCAGCCCCTACCGTGGCACTTACCGGGGGCACGACCAGGTTCGCCGGTGTGTTTCAGGACTTCTTCGAGGCGTGGGGTGAGTTCGAGATGGCGCTTGAGGATCCGGCCGAGGTCGGCGACGAGGTCGTCGTGTCGGTGCTGTTCAACGTAAGTGGTCGAAGCAGCGGCGTGCAGTGGAGCGGCCAGGGGCCAACATCGTCACCGTCAAGGACGGGAAGATCGTCCGGTTCCGCCTCTTTCAAAGCCGTGACGAAGCCCCCCAAGCCGCCGGGCTCGGCGAGGGAAGAACCGCATGAGGCCGAACCTACGGCTCTACTTTCGCCAGCGCATCGCTCATCAAGTCGTTGCAATCGTCCTCGTTGTAGCCGTGCTCGATCACCCCAACAAAGAGTCCTAGCTCTCCATCGCCGGTCGTCACGACAAACCTTGCATCGTCGACCTGATCACCCGCCGAGGTGAACACGTCGATCTTGCTCGTGGGTCAATCCAAAGGCAGTGAACCGGGACACCCCTGCGACTCGTCGCTCCTGGGGGGCTGCTTGTTGTTCTCGGGCGTCATCAGTTCTGGCTCTCGGTTGCGGACCTCAGAGTACTCGGACCAGGACAGTCACCACCGCAGCCGCTGCGCTGACGGCGGCGGCGGCGCGAGGTGGATATGTTCTGATCTCTGCACGCGACTGGAGGAGGAGCGAGATGGCGATACTCATGACCGCCGAGGTGCCCGGCATGACGAAGGAGATGGTGGACGGGATGACGGGGCAGCTGGAGGAGCAGCAGAAGGCTCAGCCGGGGTTCGTAATCCACGCGAACGGCCCCATCGATGGTGGCTGGGGCGTGACCGAGGTGTGGGAAGCCCAGGAGAACTGGGACTCCTGGTATGAGGGGACGATCAAGCCGAACCTGCCCGAGGGAATGGAGCCGCGGATCACGACCCGCGAGCTGAACTACGTCATGCAGTCCTAGCTCGCTTCATCAGTTTTGGCTCTCGCTTGCTGACCTCAGAGTACTGCGGCCGCCTAGCCAGCAAGGACTCGCCAACCCGGTCACCGTGGTGATCACCGCGGCCGCCCGAACGCGGGTCAGTCTTCGCTGCCCTCTTCCTCTTCGCCGAGCTGCTCCAAGTAGCTCGGCGGGTCGTCCTCGACCTCGACGCTGAAGTCCAGGATGTCCTAGCTCCATCACTGATGGCGAGGGCCGGGATCGAACCGGCGACACCACGATTTTCAGTCGTGTGCTCTACCAACTGAGCTACCTCGCCTGAGGTACGGAGCGTGAGCCCCGCGGGCCGGTAAGGCTAGTGCTTCAGTGAAGGCGGGGCCTGCGCCGGGCAGCGGCACCGCGAGGCGCCGGAAAACGGCCACTACTGCCGGCTTGTGGCCTCTCGCCTCCGGGCCTTGGCGGCGGAGAGCGCTCGGGATACCGCCTCGACGGGGTCAGTGGCTGGTTCGATCCCCGGAGGTGTTGCCATCGCACCGCGGCCCCGCAGCTCCCAGGAGTCGAGCGTGACGACGACGCGGCCGAGTCGCCGCGCGAAGGCGATCTCCGAAAGGGTCCCCCACTCCCCGCCGACGGCGATCACCGCATCTCCCGAGGCGACCACGGCGAGGTTTCGGGCCTGGCCGATCCCGGTCGCGACGACGTGGGTGCAGTTCTCGTTGGCTTCGGCCGGTTCGTCGCCCATCAGGATCCCGATCACCTCGCCTCCAGCATCGCGGGCGCCGGCGGCAGCTGCCGCCATCGTGCCGTCGCGGCCACCACAGACGAGGATCGCTCCCGCATCAGCGATTGCGGCTCCGACCGCCGCCGCGAGCGCGTCGAGCTCCGGATCGGAGCGTCCGGCTCCGCAGACCGAGATCTGCAGTGGGCGGGTCACGGGGTGAGGCTACCCGGTAGCGACTTGCGCGGCGGGCGGGTCGATGGCTGTTGAAACCCTCAGTTCGGCCGGCTCGAGGCCTCGGCCCGGGCGAGCATCTGCCCCATCAGCTCGATCGAGCCGCCCTTGTGCAGGTGGTCGTTGAGGTTCCCGCACTTGGGGCTCTGTACGCAGGAGGGACAGCCGGACTCGCAGCGGCACTCGGAGACCAGGCGGAAGGCATCGCCGAGGAGCCGCTCGAACTCCTCGTAGCCGCGCCGCGTGATTCCGACGCCTCCGGGATGGCCGTCGTAGATGAAGATCGTCGGCTTGCCGGTCTGGTAGTGGACGTTGGTTGAGAGTCCGCCGATGTCCCAGCGGTCGCACATCGCCAGCAGGGGCAGAACGGCTATCTGCGTGTGCTCGGAGGCGTGCAGCGCGCCAAGCTGAACGTCGGCCGGCAGCGTCTCCGGGCCGGCCAACTCATCCGGCAGCACGTACCAGAGGGCCTGGGTGCTGAAGCTCTGTTCGGGCAGATCGAGGGCGACGAAGTCGAGCGCCTCGTGGTCGCCGAGCCGCTTGCGCTGGAAGGCCACGACCTGCTCGGTGACCGCGACCCGGCCGAAGTTGAGCTCGACCCCGAGCGTCTGGCGCTGGGCGCCGAGCCGCTCGATATAGATGTCGGTCTCCTTGCGCGCCTGCGTGTAGTAGTCGCCCGAGAACGGCTCGACGATCGCGCGACGCAACTCGACGTCCAGCTCGCGCACCTCGAACGCCCTGCCCATGTGCAGGTAGACGGCCCCCGCGTGCACCGTGGAGAAGGCGCGCTCGGCCTCGACTGTGCCGAGCAGCTCGCCCGAGGAAGCGTCGAGCACGGTGACCGAGTCGGCCGAGGCCGAGCGCAGGCCCATCCAGCCGGCCGGAAAGCCCGGCCCCCGCACGCCGATCTTGCCCGAGCCGCCGACCCGCAAGAGGCCGCCTTCAACCAGGGCGTCCGCGGCCTCGCTCCAGCCCGCGCCGAGCGTCTCGTCGTCGTGGGTTCCTCCGAGCGGCGCCTCGTAGGCCGCCGCGAGCAGGTGTCCGGCGCGGATCTGCTCACTCGTGTGGTCGAGGATCGCCGCCTCCACCGGCCGCGTCAGGAACTCCGTCGGGTGGCGGCAGAAGAACTGATCGAGGCCGTCCTCTCCCGCCATGTAGATCGCCAGCCCCTCGGTCTTGCGCCCCGCCCTCCCCCACATCTGGCGCAGGCTGGCGACGGTGCCGGGGAAGGTCACACACAGCGCCGCGTCGAGCTCGCCGATGTCGATGCCCAGCTCCAGCGCGTTGGTGGCGATCACGGCGAGCAGGTCTCCGGAGGAGAGGCGCGCCTCAATCTCGCGGCGCTGCTGCGGCGTGTAGCCGGCCCGGTAAGGAGCAATGCGCTCGGCCAGGTCACCGCGGCCGCGCTCGGCCAGGCGCATCGCGGTGAACTTCTGGATCAGCTCGATCCCCTTGCGCGAACGCAGAAAGCAGATCGTGCGCACGCCGGCGATCACCAGCTCGGCGAGCATCTCGGCCGCCTCGCTCAGCGCCGAGCGGCGGGCACCTGCGGTCTCGTCGAGCAGCGGCGGGTTCCAGATCGCGATCCGCCGGCCGGCCTTGGGGGCGGCGTCGTCGTCGATCAGCTCGAAGTTCGTGCCCACCAGGCGCTCGGCGAGCTCACCGGGGTTGGCAATCGTCGCCGAGGTGAGGATGAAGCGCGGCTCGCCCCCGGCACCGCGGTAGATCCGGCTGATCCGCCGCAGACGCCGCAGCACGTTGGCGACGTTGGAACCGAAGACCCCGCGGTAGACGTGCGCCTCGTCGACGACGACGTAGCGCAGGTTGACGAAGAAGTCGCCCCAGGCCTTGTGGTGGGGCAGGATCCCAACGTGAAGCATGTCCGGGTTGGTGAGGATCAGGTTGGAGCGCCGCCTGATCGCGCTGCGCTCCTCCTTCGGTGTGTCACCGTCGTAGATCGCCTGGCGCAGACCGGGCGGAGCGGTCAGCGCCAGCTTGCGCGCCTGGTCCTGGGCGAGCGCCTTGGTCGGGTACAGATACAGGGCGCGGGCCTTTTCGTCGCGGGCGATCGCATTGAGCACCGGCAGGTTGAAGGCCAGCGACTTACCGGAGGCAGTTCCGCTCGTGACGATCACGTTGGAACTGTCGGCTGCCCGCAGGGTGGCGAGCTGGTGGGCGTAGAGGGTCGTGATCCCCTGCCGCTCGAGGGCCGCGACGAGGTCCCGGTCGAGACTGCTCGGCAGCGGCACCTCGACCGCCTCCTGTTCGCGCTCGGCACTCTCGGCAACGAGGCGGCCATCCTTGCGGCCGGGGTCCAGGGCCACGCGCCAGCCCTCGTCGATGACTGAGGCCCAGGGGAGGTCCGCGCTCGCCGCTGCGGCGCGGTCAGCCACTGGCGATCGCCCCCGCGACACGGATCGCATCGAGTACCTCGCGGTCGTGCAGGCGGTGGATCTCCGCCCCGTTGGCCGCGGCGAGCGCGGCCGCGGCGAGCGTCCCGAGGCCGCGTTCGGCGGCCCCGAGGCGCTCCTCCCAGGAACCGGCGACGATCGCGCCGATGAAGTCCTTGCGGGAGAGCGACATGAGGATCGGCCGGCCCAGCGCCCGCAGCTCACCCGTACGCCGGATGATCTCGATCGCGTGATCGGTGGAGAGGTCGAAGTCGAGGCCCGGGTCGATCGCGATCGCCTCGGCGGGCACGCCAAGCTCGCCGGCCCGCTCGATCCGCTCCGCGAAGAACTCGAGTAGGCGGGCGACGACATCAGGGTAGTCGGGCGCCGGGCGGTCCTTGCGAGGGGGGCCCTCGATGTGCATCAGCACGTAGCCGCAGCCGGCCTCGGCGATCACCTCGAGCATCTCATCCCGCCCGCCGCCGATGTCGTTGATCGCGTGGGCACCGGCAGCGCAGGCGGCGCTCGCGACCTCGGGGTCGAAGGTGTCGGCGGTGACCGCGACCTCGGGGCTTGTCGGAAGCTGCTCGACCAACCCGCGCACGGCCGGGATCAGGCGAGCGATCTCGTCCTCCGCAGTCACCGACGGCCCGCTGCGCGCGGGCACGGCGCCGACGTCGATCACCTCGAAGCCTTCGCCGGCCAACCGGAGGCCGTCACGCACCGCCTGCTCGGGCGTGCCGCTCCTCGCGCCCTCGAACATCGAGTCGGTGGTGACGTTGACGATCCCCGCCCCGATGGGCCGCGCCCGATCCAGCTTCAGGGTGCGGTCGCTCAGCTGCCAGACAGTCATCGGCCCAACGGTACCCAGCCGGGGCCGGCGTGCCCGGAGCGAGAGGCGCAGTGTGCGCTAATTCTTCGCCTTCAGCTCCCCGGGGACCTGGCCACGGAGTGTGCGCCAGGGGCAACCAATACGCTGCCCGGGTGGCACTGCGGGCTCTCTACACCGATCTCGACGGCACCCTGCTGGGGCTTCACGGCTCCCTGTTCCGCGACGCCGAGGGCGGTTTCTCGAAAAAGCAGGCGCTGTTGCTCGAGGCCTGCCACCGGGCCGGGGTCGAGGTCGTGATCATGTCGGGCCGCCGCGAGGCTCAGGTGCTCAGCGACGCGCGGCTGATCGGCCAGAGTTCCTATATCTACGAGGCCGGCTGCGGCATGATGATCGAGCGCGAGAAGACCCTGCTGACCGGCAGCTGGGAGCCGAACGAGGACGGCTCCGTCGCCGACCAGATCATCGACGCAGGCGTCGCCGACCTGCTTCTCGAGCGCTTCGAGGGCCGCCTGCAGTGGCACTCCCCCTGGCACACCGGCCGCGAGCTCTCGCTGTTGATGCGCGGCAAGGTGGACGTCGAGGAGGTCAACGCACTGATCGCTGCCGAGGGTCACGAGGACTTGCGCTTCCTCGACAACGGGGCGATCGGCAGGCCGATGGAGGGCATCGAGGTCACCCACGCCTACCATCTGGTTCCCGGCGGGGCGAGCAAGGCTGAGGCGGTCGGCGCCCACATGCGGGCCCGCGAATACGCGCCCGAGGAGTGCATCGCTGCGGGCGACTCGATCGAGGACCTCGACGCGGCCCGGTTCGTCGGCCACTTCTTCTGCGTCGCAAACGGCCCGGAGAAGGACGTGGCGCTGCGTGAGGCGATCCCGAACTTCCCCAACGTGACCGTCACCGAGGGCCGCACCGGCGACGGTGTGTACGAGGCGGTCGTCTCGACCCTGGCGGGAGCGGGCTGATCGCCTTGCGGGCCACGGGCGAGGGCACGGGCCGATGAGCACCTGGCCGGCCAACCTTCAGGATCTGGAGGAGCCGGCCTCCCGGGTGCTCGACCCGGTCGCCTACGACTACTACCGCTCGGGCGGCGGCGATGAGATCACTCTCGATCGCAACCGGGACGCCTTTGCGCGGCTCTCGCTGCTACCCCACGTGCTTCGCGATGTATCCGATCTCGACCTGCGAACCAAACTCCTCGGCACCCCTACCTCGCTGCCGGTGGCGGTCGCGCCAACAGCCTTCCACGGGCTCGCCAACCCGGATGCCGAGTGCGCGACAGCTCGCGGGGCCGCTGCGGCCGACGCGATCTTCTGCCTCTCCTCGCTCTCCAACACGACGATCGAGGAGGCCGCGGGCGCGGTCGAGGGCCCGCCGGGCTGGTTCCAGCTCTACGTGTTCCGCGATCGGGAGCTGACACGCTCGCTCGTCGAGCGCGCCGAGGCGGCCGGCTACAGCGCGATCCTGCTGACGGTCGACGCCCCGGTGCTGGGACGACGCGAGCGTGACATCCGCAACAGCTTCGAGCTCCCTGGTCACCTGACGATCGCGTGCGTCGACGATCACGTCGGCGCCCCCGAGGGGGAGTCGGGTCTGGCCGCCTATTTCGCCTCCCAGCTCGACGCCTCGCTCGAGTGGAGCGACCTCGAATGGCTGGTCGAGATCTCCGGGCTGCCGGTGGCGGTCAAGGGCATCCACCGACCCGACGATGCCGAGCGTGCGATCGAGGCGGGAGCCGCGGGGATCGTTGTCTCCAACCACGGCGGACGGCAGCTCGACACGGTTCCGGCGACGATCGAGATGCTCCCGCCGATCGCCGAGGTGGTGGGCGGGCGGGCGGAGATCCTGCTCGACGGCGGTGTGCGGCGGGGCAGCGACATCGTCAAAGCCCTCTGCCTCGGCGCCGACGGGGTGATGGTCGGTCGGCCGATCCTCTGGGGCCTCGCTCTCGACGGCTCCGATGGGGTGCGGCGCACGCTGAACATGCTGCGCATCGAGCTGCGCGAGGCGATGGCTCTCTGCGGAGCTGCGCGGCTCAGCGACCTTGGACCGGAACTGATCGCCACGGTATGAGTGCGGCGCTCTCGTAATCTGTAGTTGTGATCGTCGACGTCGCCTTCGCTCTGCCACTCGCGGCCGACAACCTGCTCGCGGCACGCGAGACGATGGCCTTCACGCTCGGCTTCCACATCGTGCTCGCCTGCATCGGGGTGGCGCTGCCGGCGCTGATGCTGATCGCCGAGTATCGGGGGCGCAAGTACGACGACGCCGATGCACTCAACCTCGCCCGGCGATGGTCGAAGGCGGCCGCCGTCCTGTTCGCCGTCGGGGCGGTGACCGGCACGGTGCTCTCCTTCGAGATGGGCCTGCTGTGGCCCAAGTTCATGGAGCAGTGGGGCGATGTCTTTGGCACCGGGTTCGCGATCGAGGGCATCTTCTTCTTCACCGAGGCGATCTTTATCGCGATCTACATCTACGGCTGGAACCGGCTCGAGGGCTGGAAGCACTTCTGGACCGGCGTGCCGATCGTGATCGCCGGGATCGGTGGGGCATTCAGCGTGGTCGCGGTCAACTCCTGGATGAACCAGCCGGAAGGCTTCACCCTCGCCGCCGACGGCTCGGTCACCAACGTCGCACCGATCGACGCCCTCCTAAACAACGCCACGGCCTACGAGTTCCCACACATGCTGTTGGCCGCGTACATGGTCACCGGCTTCGGCCTGGCCTCGATCTACGCGGTGGGTTGGCTCAAGGGCCGCCGGGATCGCCGGCACCGGCTCGGCTTCATCATCCCGTTCGCAGTGGCGGCGATCGCGACCCCTGTGCAGCTCTACGTGGGTGATGTCGCGGCGCGCGGCGTCGCCGACCACCAGCCGGCCAAGTTCGCGGGCTTCGAATGCGTCCAGGAGACCGGGCCGAACCAGACCGAGTGGATCGGCGGAATCTGTACTGACGACGGCGTCGAGTACGGGATCGGGATCCCCGGGCTCAACTCGATCCTCGTCGGGTTCAGCACCGACACGGTCGTTACCGGGCTCAACGACATCGCGCCGGACGAGCGGCCGCCCGCAAACACGATGCTGCACCTCGCCTTCGACGGCATGGTCGGGATCGGCTCGGCCCTGCTACTGCTCGCAGGCTGGTTTGGCTGGTCGATGTGGCGCCGCCGTGAGCCGCCCGCCTCAGTCTGGTTCTGGCGCGGCGCCGCCGTGGCCGGAGTGGGATCGGTACTGGCCATGTGGATGGGCTGGATCGTCACCGAGGTCGGGCGACAACCGTGGATCGTTCAGGGACTGATGCGAACCGAGGACGCGGTCACCGACGCCGAGGGGCTCTGGTTCGTGTTCGGAGGCGCCGTGCTGCTCTATACGGCGCTCGGCGTCATCGCCTACAAGGCGGTCCGCGTGCTGTCCGCACGGGACGACGAGCTGGCCGGCATTCCCTACGGACCTCCCGGCCCCGAGCCCGAGATCGAGTCAGTGGAGGCCGAGCGATGAGCAAGCCGGACGTGGTCGCCGGAATCCTCTGGCTGGGGGCGACGCTCTACGCCGTCTTCGGCGGCGCGGACTTCGGCGCCGGGGTGCTCTCGCTGATCTCCGAGCGCGACGGCGAGCTGGGCAGTCGTGCCCGCGCGCGGATCAATCGCTCGCTGACGCCGGTCTGGGAGGCCAACCACGTCTGGCTGATCTTCTGCCTGGTGGTGCTCTGGACGGCCTTCCCCCGTGCCTTCGGGCCGCTGATGGAGACGCTCTATGTGCCGCTGACGGCCGCGGCGATCGGCATCGTTCTGCGCGGCTCCGCGTTCGCCTTTGGGCACGCCTTCAGCGGCCGGACCAAGCGGCGCTCCGAGCAGGTGTTCGGCTTGGCCTCCGTGATCACCCCCTTCTTCATGGGCTGTGTCGTCGGTGCCGTCGCGGCTGGGGCGGTCCCCGCCGACGGGGCCGGGGAGCCGTTCTCCAGCTGGCTGGCGCCTCTGCCGATCCTGGTCGGCATCCTGTTCGTCACGAGCAGCACCTACCTCGCCGCGGTCCTCCTGCGCGATGACGCGCGCCGCGGGGGCGACCCCGAGCTGTTCCGCTACTTCACGCGCCGCGCGATCGGCGGCGCGGCGGTCGCCGGCGCCCTCTCCGTCGCGGGAGTCTTTGCCCTGCGCAGCGACGCCCGCTTCCTCTTCGATGGGCTCACCGGACCGGGTCTGCCCCTGATGATCGCCTCGCTGCTGATGGGCACGCTCGTCCTCGTCGGGCTCGTGAAGGGTGTCGAGCGGGGTCTGCGACCACTCGCGGCTGGCGCACTGGTCGCTGTGATCTGGGGTTGGGGCGTCGCCCAGCATCCCTACTTGCTGCCGGAGAACGTCACGATCGACGCGGCCGCCGGAGCGCCCCAGACGCTGACTGCGGTGATCATCGTCTTCATCTTCGCGCTGCTGATCGTCGGCCCGGCGCTGATCTTCCTCTACCGGCTCAGTCAGATGCAGGTGCTGGAGGACTGACGTCTCAGCCGTGGCGAGGGGCTGCCGCGTCGCCGCGAACCCGGCGCAGCAGGCGATCGACGAGGCCCGGCGCCACAGCGTTCAGACCGAGCATCCGCACGGCGCGGGGCGCGTAGACGCTGCGCTCGTCGGCCTCGACCGCGGTGGCGATCTGGAGCGCGAGGTCGGCGGGATCGATCGCCTCGTCGCTCTCGCGCCAGTCCGGGAGCCGGTCGAGCTGGTGGTTGTGCAGATCGGTGGCGACCTCGCCCGGGTAGACGGTCGTCAGGCTGATCCCGGTGCCGGCCAACTCGTGGCGCAGGGCCTCGGCGAAACCGCGGTTGGCAGCCTTGGTGGCGCCATAGACCGCGCCGGATGGGAAGGCCCTGATCCCCGCACCTGAGGAGACCACGACGATGTGGCCCGAGCCGCGCGCGATCATGCCCGGCAGCGCGGCCTTGACCGTGTAGAGGCTGCCGAGCACGTTGATCGAGACCATCTCCTCGATCTTGTCCAGGTCCATCTCCGCGAAGGGGCCGTAGTGGGCGATGCCGGCATTGGCGACGAGGAGGTCGATACCGCCCGCGTCCTCCTCGAAGGCCGCGACGGCGCGCTCGACCTCCTTGATGTCGGTGACGTCTGCCGGAAGCACGTGGTGGGTGCCCCGCAGCTCTCCGGCCAGCTCATCGAGGCGCCGGCGGTCGCGGGACAGCAGGCCGAGCGTGACCTCGCGCGAAGCCAGTTCCAGGGCCAGGGAGCGGCCGATACCACGGGAGGCGCCGGTGATCAGAGCGTGTGTGGATTCGCCGAGTTGCACAGCCAGATACTCTCACCTCGTGAGCAACGAACAGGTCACCGTCGCTGAAGAGGAGTACCTGCAGGCTCTCTTCTGGCTTCAGGAAGCGCAGCTCCCCCTGACCGCCGCGAACGTGGCCCGGGCGATGCAGCTTTCGCCTCCCACCGTGCACGAGATGATCGGGCGCCTGGAGAAGGACGGGCACGTGTCCCGCTCCGAGGACAAAAAGCTCGCCTTCACCCCCCAGGGCCTCGAGCACGCCGAGGCGATCGTCACGCGTCACCGCCTCATCGAGCGCTTTCTTACCGATGTCCTCGGGATCCCCTGGGACGAGGTTCACGAGGAAGCCGAGCGGCTCGAACACGCCATGTCCCCGGTGCTCGAGGAACGGATGATGGCGGCGATCGGCGATGCCAAGACCTGCCCGCACGGTCACCCGATCGTGCTGGGCGACCGCGAGCAGGGCTCGCTGCTCGCCGACTGCGAGGTCGGCGCCGAGGTGATGATCCTGCGCTTCGAGAACGAGGCGGAGGAGCTCCTGCACTACTTGCGCAGGACGGGGCTCGAGCCCGGGCTAAAGGGAACGATTGGCTCCTCGGACGAAGAGGAGGTCGTCGTCGTCACCGTCGACGGCTCCCACACCGTCACGCGCAGCGTCGCGGAGACCGTGTCGGTGCGGGCCGACCCCGCGCCTCCCCCGCGCGCCGCGCTGCCTGAGCAACTTCAGCTCTCGAGCGACCGCTACGGTCGCTGAGACCGAGGCACCGCGACGTCGCGGAGTAGTCGGCTCGGGAGCAGGCCGGTCCTTGTAGGGCGCCGGAGTCAAGCCGCCCCGTGCTCCTCGGTGGGCGGCTCGCCACAGAGGCGGCGCAGGTTACGGTAGAGACGCTCGTCCTCGGTGCGGGCAACGCCGTCGAGCTTGCGCGAGTTGATCTCGTGTTCCTTGACAGCAGCGGCAAGCGCGTAGAAGCGGCGCTCCATGTTGCGGCGGTTGAGGTCGTCGAGCTCATCGGCCCGGACTCCTTCGAAGATTCTGACTGGCATCTGCTGGTCCTCGCTTGTCTTTCGTAGTCCCGGATCCCTCTTGGAACCGGTCTCGACCACCTCCGAAGAGTACGAGCAGAGTATTAGCAAGTGCTAAAAACTTGTGAAGAGAGGGCGAAAGTTCCGCTATTTGAAGCGGATCTTGCAGGAGAAGCGGCGGAAGGTTTTGTCTCTTTTAAGCGGCGCGCTGTCGCTCGAGCGCCCGGGCAATGCGCCCGATGCCCTCAGGTACGTCCTGGGGGGGCACGCTGGCGAACGACAGCCGTAGGCTGGCCTCGCCACCCTCGAGCATGAAGTCCGGGCCGGCCACGAAGCCGACGCCCTCTTCCTTGGCGAGCGGCACGAGGCCCGGCGTGTCGGAGCCCTCGGCCAGATCGAGCCAGAGGAAGTACCCCCCGCCCGGAACCACGAACTTCGCCTCCGGGATCTGCTTGCCCAACTCAGTGACGACGGCGTCGCGGCGCTCGGCGAGCGCGACGTTGACCAATGCGATGTTGGCGTCCAACCCGCCGGAGCGGCAGAGCTCGTAAACGACCGATTCGGCCAGCATGTTCGGCGAGATGTAGGTCTCGTTTGCGTGCTTGGCGAGGGCCTCGATCTGCGCGGCGGGGCCGGCCAGGTAGCCGACGCGCACGCCGGGACTGACGGTCTTCGAGAAGGAGGAGGCATGGATCACCTTGGCCTCCGTCCCCTCCGACATCGAGAGCATCGTCTCCAGCTCCCTCGATTCCGCGAAACGGATCTCGCGATAGGGATCGTCCTCGAAGATCCAGAAGTCGTACTCCGCCGAGAGCTCGACGAGGCGTCGCCGTTTCGGCTCAGAGAGCGTGCAGCCGGCGGGGTTGTGGAAGTTGCTGATGATGTGGACCAGCCTCGGCCGGTGTCCGTCGGCGAGCGCGCTCTCCAGTCCGGCCACGTCGATGCCGTCCGCCTCGAGGTCGATCCCGATCCGGTCGACGCCGAGCTTCTCGAGCATCAGCAGCGTCCGGTCGTAGGACGGCTGCTCGACGACGACGCTGTCGCCGGCCTCGAGCAGGTGCTCGAACAGCATCCAGCCCGCCTCCAGCGAGCCGTTGGTGATCATCACCCGCTCCGCCGTCAGCCCGCGCCCGTGCCGCTCAGCCAGCCATGCACAGAGCTCGGGGTGCCCGATGCCGGTGCCGTAGGAGAGTGCTCGTCCCGGGTTGTCGGCAATCGCCTTCTGCGCCGCCTCCTGCACCGCCGCAACGGGCAGCAGATCGGCGCTGGGCGCGCCACGGGCAAAGCTGATCATCTCGGGAGCCATCGAATGCGCGAGTCTAACGAGCCACCCGCCTTGGCTCCCGGTCCGTCAGCGGTTGCTCACGGCCCCGTCCAGCCATTCGCGTAACACGCTCCGGTGGCACAGGCCTCCTGGATCGCGCCCGCGTTGCCCGGCTGCAGCCAGTCTGACATCTGCTGTTGTGCCTCGGCGCTGTAGCGCGGATAGCTGTGCGGGTCGTCGCCGTAGCCCTCCTCCGTGCGTGGCGCGATGTTCTCGATCGGCGGCACGGCCGTGCCGTCGTCGCGGGTCCCGACGAAGCCCACGGGACCTCCGTCCCAATAGACCATCGCCGACTCGTTGAACGGGTAGCTGCCGATCGCCGGGATCTGGAAGAACGGGTTGCTCTCCCAGTGACGCCCGGGGTCCGTGCCCGGCTCCATCACGTTCGCTCCGATCGTCCGCGCCTCGACCTCCGCGGTGACGTTGGCCACCTGGTGATCACCGAGCGCCAGATGCATCAGCACGTTGTGCTCGGGTGTGTCCGGAAGCGGGTCGGTGGTCATGTGATGGGCATAGCCGTTGGCCTCGCCACGGTCCCAGCCCATCTGCATCAGTCCGAGGAGCAGCACCCGCTCGCCCTCGTCCGGATAGTTGTCGTAGAGGCCGAGGGTCGGCAGTTCCGCGTAGTCGTCGAAGTCGACGCTGCGCCGCAGCAAGGTCGAGTAGTTCATCCCGGGCACACCGAGGACTGACTGGGTGAAGTCGGGCGAGAGCGCGGTCAGGGCGCCGCCCATAATCCCGCCCTGGCTGTTGCCGTAGTAGTAGAGCGCGCTGGTGTCGATCACCGACTCGTCGCCGGAGCCCGCGTCGTACTGGAACGCCGGGTCAGCCGCGAAGCCAGCCGGATGGAACATTGCCCGGCCGAGCATCATGAAGTTGACGTACCCCTGCTGCATCAGGTCGAAGCCCTTGGTGAAGTTGGAGACATCACTCAGGGAGGGGATCACAATCGCGCCGAGGTCCTTATCCGAGAAGCCCGCGAAATCGACCGCGCAGTGCATGATGTTGTGCGCTGCCGCGAACTCCCGCGTGTAGCCGGAGTGAGCCTGGCCCTTGTTGCCGAGCAAGCCGTGGCCGTAGAGCGTCGGACGCGCGGGATCGACTGAGCTACCGCCGTCGACGCTGCTGGGGATGTTGCACTCGAACGGCACATCGACTGTGAACGCCGGGTTGAAGTTCGGCGTGGTGTCGTTGGGGCCGTCATAGGCAAACTGCGACCCCGAGGGGCAGCCATCCTCATCCATGTAGCAGGGGATGTTGTCGATCGTGCCCTCGACCCGCTTGAGGATCTCGGCGCTCGGATTGTCGATCTCGTCGGTGATCGTGAAGTCGGGCGAATCGCCCTGGATTACGCCGTCGGAGAGGTTGGTGTCGCCGAGCTGGGCGAACGCGTCGTCGCGCATCGCGAGCGCGCGGCTGGTCAGGCTCTCCTCGCTGGCGACCGAGAAGTCCCAGGCCATGTAGAGGTTCTTGCGCTTGACTTTGGCCTTCTTCTTGGCCAGCGGCTTGAAGACCTTCTTCTCGAAGTAGGAGCGGCGGTTCTCGACCTTCTTCTGCTTCGTCTTCAGCTTGTCGCGGTAGACCTTGAAAGCGTTGGGCGCCTTGATCTTCTTGCCGTTGGACTTCTTCAGCTTGCCGATCGCGACGACGTAGGTCGCGCCCTCGTCCCAGTTGCGGAGCGGGCGGATGATCAGGTTGTTGTCCGACTTCTCAGTCGCATTGGTGTCCATCTCCGCCCACACCGGATGTCGCTTGCCGGTCTTTGCATCGATCACGACGACCGACTGCTTCTTGTCCTTGTAGGCGGCGGGCTCGTCGAGCGAGACCAGCTTGCTCTTGTCGAAGGCCTGCTGGTTGTCGAGTCCCTTGATGTGGAGCGTGATCGCCTGGCCGGGGCTGAAGCCATCGTTGCGGTTGAGATCCGTCGGATCGATGCCGATGTCGTTGACGTTCTTGGGCATCGAGGCGGCGTTGAAGTTGACGCGAACGCCCGTGGGGGTGCTCTTGTCCTTCTTCAGGTAGAGGCTGTTCGGGAACGGCTGCAGGCAGACCGTGGTGTCGAGGAAGTCGCAGCGGTTGGCGCTCGGGGTCGGGATCTTCGGGCCCTTGTACTTCTTGGTCTTGCCCTTGCCCTTCTTACCCTTGCCCTTCTTACCCTTCTTCTTGGCAACCGAGGCGGAGTCGCTACCGCTCGGGCCGCTCGCGGCGGCGATCGAACGGGCGCCGAGGACGCAGAGTCCAAGCGCGACAAACAAGACGAGCACGGCAGTGCCGCGCCTCCCCCAAGACGAAGCAATCCCCACGAACGTTCTCCTCTCGAAACTCCCTGGTGCTCACTGCCCCCCCGGGACAGCGAGCGCGAACGTAGCAGAAAGCACCAGGAGACATCAAAGGCGCGACGCCGAGGGCGAGTCACCCGCCCGGCGGCTGCATCGCCAGACGATCGTCGAAGCCAAGCCTGGGGCCGCGGTCTTGCGGCGGGCTCACCCGGCCTAGGAGTTGACGATCTCGGCGGCGATCTCGGCGGCCTCGGAGGGGCTGGTACCCACCCGGACGCCCTTCGCCTCGAGCGCCTCCTGCTTGGCCTTGGCCGTGCCGGAGGAGCCGGAGATGATCGCCCCGGCGTGCCCCATCTGCTTGCCGGGGGGAGCCGTGAAGCCGGCGATGTAGCCGACGACCGGCTTGGTGACGTGCTCGGCGATGTAGTCGGCCGCGCGCTCCTCGGCGTCGCCGCCGATCTCACCAACCATCACGATCAGCTCGGTGTCGGGGTCGTTCTCGTAGAGCTCGAGGATGTCGATGAAGTCGGAGCCGACGATCGGGTCGCCGCCGATCCCCACGATCGAGGAGTTGCCGAGGCCGGCCTGCTTGAGCTCGTTGCCGATCTGGTAGGTCAGCGTGCCCGACTTGGAGACGACGCCGATCGAGCCCTCATCGAAGAACTGGGCGGGGATGATCCCGACGTTGGCCTTGCCGGGGCTCAGCACACCGGGACAGTTGGGGCCGATCAGGCGGACGCCGTTCTCCTTGGCCTTCCAGTAGGTGGGCAGCATGTCGTGAACCGGAATGCCCTCGGTGATCGCGATCACCGTCTCGCAGCCGGCGTCGATCGCCTCGTTGATCGCGGTACCGGCGAAACGGGCAGGAACGAAGATCATCGAGGTGTTGGCGCCGGCCTCGCTGACGGCTTCCTCAATCGTGTCGAAGATCGGCACGCCCTCGACGTCCTGGCCGCCCTTCTTTGGGGTGACCCCGGCGACGAGGTTCGTTCCGTAGGCCTGGTTACGCAGGCCGTGAAAGCTGCCCTCGCGGCCGGTGAGGCCGCTGACGACGAGCTTGGTGTCGTTGTCGATGATGATGCTCATGGAGCTCTAGCCCTGTTCCTTTGCGAGTGCGACTACCCGGTCGGCGGCGCCGAGCATCGTCTTCTCCTGGTGCAGGCCGTCGAGCGCCGCCTCGTCGAGCAGCCGCAGCCCCTCCTCGGAGTTGGTGCCATCGAGGCGCACCACCAGCGGCACCTTCATCTCGACCTTGCTGTAGGCCTCGATGATCCCGTTGGCGACCTCGTCGCAGCGGGTGATCCCGCCGAAGATGTTGAAGAGGATCGCCTTGACCTTGGGGTTCGAGGAGATCACCTCGAGCGCATCGACGATCGCCTCGGCCTTGGAGCCGCCGCCGGCGTCGAGGAAGTTGGCGGGATCGCCGCCCGCGTTGGCGACTACGTCGAGGGTCGACATGCAGAGCCCGGCACCGTTGCCGAGGATGCCGATGTCGCCGTCGAGGGCAACGTACGTGAGGCCGCGCTCCTTCGCGAGTTTCTCCTGCTCATCCTCGTCGGGATCCTCGGGGGCCGACTGGTGCAGTTCCGGGTGGCGGAACATGGCGGAGTCGTCGAGCGTCACCTTGGAGTCGAGCGCGATCACCTCGCGGGATGCGTTGACGATCAGCGGGTTGACCTCGATCAGAGTGGCATCGTTGTCGTTGAAGGCTTCGTAGAGCTTGACCAGGGCCTCGGCCACCCCGTCGATGACGTCGTCGTCGATCTGCGCATCGATCGCGATCGTGCGGGCGTCGTCGGCGCTGAGCCCGTCGGCGGGAGTGATGTGGCGCTTGACCAGCGCGTCGGGATCGGTCTCGGCGATCTCCTCGACGTTCATGCCACCCATCCGGGAAAGGATCACGACCGGCTTCTTCGCGGAGCGGTCGAGGATGATCGAGGCGTAGTACTCGGCGTCGATCTCCGAGGCGCCCTCGATCCAGACCTCGCGGACGCGGAAGGGACCTTCGCCACGGGGGCCGCTGATGTCCATGCCAAGGATCGCGTTGGCATGGGTGCGAGCCTCGTCGGCGTCCTTGGCGACCTTGATCCCACCGGCCTTGCCGCGACCGCCGATCAGCACCTGGGCCTTGATCACGCAGGGGTAGCCGATCTTCTCGGCCGCCGCGAGGGCGCCGTCTACATCGGTGGCGGGCTCTCCGGTCGGGACCGGAACTCCGGCCGCCGCGAACAGCTGCTTGCCTTGGTATTCGAGCAGGTCCATGGGTGCGGGCGGCAGCCTAACCCACTACGCCGCGACGCGTCGAGGCCAGGCGGATGCGAGACGTTGCCAACAAAGTGTGCGTCCCCTCACTTCTGGCTCGTTTGCAGGGGGTCGGCGCATGGCGTCGGCTCGATGTGTAATGGTGGTCGTGCTATCGGAACATGGACATTCCTGACAAACCACGCACGAGTTCTACTTGTGATTGCGCACGATCCGACCGTGCGGCTGCGAGACATCGCGTCGACGCTCGATATCACTGAGCGAGCGGCTCAGCGGATCGTCACGGAACTGGTCGAGGAGGGCTACCTGACCCGGACCCGCGAAGGGCGGCGGAACACCTACGAGGTGCATCCAAAGCAGCCGATGCGGATTCCCCAGGGTCGGGAGACGGAGGTCGGCGAAGTGCTCGAGCTCCTGCTCTCCAACCAGGACCCAACCGAGGCGGACTAAAAGCGTACCCCCCATACCCGGAGCGATAGCCCACCCAGAGGTGGGTTTCGCCCGAACCTGCCCCGCGCGTTTACTCGCGTGGCGCATGCCACAGTGCCTTCCGGCGAGCGGATGCCATAATGCCGCGCCTTATGCCACTTCCAAAACGCAGCGAAATCGAATGGGTCACCACTGATTGCTACGGAACCCTGATTGATTGGGAGAAGGGGATCTCGCAGGCTTTCCAGGCTGTGGCCAAGGAGGACGGGCTGACGCTCGACGCCAAGGCCCTTCTCCCCCGCTTCTTCGAGCTCAAGTACGAGGTCATGTCCGGCTCTTACGAGCTCTACGCCGAGGTCCTGCGCCGCGCAGCGGTCAAGGCCGCCGGAGAGGTCGGCTGGGAGTTGGAGCCCTCGCGGGCTCAGTTCCTGCCCGACTCGATCCCGAGCTGGCAGCCGTTCCGCGAGTCGAATGCCGCGATGGATCGCCTGCGGGCCAAGTACAGCCTCGGGATCATCTCCAACATCGACGACAAGCTGCTCGGCCTCTCGCGTCGCCACCTGCGCACCGAGCTCGACCTGGTGGTCACCGCACAGCAGGTGCGCAGCTACAAGCCCGAGCCCGCCCACTTCAAGGAATGCGCCCGCCGACTCGGCAAGAAGAAGGGCTGGGTCCACATCACCAGCGGCTACTACACCGACGTCGAGCCGCTGCTCAAGATGCGCGTTCCGGTGATCTGGATCAACCGCCACGGCGAGAAGCTCGAAAAGGGCGCCAAGAAGCCGACGGCCGAGGTCAAGACCTTCCGCGACGCCGCCAAGCGCCTCGGCTGCTGACGGCCCCTGACGCTGCGCGAGGGGAGCACCGAGTCGGGGCTTATGTGGCTTCGCCACACCGCGCCCCTCCCCGGCACCCCCTCGCTTGGTCAGGAACCGTCAAGAGTGATCGAAGGTGCTAACCGAGGGCGAGCGCGACGACTGTGCCTCAGGGGCACTGCTCGGCGAGATCTGAGCGAGGTGGGCGCACACGTCATCTAGGCTCCAGACGGTGAGCCCGAGTCCCAAAGTCCATCGCCTGCTCCCCGACGCAGCCGAGACGACGCTCGCCGAGCAGTTCGCGATGTTCCGGCCCGCCGAACTCGCCCCTGCGGAGCGCCCCTGGCTGTTCACCAACTTCGTCGTTACCGTCGACGGCCACGCGACGATCGACGGTCGCTCGGGCAAGATCGGCACCGATACCGACACCGCGCTGCTGATGGGTCTGCGCGAGTCGGCCGATGCCGTGCTCGTCGGTGCCGGGACCGTGCGCGAGGAGAACTACGGGCGCCTGTTGCCGACCGAGGAGCGCCGCGAGCGCCGGCAGGCGGCCGGCCTCGACGCCGACCCGCTCGCCGTGATCGTCACCCGCGGGCTCAACCTGCCCTGGGAGGCAGACCTCTTCACCTCCGGCCTGGGCCGCGTGCTGATCTTCACCACCAGCGACGAGCAGGGCCCCGAGACTGCGACCCCGCTCGAGGTGCGCGTGCAGCCCGGCCAGCTCGACCTGCCGGCGATCGCCGCTGAGCTGCGCCGCGAGCACGGTGTGCGCGGCCTGCTCTGCGAGGGCGGCCCGGGGCTGCACGGCCAGTTGTTGAGCGCCGGCCTGGTCGATGAGCTCTTCGTCACGCTCGGGCCGTTGCTCGGGGGCGGCGAGGGACCGCGCCTTGCCGAGCACCTCGACGTGCCCAACGGTGAGCCGGTCCGGCTGGAGCTGAGCTGGCTGCTGCACGACGGCAGTGAGCTGTACGCGCGCTACGCCGTGCGTCGCTGAGTCGTCCGGGGCTCAGACCATCGCCGTCGGAGCCATGATCTCGCCGCCGACGTCGGGGATCAGGCCCTGCTCGACGACTCGCTGCTCGCCGCGGCGACGCATGCGCAGGGCGAGGATCGTGCCGCCGAGCAGTGCCAGGCCGGCGAGGCTGACCTGAACGCTGAGCACTCCCTCGCGCGTCCAGTAGACGTCGCGTAGGTCGAGCAGCAGCGCGGCCTCGTCGAAGGTGAGCCCGACGCCGACGCCGAACGGCACGGCAATCGTGGTCTCCAGCTCGAGGTCGTCGGTGAGCAGGGCAGCCGTGGCCGAGCCAAAGGCGAGCAGGATCCCGGGCACGAAGTGATGAATGTGCCGGCCGCCGATCTCGACGTTGCCGGAGGGCCACCAGCCGCTGCGAATGCCGCTGGTGGAAATCCGCGCGAAGGCGAAGGCGCCGGCAAAGCCGGTGAAGAGATTAAAGAGCACGTTCTCGTAACGCGGGGCCATCGCGTAGCCCTGGACCGCGACCCGCACGGTGTCGCGGCTGGCCTGCCCGGCGAGCTGCAACGCCTCGATCGGGTGCTCGGCCAGCTCGGCGGGTGCAGTGTCGTTGCTCTCCGCCCGGCGTCGGAAACGGCGCGCGAACTCGCCGGCAGCGACCCCGCCGGCGGTCGCCGCGGTCAGCGCCGCCAGTCCGAGGGTGACGCGATCCGCCTCCCGGAAGCCGACCCGCGTGCGCGCCCGGGCCCTGCGCTGAAGTCGCCCTCCGAGGTCAAAGACGGACGAGATTCGGAGCCTCCACTCCCCTGGTGACTCCTCTGAAGTCGACGACCAGAGCGGTCCGCTCGGTCAGCGTCGTGTGGTCGATCCCCGGATGCACGGTGACGATCGCCGTCAGCTCGGCATCGGCGAGACCGTACTCCAGATCCACCGAGCGGAGACCGAAGTCCGCGAGCTCAGGTACATGGGGGTCGTGATAGGAGACCTCGGCGCCGAGCTCCCGCAGCAGGCGGATGATCTTCAGGGCCGGTGCCTCGCGCAGATCGGCGACGCCGCCCTTGTAGGCAACGCCGAGGATCAGCACGCGGGAGCCCTTGACCGGCCTGGAGACCTGGTTCAGAGCGGCCTCGATCTTCTGCACGCAGAACAGAGGCTGGGACTGGTTGATCTTTCCCGCGAGTTCCACGAACTCGGTGTAGAAGTCGTGCTCGCGGGCCTTGAAGGCGAGGTAGAACGGGTCGACCGGTAGGCAGTGGCCGCCCATGCCGGGTCCCGGCTCGAACCGCATGAAGCCGAATGGCTTGGTCGCCGCCGCATCGATCACCTCCCAGATGTCGATGCCCAGCCTGTCGGTGAGCTGCGCGAGCTCGTTGACGAGCGCGATGTTGACCGAGCGGAAGATGTTCTCGAGCAGCTTGCTCAGCTCGGCGGCCTCCGGGCTCGAGACCGGAACGATCTCCTCGCAGATCAGCTCGTAGACCTCCGTTGCCTTCGCGGTGCACTCCGGCGTGATCCCGCCCACCACCTTGGGAGTGTTGGCGACCGTGTGGTCAGAGCGACCGGGATCGATGCGTTCGGGCGAGTAGGCGAGGCGGAAGTCGGAGCCGGCCGCCAGGCCCGACTCCTCGAGGAGGGGCTGCACGTGATCGCGGGTGGTACCCGGATAGGTGGTGGACTCGAGCACCACGAGCTGACCCTCCCGCAGGATGCCGGCGAGGGTTTGCGCGGCCCCCGTGATGTAGGAGAGATCGGGCTCGCGCTGGTTCGCAAGCGGCGTCGGCACGCAGATCAGGATCGCGTCGCAGTCGGCCAGCGCAGCGGAGTCAGTGGTCGGGTGCAGGAGGTCCGTGAGTCGCGAGAGCTGTTCGGAGGGAACGTCCTCGATGTCGCTTTGGCCCGCGGCGAGGCGTTCCACGCGGGCGCCATTCAGATCGAAACCGACCACCGCGTGGCCGGCCTCGGCGAAGGCCACGGCGAGTGGCAGGCCGACATAGCCCAGTCCGACGATTCCGATCCGCATGGCTGGCAGTGTAGGGCCGGATCGAGGAGGAGGGACCCCGGCACGAACTGACCCCAATCGCGGGCCTACCTGCGTCCGGTGACCGCGGCAACCACTAAGCTTCAGAGCCGATGCAGCGCCTCATTGCACCCGCGCAGATCGGCTTCGAAGCCGCGCGCCATATCGCCTGGTACATCAGCCACCAGGTAGCAGCCGCGCCCCGCACCCTCGACTGATCCCGCCACGCACTTTCATGGGCCATGTAGGGATCGAACCTACGACCTTGAGATTAAGAGTCTCCTGCTCTACCAACTGAGCTAATGGCCCCGCGGTGATGCTAACAACGGGGGATGGGGAGGCGCTTGTCGGGCGCTCAGCCGCCTGAACCCTGGCCGCCCGCTCCGCCGTCGGGCAGCGCGCCTCCGCCCGCGCCGCCGAGGCCGCCGAGCGGGTTCTGGAAGTCGTCCTCGGTCGGCGCCTGGGCCTTGAGCTGCTGCTGGATCAACTTGCCCTGCTCCTCGGCCTGCTTAAGCTGGTCCTCCAATGTCGATCGCTCGGTCTGGTCCACCTCGCCGAGCGCATCCTCACCTGCCTGCTCGGCCACCTTGGTGTTGCCCGCCGCGTAGGCGTAGGCGGCCAGCTGCAGGAACGAGTTGACGTTGGGAAGCTCGGCAGCGACGATCTGCGCCGTCTGCAGGCCGCCGTCGAGGGTCTGCTGGGTGAGATCATCGGCCCCGTAGGCGTTCAGGATCAGCGTTGCGGTAGTGCCCACCTCATCGCGGTTGTCGAAGTTGGCGCTCTTCCCCTCGGTGACGAGCAGGAACTGCTCCCAGGCGCTGAGCGCCTCGTCGAAGCGCACTGCGGCGTCGTCGGTGAGCGTCTGCCGGCCCTGGTCGTCGATCTCCAGGGCCGCCTGGCCGGCCAGGTACTGCGACTTGGCGATCGTCAGTAGAGCGGCCTGGTTCTCCGGATCTGCCTCCAGCTTCTTCTCCGCGTCCTCGATGTCGGAATCGAGCGCGCTGTCGCCCGAGCCGCCACCGCCGCCGAGGCCGATCGCGTCGAAGATTCCGCCGCTCGCATCACTGCCGATACCCAGGCCGACGAAGCTGACCGTGAAGATCAGGGCCAGGAATGTGAAGATGACCTGCACGAAGCGCTTGCGCCGGCCGGTGAGCTCGAAAAGCATGGGCCTAGGCTAGATGACCGGCGTCCTCGGCGGAGCGGCGGGGCGTTTCATTTCGGCTCCACCATCGCGGTCTCGTCGCTTGCTCTGTCGCGCCCGAGAAACGTCGCGAGGATCAGGCTGAACTCGAACAACACCAGAAGCGGCGCCATCGAAATCAGCATCGTCACCGGGTCGGTGCCGGGCAGGAGCATCGCCAGGACCGCAATCACGAGGACCGCGTACCGGCGGTTGCTCCGCAGCTGCTGCGGGGTGACGATTCCCAGCCGGGTAACCGCCAGGATGCCGACCGGGATCTGGAAGAGGATGCCGACCGCGATCAGCGACAGGGAGAAGAAGCCGTAGTAGTCACGGGCCCGGATCTGGACGTTGAAGTTGTCGGCGTTGAAGTTGAGGAGGAAGCTGAGTGCGGCCGGCGCGACCACGAAGTAGGCGAAGACGACCCCCGCGATGAACAGGACCGGGACCATCATCAGCAGCGGGAGCACGACGCGCTTCTCGGTCGGGCTGAACGCGGGGAGAACGAAGGCGTAGAGCTGGTAGAGGATCACCGGCATCGAGATCAGGATCGCCGCGTAGAGGCTGAGCGTGATCGTGGTCAGGAAGGGCTCGGTCGGCGAGAACGTGATGGGTTCGAGCAGCTCTCCACCCCGGTCGGGCAGCGGGTGACTGGCGAGCTCGAGGATCACGTCGCTCTGCCAGAAGCAGAGGGCGGCGGCGAAGATGAGTACGCCGACCGAGATCAGGATGCGGGTGCGGAGCTCGTCGAGATGCTCGATGAGGGTGAGGCGCTCTTCGAAGTCGGCTGCCTTGATTCGGGCCATAGCTCAGCCTGTGGGGACGCCGCGGTGCGGGACGCCGCGGTGCGAACCCGTGGGGATCAGCTCGAGGGCCGGCTGGCCGGCTCGGCGTCCTGGGTGTCCTCTTCGACCTCGTCTACCTCTTCGACGTCGACCGAGTTGTCGATCTCGGGCGGATCGTCCTCGTAATCGTCGTCGTCGTCAGACTCACCCGAGACGGAGGACTTGAACTCCTTGAACCCGTTACCCAGCGAGCGGCCGAGCTCGGGGAGGCGCTTGGGGCCGAAGATGACCAGCGCGATGATCAGAACAATCGCAAGTTCGAGGGGTCCAATGTTGGGCATACACGGATAGTAGCGCCGTGTAGACCCCGGCTGCAGCGTCGTGCGGCCTCTGCAGCGCTCAGCGGCGCTCTTCCTCCGGGAAGTTCAGGTAGTAGCGGGAGGGCGTCGGGCCCTGCTGGCCCTTGTATTTCGAGGACGTGGCCGTGCCGCCGTACGGGTTCTCGGCCGCGGAACTCATCTGCAAGAACGAGATCTGACCGATCTTCATCTCCGGGTAGATCGCGATCGGCAGGTTGGCGACATTCGAGAGCTCCAGCGTCAGGTGTCCGTCCCAGCCCGCATCGACGAAGCCGGCGGTGCTGTGGATCAGCAGGCCGAGCCGGCCGAGGCTGGACTTGCCCTCAAGGCGGGCGACGAGATCGTCGCCCAGGGCGACTCGCTCCAGCGTGGAACCGAGCACAAACTCGCCGGGGTGCAGGATGAAGGCTCCGCCATCGGCAACCTCGACCAACTCGGTGAGGTCTTCCTGCGCGGCCTTCGGGTCGATGTAGGGCGTGGTGTCGTTGCGGAAGACCCTGAACAGTCTGTCCACGTGGAGGTCCACCGACGAGGGCTGGATGCAACCGTCCCCGAGCGGCTCGATGACGATGCCGCCGCTGTCCAGCTGCTCGCGGATATGGCGATCGGAGAGAACCATCGGCGGCTGAGTGTATTCGGCTCACCGGGCGCCGAACGGGGCCAGAACCGCGCAAATAGCGGCCTCGCGGGCGCTCTGGCCGGACGAGACGCCGGCCTGGGCGACGGTGGAGGCCCGGCGTGGACGTATGTCCAATGACTGGCCCCTTCCTCGGCGGAGGGTGCACCCCGCCGATAGGGGCAGGGATGGATCGCTACGACGAGATCGGAGACAACAGGCCGCTCCCCGAGGAGAATCCGGCCGCCGTCTCGGCCCAGGGCCGCCACGCACGAGCGATCGAGCGCAGAGGGGATCTGTTGCAGGCCGAGGAGGCGATGCACGTCTGCCCGGCGTGCTCCTCGCCGCTGGTGCAGCCGGTGGACTCCGCCCCGATCGACATGCGCCGCTGGCGTGTCGAGCTGCGTTGCCCTGAATGCAGGCTGCAGAGCGCCGACGTCTACCCCCGAGAGGCTCTCGACCGCTTCGACGAGGTCCTCGACGACGCGACCGAGTCGCTGATCGACGACCTGCGCCGGCTCGAGCGGGAAAACATCGAAGACGAGGTCCGCTCGCTCGCCAGGGCCCTCAACAGCGGGCTGCTGTTGCCCGAAGACTTCTAGACCTCCCCTACCCCGATCCCCGGGCCCGGTGCTCGCGACAGTCGCGATCGCCGGGCCCGTCCCTGCCCGGGAGCCCTCAGCTGTAGCGCTCGACCACTCCATCGGCGACCAGCTCGAAGAGCGACCGGTCCACCGCCGGTACGCGCGCGTCGCGGAGTCCGGCCTTCGCTGCCTCGACACGGTCGCGGGCATCGAGGCGAACCCGGTCGGTGGCGCCGGTCGCCGCGATCCGGTCGCACAGCTCGACAGCGGAGCCGGCGTCGAGAGCGCGCAGGTCGGCCTGGCCGAGCTCCGGCGCTGACTCGCGGGCGCGGATGAAGGGCAGCGTCACCGTGCCATCGAGCAGATCGGTTCCCCGCGCCTTGCCCGTGCGCTCCGGCGGGCCGACGACATCGAGGACGTCGTCGAGCAGCTGAAAGGCGAGACCGATCTCACGGCCGAACCCGGCCAGCGCCTCCTGCTCGGTCTCCGGCCTGCCACGACCGATCACGCAGGCGCACTCGAACAGTGCCGCGGTCTTCAGGCGGCAACGGAACAGGTAGCGATCGGCGCCCACGCCGGTGTCATAGGCGTCCATGCGCTGTGCCAGCTCACCCTGAGCCAGCGCCACCGAGGCCCGGGCCAGGACCGCGACCTGACGTTCGGATCCGGGGGCGGTCAGCTCGGTGAACGCCCGCGAGAGGAGCAGATCGCCCGTCGCCAGCGCCCGTCGCCGTCCGGCCGTGGCGAACACCGTCGGCTTGCCGCGTCGCAATGGCGCCCCGTCGATCACGTCGTCGTGAACCAGGGTCGCCATGTGCACGAGCTCGATCGCGGTCGCGGCACGAGTCGCCTCGGGTCCCGATTCCACTCCCGCGCAGAGCAGCACGAGCAGGGGGCGCATGCGCTTGCCGCCGGCAGCCAGCGTGGTGCCGGCGGCACTCGCCAGGGGTTCCCCGTGGCCGGCGACGATCTCCCGCAGGCGAGCTTCGACCTCGGAGAGCCGGGCCGGCAGCCAGGCACCCGCGAGATCCGTGACCGCGGTGACCGGCTCGGGAATCGCCGAGCCACTCATCAGCCGGCGGGCTTCACCCCGGAGTGGATCGCGATGATCCCGCCCGCGAGGAGCGACCAGCGGATCTGCTCGAGGCCGCCGGCGCGATCCATCTTCTCGGCCAGGCCCTGCGGCAGCGGGAAGCGCTTGACCGACTCGGGCAGGTAGCTGTAGGCGTCCTTGTCTCCGGCGATGCTGCCGATCAGGGGAATCAGGCGGTCGAACCAGATTGAGAAGAAGGTCGACAGGGGCGGACGCTGCGGCTGGGTGATCTCGAGGATGACCAGCCGCCCTCCCGGCTTCAAGACCCGGGTCAGCTCGCTGATCCCACGATCGAGGTTGGCGAGGTTGCGCACGCCGAAGCCGACTGTCACGGCGTCGAAGCCGGCGTCGTCGTAAGGCAGCTCCAGCGCGTCCGCCCATTCGAAGATCGGCACACCGTCGCCTGGGGCGCGCGAGGTGCCCTTCTCTCGGGCGAGATCCAGCATCCGCTCCGAGAAATCCGAGCCGACCACGCGGCCGGTACCGCCGACGCGGCGCTGCAGTTCAAAGGCCAGGTCGCCGGTGCCACAGCAGACATCGAGCGCCGCATCCCCGAGATCGAGCTCGGCGCGATCAGCGGCACCCTCCCGCCAGCGATGGTGCATCCCGGCGGTCATCGTCGAGTTCATCAGGTCGTAGACGCCGGAGATGCGGTCGAACATTCCCCGGACCTGGCCGGCGAACTCTTCGGACTCGCGTGAGGGCTTGCTTTCGATCATCGAAGGGGTCGGCACGGCCCGGAAGCGGGGCCGCGCGCAAACAGATGGTATCCGGGCTGGAGCTGCCTACTCGCCGGAGTCGGAGGCCGAGGCGACCTCGGGGTCGCCCCCGGGGCCCGTGTATTCCTCGCCGTTGAGCGAAGCGAGGAACTGGACCATCTCGTCGAAGGCCTCGGGATCCTGATTCTCCAGGAGCGCGTAGGAGGGCATGATCGCCGGGCCGACCAGAATCGAGCGGGCAATACCGCCGGCCGGCAATCGCGCGCCGACCTCGGTCAGGCTCGGGCCGATTGTGCCGCCGTTGACACCGATCTTGTGGCAGCCGAGGCAGCCCTGCGAGGCGACCACCTGCTTGCCCGCCTGGAACTCGGGCGCGACCTCCATCTCGATCTCGGTGGGCGGCCCGGCCTCGGCGCCGAGGAAGGTGAGGTACGCCATCGAGACGATCGTCAGGATGCCGGCGGCGGTGGCGATCGGCCGCTTGAGCGGATTGCGCTCGGGGCCGCGATCGTAGAAGGGCAAGAGGAAGAGCAGCACCATGGCGATGGTCGGCACGCCGATCGTCGCGATCGGGGTCAGCCAGGCAGGCTTGATCACGCGCAGCAGCTCGAAGAGGAAGAAGAAGTACCACTCCGGTCGCGGCGTGTAGGTCGTGGTCGTCGGATCGGCCTTCGGTCCCTGCTCTGCGCCGAGGAAGATCGACATCACGATGATCACGAGGACGACGATCAGCGCCATGACCGAGTCCTTCATCACGGCGTAGGGGAAGAAGGGCTTGCCCTTCTTCTTGAAGACCTCGTACTCGCGGAGGTACTCCTCCTTTTCCCGGTTGTTCATGCCAGGACCCTCAGACCTTCTCTGTGCGGGAGGACTTGGGCTTGCGATCCATCTTCATCCACGGCGGCGCAGTAGTGCCGAGCTTGACCACCAGGTACATGTGGGCGCCGATCATCGCGATGATCGCGCCTGGGACCAGCAGCATGTGGATCGCGTAGAAGCGCTGGAGCGTGGTCGCTCCGAACTCGGGGCCCGCGCGGAGGAAGTCGGAGAGGTAGGGGCCGACGATCGGGCCGGTGCCGTTGATGTTGACGCCGACGATCGTTGCCCAGTAGGAGCGCTGGTCGAAGGGCAGCAGGTAGCCGGTGAAGCCCATCGTCATGGTCAGGATCAGCAGGACCACGCCGATCACCCAGTTGAGCTCGCGCGGATACTTGTAGGCGCCGAAGAAGAAGGTGCGTGCCATGTGCACGAAGACGAGGATCACCATCACCGAGGCGCCCCACTTGTGCATGCCGCGGACGAGCTCGCCGAGGAAGACGTCGTTGGTCAGATAGGTGATCGAGTCGTAGGCCTCGATCACCGACGGCGTGTAGTACATCGCCAGGAAGACGCCCGTGAGGGCCTGCACGACGAACGCGAAGAGCGTGGCGGAGCCCAGCGTGTAGAACCAGTTGGTGCCCTTCGGGACGTGCCGGTAGAGCATTCCGGTGAGAAAGCCGCTGGCGCCGGTGCGCTCGTCCATCCAGCCGAGAAGATCCGCGGGCGCATCCTTGGCTCCGTCGACCAGCTTGCCGGCGCCGTTGCCGTTGCCGGCGCCGTTCTCGCCGGGCCCGGACGGGCGCCGCAGCGGCGGCGGCAGGAGCTTTTCGATCCTGCTGGGCTTTGCTGTCTCTGTCTCGGCCATCTGGAGTTCCTGTTCTCTGCCTTGGATCCCTGGGCTCGCCTACGGCGCCGGCGCCGTTGAAGGGCGCGGCGGGTAGAGGTATTCCCAGATTCCCCCGGTGAACTGGCCCGGATCGCGTGCCCGGACTGGTTCGAGTTGTGAAGTGACGCTGTAGCGCGGCCCGATCTCCACCTGGAAGTCGCGTACCCGGGTCTGGAAGCGATCGAGCGGGCGGACCGGCGGGCCTCCGGTGACCTTGCCCTGGAAGTCGTAGACGCCGCCGTGACACGGGCAGATGAAGTTACCGGCGCCCTCGAAGAAGCGCACGGGGCAGCCCAGGTGAGCGCAGCGGGTGGTGATCGCGACGAAGCTGCCCTCCTCCTCTTCCGGGAAAAGGTCAGGGGCGGCCGCGCGGACGTAGACCGTGGTCTTGCCCGCCTCACCGATGCCCTCGACGATCGTGATCACAGCCGGCTTGTAGGTGTCGGCCGGGAACGCAGCCGTCGGGCCGACCGCCTGCCAGGTCTCCTCGGGCTCGTCGAAGATCGGGGCGACAGCGAAGCCGAGCGCGGGCAGGATGATCAGGGCGCCGGCTGCGCCGCCGATCGCCTGGCCGGCGACCGTGAAGACCTTGCGCCGCGTCAGCGACTCGCCCTCGAAGTAGCCGGCGGGCTTGATCTCGGGGAGCTCGTCGTCCCCGACGTCTCCGTTGCTTCTGTCCGTGCCTGATTCAGCCAAGGTTTGAGGGGTGAAAGCCTACCGCCTCGGCGGCTTCGGCTAGCTGCTCGTCCATAGCCGCCGCTGCGGCAGATTTGATAGCGGCAGCGTACAAAGGCTGGGCAGCGCCTGAGCGACGCAGCGTCGCCTTGCCGAGCTCGTGCTGATCGCTACCACCGGCACCGATGGCGACCGTGCTGGCAAGCCAAAGTGCGTCCAGCGAAGGGTCGATCCGCGGTCCCTCCTCCGCGGCGTGCAGCTGGGCCGAGAGCGAGATCAGGTCACCGAGCTCGCGGATCGCGGCCAGGTCACCGAGCGCGGCGAGGCGCTCGAGCGCCTTCGCGTAGAGGTAGTCGCCGGCGAGCAGAGCGAGATCCGGGTCGGGATCCGCGAGCAGACGAGAGCTGCCGTAGTGCAGCAGGTACCCCTCACGCACGGACTCGATGACCGCGGCGTAGGTCTGCTCCGCGCCGGCCGCGATCGTGCGGGGCCCGACAGCGACGAGAGTGCCAAGGATCCCGTCCGCGGGGGCGGGGTCCCGAACGAGTGGGGAGATCACCGACTGCTCCTCGCGCAGTTCGCGCGCGAGGAGCGCGAGGACGGGCGCGTCGTCGATCGATCTCGCCGAGGGCGGCTCCGCGCTCATGGGCGCCAGCTTAGCCCGGCGTCCGTCGCACGCCCGCATCCGAGTGGTCTGCGGGCGCGCGACGGCGCTGAATCAACTGTGATCTACGACTGGATGAACGGGCTGACCGCGTCGAGGACCTGCTGCATGTCCAGCGTGGGGTCGAAAGCGTCAACCACCGGCAGTTGGCCGTCCATGATCCGCACGGCGGCCGCGTGGCGACCCTCGACCTGGACGATCGTGCCGGCTGTCGCGAGCAGCTCCTTGGACTTGAGACTCGGCCCCGCGCCGTTGTAGGCCGAGACGCCGGTGTCCTCGAAGGTCACCGCGAGCGCCAGGAACGATTTCTCGTCGCTGAGGTCGAAGCTGAACTTCGGCTCCTTGGCCGGCTTGCCGCCGAGCTCCTTGATCGTCGCGGCCAGCGCGTCGACATGGTCCTGCTCGTTCTGGCCGATCTCCTCTGCGAGCGACTTCAGCTCACCGCTCAGGTCGACATTCTTGACCGCCTGGTCATAGAAGTCGGCCTCCAGGTACTCGAGCGTCAGCGCGAAATTGAGGATCTCAATGTCGCCCGCGTCGGCGTCGCCGCCCTGCGCGAACACCTGGCTCAGGGTCGGTCCCACGGCAGCCGCGCCGTAGATCGCCCCGGCCCCGAGGATGCCCTTGAGCAGGAACGAGCTGCGATCCAGCGCCTCGAACTCGACGGCCTCGTCGGCTGCCGCAGCCGTTGCGTTCTGTGTCTGTGTCTGTGTCCTTGTCTTTGCGTTCATATTCTTCTCCTGATCTCGTCAGTTCAACTTGTTGCTGTGCTGTTCGCTCGCCCGGTCTAGGAAACGATGAACGGCGTCACCGCGGTCAGGACCTCCTCCATGGAGGCGGGGACCGCGAAGGCGCCATCCGGAGTGATCGGCTCGCCGAGCAGCAGGTTCAGGGCAGCGGCATGGCGGGCCTCGACCGTATGGATTGACAGCGCCGCGGCGAGGATCTCCTCGCTCTCGATAGCGGCCGCCTGTCCCAGGTAGGCGGCCGCGCCGAGATTCTCGACGGTGGCTGCCAATGCCAGAACCTCATCGGCGCTGTCCAGCGGGAACTCGGTCTTCGGCTTGGCGGCGGGCTTGCCGAGGGACTTCGCGACCTTCTCGAGAGCGCCAACGTGCGCCTGTTCGTTGGCACCGAAGACCTTGATCGTCTGCAGGTTCGAGCCCTTGAACAGCTTGCTGGCGACGACCTCGTCGTAGAACGCGGCTTCCAGGTACTCGAGCGTCAGCGCATAGTTGACGATCCCGAGATCGCCATCGCCGAACATCGAGGCCATCTCCTCGGTGGTGCTCGACTCCGTGGTCGAGGTAGTGCTGTCCGTGGTGGACTCATCGTCACCACAGGCCGCGATGAAGGCTGCCAGCGCCGTGCCGGTGCCCGTCGTCGCTACGAAGCGCCTGCGCGAAACCGGGTCGTGTGTCAGCCGGTGCAGGGCCCCGTGCTTGGTCGGGTCCGTCTCCTCGGTGCT
>JBBRAH010000035.1:0-33104 GCA_038206985.1 Solirubrobacterales bacterium
GGCCGTCGGGTCGGTGTTCGTCGCAGCATCCGTCGCACGGACCTCGAAGGTGTGGCGATCCTCGCTGAGGCCGGTAAGCGTGCGCGGACTGGTGCAGGCGGTGAACGCCTCGCCGTCGAGGGAGCACTCGAACGTGGAGCCGGGCTCCGAGGAGGAGAAGGTGAACGTGGCCGACGTCTCCGTGATCACCTCCTCGTCGGTGGGGCCGGAATCAATCGTCGTCTCCGGCGGCGTCGTGTCCGCTGCGGTGACGGTCTCGCAGTCGGTGGTCGTGTCGATGTCGTCGGCGTTGAGGGTGTCGGCGCCGGGGCCGCAGAAGTTCTCGTCGACGACCCCGTCTGTGGTGTTGTGGATATCGCTGCCGGCCAGGCCCGAGAGCGTGTCGCCACCGAGCCCGCCGGTCAGCTCGTCGGCCTGCGGTGAGCCCGTGAGCGAGTCGGCGCCGCCGAGCCCGTCGAGTGAGACCGTGCCGGAGAAGAGCGAAGCGTCGAAGACGTTGGCTGCCCCGCCGCCGCTGAGCGACGCGGAATCGATGCTCGCCAGCGTGTCGTCCTCTCCCGCCGCAGAGAGGGCGGCGTCGGTCAGCGTCAGATCGGCGTCGCGGGTCTCGAGCAGCAGGTCGGCGTCGGCGCCGCCCGTGATCGAGTCGGAGCCGGTGCCACCGGTGAGGCTGTTGGCCCCGTCACCGGCGTCGATCTGGTCGGCCTCGCTGCCGCCGTCGATGGTGTCCGCGTCGACGCCACCGGTGACCGAGTCAGCGCCGGCGGCGCCGGTCAGCGTGTTGTCTCCGTCGCCGCCGGCGATCGAGTCACCCTCGCTTCCGCCGGCGATCGAATCGGCCTCGGTGCCACCGTCGAGGGTGTCGCTACCCGCATCGCCCGAGATCAGGTCGGCGCCGGCAGCACCCGTGACTGAATCCGCTTCGCTGCCTCCGGCGAGATCGTCGGCGCCGGCCTCGCCGGACAGGTTGTCGGCCCCCGAGCCACCGGCAAGCGTGTCGTTCTCGATGCCGCCGAGCAGCGAGTCGTCGTTGAGGCCACCGTCGATGCTGTCGGCGCCGTCTGCGCCCACGACCGTGTCGTTGCCGCCGGCGCCCAGAACGGTGTCGTCACCCTGCTCGCCGAGGACCGAATCCGGCGCCGCACCGCCGTCGATCTGATCGTTCCCGATGCCGCCCTCGAGCGAGTCGGCATCGTCGTCACCGGCGAGCGTGTCGGCCCCGGCGGCGGCGGCGATCACGTCGGTCTGAGAACCACCGGCCAGCGAGTCGTTGCTGCCGCTGCCCGAGATCGTGTCGCTGCCCCCGAGGCCGCCAACCGAGACGGGCCCGAGCGCGAAGGCGCTCGCGTCGATGATGTTGGCGCCACCGTCGCCGGTCAGGGAGGCCGACTCGATCAGGCTCAGCGTGTCGTTCCCGGCGCCGGTCAGCTGGGTATTGGTGAGCGATTGATTGAGGCCGGCCGTCTGGCGGACCTGGTCGCCGCCGCCTGGACCGCCGTCGAGGGTGTCGCCGAGCGGACTGCCCTCGAGCGTGTCATCGCCGCCGGCACCCGCGAGCGTCACGCCGAATCCGGCGGTGAACAGGCGAGCTTCGATCACGTTTGCCGAGGCGCCGCCCGTCAGCGATACGCGCTCGAACCCGTCGATCGAGTCGTTGCCGAGACCGCTCAGCAGGGTGTCACTCAGGGCCTGGTCGGCATCGGCTGCCTGGAAGAGGTAGTCGACGATTCCGACGCCACCGACGAGCGAGTCGCTGCCGCTCGAGCCGATGATCGTGTCGCCCGATCCCTGCCCGTCGAGGGTGACCGGGCCCGCGCTGAAGGCCGAGGCGTCGATCTGCTCGGAGATCGCACTGCCTTGCAGCGACGCGCGCTCGATCGAGGCCAGCGAATCAGTACCGAAGCCGGTCAGCTGACTGTTGCTGAGGTTCTGCGTGCCGCCCGTGAGCTGGTTGACCTGGTCGGTGTCCGCATCACCGGAGATCGAGTCAGAGTTGTCGAAGGCCTCGAAGGTGTCATTGCCCGCACCGCCGTTGAGCGTGTCGGCGGCAAGCGTGCCGAGCAGCGAATCGGCGCCCCCTGCGCCGGAGAGTTCGACGAGGCCGGCGGCGAAGGCCGAGGCGTCGAGCGTGTTGGCGCCGGCACCTCCGGTCAGCGAAACGCGCTCGACCAGGAAGAGACTGTCGTTGCCGGCGCCGGTCAGCAGGGTGTCGCTCAGGGTCTGATCGGCGTCGGCGGTCTGCTCGACGACGTCGGTGCCCAGTTCGCCGCGCAGCAGATCGCTGTCGGAGCTGCCGTGCAGGGTGTCGTCGCCGAAGTCGCCGGCCAACGTAACCGGGCCGCCGCCGAAGGCGACAGCGTCGAGCAGGTTGCCGGCGTTGCCGCCGACCAGTGAAGCCGCATCGAAACCGGCAATCGTGTCGGGCCCGTCGCCGGTCACCAGCGTGTCGCTGAGCACCTGATCGGCATCGACGGTCTGGGTGAGGGTCTCGGAGCCCGTGCCGGCGTCGAGCGAATCGGCCTGATCGCTGCCGACGAGTGTGTCGTTGCCGCCGAGCGCCGAGAGCGTCACCGGAAAGCTCCAGTCGCCGGCGTCGAGGTCGTTGCCCGAGACGCCGCCGGTGACGCTCGCCTGTTCGATCGCCGTCAGGCCGGCATCCTCCGGCCCCGCCCCGAACGCGAGCAGGGTGTCGCTGAGCTCGAAGTTGAGGTCGCCGACGGCAACGAGCCGATCGGTGCCGGGGCCGCCCAGCATCGTCCCGAACGCCTGGACCCCCGGTCGCAGCGTGTCGTTGCCGCCCTGTGAGTCGAGCGTGACCGACGACGCCGTGAAGCCGGTCGCATCGAGAAGCTCAGCACCGCTTCCGCTCTGCATCGAGGCCTCATCGATGCTGTTGATTGTGTCGCTGCCCTCGAGCCCCGCCGCAAGAGCATCGGTGAGCGTCACGTCGCCGCTGCCCGCCTGCTCGATCCGGTCGACCCCGGCACCGCCGACGAGCGAGTCGCTGGCGGCCGTCCCAAGTAGGGTGTCGTTACCGCCGCTGGTACCGCCGTCGAGCGTGACGACACCACTGAAGGCCCCGGCATCCATCAGATCGCTACCCGATGTCCCGGTCAGCGACGCTTCCTCGATCGAGGCGAGCGGGATGGTGTCGGGCGGGCCCTGGAAGCTGAGCTCGGTGTCGCTGAGGACCTGGCTGAGGGCGGTGTTGAGGATCCGGTCGGTGCCGGTGCCGCCCTGGACCGAGGCTGGGACACCCCCGGTCAGGTCGATCCGGTCGTTGCCGTCGCCGCCCTGAACGATGTCCTGGTTGTTGGGGGCGATCGTGTCGGCCTCGCCCTGGCCGTCGACCACGTCGGCGCCGGCGCCGGTGCCGGGCACGGTGTCGTTGCCGGCACCACCGAAGATCGAGTCGGGCGAGCCGCTGCCGGTCAGGGTGTCCGCCAGTCCGCCGCCGTCTAGGTAGAGCCGGGTGAGGCTGTTGCTGACTCCGGACCCATCAAGAACGTTCGGCGAAGGGCCGCCGGTCAGGGAGACCTCGTCGAAGCCGGAGAACGTGTCGGTGCCCTCCCCGATGGCGACCAGCTGGGTGCCTCCGCCGGCGAAGCTCATGTTCGTGTCGGCGGCGTTGCGGAACAGGTCGCCGGGATCGCTGCCGCCAATGAGCGAGTCGGCACCGGAGCCGCCCTCGACCGTGTCGACGCCGCCGAGGCCGGAGATGGTCACCGTCCCCGAGAAGGTGCCGGCGTCGATCAGGTTGGCGGAGGTGCCTCCGGACAGCGAAGCCTGCTCGACGCCGCTGAGGCTGTCGTCGCCCGCGCCCGTCAGGGCCAGCAGGGTGTCGCTGAGCGCCTGGTCGGCGTTGTTGGCCTCGACGATCCGGTCGCCAGTCCCGGTGCCGCCGATCAACGAGTCGGCCTGGGCGCTGCCAAGCAACGTGTCGTTGGCACCCTGCCCGTCCACGGTGACCTGGCCACCGAAGGCGCTCACGTCGATCAGGTTGGCCGCGCCGCCGCCGCTGATCGAGGCGTCGTTGAAGCCGGAGATCGAGTCCGAGTCCCCCGCGAACGCCTGGCTGTCAGTGAGGGTGTGCGTCATGTCGTCGGCCTTGACCAGGCGGTCCAGCCCGGCATCGCCCGCGAGGCTGTCATTCACATCGGTGCCGGTGATTGTGTCCGCGCCGTCGCCGCCCGCGACCGTCACCTCGCCGCCGGAGACGGGGTCGAAGGCCACGGCGCTGATCGTGTTGGCGGCGGCGCCGCCGGTCAGCGAGAGGCGCTCGATCCCGGCCAGCGTGTCGGTGCCGTCGCCCGTGAGTGAGCTGGTCGCGGCGATCTGATTCGAGTTCGACGTCTGCAGGACCCTGTCAACGGTGCCGCCGGCTCCGTCCAGAAGGCCGGTGCCGGCGGACCCCTGCAGCGTGTCGTTGCCGGCCCCGCCGGTCAGGGTGACGTTGCCACTGAAGGCGGAAGCGTCGAGGTTGCCGGAGCCGGAGATGCTCGCCTCACCGATCGAAGCGAGGGTGTCGGTGATCACACCCGCGACGAGCGAAGTGTCGGTAAGCGTGAAACCGCCGGCCGCTGCGTGCAGGATCCGGTTGGTTCCGGTCCCACCGAGAAGCGAGTCCGAAGCCGCTGCCGCCCCGGTCAGCGTGTCGTTGCCGACCGCGCCATCGAGCGTCACCGAGCCGCTGAAGTTCGTTGCCGCGATCGAGTTGGCGGAGCCGCCACCGGTGAGCGATGCGGTCTCGAAGCCGCTGAGCGAGTCAGAGCCGAAGCCGGTGGCCAGCCCGTCGGAGAGAGTCTGAGAGGAGTTGCCCACCTGAACCAGGCGATCGCTGTCGGCCCCGGCGATCAGCGAGTCCGAGCCGCCCGAACCGCGAATCGTGTCGGCGGCGCCCCCCGTGCTGATCGTCGTCTGCCCGACGAAGCTGTTCGCGTCGATCGAGTCCGCGCCGAGTCCGGTCGTCAGCGAGGCCGCCTCGAACCCCGAGTGGCTGTCGGTGCCCTCGCCCGTCAGCTGCGTGGTGGTGAGCAGGAAGGTCGTCGCGCCGGCCGACCTCAAACCGATGAGGCGGTCGCTGCCGGTGCCGCCGAGGAGCGTGTCGTTGTCCGACTCCGCCGTGAAGCCGCCGTCGGGGTCGATCGTGTCGTTGTTGGTACCGCCGTCGACGGTGTCGGCTCCCGCACCAGCCTCGATCGAGTCGTTGCCGGCGCTGCCGAGCACGGTGTCGGCGCCCGCGCTGGCGCTAATCGTGTCGTCGTTGTTGCCGCCTTCGAAGCGCTCCCCGAAAGTTGCATTGGCCCCGACGAGGCTGTCGTTGCCGTCGCCTCCGGCCAGCGTGCTCGAGTTGGCGCTGCTGGTCAGCGTGTCGAGGCCGGCGCCGCCGTCGAGGCTCTCCGCAGCGGTCGCGGTGCCGGAGGAGAGCTGGTCGTTCTCGCCGCCGCCCGCGAGCGTGTTGGCTCCGGCGTCGCCATCGACGATGTCGTCGTTGTCCTGGCCGTCGAGCGAGTCGTTGCCGCCGCCGCCGTTGATCGTGTCGTTGCCCTGCTCGCCGAGCAGCGTGTTGGCCTCGGTGCCGCCCACCATCGTGTCCGATGCGTCGGTGCCGATCGCGGCCTCGATTCCGGCCAAGGTGTCGGTGCCGACGCCGGTGACAGTGTCGCTGCCCGCGCTCGAGAGGTCGATGTCGGCGGGGCCCGTGCCCTGGCTGAAGGAGGCGAGGTCGGAGCCGCTGCCGCCGTCGATGAAGTCGTTGGCGGTATCGCCGCCCTGCAACGTGTCGTCGTTCACACCGCCGATCATCGTGTCGGCGCCGGGGCCACCGTTGACGTTGTCGTTGCCGGTGCCGCCGTCGAGGCTGTCGCCCTGAAAGCCGGTCAACAGCGTGTCGTTACCGATGCCGCCCTGGAGGGTGGAGGTTCCCAGCGAGGCGCCGATCAGCGAATCGGATCCGCCGCTGCCGATCAGCGAGGTCTCGAGGTTTCCGGCGTCCAGCGTGTCGGCGACGTTGGTCCCGATCGCGCTCTCGATCGCCGACAACGTGTCCGTTCCCTGCCCCGTCGCCGTTCCAGTCCCGAGGTTGAGATTGACGCCGGTACCCGAGAGGCTGTAATCGACCGTGTCGTTCAGACCCCCGCCGACCATCGAGTCGTTCCCAGCGCCGCCGGAGATCAGGTCCGTACCGCTGCCGGCGACGATCGTGTCGTTGGAGTTGCCCCCATCGAGGCTGTTGGCGTTGATCGACTGCGGGCCTAAGATCGAGTCAACGTTATCTCCGCCGGAGACCGTGACTTCGCCGGCGCCAACCGCGATGTAGTTCATCGCCGCGTTGGTCACCCCGCTCAGGTCGAGCGTGTCGTTGCCGGCGTTGCCGGCAATGCTGATGTCGTTCACCGACGCGCAGGGCAGGTTGCCGAACGGGAAGAACGGGTTGCCGATTCGCTGGGCGCCCGTACCGGTGTCGTAATCGACGGCGTTAACGAAGCCGTCGAAGCTGCAGGTCAGCGTGAGCTGATCGCTGCTGCCGGTCGAGGTGAAGCGCAGCTGCCCGCCCGCGGGGGTGTCGTACGTGGCGGTCCACGTAGCCTCGGCGGTCGCGGCGCCAAGCCCGAGGCTGAGCGTGAATGCCAGCGCGGTTGCGAGGCCGGCCAGCCCGGCCCGGGCGCGGGCCGAGAGTCCGACGGCGCCCCGGCGACGGCGGTCGCGGCGTAGCTGCCGGTCGAGGCCGCGGGCGAGCGAACGGCGGCGGCGGCGGTCCAGCGGCGGGGTAGCGGGATCAGAGAGTTCCGCGTCGAGGAACTCGGCGAGGCCACTCCCAGCGTCGATGTGGGTCGGCGTAAGGCAGATGGGGCCCTCGGGGACGCGGTCGACAATCAGCGCGCTGACGCGGCCTCCGAGCGCGGAGGCGGCGAGCAGCGCGGGCTGCGCTCCGTCGCCGTGCCCGGCCAGCACGATCGGCAGAGCCCGCGTCTCGGGACGGCTCCGCAGCTCCTCCACGACCGCCCGAAGTGCCCGCTCAGCCCCTTCCGGCACTGACAGCCGAACGGTCGCGCAATCGGTCCGCTCCAGCTCGGGGCCACCCTCGCCGAGCGCAACAATCCAGGCGCGCGGTCGCCTGGGTAGCGAGAACCGCACCGGGACGCCGGCGATCCGCTTGTCGAAACTGGTGCGTCGACCATCGACCTCGGGGGTGACGCCGCGCAGCAGCGCGGGCAACGCGGGCCGTAGCGGCGGCGCCGGCCGCCGATAAGAACGCAGACGCCTCTGCGTAGCGTTCACGCTAGCGCTCCCATTCGTCCCGAGTGCTCCTCTTTTCGTGGGTCCACAGTTGGCCCGCTCCGACCGGGCCGACAAAGTCTCCCCCGAAATGGCCCCCCGGGTACCGAAGACTTTTCTCCGGGCAACCCGATCGTCCGGCACTCCCAAATACCATGCCTGCGGGGTGCACGTTCTCTTTGTCCACAAGAACTTCCCGGCACAGTTCGGCCACATCGGCGCGCGCGGCGTTGCTGAGCGCGGCTGGACGGCGAGCTTCGTCAGCGAGAAACCGCCGGGCGCGGTAAGCGGCGTCAGCAATATCCAGTACCGGGCACGGGGTGCGGCGACCGAGAAGAGCCACTACCTGGCGCGCACCTTCGAGAACGGGATCTGGCACGCGGCCGGCGTTTACGAGGCGCTCAAACCGGTCTCGGCGGCGGTCAAGCCCGATCTGATCGTCGGTCACTCCGGCTGGGGGTCCACCCTGTTTCTGCGCGAGCTCTATCCGGACGCGAAGGTGATCAACTACTTCGAGTATTTCTACCGGCCGCGGGACTCCGATCTCGACTTTCGCCCCGAGATCCCGGTCAGCGAGCTGGACCGGCTGCGCAGCCCGGCGCGCAACGCGATGATCCTGCTCGACATGGAGTACTGCGACGGCGGCTACTCGCCGACGCGGTACCAGCAGGGCCTACTACCGGAGGTCTACCGCCCCAAGATCCACGCGATCCACGACGGCATCGACACCTCGGTCTGGCGCCGGCAGGAGATTCCCGAGCGGCGCATCGGCAACCTGCAACTCGCCGAGGGTGAGCGCCTCGTGACCTACGTCTCCCGCGGCCTGGAGATGATGCGCGGCTTCGACATCTTCATGAAGGTCGCCAAACGGATCTGCGACGCCCGCGACGACGTGCGCTTCGTGGTCGTCGGCTCCGACCGCGTCGCCTACGGCGGTGACCTGCGCCACACCGGCGGCCGCAGCTTCAAGGATCACGTGCTCGCCTCCGACGATTACGACCTGGACCGGATCCACTTCGTCGGCAACGTCGCCCCCACTCAGCTCGCCAAGCTGCTCAGCCTCAGCGACCTGCACTTCTACCTGACCGTGCCCTTCGTGCTGAGCTGGTCCTGCCTCAACGCGATGGCCTGTGGAGCGACCGTGCTGGGCTCGGCGACCCCGCCGGTCGAGGAAGTGATCGAACACGGAGCCAATGGCTACCTGGTCGACTTCTTCGATGACGAGGCCTTCGCCGAGCAAGCGCTCGAGGTGCTCGACGATCCCGCCCGTCACCGGGAAACGGTCGGTCGGGCTGCTGCCGCGACGGTGGCCGACCGCTACGCCCTGGATGTCACCTTCCCCCGGATGGCGGACTTCTACGAGAGCGTCGCCGGCGGGGAGGCGAGCACCTGATGTGGCCGTTCTGGGAGCACGCGATCGAGCCGCTGCTCGATGCTGCCGGGGCGCGAACCGTGGTCGAGGTCGGGGCCGAGCAGGGGCGGACCACCCGGCCACTGCTGGTCCGCGCCGCGCGCGTCGGCGGAGTCGTGCATGCAATCGACCCCGCCCCACGCCTCGACGTCAGTCGCTGGGAGCTCGAGCACGGCCGGCACCTGCAGTTCCACCGGGCGCGCAGCGTCGACGTGCTCGGGGACCTGCCGGGACTCGATGCCGCTCTGATCGACGGTGATCACAACTGGCACACGGTCCACTCGGAGCTGACGCTCCTCGCCCGCCGTGCCGACACCGACGGGGCGGCACTGCCGCTGATCGTCGCTCACGACGCGGGCTGGCCGTACGGGCGTCGCGACATGTATTACGACCCGCAGGCGCTGCCGGACACCGCCCGCCAGGACGCAGCGCGCGCCGGCATTCGGCCGGGCGTCTCGGAGCTCAGTGAGGGCGGAATCAACGCCACGTACTGGAACGCGACCCGCGAGGGTGGGCCGCGCAACGGGGTGCTCACCGCCCTCGAGGACTTCGCCGGCGAGCGCGCAGGGGTCGATCCATGTGAGCTCCTGACGATCCCCGGCTGGCACGGTCTCGCGGTACTCGCCTCGGAGGCACGAATGTCGCAAGCGCCCCCTTTGCGCGCGGCCCTGCGGCGGCTCGGCTCGGCCGAGTACCTCCGGCAGCAGGCCGAGCGACTGGAAGTCGCGCGCGTCGCCTCCGCCGGCACCCGCACGCTCCAGTCCGGCCCGGTGGACGACCGGTCGGTTCGCGACCGGGGCCTGCTCGACGAGGACTAGCGCCCGGGGGACGCAGGGTTCAGGGAGGTTGTCGGCAGGCTGCGACGCTTGACCTTCTCGCAGCCGCGCACCGCGTCAAAGGTGTCGATCAGGGCCCTGTCGCGCTTACCCTTGCCGCAGGCCACAACGTCGCGCTCGCCGTCGAGGGCCCTCATGTCGTCGTTGCCGCGCCGGCCCTTGAGGAAGTCCGCGCCGGAGCCGCCCGACATCAGGTCCGCACCAGTGCCGCCGACCAGACGATCGTTGGCCGCGTCGCCGTTCAGAGTGTCGGCACCCTCCTGACCCTTGAGGTTGTCCGAACCCTCGCCGCCGCTCAACACATCGACGTCGTCGCCGCCATCCAGTGAGTCGTTGCCGTCGTTGCCGAACAACCTGTCCTTGCCCTTCTCGCCGCGCAACTCGTCAGTGCCGGTGCCCCCACGGAACATGTCCTTGCCGCGCTCCCCGCTGAGCAGATCGTCGCCGTCCTCGCCGAAACCGCGGTCGTTTCCGTCCTGCCCGAAGAGCTTGTCGTCGTCGGGACCGCCGTAGAGCGCATCGGCCTCCTGCTCCCCGTAGAGGCGGTCGCTGCCCTCGTCCCCCTTCAGCACGTCGCTGTCGTAGCCACCGTGCAGCTCGTCGTTGCCGGGACCACCGTCGATCTGATCGTTGCCGCTCTGGCCGAAGAGCCGATCGGCGCCCTCCTCGCCGGAGATGCAGTCAACACCGTTGAGTCCATCCACCAGATCGGCGCCGGCGCCTGCGAGCACCCGGTCGCTGCCCTGGCTGCCCTTGAGCTGGTCGGCGCCGGGAGTCCCCAGGAAAAGCTCGGTGCACTCGGTGCCCGGCAGACTGATGCGCTCGCAGTTCGTGTACGAATCGTCGGGGTCGACAGTCGCCGTGTCGGTCCCGGCACCGCAATCGATGTTGTCGATCTCGCCGTCGCGGGCGAGGATCGTGTCGTCGCCCGGCCCGCCCTCGTAGCGATCGCTGCCCGGCCCGCCGGTGAGCGCGTCGTTGCCGTCCTCGCCCCGGAGGCAATCGTCGCCGCCGAGGCCGTTGACCGCGTCGTTGCCGGCGCCAGCCAGGATCTCGTCCTCGTTGGCGGTCCCGGAAAGTGTCTCGGCGCCTCCCGTCCCGAAGATCAGGTGTGAGCAGACCGCACGGTCCAGATCCGCGGTCTCACAGCCGGTCAGAGTGTCGAGGACATCGGCGCTGACCTGGTCGGTACCGGCGCCGCAATCGATTGTGTCGGCCTCGCCGTCCCTGGCCTCGATGGTGTCATCGCCGGCGCCTCCCTTCAGATCGTCGGCGCCCGCGCCGCCCTCCAGTGAGTCGTTGCCGGTGCCCGCATCGATCGCATCCTCGTCGGCGTCGCCATAGAGGCAGTCGGCGGCCGCCAGACCGTTGATGGTGTCGTTGCCGGCTGCGCCATGGAGCTCATCGCCTCCGACGGTGCCCGTGAGCGTCTCGCCCGCGGCCGTGCCGTTCTGCACGTTGGAGCAGTCGGCGAGCTGCACCTCGCAGTTGCTGACCACGTCGCCGGGATCGGCGTCGACCGCGTCGTCGCCGGGGCCGCAGTCGACCGTGTCGACCTCGCCGTCGAGGGCGTCGACCACGTCGCTGCCGGCACCGGCGTCGATCTCGTCGGCACCCGGGCCACCGGTTATCTCATCCGCGTCCAGGCCTCCGTTGATCGCGTCGTTGCCGGGGCCGCCGAGCAACTCGTCCGCGCCACTGTCTCCGTTGAGGGTGTCGTTGCCTCCTTCGCCGTAGGCGCAATCGACACCGGCCAGCGCGTTGACGGTGTCGTTGCCGTCGCCGGCCTGGATCAGATCGCCCTCGGCGCTGCCGGTCAGCGTCTCGCCCGCGGCCGTTCCCGTCAACTCGTTGACGCAGGGGCCCGGAACGGGGGGCAGCTTCTTGGTCTCGCAGTTGTTGTTGACGCTGTCGTTGGCATCCACCGTGACGGTGTCGGCCCCGGTGCCGCAGTCAATGCTGTCGGTCTCGCCGTCGCGGGCATAGATCGTGTCGTTGCCGTTCTGGCCCCGCAGGGTGTCCTTGCCCGAACCACCGGTGATCGTGTCGTCCCCCTCGCCGCCCTCGAGCACGTCGTCGTTTGCGTCGCCTTGGAGCTGGTCGTTGCCGTCGCCGCCGTAGACCTTGTCGTTGTCGGGGCCCGAGCTGACCGCGTCGGCCCCACCATCGCCGTAGATCTGGTCCTGACCGCTGTCGTCAACGATCGTGTCGTTGCCGTCCATGCCGTGGGATTCGTCGTTGGCGGTGCCGGGAGTGATCACGTCATTGCCCGTCTGGCCGTAGATCTTGTCCTCGCTGGCGCCGCCGATGAGGATGTCGGCGCCCTCCTCGCCGTTGATCGTGTCGCGGGCCGTGCCGCCGTCGAGCAGGTCGCCGCCCGTGCCGCCGTTGAGCTTGTCCTCGCCTGCCTCGCCGAGCGCGCAATCGTTGCCACCGCGGGCGTTGATGGTGTCGTTGCCGCCACCGCCCCTGATCTTGTCGTCACCATCGGTGCCCTCGATCGTGTTGGCAGCCTCGTCGCCGGTGATCCCGCCGTCGCAGGCCCCGGGTGGCGGGGGCGTGGTCACGCTCTCGCAGTCGATCAGCGTGTCGTTGGCGTCCGCGTTGACCTTGTCGGTACCGCTGCCGCAATCGACGGTGTCCACCTCGCCGTCGTTGGCGGTGATCTCGTCCGCCCCCGCGCCGCCGGCGATCACGTCCGGACCCGGGCCGCCGATCAGCTTGTCGGGGTCGTCGCCACCGGAGATCGTGTCGCCGCCGGGGCCACCGTCGACGAGATCCGCGCCGGCCTCGCCGTTGAGGATGTCGTCGCCGGCCTCGCCGTAGACGCAGTCGTCGCCGTCGCCGGCGTTGACCGTGTCGTTGCCGCCCCCGGCGCGAATCTCGTCCGCACCGGCAGTTCCCGGCAGATTCTCGCCGCCGCTGGTGCCGCCGATCAGGTTGCCGCATTGCGGTGTCTCGTTGACGGATTCGCAGTCGGCGTTGACGATGTCGTTCGCATCGGCGGTGACGGTGTCGTCGCCGGACCCGCAGCTGATCGTGTCCTGCTCGCCGTCGCTGGCGATCATCGTGTCGTTACCGCCCTGGCCGCGGAAATCGTCCTGGCCGGAGCCGCCGTCGAGCGTGTCGTTACCGTCCTCGCCGTCGACGATGTCGGCGCTCGCTTCGCCGTAGACGAAGTCGTCATCGGGGCCGCCCCAGAGATGGTCGTTGCCGACTCCGCCGTAGAGTTGGTCGTCGCCGTTGTTGCCGAAGACGTTGTCGGCGCCGCCGGCGTCGGTGATCACATCGTCGCCGTCGGCACCGTAGGTGTTGTCGTTGTCGGGCCCGGGCTCGATCGTGTCGTTGCCCTCCTGGCCGAAGAGATTGTCGCCGCCCTCGTTGCCACGGATGACGTCGTTGTCCTCCATGCCGTTCAGGTTGTCGATTCCCGTGCCACCCTCGAGCACGTCGTTGCCGGCATGTCCGTAGGCGGTGTCGTTGCCCTCGCCGGCGAGCAGCCTGTCCTCGCCCGAGTTCCCTTCCAGCAGATCGTTGCCGTCGCCGCCATCGAGGTGGTCGTCGCCCTCGTCGCCCGTCACCGTGTCGCCGCCGGTCTGGCCGTAGAGGCAATCCTCCCCGGCCTTGCCGCGCAGGGTGTCGTCGCCACCGCGGCCGAAAACGCGGTCGTTGGACGCATCGCCCTCGAAGAGGTTGTTGCTGTCGTCGAGCTCGGTGAGCTCGGTGCAGGAGGTCGGCGGATCCGAAGGCAGCGCAGCCGCGGAGCCGGCCAGGACGATCGATGCGGCCAGCACCAGGCCGGCGGCCGGCACGGCGCCACCGATTCGCGCTCTCGGCCCCGGGTCCCGCCGAGGGCCTTGATCTCGCTTGTAGCGCCGCTGCATCCGGCCCATTGAACGCTACGAAGCGGCGTCCGTCTGGGTCTGGGGTGAGCGGCCCACTGATCTAGTCTCGGCGGGATGCCTGAACTACCTGAGGTGGAGATCGCGGCTCGCCGACTCGACACGGCGCTTGTCGGCGCCACCGTGGAGTCGGCCACCTCACCGGGAATGGTGGCCCTGAAAAGCTTCAAGCCGCCGTTGACCGCCATCGAGGGCGCGACGATCAGCGGCGTGCGCCGAATCGGGAAGATGCCGGTGATCGAGTTCGTGCCGACCGGCGACGGAGCCGAACCCCTGGCGATGCTCGTCCACATGATGTCCGCGGGCCGCCTGCAGCTCTTCGACAAGCGGGCCTCGATCCGGGACAAGCGCTCCCGCATCCTGATCCGGATCGAGGGTGGTCGCGAGCTGCGCCTGCGCGAGTTCGGGACCAAACAGCGGGCCTGGGGCAAGCTGATGGCCGCCTCGGAGGTCGCCGGCGATGAGATGGTCGCCACCCTCGGCCCGGAAGCGTGGCCGGTCCCCGACCCCGAAGTCGCCCGGGCCGCCCTCGATCAGCCACGGCACCTGCACCCGATGCTGCGTGACCAGCGGGTGATCTCGGGGATCGGCCGCTCCTGGGTGGACGAGGTGCTCTGGGAGGCGAAGCTCTCGCCGTTCAAAAAGGGCTCCGAGCTCAGTGATTCGGAACTGACGGCGCTGCTCGCGGGCCTCGAGGTCCTCGGCGCCGCGATCGGGCAATACGAGGACGTGGTTGGCGACACCGTTCCCGACAAGATGCCGATGCCGCTACAGGTGCACCGCCGCGAGGGCGAGGCCTGTCCGCGCTGTGGCGAGCAGATCGCCGCGATCCACTACTCCGAGCACATCACCTGCTACTGCCCACGTGAGCAGAACGACGGCAAGCGCTTCGCCGATCGCCGGCTCTCGCGGTTGCTCAAGTAGGTCAGGGCCGCCGGGCGGCCAGCAGGCACATGGTCCCGTATGGAGTGCGAAACCTGCGCTCCTCCGTGACCTCGGCGAAGCCGGCCCCGGTGAGCAACCGGGGGAGCTCTCCGGAGAGGTTCTCCGCGGTCGGCTCGGCGCCGTCGAGCAACCGAATCGAGAGCGACAGGACTCGCATCAACGGATCCTGCGGGCGACCCCAGTCTGCGATGTGGAGCTCGCCTCCGGGTTTCAGGACCCGCATCAACTCGCTCAGCGTCTGCCGCTTGCCCTCCGGCGTGAGGTGGTGGAAGAACAGCGTGGAGAGGACGCGGTCATAGGACGCCGGGGTCGCCGGAAGCGCGTCGGACATCGCCTCGGTGAAGACGATGTCGAGGTCGCCGGCGTCCGCTTTGTCCCGCGCCCGCTCGAGCATCGCCGGGTCGGCGTCGATTCCCTCAATCTCGACGTCGGCGACGAGTTGCTTGGCGACGATCGCCAGGGTGCCGGTCCCGCAGCCGAGATCGAGGACGCGCATTCCCGGCGCCAGGCCGGCCTGCGCGAGCAGCGCCTCCTTGACGGCGCGCTCGCGGGTGCTGAGCTTGACGATCGGGTCATATAGCGGGGTCAGCCGGTCATAGGCGAGGGCGGGGAGGAAGCCGTCGGCGGAGTCCCCACCCTCCTGATCCTCAGGCGCCTTCTCGCTCATCTCCTGCATTAGAGCGGGTCGGCCGGACTCAGCACGACCTGGGCTCCCGGGACTGGGATAGGTTGGTCAGCAATGCCCGCCGCAGATCCCCGCCCGCTTCCCGATCTACCGGGGGTCTCGCACGAGTGGATTGACGCAGCCGGTCTGCGTACCCACATCGCCGTCGCGGGCGCGCCTGAGGCACCGCCTCTGCTCTGCGTCCACGGCTGGCCGCAGCACTGGTACATGTGGCGCAAGCTGATCGGGCCGCTCGCCGAGCAGGGCGGCTTCCGCGTGATCTGCCCGGACCTGCGCGGCTTCGGCTGGACCGCGACACCAGGCCACGGCTACGACCCGCGGACCTTCTCCACCGACCTGCTCGCCTTGCTGGACGCCCTCGAGATCGAGCGCGCGCGAGTGCTGGCACACGACTGGGGCGGGTTTGCCGGCAACTTCCTCGCCTGCCACGCGCCCGAACGGGTCGAGCGGCTGATCACGCTGAACATCCCACCGCCGTGGGTGCGGGTGCGCGGTCGCGGCCTACTCAGCCTGTGGCGCTTCTGGTACCAGGCCTCGGTTGCAATCCCGGGCCTGCGACAAGCCGTCTTCCAGGGTCTCGCCCGCGACACCCGCGTGCGGCGACGGGCGATCGGCGGAGCCGACTGGAGTGGCGGGGCCGGCGAGTCGTTCGCGGCGCAGTTCGCCGAGCCCGAGCGAGCCCGGGCCGCCTCGGCGCTCTACCGCTTTGCCCTGCTGAGCGAGGAGCCCGCGATCATGCTCGGCCGCCATCGCGATCTGCGTCTGACGGTGCCCGCGCTGCTGCTCTTTGGCGTGGACGACTTCGCCCTGCATCCGAGCATCCTGGCTGGAGCCGGCGATTGCGCTGATGACCTCGAGATCGAGCTGGTACCCGGCTGCGGCCATTTCATCGCTGAGGAACGCGACGATCTGGTCCTGCGTCGCGTCCTCGAGTTCTTCAGCTGATCCCGCTCAGGCGGGCTCGAGCAGCATCGAGACGTCGAGCACCGGCGCGGAGTGAGTCAGGGCCCCGACCGAGATGAACTCAACTCCGGTGCGCGAGATCTCGACCACGGTGTCCTGGTCAACTCCACCGGAGGCCTCGAGCAGCGCGTAGGCGCCGGCCGCGTCACGGGCCGCGACGGCCGCCTTCAGCTCGGCGATGCTCATGTTGTCGAGCAGCAGCCGGTCCGCGCGCGCCGCGAGTGCGGCGGCGACCTCCTCGCCGTTGCGGCACTCGACCTCGAGCGGGAGATCCGGGTGCGCCGCGCGCGCGGCCTCCACCGCTGCGGTGAGTCCGCCGCCGAGGACGATGTGGTTCTCCTTGATCAGGATCGCGTCATAGAGGCCCATCCGGTGGTTGCGGCCGCCACCGGCGCGCACCGCCGCCTTCTCCAGTTCGCGCAGACCCGGCGTGGTCTTGCGGGTGTCGAGGATCGCCGCACTGCCGCCGCCCTCGCGCACGGCATCGACCATGCGCGCCGTGGCTGTCGCGATCCCGGAGAGCCTGCCGAGCAGGTTGAGGGCGACCCGCTCGGCGGCGAGCAGCGCCCGGGCGTTGCCGCTGATGAAGGCGACCTCAGCCGGGACTCCGTCGCGCCACTGGCCCTCGACCATCAGCAGGTCGAGCTCGCCGGCATCGGTCTGCCGGAACACCTCGCGCGCGGCCTCGAAGCCGAACACGACGCCCGGCTGCTTCTGCACGATCCGCGCCCGGGCGCGGGCAGCGCCGGGGACGGTGGCCTCTGCGGTGAGATCGCCGGCGCCGAGATCCTCCTCGAGTGCGCCGCGGACGAGGGCCTCGAGCCCGGGGTTGTCAGTCTTGCTCATCGGGCTCAGGATATTGCGGGGCAGATCACGACCTGTGGACCCCGGAGGACCCGACTCACTCAGCAGCGAACACGGCGAGGGTGGCCGTGAAGCCGTGCAGGAAGTTGCTGCCGCCGACGGGTCCAACCTCGCCCGCGCAGAAGAACCCGGCAACCGGGGCGCCAAGCGCCTCCTCGACAGCGTCCACATCGTGGTCGGCGGTCCCGAACATGCCCCGGCCGCGGCCGTTGCAGGTGAACATCAGCGCGCCGGCCGAGCCACCGCTGCCCATCGCCCCGGCCTGGATCGCTAGCGCCTCCCGGAGATCGGCGTCCGCGGAGTCGCCGTCGCGGAGATGCATCCGGACGGTCTGCCCGACGCGGACCTCCTCACCGACAGCGATCGCACCGGACTCCCGATCCGCACCGACGATCGGTCGCACGAGGAAGTCGCCGCGCTCGTGCTCGGGCCGGTTCTCGTCGATCGTGATCCCGATCAGCATCCCGCTGCGGGCCAGCAGCCGCTGCTCGGAGTCGAGGCCGGCGAGCACCTCGCCCAGCCTGCCGAGCGCCGGCTGCGAGGCAAGTTCGCTGATCACGTTGCCCTCAGCGGCGGTGATCGTCATTTCCGGGCCGAGCGGGGTCGCTCCCTGGGAAACGCAGGGCGTCAGATCCACGCCATCGAGCAGGCAGCCGACGGCCACCCCGCTGCGCAGCTCTCCGTCGAGGATCAGGACACCGGATCCATTGGGACCCGCGGCACTCGCGAGGCCACCAAGCACCGGCGTGCCGGCCCACTCCTCGTTGAAGTGCTCGAGAAGCTCCGGTGTGGGAAAGCCGAACGGGTCCGCGAGCAACAGCACCGCGTCCGCATCACTCCCACGGGCGGGTAGCCCGAGGAACGGATCCCCGGCTCCCTCGATACCGGGCTCGGCCTCAAAGGTGCTCACCGTGGCGCCGGGCAGCTCAGCCGCCCAGACGACCAGGCCCGGGCCCGCCTCGATCTCCCGGTTCGTCGCCAGGACGCCGGCTGCGCCACAACCGATCATCGCGCGCGGCCGCAGGCGCTCGGCGATCAGCGCAACGGCCTCCTCGAGATCGGTGAGGTGAGGGGGCCCTGCAAAGACGACGCAGAGGTCCACCTGCTCGCCGAGGCCGGCGGCTGCCGCGTCCGCTGCCTCCGCAGCCGCCGCGAGAGTGCCCGGAAGTTCGGAGAGCCCTACGGAGATCGTTGCCGGCATTGCTCCAAGGTACCCGTCGGCCGCGGCCGGCCCGGGCCCTCCTACTGGGTCGAGGCAGCTGCCTGGAGCAGGTAGCTGCGGATGAACTCATCCAGATCCCCGTCGAGCACCCGCTGGGCGTCGCCGACCTCGTGGTTTGTGCGGTGATCCTTGACCCGCGTGGACGGATGCAGCGTGTAGCTGCGGATCTGGCTGCCCCACTCGGCCGGCTTCTGCTCGCCGCGCTCGGTCGCCATCTCCTCGGCCCGCTTGCGCTCCTCCTCGGCGATCAGCCGGGCCCGCAGCATCTGCATCGCCGTCGCCTTGTTCTGGGTCTGGGAGCGCTCGTTCTGGCACTGAACCACGATCCCGGTCGGTTCGTGCGTGAGCCGCACGGCGGAATCGGTCTTGTTGACGTGTTGCCCGCCCGCGCCCGAGGCCCGGTAGGTGTCGACCCGGATGTCGGCCTCATCCAGCTCGACCTCGACGTCGTCGGAGACCAGGGGCGCGACATCGAGCTGCGCGAAGGCTGTGTGGCGGCGGGACTGGGAGTCGAACGGCGAGATCCGGACCAACCGATGGACACCGCGCTCGGCGCCGAACAGGCCGTAGGCGTTCTCGCCGTGGACGAGGAAGGTCGAGGACTTGATGCCGGCCTCCTCACCTTCGGAGGCCTCCTTCATCTCGACCGAGAAGCCGCGGCCATCCGCCCAGCGCAGGTACATGCGCAGCAGCATCTCGGCCCAGTCCTGGGAGTCGGTGCCGCCGGCGCCGGCGCGAATCGTGACCACCGCGTCGCCGCCGTCGTGGTCGCCGGCGAAGAGCCGCTGCTCCTCGAGCTCTGCCAGGCGCCGCTCGATCGATTCGAGCTGGCTGGCGAGCTCGGTCGCCATCTCCTCGTCCTCGGTCGCCATCTCGGCCAGCTCGTCGAGGTCGCCGACGTCGGCGGAGATCCCCTCCCAGAGCTCGACCTTGCGCTTGGCGCGTGTGTGCGCAGCCGAAGTCTTCGCCGCCTTCCCCTGGTCGTCCCAGAAGCCGGGGGCCTGCATCGCGGCCTCGAGGTCGTCTATCTCAGTGGCGAGCTTGGCAGGGTCAAAGATAGTCCCGGAGCAGCGTCAACTGCTCGCGGACCTCCGCGATGCGGGCGCTGGTGTCAACCGCCTCGGTCACCGGCCACCCAGGCTACATCGCCCAGCTAGTCGCGGACCATACGGGTGGTCCGACAAAAGGGTGCCGTGCCCCGCGGATCGTGCCCGGACTGCGGATCGGCGACCCGCCAGAGCGGCGCCCAGCAGTTGCAGGCGCGAAGCTTCTGCTCGACCAGTTCGCGGTCGGCCTGGCCGAGTTCCGCGAAGCGCTGCTGAAGCTGCTCCAGGGCCCACACGCGATAGGGGCTCGTCGGCACCGAGCGGTAGACGGCGCCCTGCACGTGCAGATCGTGGTGGTCCTCGCCGGCTGCGTGCGCTGCGGCGTTCGCCGCCAGCATCTGCAGGTGCGTCTCGCCGGCCTCTTGCAGGAGCGGCTCGAGGTCGGCGGGCAGGCCGTCGAGCAGCGGCGCACCGCCGAGGCGCTCGCCCCGCGCGTTCCAAAGGCGGGCCACCCACTCGCTGACCGCAGGCGCCCGGTTGCGCATGATCCGCCCTGGTGTGGGGTCGGGGGAGAAATGCCGGCCCATCGAGCCGAACAGCCCGAAGTCGGCGACGGTCGGTTGGTCGCCGAACAGGAAGGGACGTTCGGCGAAGACCGGCTCGAGCCGATCGAGCACTCGCAGGTAGGAACGATCCGCGTGGCCCCGACTGTGCCGATCAATGCCATCGCCGCGCACGAAGAGCTTTGCCTGCCTGTAGGCGACCCAACGTGCCCGCAGCCATAGCGGCGCGGGCATTCGCACGATCTCCTCGGCGAGCCGCACTCCCATCAGCCGACGATCCACAGCATTGCTCCAGCGGTAGTGCATCGCGGGCCGCCACAGCCACTCGTCGCCGAAGTCCTCGATCAGCAGCGCGAAGAAGGCCTGCGCCCGATCGACGGGAAGCACCGCCCGCTCGGGATGCCGTACCTCCAGCCAGGCGATCATCGGCGTCGTGTCGCTCATCCAGCGGCCGTCGGGCAACTCGACCGACGGGTACTGCGTGGCGCCGAGCTTGCGCGGCACCTTCCAGAGGTACTCGTACATGCCGAGCGTACGCAACTCGTAGGGGATGCCCTTGTAACGCAGGTAGGCCTCGAGCTTGCCGGTGAAGTAGGAGATCTCCGCGCCGTAAACGATCACGGCCGCGAGCCTACCCCGCGGCAGGGGCGAGGGAGGCTGGGCCTACTACCGAACCCGAACCTCAGATGCCGAAGATCCGCTTACTGCCGTTGAACATCCGCTTGCGCCGGCGGGTCTGTTCGGCTTCCTCGCGGAAGTACCAGCCGGCCGGATAAGGGCCCTCTGCCCAGACGTGCCAGCCCGCGTAGTGCTTGCGCAGATACTGCTGGAGCGTCTCACGGTGCTCGGCGCAGGCGTACATGTGACGACCGTAGGTGCCGCGTCCATGCCAGACGAGCCAGTGGCCGGGGTCGGCGTCGACGTAGGTCCCATGCAGCAGCAGCTGCAGCTGGCGGGTAAGGCTCTCACGCGTCTCTGCATCTGGCCTGGCATCGCAGAAGTGACAACGGAAGACGACCTGCACAGGCACCACTTCAAGTTAGCGCTGCGGTCAAGCGAGCGCTCAGGCGCCGTGGCACTTCTTGTACTTCTTGCCCGAGCCGCACCAGCAGGGATCGTTGCGACCGATCTTCTCCTCATCGGACTTCACGACCGTCTCGGGATTCTGCGGGCTGCCGTTCCCGGATCCGCTGCCGAGAGCGGCCGCCGCGGTCGCCTCAGCGGCGCCACCGGCCCCGGCCGCAGCCTGGCGCAGGGCGCTGGGCTGATCGGCCTCGGTGCCGCCTGAGTAGGTGACGTCGGCAGGGCTCTCGCCGGGCCTGAACTGATCCTCGACCTCGCTCGGCTGCAGTTCGACGTTGACGTGGAAGATCAGGCGCGTGTACTCCTCCCAGATCGAGGCCATCAGGGACTCGAACATGAGGAAGCCCTCGTTCTTGTACGCCACCAGCGGGTCGATCTGAGCGAAGCCACGCAGGTGGATGCCCTCGCGCAGGTAGTCCATCTCGTGCAGGTGCTCTTTCCAGCGGGTGTCGATGATCTGCAGCAGGATGTGGCGCTCCAGAGCGCGCATCAGCTCCTCGCCGAACTCCTCCTCGCGCTCGTCGTAGGCACCCATAGCGTCGTCCACCATCAGCTCGCCGATGTCCTCGCGACTGGAGGAGCCCGACTTGACCTCGGAGAGATCCTCCGCCAGCGGCCACATCGAGGCGAAGAGCGCCTGCATGCCTCCCAGGTCCCACTCCTCGAAGACGTCAGACTGCGTGAAATCGCCGACCTTGGCGCGGATCAGCTCGGAGACCTGCTCGCGGGCCACCTCGCCCATGTCGCGGCCCTCGAGGACCTCGCGGCGGTAGCGATAGACGACCCGGCGCTGCTCGTTCATCACGTCGTCGTACTCGAGCACGCGCTTCCTCTGCAGGTAGTTCTGCTCCTCGACCTTCTTCTGGGCACCCTCGATCTGCTTAGTCAGCAGCTTGGCCTCGAGCGGGAACTCCTCGCCGTCGTCACCCACGGGTCCGAGCCGGTCGAGGATCTTATAGATCCGGTCGCCGGCGAAGAGGCGGACCAGGTCGTCCTCGGCACTGAGGAAGAATCGCGAGGCGCCGGCGTCGCCCTGGCGGCCGGCGCGGCCGCGGAGCTGGTTGTCGATCCGGCGCGACTCGTGGCGCTCGGTGCCGCAGATGTAGAGCCCACCGCGCTCCAGCACCTGCTCGCCCTCGGCCTTGCACCTCGGGGTCAGCTCGTTGACCAGGGCGGCGTACTCCTCGTCCCAGTTCTCATCGTCCTCGCTGATCCCGAGCTTGCGCAGCTCGTGGACCGCCATCTGCTCGGGATCGCCACCGAGCTTGATGTCGACGCCGCGGCCGGCCATGTTGGTGGCGATCGTCACGGCGCCGATCCGCCCGGCCGACGAGACCGTCTCGCCTTCCTTCTGGGCGTGCTCGGGCTTGGCGTTGAGCACGATGTGCTTGATCCCGCGCTGCTTGAACTGCTCGGAGAGCATCTCGGAGACCTCAACCGAGACGGTGCCGACGAGAATCGGCTGGCCCGAGTCATGGCGTGTCGAGATCTCGTTGACGACGGCCTTCCACTTGCCCTCGCGGGTCTTGTAGATCTGATCGTTCTGATCGTCGCGGACCATGTCCCGGTTGGTCGGGATCTCGGCCACCGGCATCTTGTAGATCTTCATGAACTCGGTCGCCTCGGTGAGCGCCGTGCCGGTCATGCCGCTGAGCTTGTCGTAGAGCCTGAAGTAGTTCTGCAGGGTGATCGTTGCCAGCGTCTGGTTTTCCTCGCGAGGTGCGATGCCCTCCTTGGCCTCGACCGCCTGGTGCAGCCCGTCCGACCAGCGCCGGCCCTCGAGGATGCGCCCGGTGAACTCGTCGATGATCATCACCTGACCGTCGATGACCGCGTAGTCCTTGTCCTTGCGGTACAGCGACTCGGCCTTGAGGCTCTGGATCAGGTGATTGACCAGCGTGCCGTGCTCGGCGAGGTACAGGTTCTCCACGCCGAGGAACTCCTCGGCTCGCTTGACGCCGCGCTCGGTCGGGGCGATCGTCTTGTTCTTCTCGTCCCACTCGTAGTCGTATTCGGCCTCGGAGGTGTCCTTGCTCTCCCCGAGAGCCTTCAGCTTGGGCTTGGACTCCACGCCCTCCATCTGCCGCGCCAGGCGGGCGAACGTGTGGTACAGCTCGGCCGCCTGCTCGGGCGCGCCGGAGATGATCAGCGGCGTGCGCGCCTCATCGATGAGGATGTTGTCGACCTCGTCGACGATCGCGAAGTTGTGGTCGCGCTGGTAGCAGGCCTCGAGCGTCGGGGCCATGTTGTCGCGCAGGTAATCGAAGCCGAACTCCGAGTTGGTTCCGTAGGTGACATCGGCGGCGTAGGCCTCGTGTCGGCGGTCGCCGTGGTCGGGCAGATCGGTGTCCTGGATCACGCCCACCGTGACGCCGAGGGCGTTGTAGAGCGGAGTCATCCACTCGGCATCGCGCTTGGCGAGGTAGTCGTTGACAGTGACCAGGTGAACACTCTTGCCGGCCAGCGAGTTGAGGAACACGGCCAGGGTCGCGGTCAGGGTCTTGCCCTCGCCGGTCTTCATCTCGGCGATCGACCCCGAGTGCAGGACCATGCCGCCGACCAGCTGCACGTCATAGTGACGCTGGCCGAGAATCCGCTTGCCGGCCTCGCGACAAAGCGCGAACGCCTCGGGCAACAGATCGTCCAGCGACTCCCCGCCCCGGGCCCGCTCGCGAAGCTTCTCAGCCTCGGTCTTCAGCTCCTCGTCTTCGAGCAACTCCATCTCGGGCTCGAAGCGATTGATCGCCTCGACCTTGCGGTCGTAGTCGCGCAGCTGCCTGCTCTCGCCCATCCGCAGAGCGCGATCGATGATTCCCATGCCTTTGGCCATAGGTCTGAGGGTACTACTGAGAGTTGTTCGCCCACTCCCGGAGGGTCGGGCTGGGCCGACGTCGCCTCCGGCCGGGGGACCGGCCGGAGGCCCGGCGGGATCTAGGCGGGATCGATCGGGACCCGGCCCGACGACGGAACCTCGCGCAACTGGTGGACCAGCTTCCGCGTCTGAGAGCGCTTACGCCGCAACTCGCGGTGCCGCTTGACCTGTCGCTTGACGTCGTCGGCGACGTGGCGGATCGCCTTCATCATCGTCTCCTCGGACTCCTCTGCGTGCAGGGTGGTGCCCTTGAGATAGAGCGTCGCCTCAGCGAACTGACTGTCGGAGATCGCGGGGTTGGTTTCCTCCCGCAGCACGATCTCGAGGTGGGCCAGGTCGGAAACCTGTCTGGCGACCCGGTCAAAGCGTTTGTGGATGTGCTCACGAAGCTCGTCGGTGACCTCGACATTTCGGCCGACTACGTCAATCCTCACGTGTGCCTCCTCGTATAGCTCGTAACGCTGTCGCCCATCCTACGCCTCCGGTCAGCGAGTGCAAGTCCCTCCTGAACACAGCGGGGCCCGAGCAAGGACGGCGGCCTCCACGCGAACAGAGCCGGCGGCCGCCAGAGCGCCGGCGCAGGCCGACAGGGTCGCCCCGGTCGTCAGGACGTCGTCCACCAGAAGGACCCTGGCGGGCGCCTCACCGCTGATCGCGAACCGCGGTGGATCGGAGAGCCGCCGCTCGCGGCTGCGGCCGCGCTGGCGACCACGATCGAGCCGCGCCAGCGCCGGCGCCAGTCCGAGGCCGAACCGCGACGCGAGCGCCGCCGCGATCTCCGCCGCAGGGTCAAGGCCGCGCAGCGCATGGCGTAGGGGGTGGGAGGGAACGGGGACGAGCACCGTCGCCGCGGGAGGTGGCTCGATGACTTCGGCAATCAGCTCGGCTGCCGTGCCCGCGGCGCCGGGGATCCCCGCCGACTTGAGCGCCGCGACCAGGCCGAGGCCCGGGCCCTTGTAGTCGATCGCCGCCAGGACCGAGAACAGTCCCGCGGGCGGCGGAGCTGCTGCAGGGGGCGACGAGAGCGTGAGGCGACAACCCGGGCAGAGCCCGTGCGAGAGGGGCTGCTCGCCGAGCACCCGGCAGGCCAGACAGCGCGGCGGCGCCAGCAGCTGCACGATGGCCTGTCGCAGGGAATCGCCTCCGCGGTGATACATCCCGTTGATCCTCGCGAGCATCCGCTGTCGGATGGGAGCCGGAATGCAACAAATGCGTGCTCAACGGAACGAGGTTTTGTCCCGGCCCTCCTGCTTCGCCCGATACAGCGCGCCGTCGGCTCGCCCGACGAGCTCGTCGGGGCTTTCGGTGCCGTCCCAGAGGGCGAGGCCGGCAGAGCACGACTCGCCGCGCGGAGTGACCGCCCGCAACCGATCGACAAGATCCACGGCCTCGTCACTTCCGCAGCCCGGCAGGGCGACAGCGAACTCATCGCCGCCGTACCGGGCCAGCAGATCGGTCTCGCGAAGCACGGCGCGCCAGGCGCCGGCGGCCTCCTTGAGCATCCGGTCGCCCGCCTGGTGCCCGCGCCGATCATTGAAGTACTTGAAGTCGTCGATGTCGATCATTGCGATCACAAGCGGCAGATGACTCCGGCGCGCCCGCGCAAGTTCGCGACCCAGCTCCTGATCCCAGGCGCGCCGGTTCGGGAGACCGGTGAGATCGTCGGTCCGCGCAATTCTCTCCAGCCGATCGAGCAGCGCCATGCGCTCCACCGCTACCTCGGCCTCGGCGGCCACGAGCCCCATCATCCGTTCCACGCGAGGCTCGAGCCGAAGCAGCGGCTCCAGCCAGCCCACCGCGATCACGGCGATCGGGGTGCCGTCCCGCAGAACAGGAACCCAGAAAGCCGAGGCGGCGAGGCTCTGGCCGGCATCAGTTGGGCCATCGATCCTCTCCCTGAACACGCTCTGCCCGGAAGCGAGAGCCACGGCGGCGGCCGTTCCGGGACCGGTACCACCGAGTTGCCCTGCCCCCCGGTCACCCGGAGCGCCGTCGAGTGCAGCGGTCGAGCGCAGGAGCGCGCCGCCGGGCTCGGGCTCGAGCAGCACTGCGAGATCGGCCTTGCCGATCTCGGCCGCCGCTCGGCAGATCGCCTCGCGAGCCTGGCCGGAGTCGGTGCTGCGGGCGAGTGCCCCGATCGCCTCGGCCAGGGTCTCGACATCGGCGGCGTGGGCCTCGAGCTCAGCCGCGTTTCGCTTGCGCTCGGTGATGTCGTGCATGAAGGTGTGGAGGGAGAGGACGCCGGCGTGCTCGAGGGTGGCAGCCGCCAGTTCCACCGGGAAGACGTGGCCGTCCCGGTGCAGGGCCGTGCGCTCAGCACGCAGCGAGAGCGGGCGACCCGTGCGGTCCGGGCCCAGATAGCGGGCCATCAGTTCGTCGAACTCGTGATGATCGCTCTCGGGGACTATCAGCTTCTTGGCGTCGGCTCCCATCGCGGCTTCCCGCGTGTGGCCGAAGACCCGCACGGCACTTTCGTTCCAGTCGCACACCCGCCCGTCGCCATCGATGGCGACATAGGCATCGACCATCGCGTCGACAGTCATGCGGCGACTCCCTTCAGCCCTGGCTCGCTCGCGCTCGGCCCCCTTGCGCTCGCTGATGTCCTGTGAGATCGCCATGCCGCCGACGATCTCGCCACCGGAGCGAACGGGAACTACGCGCAGCCAGTAGTCCCGGTCGTCGCGGACCGATCTGTACTCGAACTCATGCGGCTCTCCGCCCACGGCAGCCTGGTAGTAGCGCTCCAGCATGTCCCCCTGCTCGCCGCTCACCACCTCGCGCAGACGCTTGCCGACGACATCCGCGGCGCTCATGCCGGCATCTCGAAGCGCGGGCCCTCCCACCACCTGAAATCGCAGCTCGCGATCGAAGAGCGTCACTGCCATCTGGGGCAGGTTCTCGAGCAGCAGCAGATACCGGCGCTCGATCGCCCGGGCGTGTCGCAGCGCGATCGCCTGCGCCGTTACAACAGCCAAGGCGACAACCAGCACTCCGGCCAGGATCAGCATCATGTCCCACGCTCCGCCGGGCGCTTCGGAGGAACGCCGGGCGCGGGGGCGCGGGGGCGCGGACGGAAGGCTTGACTCAGTCGGAGTCGGAGTCGGTGATGTTGGCCTTGACCTGCTCGACGACCTCCGGCGGAACCTCGCTCATCCCATGGGCTTCGGCAGCGTGCGCGGGAACCTGGGAGAGGATCTCGTCCTCGGTGTCCCCCGTGAACTTGGCATCGCAGCCTGGAACCACGGACCCGCAGGCAAACTCCTTCATTGCTCTCACTCCTCACAGTCGAATCGAGTGCGGGAAATCGCACATCGTCGTCGATCATAGGCAATGCCTGCCGTGGGGCTTTCAGCATCCTGCTGCTCCAACCCTGCTCGTCGCAATTTGCCCGGTCGGCGGTAGTCGGCCCGGTCCCCTGTATTCCTATCGGCCGGAATCCCGATCCCATTAACCCTGCAGAGCTCGCGCTCACGCGCCGGGTGGGTTGCTCGGCTTTCGGTTGCGGAGGGAGCCGCGGAGCGGTAGTCAGCCGGCAGCCCGGATCGATCCGCGACCGGTCTCCTTGGCCTCGTACAGGGCCATGTCGGCGCGGCTGATCAGGTCCTCTGCGGCCTCGCTGCCGTCCCAACTCGCGATGCCGGCGGAGAAGCCGACCACGTTCCCGGTCGCCTCGCGCAGCCTCTCGACCAGGTGCTCGGCTTCGAGCACCTCGCAGCGCGGCAGGGACAGCGCGAACTCGTCGCCGCCGTAGCGGGCCAGCAGGTCGCTGGCGCGGATCAGGGGTGCCCACGCGGCACCGACCAGCTCCAGCACCCGATCCCCGGCGGGGTGGCCGCGGGAGTCGTTGAAGGCCTTGAAACCGTCCAGATCGAGCATCGCCACCGAGACGACGGAGCCATCCCGGGTCGCACGCGAGAGCTCGCGGTCCAGTTCCAGCTCCCATGCGCGCCTGTTCGGCAGGCCGGTAAGCACATCCGTCTTCGCCATCGAGACGAGCCGCTCGAGCGCCGAACCACGGTCGAGCGCGACCGCTGCCTCGATCCCGACGAACTCAGCAAGCCGCGCCTGTCTGGCGACGAGCTCGTCCCGCGGGCGCTCGAAGCCGACCGCCAGGATGCCGCGCACCGTGCGGCCCCGCGAGACCGGCTGCCAGTGGACGGATGCGATGCCCGCGTCACGGAGGAAGGCGAGTGCTCCCGGCGCCTCCGTCGAGACGTCTGTGACGAAGCGGGAGGCGTTGAGACGCAGCGCCATGGCGGCGCCGGAGTTCTCGTTCAGGGGCAGCGCCGCGTTCTCGGCGTCGATGCCCAACGAGGCAGTGGCGCGCAGGGCGTGGCCTGATGAGTCGGTCTCGAACAGCACCACGCGCTCGGCGTCGGTAACTCTGTGGACTGCCTCGCAGATCGCGGAACGGGCCTCGTCGGCGTAAGTGCTGCGCGCCAGCGAACGGGAGATGTCGGCGATCCACTCGAGTTCGCGCGAGTGGTCGGGGCTGGGATCGACCAGATCGTCCTGCGCCATGTCGAAGACCACCGCGGAGCCGAGACCACCGCCCGTGGGCCCGGTTCGCAACACCACCGGGGCGTCTCCCGCGGCGGTGGCTACGACGATCGTCGTCGAGCGGCCGGCCAACGCCTCCCGCGCAGCGCTGTCTACCTGCGCAGGGTCAGACGCCCCGATCACGGTGGCGAGCCGCTGACCCACCAGCGAGCCGAACTCCGTCCCGGACGAACTCTCGAGGCTCTGCACGCAGAGCGACGCATCGAACTCGAATATGAACGTGCCGGCCGGCAGCGCATGCCTGGATGCTCCCGCCTCGGGTGTCGGTCGCAGCCCTGGTGCCCGGGCTTCCCCCTCGTTGGTCATCATTGACCCTTCTTACTAGGTTCGCTGAACGTTGTATCTACGAGTTGCGGCACCGCTGAGAGTAACTTAAGGTACGAGTTCCCGTCGGACTTTAAGTAACTCAGGCAGGTGTCCCGAATACTACGCGCTCGACAGCCGCTGTATCGGGCTCACAGCCGATGACGGAGGGAGCCTTGCCGAGGGCGGTGTCCGGATCCTTGAGGCCGTGGCCCGTGAGCACGCACACGACGGACCCCGGGGCACTTCCGCCGTCGACCACCGGGAGGCCATGGGCCAGCAGCCCGGCCACCGAGGCAGCCGAGGCCGGCTCGCAGAAGACGCCCTCCTCGGCAGCGAGGAATCGGTACGCGTCCAGAATCTGTTCATCGCTGACCGCAGCCACCCGCCCTCGCGAGGAAGTGAACGCCTCCATCGCCTCCTCCCAGCGCGCCGGATTGCCGATCCGGATCGCGGAGGCGACCGTCTCGGGGTTGGCCACCGGGGCGCCATTGACCAGCGGCGCCGCGCCCGCCGCCTGGAAGCCGTAGAGGATCGGCGCGTGGCCGTACTCGGAGAAGCCCTTGCGCCAGGCGGTCACATTGCCCGCATTGCCGACCGGGATCGCCAGCGCGTCGGGTGCGGTGCCGAGCTCGTCGCAAACCTCGAAGGCCGCAGTCTTCTGCCCTTCGATCCGGAATGGATTGACGGAGTTGACCAGCTCGATCGGGTGGTGCTCGGCAAGCTCGCGGACGATCCGCAGGGCGTCGTCGAAGTTGCCGCGCAGCGCCACAACACTGGCTCCGTGCATCAAAGCCTGGGCGAGCTTGCCGATTGCAATCTTGCCCTCGGGGACGATCACCGCGCCGCGCAGTCCGGCGCGCGCGGCGTAGGCGGCCGCGCTGGCGGCCGTGTTGCCGGTGGAGGCGCAGATCACGGCCTCGGCGCCCTGAGCGACAGCCCGGGAGACGGCGACGGTCATGCCCCGGTCCTTGAAGGACCCGGTCGGGTTGGCGCCCTCGAACTTGAGATACGCCGTGACGCCCAGCAGCTCCGACAGACGCGGCGCGGGGACCAACGGAGTGGAGCCTTCGTTGAGCGAGATCACCGGGTCGTCCGCTCCGATCGGCAGGTACTCACGGTAGCGCTCGATCAGGGGCTGGGTCATCAGACGTACTGCTCCTCGAGCACCCGGATGGCACGCGGGGTGGAGCGCATGAACTCGAGTTCGGCGATCTCGGCGACCGCCGCCCGGAAGTCGGCCTCGGGAGCCCTGTGCAGGACCATGACGAGGCGCGCGTCGTCGCCCATTCCACGCTGCACGACGCTCTTGACCGAGATCCCGTTGCGGCCGATCACGTCGGCGATCGCAGCGAGGACCCGCGGCCGGTCGGCGACCTCCAGGTGCAGGTAGAAGGACGAGTCGAGTTCGGAGAGGATCGGCAACTGCCGCGACGGCACATGGACCGGGGCATCTCCGGCAAAGATCGAGACGACATCGCCGAGCACGGCGGACGCGGTCTCCAGCCCACCGGCCCCGGGGCCCGACATGGTGATCTCCGTGATTGCGGGCGCCTCCACGGTGACCGCGTTGAACGGGCCCTCGACGGGTGCCAGGGGGTGGCCCCGGTACAGGAAGCAGGGGAACACCCGGACGCTGATCGCCTCGCCGTGGCGCTCTGCGACACCGAGCAGCTTCAGACTCAGGCCGAGCTCCCTGGCGTAGGAGATGTCGTCGGGGCGGATCTTCTCGATGCCTTCGTAGGTGACGTCCTCGAGCCCGACCTCGGTATCGAACGCGAGCCGGGCGAGGATCGCCATCTTGGCCGCCGCATCGGCCCCGTTGACGTCGTCGGTGGGATCGGCCTCGGCGTAGCCGAGCTCCTGGGCGCGGGCCAGCACGTCGGCGTAGTCGGCGCCCGTGTCGGCCATCTCGCTGAGGATGAAGTTCGTTGTTCCGTTGACGATCCCCGAGACGCGATGGATCTCCAGGGGGCCGAGGCTCTCCGTAACGACCCTGATCACCGGGATCGCGCCGGCAACTGCCGCCTCGAAGCGCAGCTGCACGCCCCCGGCTCGGGCGGCCTCGAACAGCTCGGCGCCGTGCTGGGCGACAAGCTGTTTGTTCGCGGTGACGACCGGCTTGCCGGCACGGAGAGCGGCGAGGATGTGCTCGCGGGCAGGCTCGATGCCGCCCATCAGCTCGACGATGAGGTCCGAGGAGGCGAGGATCTCATCGAAATCCCCCTCGCTGCGCCGCAGCACACCGCTGATCTCAGGCCGCCGGCCCGAGGCCACCTCAACCGCGTCGGCACGCTCGGCGACCAGCTCGGCGAACGCCCCGCCGACCGTGCCCCGGCCGAGCAGGCCGATGCGCATCGGGGCCGACTCAGACATCGCGCGCCACCAGGTCCTCCCAGCTCTCGCGGCGGACGACGACCCGGGAGGAGCCGTCCTCGCAGAAGATCACGGGCGGACGCGGGATCCCGTTGTAGTTGTTGGCCATCGCGTAACCGTAGGCGCCGGTGGCCGGAGTGACCAGCACGTCGCCGACGGCTGGGGCCGCGAGCCCAACGTCGCGGGCGATCACGTCGCCTGATTCGCAGTGCATCCCGGCGACCGTCACCTCGCGGTCGGGCTCATCCGCAGCGCGATCCGCGATCAGCGCCTCGTAGCGGGAGCCGTAGAGCATCGGGCGCAGATTGTCCGACATACCGCCGTCCACTGCGACATAGGTCCGTACCCCCGGGATCTCCTTGACCGTGCCGATCTCATACATCGTCAGACCGGCATTGGCGACGAGCGAGCGACCGGGCTCGATCAGCAGCTTCGGCAGCGGGTCGAAGTGGCGGCGGGCCGCCTCGACCTTGGTCTGCAGATAGCCGGCGATCGAAGGGGGCTCGTCCCCGCGCTCATAGGCGACGCCGAGGCCGCCCCCGAGGTTGAGAAGCTCGAGCTCCGGGACGAAGGCGTCGGCAAAGCCGGCCAGCGCCTCGACCGCCTTTGCATATGGCTCGAGCTCGAAGATCTGCGATCCGATGTGCGCGTGTAGGCCGACCAGCTCGAGGTGCTTGCTGGCCCGGACTGCCTCGACCGCGCGCTCGGCGAGGCCGTCGGCGAGACCGAAGCCGAACTTGGAGTCGAGCTGCCCGGTCTGCACATGGGAATGCGTGGAGGGCTTGATCCCCGGCGTCAGCCGCAGCATCACCCGCTGGGAACGGTCGAGAAGGCGATCGGCTCGCTCGATCTCGTCGAAGGAATCGACGATCAGGCAGCCAACGCCGGTATCGAAGGCGTACTCGAGCTCCCGCACGGTCTTGTTGTTGCCGTGCATGTAGATCCGCTCGGGCTCGAAGCCGGCGCTCAGCGCGGTGTGCAGCTCCCCGCCGGAGGCAACATCCACCGCCAGACCCTGCTCGCGGCAGAGCTCATAGATCGCCGTGATCGGTGCGGCTTTACTGGCGAAGAGGACCTCCGAGGAATCGGTCAGAGCAGCGAGACCGTCGACGTAGGCCCGTGCCCGCCTGCGGATGTCCTCGGGCGCGTAGACGTAGGCGGGCGTGCCATATTCGCGAGCGAGCTCGACGACGTCGCAGCCCCCGACCTCCAGGTGCCCGGCCGCGTTGACCGCGGTCCCATCCGGATACACCGGGGAAGCCTCGACCGTTCCGGCACCCGGCCGGGCGCCGCTGGTTGCAGTCGTCTCGCTCATCCGGGGCATTCTCACAGGCACCGGCCGCCTCGCGTCCCGCGGGGGCCCGTGTACTAGCGTCGCGTCGGATGCGGGAGCTCCCCACCCCCAAGCAACCAGACGAGCGCGGCAACCACGAGGGGCGCGAGTTCTGGCTCTGGCTTCCCGACGGCGACGGTCCCTGGCCCGGCATGGTGATCCTGCACGGGGCCGGCTCGACCAAGGAGAACCACGGCGACTTCGGCCGGCTCTGCGCCGCCTCCGGCTGGGCCGCCATCGCCTACGACCAACGCGGCCACGGGAGCGACACCGAGCCCATGAGCCCGGCGGCCCTCGGGGACATCGGCGGGATCGCCGCGATGCTGGGTCGCAGGGCCGACGTGGACCAGGGCCGCGTCTGCGTCCGCGGCTCGAGCATGGGTGGCTACCTGGCAATCCACGCGGCTGCGACGAGCCCCTCGATCAGTGGCGTGATCGCGATCTGCCCGGCGACCGAGGAGGGGCTGCGCCGCGGGCTGCGCAACGGGGACTTCGAGATGCGCGCCGACGTGGGCGCCCTCGACGCCTGGCTCGGTGAACACGACCTCACTCAATCCGTGGCCGAGCTCGCCGGCAAGCCACTGATCCTGCTCCACGCCCGCGGCGACGACCGGGTCCCCTACATCGAGTCCGAGCGTCTCTTCGCCGCCGCCTCCGAACCCCGCAAGCTGATCGTCGTACCAGGCGGCCACCACCGCTCCGTCCAGCACGACCCCGAGCTCCAGGCCGTGGCACTCCGCTGGCTGGGGAGGGCGCTGGACGGGCGGTGAGGGGTCGAGGGACGCGAGGGTTACGGCCGCGTGCCAGGACGGTTGCAATGAGGAAGTGAGAAGGGGCGGCGCTGCCGACCGTGCCCCCCCCC